>JAPOVC010000025.1 GCA_026708325.1 Anaerolineaceae bacterium | reverse complement strand
GGGCCCCCGTCAATTCCTTTGAGTTTTAGCCTTGCGACCGTACTCCCCAGGCGGTGCACTTACCGCGTTCACTGGGACACCCACCGGGCCGTAGCCCGACAAACATCGAGTGCACATCGTTTACAGCATGGACTACCGGGGTTTCTAATCCCGTTCGCTCCCCATGCTTTCGCGCCTCAGCGTCAGCCGTGAGCCAGGGTGCCGCCTTCGCCTCCGGTGTTCCTCCGCATCTCTACGCATTTCACCACTACACGCGGAATTCCACACCCCTCTCTCACGCTCAAGTTATACAGTCACCGACAGCCTCCCGGAGTTGAGCCCCAGGCTTTCATGTCCGTCTTGTATAACCGCCTGCGCGCCCTTTACGCCCAGTAATTCCGGATAACGTTCGTGTCCTACGTGTTACCGCGGCTGCTGGCACGTAGTTAGCCGACACTTCTTCCTGCGCTACCGTCATCCTCGTCACGCAGAAAAGGGCTTTACGATCCGAAAACCTTCTTCACCCACGCGGCGTCGCTGCGTCAGACTTCCGTCCATTGCGCAATATCCCTCACTGCTGCCTCCCGCAGGAGTCCGGGCCGTGTCTCAGTCCCGGTGTGGAGGACCACCCTCTCAGATCCCCTACCCGTCTTCGCCATGGTGAGCTGTTACCCCACCATCCAGCTGATGGGCCGCAGTCCCCTCCCAGGGCGGGCGCCATAAGCGCCCTTTCACCATATACAGTCCCCCGTATATCGTGACATCCGGTATTAGCCGCCGTTTCCAGCGGTTGTCCCCGTCCCCAGGGCAGGTTAACCACGTGTTACGCACCCGTGCGCCACTCTCCACCCCCCGAAGGAGGCTTCCCGTTCGACTTGCATGTGTTAGGCACGCCGCCAACGTTCATCCTGAGCCAGGATCAAACTCGCCGTTTGTATCCCATACTCCCGTATCCGTATTTCTCTTCAGGGCCCGGATACACGGCCCCTCAAGCCGGTCGCACCGGCTTCCTCAGTCTTTCCCGCTGTCACATTGTCAAACTGCGCCCGCACGATCCCCCGTCAACCCGGAACCCCGCAGGCCCCGGATCCTACACCCACGACACCGTCCTGTCAAGTCTGACCCTCACTGCCCGCCAACCGGCACCGCCTCCATTCATTCGGCGACCTGCCGGTACGGTTAGTGCAACTTGTGCAGGGGCACCGGCAAGCGGTGACGCCAGATCAGGACGCCGTACACCACCAGACTGCAAACAAGAGCGACCGCCGCAATCCGCAGGATCGTGGCCAGCTGCGACACATGTTGCCAGGCAGCGTAGGTTGTCTCGGCCAGTGGCCCGCCGCTTACATCCTCCATCACATGCAACATGCCGTGAAACATGCCTGGCAACAATTCACCCATCAAAAATGCCACCATGGCAAGCAGCAACATCGGAAACAGAATGAGGACGCCCGCCCACTTCTCCATATTCATACTGCGCTCCCTTTCCCCGCCTGCAAGACCTGCACGGACGCCGCGAGACACCAGGCCAACCCGGGACCCGACCATTCAGTCATACGAAGTAAATCGCAAAGGGTTCAGTTTTGGACAGCGTTTGCCCGGATCACGCGGCAGTGTCGCCGGGCCGGCAAGGCAGCAGGGAGCGAGGAATCAGGCCTGCTGATTCCCCCGCAGTCCCTCAATCTCCGCTTCCAGCGCCTCAATGCGAGAGAGATTTGTCCATTGACGGCTGCGGCCGAGGTAATTCGCGATGACATTGGCCAAAATGGCTATGATCATGGCGATCAGCGCCTGGCGGTAAAGGTCCCCGCGGACCTGCTGGCTGGCGCGGATCGCCGCCGCGGCCTCGCCAACTGCCGGGTCACTTTCTGCAGCCACACCTTCCAGCCTGGTGATGATTTCAGACGTCTCGGCAATCAGGGTGCGCCCCTGATCCAACAGGGCAATGACCGAGAGAATTAACGCGACAATCGTGATGACATTGTAGAGTACGGGTCTCTTCAGGAGTTCCATCATTTTCATCCCCTCACAGCGACAAGTGCAATAATTATTGACAAACACTTGTCCAGACTGCAAGAAACGACCATCGATACCGGACTGAACCAGCGCGACGCGCCCTGCTGCCTCTGCGGACATCTGCCTGGAAATAGGGACCGGAAAGTTCGGCGCGTTTCAGAGCGTCCCCGCTGTGCAGGAGGAAGGGTTACCGGGTAGCCACATTGCAGACCGCCTCCAGGCGCGGGTCCTGCCGAAGGACCGGACCCGCGCCAGAGCCAGGGATCAGGTCCCGCTGGCGTCGCGTCGCAGCAGGAGCACCAGCAGAAGGGCGGACAGTATGCCCAGCAGCAGCGAGATGCCCAGAGCGATGGACAATCTTGTTAAACGGGCGACGGCCGCGTCGGCGAAATCCCGTACGCCCCTGTCAGCCAGGTCGGCGAATCCCACCAGGGGTTGCATGATGCCTTCCTTGGCCGCATGGTACTCCTGACCGTGGAGGCGCTGCACCGCCGCCAGCAGATTACCTTCGACGACACTGTAGTCGCCGCCGGCTTCAAGATGCGCCGCCACCATATCCATGGTCTCGCGCTCCAGCCTGACAAGATCGTTGGACTGGCGTTCCGCCTCCAGCAGCAGTTCCGCTGCCTCGTCCGAAATACCGATGGACTCCGCCATTTCCTCAAGCGTGCTGGTCTCTGCGAATCCGCCCGGGCGCTCGCCGGTGGCCAGCACAATGTCCCAGTAGGGTCGTGAGACATAGTTTTCAGGGTAGGGAGCAACGCCACCGCGAATATCCAGAATCTCGTCGAAGTAGTCTCGGTAGCGCTGCTCGCCGGTGACGACGTGCAGGCGCGCCATGCTGGTGAGATCTTCCGAGGTCTGACGCAGGAAGTTGGCCAGGCGGTAGGAATCAAACTCTCTCTGCCCCTCGGTGAAAAGCGTGCCAATCTCACTGAAGACCGCGAGCACAAATATGACGGCGAGCAGGAGCAGCACCAGCGAAAGCAACGCTGCGTGAAAGGGATTGATTCTGGACAACATGGTCTCTTTGCTCCTTGCCGAACGCTCTTCATGGACGCAGCTGTGTTGCGTGATCCGGCAGGTGCGCAGTCGCGCCGGCGGGTAACGATGACCCGGCCGGCGCCAGGGAAGGCCACATCAGGCCACGATCGCTCCTGCTTCCCGATCGCGCTGTGTTCAGGTAAGGACCGGCAACTTACCTTATCTTACCTGAAATTACCTTGATTTAATGGATTTGTCACATCCGGGTGGTTGCGTTGCCCTGCCCGCGTCACGCGCGCTCGGAGCGGCCCAGCAGGGCACGGGTCAGGGTCACCGGATCGACGTATTCCAGGTCGCCGCCCACCGGCAGGCCGCGCGCCAGCCTTGTGATGCGCAGGCCGCGACCCGCCAGACTGCCTTCGATGTACATCGCGGTGGCGTCGCCTTCCATGCCGGGGTTGGTCGCGATGATCAACTCGCGCAGTTCCGGCGCCTCCGCGCGCCGGACAAGTTCACGAATGCGCAGTTCGTCCGGGCCGATGTTGTTGACGGGGGAGATGGCGCCGTGCAGCACGTGGTACAGCCCGCCGTAACTGCCGGTACGCTCCAGCGCCAGAACGTCCAGAGGCTCCTCGACGACGGCGATGACGCTGCGGTCCCGGCCGAGGTCCGCGCAGAGCCCGCAGGGATCTTCGACCGTGATGTTGAAACATTGGGAACAGAAACGGGTTTCGGCCTTCAGGTCACGCAGGGCCCCGGCCAGGGTCAGGCCGACTTCATCCGGGGCGCGCAACAGGTAAAAGGTCAGACGCGAGGCGGTCTTGGGGCCCACGCCCGGCAGACGGGCGAAGGCCTCGGTCAGGCGGCTGACCGGCTCGGGGACGGCGGACTTCATTGCAGGGCCCGCTGCGGCAAATTCGGCCTCAACCGAGCAGCCCGCCCATTCCCGGCAGCCCGCCCAGGCCGCCGGTGATGGATTCCATCTTCTGCGCCGCCAGCAACTGGCTTTGTTCGACGGCCTGGTTCACGGCCGCCACCAGCAGGTCCTGCAGGTCCTCCGGCCATTCCTCGTCCTCAAGGTCAATCTGTGAATGGTCGATGTCGACCGATTGCACGCGCTGGTGACCGGTCATGACCACGGTCACCAGGCCACCGCCCACCGAGACCTCAACGGTTTCGTGCTCAAGGGCCTGTTGCGCCGCGCTCATGTCATCCTGCATCTTCTGGATTTGCCGCAGCATGGCGGCCTGGCTGGGTCGTTTGGGCATTTCAGTCTCCCTTTTCTGCGGACCCTTGCACGCTCACCCGCGCGCCCATCGCCAGGGCGCTGGCGACCAGTGGATCGTCCGGATCGATTTGCCCGTCTCCCGGGTCCGTTTCGATGGACTGCACGCGTACGCGCAGGGGACGGCCAAACAGGCCTTCCAGGGCCTGCTCGAGTTTCTCGCGGGCGTCCGGTGTATTAAGGCGGACGTGGAAGTTCCGCCTGGTGCCGAGAATGACGAGGTCGCCGCGCAGGTCGTGGACCTGCACGTGCTCCAGCATCGCCGGGACGTAGCTGCGTCCCTGCTGCTCCACCGCCTGGCGCACATTGTCCCAGCGCTCCCGCAGTTGTTCCAGCGTCAGCGTTTCCGGGGCCGACGGCGCGGGAACTTCTGCCGGGGCTTCGGTAGGAGGCCCGGACTCCGGTTCCGGCCTTGCCGGCGGCGACGTTGCGGCGGCCGGCGCTGGCGACTCCGGCGCTGGCGCGGCCTGGGCGACGGGTTCCGCGGCCATGGCTGCTTTAGCGCCGGCCACGGGCAAACTCTCCACCAGGGCCAGCTCCAGGGTCAATTGCGGTTGCCAGCTGCCCAGGTCGTCGGCCAAAGCTTCGTTGAACTTGCGCAGGGCGCGCAACAGCAGGGCGGGGCTTAGCCCCTCGGCCTGCGTCCGATAGCGCTGCCTTTCTTCCTCCGTCCCCACCACCAGGTCGGCGCTGGCCGTCTGCGTCAGCAAGAGGTTGCGCAGTTGTTCCACGATTTGCTGGCCGAACTGGCGGGGGTCGCTGCCGGCATCGACGGCGCGGTTGATGATGTCCAGCCCGGTCGCCGCGTCCTGCGCCACCAGCGCGTCCAGCAGCGCGCGCACGGCCTCGCTGCTGGCGGTGCCCAGCACGTCCTGCGCCAGTTCCAGCGAGATCTTCTCGTCCGGGTTGGTGACGATCTGGTCCAGCAGGCTGATGCTGTCGCGTACGCTGCCGGTGCCCTGGCGCGCGATGAGTTCCAGCGCCGGGCGCTCCACGCGCAGGTTCTCGGCGTCGGCGATCGATTGCAGATGGTCCGCCACGGCCTGAACCGCCACGCGGCGAAACTCAAAGGGCAGACAACGGCTGCGGATGGTGGCCGGCACCTTGTCGATTTCGGTAGTGGCCAGCACGAAGACCGCGTGCGGCGGCGGTTCCTCCAGCGTTTTCAGCAGGGCATCGAAGGCGTTGCCGGTGAAGCGATGCACCTCGTCGATGATATAGACCTTGTAGTTGCCCTCGCCGGGCGCGAAGGCGACCTTGTCGCGCAGGTCACGCACGTCATCGACGCCGGTGTGCGTGGCCGCGTCGATCTCGATCAGGTCAAGATAGCGGCCCTCGTTGACGGCGCGGCAGGCGGCGCAACTGTTGCAGGGACGCTGGCCGGGGTCCGCATCCGCGCAATTGACGGCCTTGGCCAGCAGGCGCGCCGTCGTGGTCTTGCCGGTGCCGCGCGGCCCGCTGAAGAGATAGGCATGGCGCACACGGCCGGATTTCAGGGAATTACGCAGGGTGCGGGTGATGTGCTCCTGGCCGATGACATCCTCGAAGCGCATGGGGCGCCAGGCGAGGTACAGGGCTTGTTCAGGCAAGGCCGGGGGTCCTCCTGCCGGGCAGGCCAGTGTAGCAGTCACCGCGCGGGGCGGCAAACGACGGGGGTGACGAACGCGTCGTCACCCCCTGTGCTGCGCTCTGCGCCTGTGTAGCGCTCCGCTCAGGCCAGGACCTTTTGCTCGTCCGCGATTTCGTCCATGAGGGCGTGCATCTCGGGGATGCTCAATTGCTGCTTGGCGTCGCTCATGGCGACCGGCGGGTTGGGATGACACTCGAACATCAGGCCGTCCGCGCCCACCGCCTTCGCGGCCCGCGCCAGCGGGATGGCGATATCGCGCCGGCCGGCGGAGTGCGAGATGTCGACGACCACCGGCAAATGTGATTCCAGCTTCAGCAGGGCCACCGCGCTCAGGTCGAGCGTATTGCGCGTGCGCGTCTCGAAGGTGCGGGTACCGCGCTCCATCAGGATGACGTTGGGGTTGCCGCTGCTGGCGATGTACTCGGCGGCGTAGAGGAATTCCTGAATGGTGGCGCCGAAGCTGCGCTTGAGAATCACCGGCTGACGCACCTGCCCCAGCGCTTTCAGCAGGAAGCTGTTGGACATGTTGCGCGCGCCGACCCAGAAGACGTCGACGTATTCGGACATTTCGGAGATGAGGCTCTTGTCCATCACCTCGCTGACGATGAACATGTTGTGGCGGTTGGCCACCTGCCGCGCGATGCGCAGACCTTCCATGCCCAGGCCCTGGAAATCGTAGGGCGAGGTACGCGGCTTCCAGCCCATGCCGCGCAGGAAACGCACGCCGCGCACCGCCAGCGCCTCCGCCACCTCGTCGACCTGTTCCGCGCTCTCGATGGCGCAGGGGCCGCTGATCACGGTGAAGTCGCCGGCGCCCACTTCGGCGCCGTCGGCCATGGTGATGACCGTGTGTTCGTCCGGGTAATGGCGCTGCACCAGGATCTTGGCCAGCGCCTCTTCCTCTTCCAGCGCCAGCGAGGCGCGGAAGATCTCGCTGAACAGTGCACTGATGGTCTCGTTGCTGAACGGGCCCTCGTTGGCCTGCTGCAGCGCCGACAGCATCTCGGCTTCGCGCTCGGGGTCATAAAACGAGGTGCCAAGGGTTTGCTGTACGCGCCCGATCGCCGAGACGATGCGCGCGCGCTGCGTCAGCAGCTCAAGGATTTGCAGGTTGATCACGTCGATCTCCCCGCGTAACTCCCGCAATCTGTCTTCGTGCATGATGTGCACTCCCTCACTGGACCCCGTATGGCGACATTGCCGGCATCAGTATACACGCCGCCGCCCCTCACTTACAGGGTGGTCGTCAACGCGGCTCAGGTCGCCGGATCCCCGTCGGTCCTTTGTTCCACTTCACGCGCCAGGCGGTTCATGGTGCGCACCACCATGAACATGGCGAAGGCGATGATCACGAACTCGATGACCTGGGTGATGAATTTGCCGTAACCCAGCGTGGCCACGCCGGCCTCCTGAGCCTGCTCCAGGGTCGCGTACTGCGTCACGGAGAGGCTGAGGAAGAGATGATCGAAGTTCACACCGCCGGTCAGCGCGCCGATGACCGGCGTGAGGATGTCCTTCACCAGGGAATTGGTGATCTCCTTGAAGGCCGTGCCGATCACCAGGCCCACGGCCAGGTCCATCACGTTGCCGCGCTGGGCGAACTCGCGGAACTCCAGCATTATTTTGCGCATCGTCAGCCTCCCTGCTGTACGCCTCTCTCGTCCGCGTCCACTGTAGCGCATGGGGGGTGTGGCGGGCGACATGATGTGTCGCCCCTGCAGTATGGGCGCCGCCGTTGCAGGCGGAGGCATGCCGCGGCACAATGACAGGGACGTTCCTGGACCCCGAGGCGCCTGTGGCCGGCCTCTCCATACCTCAGCTGCGGCGCAATCAATTGCTCTGGTTGGCACTGCTGCTCCTGCCCTTGCTCGGCATTGCCGGGGCGATTTACGTGCAGGAGCGCGGCAGCGACCCAGCGAGCATCGCGCAGATTTCGGCGCAATCGACCGCCTCAACCCTGGTCGGCCGGCCCGCGCCGGCGCTTGCCCTGCCGCGGCTGGCCGATGGCGCGCTGCTCTCGACCGCATCGCTGCGGGGCCGACCCGTCATCGTCAACTTCTGGGCCAGCTGGTGCGAGCCCTGCGTGCGCGAACTGCCCGCGCTGGAGACCTTCGCGGCGCGACACGACGGGCCGGCAGACCCGCAGGTGCTGGCGGTCAACGTCGGCGAGGACGACGCGACAGTGCGCAGCTTTCTGGGCGAACACGACGTCGGCAACCTGACGGTCCTGCTCGATCTCGACCTGGTCGCCAGCGACGTTTGGGGCGCAAGGGGTCTGCCCATGACCTTCCTGCTCGACCCGGGGGGTCAGGTCCTCGCCGCGCAGGCGGGCGAAATCACGCTGGCGGCGCTGGAATACTGGTTGTTTCTTGCGAAGTCCTGAACCCCGATGACTCCCCCGCCCGACGACGCCGGAGAACTGACGTGAACCTGTCGCGCGCCTTCACATACGCCTTCGAGGACCCGCAATGGGGCGGAAAACTGGCCCTGGTGCTGCTCTGGGGACTCGTTGCGATGGTCCCGCTGCTGGGCCTCGCGGGAATGGCCATGCTGGCGGGCTACGGGCTCGATCTCGTGCGCAACCAGCTGGCCGGCAGCCAGCGTCCGCTGCCGGAATGGACGGATTTCAACAGCCGCCTGGGCGACGGCTTCAACGCGCTGGTCGCCATCTTCGTCTATAACATCCCCAATGCCCTGCCGCTCTGCGGCCTGCTGCTCTTTGTCAGCAGCGGCGGCGAGGGCGGCATCCTGGCGCTGCTGACGCTCTGCTGCCTGTTGCTTTTCCTGCTGCTCTGGAACCTGTTCAGCGGGCTCATGCTGGCGACCGGCGCGACGCGCTACGCAGAGACACGACAGTTGACCGCCTGGTTTCAGCCGGGCGAACTCTGGGATACCCTGCGCAGCAACAGCGACCTCTTCCTGCAATGGCTCTTCTACAGCGTGCTCGCCAACCTGGTGCTGGGCCTGGTGGCCGGTCTGCCTTTCGTCGGCTGGCTGATTTCGCTGGCGCTCGGCGTCCCGGTGCAGGGACATTTGCTGGGTCAACTGGCCGTCGCGCTGGCGGCCCGCGAAAACGACGCGTCCCCGGGCGCGGCCTGACCATGTCCCCCTGGCCCTTTCAGCGCCGCCGGCGACGTCGTCCGGCCGCCGGGCGCGGGCAGGGCGCGCGCGGGCGTGCGGGAGTGGCGGACTGGCCGCAGCTGCTGGAGCGCGACGACGTGCTGATTCTGGACACCGAGACGACCGGCCTCGATCGCAGGGCGGAAGTCATCGAGGTGGCGCTCATCAACACCCGCGGCGAGGACCTGCTGCATCGCCTGGCGCTGCCGCAGGACGACATCCCCGCCAGCGCTTCCCGCGTCCACGGCCTGACCCTCGGCGTCCTCGAGCAGCTCGGCGCCGGCAGCTGGACGGAACTGCATGACGAGTTGTCACCGGCCCTGGACGGGGCCGCGCTGGTCCTCGTTTACAACGCCGCCTTCGACCGCCGTCTCTTGCAGCAGACTTGCGACCGCCATGATCTGCGGCTGCCGGCCATCAGCTGGCGTTGCGCGATGAACGACTACGCCGCCTGGCACCGGCTCCGGCGGGGCGCCAGGCGCGGCTACGGGCTGGAGCAGGCCTTCAGACGCGAATGCGGCGCCGGCATCGATCAGCAGCACCGGGCCCTGTCCGATTGCCACATGGTGCTGGCCTTGATGAAAGCGGTTGCCGCTCAGAAATAAGGGGGTGGAATGCGCGTGGACGACCTGCTGCAGGAACAAATCGCCTACTACCGGGCGCGGGCGGCCGAATACGACCAGTGGGCCCTGCGCCAGGGCCGCTACGACCATGGCCCGGAACTGAACCAACTGTGGCACGACCAGGTCTACGAGGTGCGCCAGGCCCTGCTGCGTTGCGGCCCGCTTGAGTCTGCGCTTGAACTGGCCTGCGGTACCGGCATCTGGACGCAGGAATTGCTGAAGATCAGCCAGCGCGTCCACGCCATCGACGCCGCGCCGGAAATGCTGGCCATCAACCGCGCCAAACTGCTGTCCGACCGAGTCAGCTACGAGCAGGCCGATCTCTTCACCTGGCGCCCGCAGCGCCAGGTTGACCTGGTCTTTTGCGGCTTCTGGCTCTCGCACGTGCCGCCGGAACACATGGCGCCCTTCCTGCAGCAGGTGGCGGAGGCCCTGCGTCCTGGCGGGCGTCTCTTCCTGGTCGACTCGCGCCGCGCCATCTACTCCGGCCCCGGCGACCATTCCCTGCGCGATCCGCACAGCGACAGCATTCTTGACGAGCGTAAACTGAACGACGGACGGCGCTTCACCATCGTTAAGGTGTTTCATGAGCCGGAGCAACTGGGCGCCAGCCTGCGGGACGCCGGCCTGCAACCCACGCTGCGACTGACGGAGAGTTATTTCATTTACGGCTGGGCGGACAAGCCCTGAGCGCGACGCAGACTATTTGCCGGGCACGGGCAGCATGTCTCCAAGGCCGGCCGTCGGCGGGTCCTTGCGCGGGGCGTCGCCGTCGCTGGCGGAGTCTTCCGCGCCGCCGGCATGTTCCCCGGCATCCGGGCTGACGGCCAGGTCGGCGGAGTCCGCTTCTCCATCCATCAGACGCTCAAAGGCCTCGCGGTCGAGCGTCTCGCGCTCCATCAGGACCGCGACGAGTTCATCCAGCTTTTCGCGATACTCCATCAGGATGTCGCGGCCGCGTTGCTCGCCGGTCTCCACCAGGCGCTTGATCTCCTGATCGATCTGCTCGGCGGTCTTCTCGCTGTAATCGCGCTGTTCGCCGAATTCGCGCCCGAGGAAGACGGAGGTCTGGCTGTTGCCGAAGGTGCGCGGGCCCAGCAACTCGCTCATGCCGTACTGCGTGACCATGCTGCGGGCGATGCCGGTGGCCTGCTGCAGGTCCATTTGCGCGCCGGTGGAGAGTTGCTGGCTGGTGTAACTGATCTTTTCGGCGATGCGCCCGCCAAGGGCGGCCGCGATGCGGTCCTCGAATTCCTCGCCCGTGACAAGGAACTGGTCCTCTTCCGGCAGGGGCATCACAAAGCCGCCGGCGCGGCCCCGCGGGATGATGGTGATCTTGTGCACCGGCCAGGCGTACTTCAACACGTGGAAGAGGATGGCATGGCCCGCCTCGTGGCAGGCGAGCCGGCGTTTTTCCTTGTCGGAAATGACGCGAGTCTTGCGCTCCGGCCCCATCACCGCGCGTTCCATGCTCTCCTGCAGGTCCTGCATGCTGATGGTCTTGCGGTTGCCGCGCGCCGTGAGGATCGCGGCCTCGTTGATCAGGTTCTCAAGGTCCGCGCCCGAAAAGCCCGGCGTGATTCGGGAAACGGCCTCCAGATCGGCATCCGGCGCCAGGGGCTTGCCGCGCGCGTGCACCTTGAGGATGGCCAGGCGACCGGCCACGTCCGGGTTGTCCATGGTGACCTTGCGGTCAAAGCGGCCGGGACGCAGCAGGGCCGGGTCGAGGATGTCGGGCCGGTTGGTGGCCGCGATGATGATGACGTTGGTGCCCTGCTCGAAGCCGTCCATTTCGACCAGGATCTGGTTCAGGGTCTGTTCGCGCTCGTCATGGCCGCCGCCGAGGCCGGCGCCGCGGTGGCGCCCGACGGCGTCAATTTCGTCGATGAAGACGATCGCCGGCGCCTCGGACTTGGCGCGTTCGAACAAATCGCGCACGCGGCTGGCGCCCACGCCGACAAACATCTCGACGAATTCAGAGCCGGAAATGCTGAAGAAGGGCACGCCGGCCTCACCGGCCACGGCGCGCGCCAGCAGGGTCTTGCCGGTGCCGGGCGGGCCCACCATCAGCACGCCCTTGGGGATGCGCGCGCCAAGGCGGATGAACTTCTCCGGTTCCTTGAGGAACTCGACGATCTCGGCCAGTTCTTCCTTGGATTCCTCGGCGCCGGCCACGTCGGCGAAGGTCACCTGGGGCCGCTCCACGTCCCGCGTGACGCGCGCGCGGCTGCGACCGAAGCTGATCGCCTGGTCCTGGCCGCTGCGCACCGAGCGCATCATGCGCCACAGCAGCCAGATGATGATGACCGTCGGCACGATGGCGATGAGCAACTGGAAGAGCAGGCCGCCGGTGTTGTCGCCTGGCTGCTCGACGTAGGTGATGGACTGCAACTGCGTATCCCCGACGCCGAAGGTGCGCAGGTTCTCAAAGAGGTCGGATTCGCGTTCCTTGTAGTGGTAGGCGGTGATGCCGCTGAAGAACTGGACGTAGACGTCCTGACCGCCGCGGACCACGAGACGCTCGACGTTGCCGCGCTGGATCTGCGTGGCCAGTTCGTTGAGCGGGATACGGTTGCTGCTCTGGAAGTTGCTCTGCCCGCCCATGGCCAGCACGAACAGGATCAGCACGACCACGCCCATGCCGATCAGCAGGCGCTGGGCATTGCGACCCGAAAAGGGCGAATTGTCGTTGTTGTTGTCTTGCGGGGGGCGATTGTTCACGTTGGTCTCCACCTTGCTGCTCTCATCATAATGAGGGAATGACTGCGGGTCAAATGCCTCGCATTGATGGTACGGAAAGGCCCTTTATGCCCATGCTATACTGCCAGCATGGCGATTCTGGACAGGTCAGCGACGGACACGACGGGACGCAGCAACGAGGAATGGCTGCGGTCGCTGACCGGCGCGCCAGAGGACCAGGAAGCGGCCATCGCGGACCTGCAGGCGCGGCTGCGGCGCGGCCTGCTCTGGTACCTGACAAGGGACCGCAGCGACCTGGTCAGCCGCCCCGTGGCGGAACTGGAACGCATGGCGGAGGACTACACCCAGGACGCCCTGCTGCGCATTCTGCAGGGGCTGGACAGCTTCCGCGGCGAGAGCCGCTTCACCACCTGGGCGACGCGCATCGCCCTGCGTGTCGCCATCAGCGACCTGCGTCGCGCCCGCTACCGTGATTTTAGCCTTGAGGACCTAACCCTGGACGGCGAGACCCTGCCCCAACGCGATCCCGCCAGCGCAGGGGACAACCCCGCGCCCGCGCCCGAGGGGGCGGCCGAGCGCCAGGACGTACAGGAGCGAATCCTGCGGGCCCTGCAGGAAGCCCTGACGCCGCGCCAGCGCCAGGCGCTGGAGGCCGTCGTGCTGCAGAACGTGCCGCTGGAGATCGTGGCGCAGCGGATGGGCAGCAACCGCAACGCGCTCTACAAATTGCTGCACGACGCCCGCCGCAAGCTGCGCACCAGTCTGGAAGACCAGGGCCTGGACGTCGCCTATATGCTGGAACTGTTTGCCGAAGGGTCCTGAGATCTTAAGTAAGATATGAGAGTTTTCCAACGTCAATACACCATAGGCGTCCCGCAGCGGCGGGACGGGTGGAGCACCATGGAATGATCAACGAGCGCATGCGCAGGCTGCTGGATTGCCTGGCGGACGTCCATCGCGACGGCGGGATCGACTGTGGCGCGGCTGCGCGCCATTTCACCAGCCTCAGCGAAGCGGCCCTGAACGGGGCGGATATCCACGACATCCTGCCGGAGGCCGCCGCCCACGTCGCCCATTGCCCGGACTGTCAGGAGGAATACGAGGCCCTGCTGGCGGTATTGCGCGCCGAACAGTCCGGTGAGACCCATATTCAGCCTTGAGGACAGGGAAAACATGAGCGAAGGAAAGAAACGCGTCGTCGTGATCGGCTCCGGACCCGCCGGGCTGACCGCCGCGCTTTACACAGCGCGCGCCCAGTTGCCGACGACGGTCATCACCGGGCCCCTGCTGGGCGGGCAGATCGCCACCACGCACGAGGTCGAGAATTACCCCGGATTCCCGGATGGCACCACCGGCCCCGAGTTGGTGGAAGCCATGCGCGCCCAGGCCGAGCGCTTCGGCACCGAATTCGTCTACGACTCGGTGGCGCGGGCGCAGTTGACGGAGGGCCTGCCCTTCCGCATCGAGACCCAGGGCGGCGAGACCCACGAGGCCGACGCCGTTATCGTCACCATCGGCGCCAACCCGCGCGCCCTCGGCATCCCCGGTGAGGCCGAATACGTCGGCCACGGCGTCAGCTACTGCGCCACCTGCGACGGTTTCTTCTTCCGCGGCAAGGACGTCGTCGTGGTCGGCGGCGGCGACTCGGCGCTGCAGGAAGCGCTCTTTCTGACGCGCTTCGCCAACCGGGTCGACATCATTCACCGCCGCGACGAACTGCGCGCCAGCGTCGCCCTGCAGACCCGCGCCATGGCCCACGAGAAGATTCACTTCATCTGGGACACGGTCGTCGACGAAATCCGCGCCAACGGCAGCGGCGCGGTCCACGAAATCCTGACCCGCAACCTGAAGTCCGGCGAGCAGCAGGAACGCCCGGTCGACGGCGTCTTCATCTTCATCGGCTACGACCCCAACAGCGACGTCTTCGAGGGCCAGCTGGCCACCGACGAGGCCGGCTACGTGCTCATCGACCAGCGTTACCGCAGCAACATCGAGGGCGTCTTCGCCGCCGGCGAGATCCACGACCAGATCTTCCGCCAGGCGATCACCGCCGCCGGCGACGGCTGCGCCGCCGCCCTGACGGCCATTGACTGGCTGGATTCTGACGACTTCCCCGGCGCCGGCTGACTAACGGCTGCCCGACCAGCTGTCCCAGTAGGTGAACTCGCGCGCCGGGCGACGGCCGGCCGGCCGGAAATCGCTGCCTGTGTAGTAGGCCACCGGCAACAGCGCCGCCTGCGTCACCGCCGCCGGGATGCCCAGCAGGTCCGCCACCTCGTCAGCGAAACGCAGGTGCAGCGTCGTCCACGCCGAGCCGAGGCCGCGCGCCCGCAGCGCCATCATGAAGGACCACACCGCCGGCAGGATCGAGCCGTAGTGCGCCGCCTGCGCCATCTGACCCGCGTCCTCGACGCGCCCCTCGTAGCAGGGGATGACCAGCGCCGGCACCTCGTGCATGTGCTCCGCCAGGTGCAGCGCGCTGTCCAGCAGGCGAATGTGGCGGCGGCGCTCCTGAATGTTCCCGTCGCCCGTGTCGGCGTACTGCAGGAAGGAGTCCCTGTACCAGGCGCCGATCTGCGCCCGCTTGTCCGCGTCCGTCACGACCATGAAGTGCCATTTCTGCATGTTGCTTCCGGAAGGCGCCTGGATCGCGATCTGCAGGCACTCCTCGATGACCTCCGGCGGCACCGGGCGCGTCAGGTCCAGACGCTTGCGCACGCTGCGCGTGGTGGTCAAGAGTTTGTCGGCGGAAATGTCGCCCATGTCCCCGTCCTCTCCATGTTGCGAAACCCGACGCGAGTATGCCGCGGCTCAGGCCGACCCTCAACCGCCGGCGCCATTCTGCGCTATCATGGGCGCCGTTAACGAGGACGCAGCGGGAGGGCCTCCCCTTGAGCGACGACCTGCAAACCCTGGCGATCAACAGCATCCGGACCCTGGCGATGGACGCGGTGCAACGGGCCAACAGTGGTCATCCCGGCCTGCCGATGGGCGCCGCGCCGATGGCCTGGGCGCTCTGGACGAAAGTCTTGCGCCACAACCCGCGCAATCCGCACTGGCCCAACCGCGACCGCTTCGTGCTCAGCGCCGGGCACGGCTCGATGCTGCTCTACGCCCTGCTGCATTTGACGGGCTACGACCTGCCACTGGAGGAACTGATGAACTTCCGCCAGTGGGGCAGCCACACGCCCGGCCACCCGGAATACGGCGACACCGCCGGCGTCGAGACGACCACCGGGCCGCTCGGCCAGGGCGCGGCCAACGCCGTCGGTATGGCGCTGGCCGAGGCCTTTCTCGCCGGTCACTTCAACCGGCCGGGCCAGGACATCGTTGACCACCGCACCTTTGCCCTGGTCAGCGATGGCGACCTGCAGGAAGGCGTTTGCATGGAGGCCTGCGCCCTGGCCGGGCTCTGGGGCCTCGGCAAGCTGACCTTCCTCTACGACAGCAACGACATCCAGCTGGACGGGCCCACCGACATGGTCTGGCGCGAGGACGTACCGGCTCGCTTCCAGGCCATCGGCTGGCACACGCTCGGCGTCGAGGACGGCAACGACCCCGCCCAGGTCAGCGCCGCGCTGGCCGAGGCGCAGCAGGTTACGGACCGCCCGACCCTGATCTCAGTGCACACCACCATCGGCTACGGCAGCCCCAACAAGGCCGGCAGCAGCGACGCCCACGGCTCGCCGCTGGGCCCCGACGAGGTGAGGCTGACGAAGCAGGCGCTCGGCTGGCCCGACGAGGACTTCTACATCCCTGGGGAGGCCCTGGAGCACTTCCGCGAGGCGATTCCCCGCGGCGCGCAGCAGGAGAGCGAGTGGCGCTCGCTGTTCCGCGCCTGGGCCGCGGAGCATCCGGCGGCGGCCGCGGAGTGGGAGCAGTTGCAGCGCGGTGAATTGCCCCCGGGCTGGGACGCTGACCTGCCGCATTACACAGACGGAAAGATGGCCACGCGCAACGCCAACGGCGAAGCGCTCAACGCCATCGCGCAGCACGTGCCGACCATGATCGGCGGCGACGCGGACCTGGCGGGCAGCACCAAGACGCTCATCTCCGGCGCGGCCAGCAGCGGCGCCGACGTGGCCACGGCGCGCAACCTGCGCTTCGGCGCGCGCGAACACGCCATGGGCGCCATCGTCAACGGCCTCGCCCTGCACGGCGGCATCACGAAGCCCTACAGCGCCACCTTCCTCACCTTCAGCGACTACATGCGCGCGGCCATGCGCCTCGGCGCGCTGATGGGCGTGCCGGCGCTCTACATCTTCACCCACGACAGCATCGGCCTCGGCGAGGACGGCCCCACGCACCAGCCGATCGAGCATTTCGCGGCCCTGCGCGCCATCCCCAACCTGACCGTGCTGCGCCCCGCCGACGCCAACGAGACCGTCGCCGCCTGGGCCGTCGCCATGGAGCAGCCCGGCCCCTGCGTATTGATCTTCACGCGCCAGGACCTGCCGGTCATCGAGCAGGACGCGGCGCAACTGCGCGCCGACGTCGGGCGCGGCGGCTACGTGCTGGAGGACTGCGAGGGGACGCCCGAGGTCATTCTGCTGGCGACCGGCAGCGAGGTGCATATCGCCCGCGACGCCTGGCGGACCCTGAGGGACGAGGGCGTTGGGGCGCGCCTGGTGTCCATGCCCTGCCACGAGCTCTTCGCCGCGCAGGATGCTGACTACCGCGAGGGGGTGTTGCCCTCGTCGGTGACGGCGCGGGTCAGCGTGGAGGCCGGCGTGGCCCAGGGCTGGTACCGCTGGATCGGCAGCGGCGGAGCCGCCGTCAGCCTGGAGCGCTTCGGCGCCAGCGCGCCCTTCGAGGAAGTCTACGAGCACCTGGGCATCACGGCCGACGCGGTCGTGGCGGCGGCGAAAGGACTGCTGGCGCGGGACTGAAGCCCGGCGCAGCGAAGGCTAAGGGAGACGACCATGAGCATCGACTGGCGCGAACAGGGCGTGCGCATCGTGCGCAGCGACGAACTGGACGACAACACGCCGCAGACGCCCGGCATGACGCGCGCCGCGGCCATCAACTTCGCGAAGGCCGGCGCCAGCAAGCTCTGGGCCGGCACCGTCGACATCCAGCCAGACGCCAAGACCGGCGCCCATCACCATGGCGAGCTGGAGAGCGTGATCTACGTGCTGAGCGGGCGGGCGCGCATGCGCTGGGGCGACAGGCTGGAGTTCGTCGCCGAGGCGGAGGCGGGCGACTTCATCTACGTGCCGCCCTACGTGCCGCACCAGGAGATCAACGCCAGCCCGGAGGAGCCGCTGCACTGCATCCTCGTGCGCAGCGACCAGGAGGCCGTGGTGGTCAACCTGGACATCGCCCCCGCCGAGGAGTCAGACACGGTCTGGATCGGCCCGAATCACCCTGCGCAGGAGTGAGGGGGCGCGACCCTTCAGACGATCGACGATATCCTGATCACTATACCGCCACGTCGGTAGGAGCGATTTACCGAATCGTCCAGGAATGTGCCTGGAACTGTGGGCGCCATGGTCGCGCGCAGTTCAGATTTGAAACGGCGGGATTCTTTTGATTAGACCAGGCAATGCGGCGCTGATGACGATCATTCTGAATGTTAGATCGCCTTTCAGCTTTTCCAGGTCCGCTTTTGTTGCCAGTTGCGGAACACACCGACTCATTTCAGGAAGACAGCGGCCAGCGCCAGCGTGCTGATGAGAAAGGGAAGACCGAAGACCAGCGCCTGACCGATGCCCTTGTATCGCTGCTGGCGCTCGCTGATCTCCCGCAGGCGGGCGTCTATCATGTCGAATTTGTTGTCGATGTGGTCGAATTTGCGGTCAATGGCGTCGAATTTGGCGTCGAATCTCTTGTTCAGTTCGCGCGTCTGTTCCTCAACCACCTCGCGGACGAACTCTTTTGTCGCCAGCCCGTCCAACTTGCCGCGCAACTCGCCGATTTCACGATTGATCTGATCAGTTTGGGACATGTCAAAATTCCGGCTGCGATGACGTTTTCTGACATCACCAGTTTACAGGATTACGGCCCCACTTGACAAATTGGTAATTCGGACGGACGGACGGCCTACGTGCCGCAGCAGGAGATCAAGGCCAGCCCGGAGGAGCCGCTGCACTGCATCCTCGTGCGCAGCGACCAGGAGGCCGTGGTCGCCAACCTCGACATCGCCCCCGCCGAGGAGTTCGACACGGTTTGGATCGGCCCGAATCACCCGGCCCAAGGGTGAGGGGACGCGCGGAGTTTTTCTGCCTAGCGCTTGTGCGGAGTCAAAGGCCAAGTTCATCAATGTAAGGAGAAACTGGCGCTGATGTGTTAACAAGCATCGAGATTTGCTTTCTTGCTCGCGTAAATCCGACGTAAAAAACTCGTCTCTCTGCCTCCTGCTGTTTGTGGCCCTCCGCATTCTTGTGCGGCCAGACACCATCATGAACGTCTAGAAGGACGACCTTTTCGAATTCCTTCCCCTTCGCACGTTGCGCGGTCATAAGGTGAACCGGTGTTTTGGAAAGGTCGTCTATGTCATCGTCATAGGGCGCTTTATACAGTGTCGCTCGTGCCTCACTAATGTCGTAAATGAAGGAATCAAAGTCAGAATCATACCGCATGGCATATTCAGCCAATTGCAGGAATGGTGGATCCTTGAAGAAAATGTCATCTTCAGCCTTGAAGAAATCTTTTCGCAATCCTGCAAAATTATCGCTCAAGGCATGTAGAGCATGCGAAACCCTTTCTGAGTCAATCAATGTCCGAATAGCATCAGCCATTTCAATGTTGATTCTGCCGTCCTCATTTTTGACTCTTTTCAACTCTCCTCTGTATTCTGCCAAAGCATCAATGCCACTCAGAAATGAATTGGGACGTGATTTCTGAAGGAATTTGCTCAAGCTTCCTTCGTCCTTCCTGCTTAGTTTGTACCGTTTGACGAAACCGCACAAAAGCAGAATATCTTCTACCACTCGCCGGGTGCTTTGTCGCCCGTAGGCACCAGCCTTGATATCCAGCAAACTTTGAAGATTCTTGTACGTGTCACTCAAGTGAATGAGCAGGTCTTCCGCTGCACAAAAGGGGATATCGGCTGACGCGAAGAGAATCTGGTACGGGATTATTTGGCTTTTCAGACGTCCGACCAAGGCAATCTGGCTCCGGCTTTTGCCCTGAGCGAGCGAAGAATCTACAAGATCATGTACGAATTCCAGTGACTCAGAAAGGTTGCGGACCCTCTTGATTTCAATCTCAGCTTTCTTCGTGCCATGTGCGGCGATTTGCTTGGGAACACGGCGCCTGTTGTTTGCAATTAGACGCTGAGACATTTCAACAATATTGCTGGGAGAGCGATAATTCCTGCCAAGCGTGATGGTGGCAAATGGTGCATCGAAGTGTTCCTCAGGATAGACAATGTATTCGGGCGTGGCTCCACGCCACTCATAAATTGCTTGATCGTCGTCGCCAGTAATGGTCAAGGTGGCACGGTTGCGCTCAACTATGGTCCGGACTAGTGCGAGATCTAGAGGGTTGATGTCTTGAAACTCATCCACGAAAACATGATCATAACTTGCCGCCCCAGACAAAAAACTTCCGTCCTCAATGTTTTTGCGTTCAACCTGCCAAGCGAAATACTTTTGCCCCTCAAACGTGACAGTTGCGCTGTCAGATAGCATTTGGACTGCCTTGCACCAAAACCCATACCATGCAAAAAAAACTTCTCGTTGCATCTCAACTGGATCTGTGCCACTCACTTCTTCAAGTATTTCAAATTGGATCAACTGGCCAACTTGCTCTTCAAGCCACCACCCCAACCCATGGCCGATCAATCTTTCCCATTGCCTTGAAAAGTCCGAAAAAGACGTTTGACGCCTGTGGTCAAAACCGAGCGACATAAAAGCGTCGATCATTTTCATGAGTTCCTTGGGTGCCTGGTAGTGTTTCTTGATCGCGTGTTCTATCCTCTCATGATCACGATTTATCCAGACAGATTGTAATAGATTATCCATTGTGGATTTATAGGCGTTTGATTTAACCGTTTTGACACTATGTTTCACACTTCGGAGGCGTCGCAATCCCCACGAGTTCAAAGTTGCGATGACAGTTTGGTCTCGATCTCGAATAGAAGCGAATTCGCTATCTTCATTGATCCTACTTTTAAGTTCATCTCGAGCGGCACGGGTGAACGTGACAATTAGAAACCGTTGGCGTGTCGGAGATGTCTCTGCCAAAAATTTGCACCGATAGAGCAGACACAGCGTTTTTCCACACCCCGCCGGAGCCAACAATCTGATATTTCCTTCTGGAGCCTGGATGAATTTCTTCTGTGAATCGTCAAGGCTTACCATAGAGGCCTCCCTACAGCCGCGCCCGCCAAACTGTTCTTACACATTCTTTGAACAACAGACTGTACATTTTATCACAAAGAAGGTCGCTTGGGCTCACCCACCACCAACTCAACCGACGCCAGCTAGCGCACGACCCGCGTGCCTCGTCAGGCGCGGCTGGCCCTGGCCGTTGTGTCATTCAACTTCCCCGTCGCCCGGGCGACCAGCCACCAGAATCCATAGAACACAAACACCAGGCCGTACTCGATCAGCGGGATGCGAATCACCTCGTTGACCTGAAAGGGCTCGCGCAGCAGCGTGTAGGTCAGCAGCACACAGAGCAGGAAGGCAGCCGTGAAGGCCTGCTGCTGCCAGCGTTTCAGGTTCAGGCCCTGCATCTGCGTGGCGATGAAGATGAAGAGGAAGCCGTAGAGAAACATGTAGACCAGGCCGCCGCCCTGGTTGATCGCCACCAGCGCCGCGTGCGGCAGCACCAGAATCTCCAGCAGGAAGGTCCAGCGCCGGTTGACGTGGGCGCGGGTGAACATCAGCGAGCCCTGCAGCATGACCAGTATCACGTGTGCGAAGCCGATCAGATGGCCCCAGGTGTTGACCATCGGGTGGAACCAGAAGGTGTAGATCACGGCGAAGCTGAAGACGTAGCCGTGGTTGTCGACGATCCAGCGGTAAAACTCTTTACGCAGTTTGACCTTGCGCCCGGCGAAGAGGCCGCGGCGGCGGTTCTCCAGCGCCAGGATGAAGACCAGCATCACGATGACCGCGTATTGCGCCGTCCAGCTGGGGATGTCCTGGGCGATGCCGTCGTAGAAGAAGGCCGTCTGCGCGTAATGCAGCAGGATGAAGACGGCGTTGATGCCCAGTGCCCACCAGTTGGCCGGGCGCAGGCGGTCGCTGTACTTGCGGTAATTGGCGCGCGCGTGGCGGATGGTGAGCCAGATGCCGACCTGGTGCAGCATGAAGCCCAGCCAGGGCGTGGCGCGCGTCCAGAAGTCGGGGTTGGCCAGTTTCCATTCGTAGAAGAAGCCGCTGTCGTCGGCGGGCGGCGTGGCGAGCTGGAAACGGATCAGCCAGAAGCCCAGCAGCACGATGCCGAGGCAGACTGCCAGCGAAAACAGCAGTCCGATGTCCAGCACGCGCCCGGCTGTCAGCGAAGAGAGTCTTGCCATGCCGGTATCCTGTTGAATGTTTGTTAACCCAACTCGCTGGCGGCGAGCTTCTGCGCCTGGTCGCGCGTGGCCAGTTCGTCGATGAATTCGTCGAGGCGGCCGTTGAGCACGGCCGGCAGGTTGTGGCTGCTGAGCCCGATGCGGTGGTCGGTGACGCGGTTCTGCGGGTAGTTGTAGGTGCGAATCTTCTCCGAGCGGTCGCCGGTGCCGATCTGGCCGCGACGTTCGTCCTCCTGCTCGCGCCGCTGCCGCTCCAGCTCCACTTCATAGAGCCGCGCGGCCAGCACCTGGCGCGCCCGCTCGCGGTTCTGCAGCTGACTGCGCTCGTCCTGCATCTCGACGACGATGCCCGTGGGCTGATGGGTCATGCGCACCGCCGAGTCGGTGGTGTTGACCGACTGGCCGCCCGCGCCCTGGCTACGGAAGACGTCGACGCGCACGTCGTTCATGTTGAGTTCGACGTCGACCGGGTCGACCTCCGCCAGCACGGCCACGGTGACGGTGCTGGTGTGGATGCGCCCCTGGCTCTCGGTCTCGGGGACGCGCTGCACGCGGTGCACGCCGCTCTCGTACTTCAGGCGGCTGTAGGCGCCCACCCCGCGAATCTCGCAGGTCAGGCTCCTCAGGCCGCCCACGCCGGTGACGTTCTGGCCCAGCACGTCGACCTTCCAGCGCCGGCCTTCGGCGTAGAGGCTGTACATGCGGAAGAGGTCCGCGGCGAAGAGGCCGGCCTCCTCGCCGCCCGCGCCGGCGCGGATCTCCATGATGACGTTGCGCTCGTCGCGCGGGTCCTTCGGCAGCAAGAGCAGGCGCAGGCGCTCCTCCAGCTCCGCCAGACTGCCCTGCAGCGACTCGCTCTCCTCGGCGGCGAGGGCGCGCAGTTCGGCGTCGCTCTCCTCCTGCTGCATGGCGCGCGCCTCGTCGAGTTGCTGAGCGCAGTCGCGATACGCGCGCGCCACCTCCACCAGTTCCTCAAGACCGGCGCGTTCTTTCGAGAGCGGCGCCACGCGCTGGTAATCGGCCAGCGTGGCCGGGTCGCCCAGCATGCGGCCGAGCTCCTCGTAGCGCGCCTCTACGTCCCGCAGCTTGTCGAGCATCCTGCTTCCTAAACGAATCCACGCAACTTCGCGAACTTGCGCCATTCCTCGAGGTTCATCCGCTCGCTGATCTCCTGGCCGTCCTGTTCCAGGTGAACGGTCGTTTCCGGGTCATCCATGAACTGCTCCACCCGGTCAGCGTCAGTCAGTATGAAGCTAATCCCGTGGCCGCTGCTGAACCTGCAGTAGGGTTCATCGTCATCCCACGGTGGTCTGATGACGAACTCCATGACCGGCTCCTCCTGTGGTGGCAGGGGCGTTATGGTAGCATGGCGGCCCAATGGGGTACAGTGTCCCCGGTTTTGGGCAGGTTCTGCAGGAGCATCACCATGCGCGATGACATCAGCCAGGAACAGATCGATTTCTACCAGGAAAACGGCTTCATCATCATTGAGGACTTCCTCTCGCCGGAGGAGCTGGAGGAGTGGCGCCGCTGCGTCGACGAGGCGGTCGAGCAGCGCGAAGGTCGCAAGCTGGCAAGGGACGACGAGCGCTTTCTCGACAAGGGCGATACCTACTACAGCAACGTCTTCATCCAGCGTATCAACCTCTGGACCGACCATGAGGGAATGCGCAAGCTGATGTTCGACGAGCGCATCGGGCGCATGGCGACCCTGCTCGCGGGCGCGGAGGGCATGCGCATCTGGCACGACCAGGCGCTGATCAAGCCGCCCTGGGGCAACCCCACCGGCTGGCACCTCGACGTGCCCTACTGGTCCTTCTCCTCGCGCCAGGCGATCAGCATCTGGGTCGCGCTCGACGATTCCACGCGCGACAACGGCTGCCTCTACTTTCTGCCGGGCACGCACAAGACCGCCGCATTCGACAACGTCAGCATCGGCGAAAACCTGGGCGACCTCTTGCGCGTCTATCCGCAGTGGGCCCAGGTGAAGTCGGTGGCCGCGCCGATGCGCGCCGGCTCCTGCTCCTTCCACAACGGGCTTTGCGCCCACGGCGCCGCCGCCAACATGACGCCGGGCTGGCGCCGCGCCATGACCTGCGCCTACATGCCCGATGGCAGCACATTTAACGGCCAGCAAAACATTCTGCCGCCGGACATGTTCGATCGCCTGCAGATTGGCGACCTGCTCGACGAGGACGCGCAGAACCCCCTGCTCTGGCGTCGCGACTGAATTTAACGGGAGAGCGCCATGCCGGACCGCACGACCATCGTAGGCGCCCTCGGCTCGATCGGCGCCCTGCTGCTGGTGCTGGAACTGGTGCGGCGCCGTCACCTGCGCGAGGAGTACGCGCTGCTCTGGCTGGCGACCGGCGCGGTCCTGCTGCTACTCAGTCTCTCGCGCCCGCTGCTGGATACCCTGGCCGAACTGACCGGCATCTTCTACCCGCCCAGCGCGCTCTTTCTGGTGGCCCTGCTCTTCGTGCTGGCCATCCTGCTGCATTTCTCGGTCATTTTGACGCGTCTGACGCAGCAAAATCGCGAACTGGCCCAGCAACTCGCCCTGTTGCGCCACGATCTGGAGCGGAGGGCCTCAGTTGACGAGAGTCACCAGCACGACGACCAGGGCGACGTAGGCGATGGCGTAGAGTGAAGCCAGCCACCAGCCGGAACTGAAGGGGTTCCCGTCCCGCAACTGAAACACGCCGACCAGCGTGGGGTGCGGCTGCGGCCGATAGACCGGGCCGATGGCCCAGGCCAGCGCCAGGCCGCCCGCCAGGCCGCCCAGGTGGGCCCAGTTGTCGATGCGCATGGCGCCGGCACCGGTTGAACTGAGCAGGCCGATCGCCAGGTTCAGGCCCAGCACCATCAGCAGGCTGCGCAACTGACGTCGGGCCGCCACGCCCGGCAGACGTCGATGGCGGTAGAGCCAGACCATCTCCGCGCCGAAAATGGCGAAGACCGCGCCCGACGCGCCCACCGAGGGTACGCCCGTCCAGGGGTTGGTCGAGCCCAGCGCCACGCTCAGCAGCGAGCCGGTAAGCCCGCCCAGCAGGTAAATGAGCAGGAAGCGCGCGTGGCCGAAGAGGCCTTCCACGCCGCGCCCGATAATGTAGAGCGCGTACATGTTGAAGAACAGGTGCATCAGGCTGGCGTGCAGGAACATGGCCGTGAAGAGCCGCTGCACCTCGCCCTGCACCAGCACCTCGTAGCTGCGGCTGGCGCCGGCGAGGAAAAACTGCCGTCCGGCAAAGGGCAGCAGCGTGCCCAGCGCGAACACGGCGACGTTGATGACCAGCAGCGCCAGGGTGAGGCGCGGCGGCGTCAGAGGCAGGCGCGGTCCCGGCCGTCGCGGCGGCTGCTGGCGTGGCGCCACCGTCACCGTGGAGGGCGGATTGCGCCACTCCAGCGGGTGCCGGTCACGCTCCGGTTTGGGATTGTCGCGCATCAATACTCCCGCAAGCCTGATGACCAGTATACGCCGGACGCGCCCGTTTCGCGGTATTCTGGCCGTAGTTGTTCAGGGCACACTCACATTCCCCGGGGGAGACCCTTGCCGGACTACGATTTTCACTGCGAAGACTGCGACCGGCGTCTGCTGCTGCGCTGGCGCCGCATCGCGGACTACGCCGCAGCCACACCCCTCTGCCCGCACTGCGGCAGCGACGCGCTCACGCGGCTGATCGGCGCCGTGGGTATTGGCGGCGGCGGGCGCGACTACGCGTCCATGTCCAGCGACGACATGCTCTCGGTGCTGGAGGGCGAAGACCCCCGCGAAATGCAGGAACTGCAGCGCCAGGTGTACGAGGGCGCGGACCGGGAGTGATCACTCAATGCGAACAATGCCCAGCGGCAGAATGTCGCCTCCCGGGCCTGCTGGTTCGATCAGCGGCAGTCGTCTGATTTCCGGGTAACGGTACCAGCCCAGCCAGACGCTGTACTCGCCGGCGGGCAAATCCTCAGGCAGTTGCAGCCCGGCTCGCTCAACGTATTCGGACCCCGCCGGCAGGGAGCCGGAATCCTCGTCCGACTGGGCGACAAGCACGCCCTCCGCATCCAGCACGTGGACGAAGCGAACGTCGAAACGGTCGCGTCCTTCTTCCATAAACCAGTGCATCCTTAGCGTCAGTTCCCCGCCGGCCTGCGCCTGTTCAGGCAGGGACGCGGCCCGCAGTTCGACACCTTCGCCAAAGCGGGCCTGAACAAAGGGGGCGGGAACCACTTCCAGCCTGAAATTGTTCAGCTCCACCTCCGGACACACCAGAACAGGATCCGCCACTGTCGGGCATCGCGGAACAGGCATGATTGTCAACATGTGCCAGGCATCGGCCTGCAGGGGCAGACTGACGGCTCTGGCGCTGGAGCCCCTTGCGGAGCGCGGCCAGCTTGCCACAGCTATGTCGTCCAGCAAGACCCGCAAATCACGCCTGCCCTGCGTCAGGACCGCGCTTACATCCAGCCAGCCCGTCTGTGGGGAATACACAGGCACCTGAAATTCGTTCCGGATTCCTTGTGTTGGTTCAGGTGGAACAAACTGTACGGGCCCGGCATCCGTCTCAGGCGTTTCGAAAACGGCATGGTTTTCGTCCAGGTAGATCGGCGGCCCCAGCCTGGACTCAGCCAGTTCATATTGCTCTTGCGAGGCGTAGCGAAAGTGCAGGATCACGATGTCGGCGCCCGCCAGGCGCAGCAGCGCCGGATCCAATGTCTGCTGCAGCAACCCGAGTCGCGCCGGGTTGACAGGCGAAGCGCGAATGACGTAACCGCCCAGTAGCGGTTTTTGATGGGCCGTTTGCAGCCAGAGAGCCTCTTTTTCGTACAAGGTCCGCAGCGCGGGGACGTCAAACACTGCCCTTACGTCGCTGCGCTTTGCAAGACTGGCAATTTCGGCAGGAATATGCGCATCTCGTGCAGGCAGGGGCCAGTACCACTGATAATCGAAGAGAATCAGGGCCAGCAAGAGCAGCGTTGTGACCAGTCGTCGCCGACCTCCCTGCAATCTCCAGTTCGCCGCGAGCGTGGACATCCCGATGGTGGCAAGGCAGGCAACTGCCAGCGCCAGGGCGAAGCTGAAGCGTCCCGGAGTCCGGCTTAGGTTAAGAACGGGCAGATCCTCAAGGAAGATCAGGGGCAAGGTCAGAAAGCTGGAGCGACCATCCACGAGGACGGTCAGGGGTTCACCCAGCAGTTTCAGCAGCGGCCCCAGCGCGAGTACCCAGGAAAACAGCGCCAGGCCCAGCCAAAAGCGGCCGCGCCCACGCGACAGCGCCAGCAGGGCCAGCGCGCCGGGAATGAACCCGACCCAGGACGAGCGCTCCGCGGGTCGGGTGCCCAGCACCGGTAGCGCGTGTTCCAGATGGCCATAGAGCGGATGAAAATGGGATGGAGTCACGATGCCGAGCAGGTCCAGGCTGAAATGGACGTCGCCCCCTGCGGCCGTGTAGACCTGGTTGCCAAAGGTATCGCCGATGACGGGAAACAGAAACAGAAGCTGCAACATGGCGCCCGCCAGACAAACAAGAACAAGCTGCACCAGGCCGGGCCAGTCCTGTTGCGCCAACCTCTGCAGAACAAGCAGGGTTACAAGCGGCAACAAGGCATGGATCGCATTCAGGGTGTAACCCCAGGTGACAAGTGCAAGGCACAGGGAAGCGGCGACAAACCAGCGCCGGCGAGATCGTCCTGTCGCGTCTCGCATTCGCAGCAACGCCAGCACAAAAAGCGGCGCAAAGGCCAGCGAAAGATGCATGTTATGACCGTCACCCAGATGCGCCTGAAAGGTTGGCGCCGCCATGAACACCAGCCCGCCGACCAGCGCGGCAGCGCGGCAACCGCGGGCCAGATGCAGCCCCAGGGCATACATTCCAAGGCCCATCAACGCGATCTGCAACAGCAGCGCCAGATTGTCGGCTACCAGCAGGGGCAGAAACATGGCCAGCAGGACAAAGGGAAGGTGTTGCAGTGGTTGGCCCACCAGGGAGATGCCCGCCATTCCGTCCGGCCAGCCCAGGTTGGGCAGCCAGAACAGGGGCTGACCCGTGCGCAAGGCATGGACCAGCCACCAGACGTGATGCGCGCGTTCCAGGCTGTCAGTGAAGTCGACCCCGGCCAGATGGGTGCCCATGCGGGTGACCAGCGGCCAGGTGATCAACGCGGCACAAAACAGATAGAAGAGGTAGACAACGAACCAGTGCCTGCGCATGGGCGGCATTTTAACGCTCTTCACGCCAGCGACTTGAGGCCGCTGCCGGTCAGCGGGATGACGATGCGGCCTTCCAGAGGCGATTGCCCGCCTGACAGGGCGGCCACCGGGACGGCGCTGGTCGGCTCGGCCAGCAGCCCCTGACGCCACAGCAGCTTCTGCGCCGCCAGCGAAATGCCCGTCTTGCCCTCAGGGACCGCAACGCCAGTTGCGTGACGGCGCAGATCCAGGGTAGTCATTCGATGCGAACAGTTCCCAGCGGCAGAATATCGCTTCCCGGGCCGGCAGGTTCGAGCAGCGGCAGTCGTCTGATTTCCGGGTAACGGTACCAGCCCAGCCAGACGCTGTATTCGCCGGCGGGCAAATCGTCAGGCAGTTGCAGCCCGGCTCGCTCAACGTATTCGGACCCCGCCGGCAGGGAGCCGGGATCCTCGTCCGACTGGGCGACAAGCACGCCCTCCCCGTCCAGCACGTGGACGAAGCGAACGTCGAATCGGTCGCGTCCTTTTTCCATAAACCAGTGCATCCTTAGCGTCAGTTCCTCACCGGCCTGCGCCTGCGTTGGCAGGGACGCGGCCCACAGTTCGACACCTTCGCCAAAGCGGGCCTGAACAAAGGGCGCAGGAACCACCTCCAGCCTGAAATCATTCAGCTCCACCTGCGGGCAAACCACCGCAGGATCCGCCACTGTCGAGCATCGCGGAACAGGCATGATTGTCAACATGTGCCAGGCATCGGCCTGCAGGGGCAGACTGACGGCTCTGGCGCTGGAGCCCCTTGCGGAGCGCGGCCAGCTCGCCACAGCTATGTCGTCCAGCAAGACCCGCAAATCGCGCCCGCCTTCTGCCAGATCGGCGTTCACGTCCAGCCAGCCGGTCCGGGGAGAATACACAGGCACCTCGATGCGCTGCCCGAATCTTTGCGTCGTCGCAGGCGGCACGAACTGAACTGGCTCGGCATCTGTATCGGGGGTCTGGTAAACAGCGAAATTCCCGTCCTGGTACAGAGGCGTCCCCAGTTTGGCTTCAGCCAGTTCATGTTGCCATGGCGACGCGAAGCGCAGATGCACGATCACGATGTCGGCGCCTGCCGCCCGCAGCAACGCCGGGTCAAGCGTCTCTTGCAGCAAACGCAGCCGCGCCGGGTTGACAGGCGACCTGCGAGTGACGTGTCCACCCAGTATCGGTAGTCGATGTGCCGTTTGCAACCACATTGCCGCATTGCGCGGACCCCGATTTTGCGCTGGAATATCAAATACGGCGCGCAAACCGGGCCGCTGACCCAGTGCGGCAATCTCTGCCGGGACAGACGCGTCGAAGGTTGGCAAGGGCCAGTACCATTGATAATCGAAGAGAATCAGGGCCGGCAACAGTATCATTGCCGCAAGTCGTCGACGTTGACCCTGCAATCTCCGGTTCCCGGCCAGCAGGGTCATACCGATTGTGGCCAGACAGGCCAGCGCCAGCGCAAGAGCAAAGCTGAAGCGCCCCGGTGTCCGGTCAATCTTCAAAAGGGGCAGGCCCTCGAAGAGGACTTGGGGCATGGTCACGTAGCTGGCGCGGCCATCTACCACGACGTTCAAGGGTTCACCCTGCAGTTTCAGGAGCGGCCCCAGCGCGAGCACCCAGGAGACCAGCGCCAGGCCCAGCCAAAAGCGGCCGCGCCCACGCGCCAGCGCCAGCAAGGCCAGCGCAGCGGGAATGAACCCGATCCAGGCCGAGCGCTCCGCGGGTCGGGGGCCGAGCACCGGAAACGCATGTTCCAGCTGACCGTAGAGTGGATGAAAATGGGATGGAGTCACAATGCTGAGCAGGTCCAGACTGAAGGGTACTTCGCCCCTTGCGCCGGTATAGGCCGGATTTCCCAGGGTTTCGCGAAAGACGGGAAGAATGATCAGGAATTGCAAAACTGCTCCTGAAAGACAAACCAGCACGAGTTGCACAAGACCGGACCAGTCTCGCAGAAGCAACCTCTGCAGAAACAACATTCCTGCCAGTGGCAGCAACATGTGAATGGCATTCAGTGCATGGCCACCGCTGACAAGCGCGAAACTCAGGGAACCGGCGACAAACCAACTCCAGCGAGATCGTCCGCTTGTGTTCTTCAGGCGAAGCAATGCCAGCACAAAAAGCGGGGCGAAGGCCAGCGAGTGATGAATGTTGTGACCGTCGCCCAAATGCGCCTGAAAGGTCGGCGCCGCCATAAACACCAGACCGCCGACCAGCGCAGCGATGCGGCGTCCGCGGGCCAGATGCAGCCCCAGGGCATACATGCCGAGGCCCATCAATGCCATCTGCAACAGCAGCGCCAGGTTGTCGGCTACCAGCAGTGGCAGTGCCAGAGCCAACAGGGCGGCCGGCATGTGTTGCAGCGGATGTCCCACCAGGGTGATGCCCGCCATGCCATCCGGCCAGCCCAGATTGGGCAGCCAAAACAGGGGTTGACCTGTTCGCAGCGCATGCGTCAACCACCAGACGTGGTGCGCCCGCTCCGCGCTGTCCCAGAACAGAAATCCCACCAGATGGGTGTTCAGGCGGGCGACCAGCGGCCAGGTGATCAGCGCGGCACAAATCAGATAGAAGAGGTAGACAGCGAACCAGTGCCTGCGCATGGGCGGCATTTTAACGCCCTTCACGCCAGCAACTTGAGGCCGCTGCCGGTCAGCGGGATGACGATGCGGCCTTCCAGAGGCAACTGCCCGCTCAACAGGGCCGCCACCGGGACGGCGCTCGTCGGCTCCGCCAGCAGCCCCTGACGCCACAGGCGACGCTGCGCGGCCAGAATCTCCACGTCACTGACGCGCAGCGCGGCTCCATCCGTATCGCGCAGCGCGCGCAGGATCTCCGTGCCATGCACCGGCAGCGCCACCGAGATGCCGTCCGCGACGCTGGCTGTCGGCGAAAGGGCCGGCGTTTCGTCCAGGCCGCTCTCCCAGGCCCGCACCAGGGGGTCGCAGGCGGCCGCCTGGGCGACCACCATGCGCGGCAACCGTTCGATCAGACCGGCATCCTTCAGCGCTGCAAAACCGCGTGCCAGACCGGTGAAGAGCCCGCCGTGGCCCGCGCAGCAGAGCAGGACGTCGGGCGCGCCGCCCTGCTCGAAGATCTCCCAGGCGCAGGTCATCTGGCCGGCGACGAAAAAGGGACTCCAGGCGTGGCTGGCGTAGACCGCCGTCTCCGCTGCGGCCAGACAGGCGTCGGCGGCCGCCTGGCGCGGGCCGGGTACCGTCACCAGGTCGGCGCCGTAGGCGCGGATATGCGCCAGTTTGGCCGCGGGCGCGTCGGCCGGCGCGAAGATGCGCGCGCGGATGCCGGCCGCCGCGGCGTAGGCCGCCAGCGAAGCACCGGCGTTGCCCGAAGAGTCCTCGACGACCGCGTCGACGCCATTGGCCAGGAAATGGTTGACCATCAACTCCGTGCCGCGGTCCTTGAAGGAGCCGGTCGGGTTGCAGTATTCCAGCTTGGCGTGGAAGGCCTGGGCGTCGAGTTGCACGGGCACCAGCGGTGTGTCGCCCGCCCCCAGGGAAACGCGTCGGTTCGCGGGCAACATGGCCGCGTAACGCCACAGGCCCCGGGACTGACAATCGCGCGCATTGTGATCGTAACGCGGCAGGTTGGCGATGCGCAGGCGCGCACCCTCGCAGTGCCAGTCCAGCGCGCCGCAGACCTCGCCGCAGTCCTCGCAGACCAGTTGAGGTCTCACAACGCCTCCTCAAGATGCACCCGCAGACCGCGCAGGTCGTGCCGCTGCTGCGCCGCGCTCTGCTGCGTCAGCAGGGCGCGCCAGCCATAGTCCACCACCTCGCCGATGTCCCAGGCCAACTGGTAGAGACGTAGCAGATCGGCGTCCATCTCGACGTCGGGATAGCGACGACCATACGCCTCCAGCGCGGCGGGCCACCCTCGCAAATGAAAGAGATCGCGCTCGCGCGGCGCCCAGGCGGGTGAATCCAGGTCGACCAGCGTCAGGCCGCCGTCCGGCCTGACCAGGGCATTGCCGCTGGAGGGATCGCCATGGCAGAAAACGCAGGGATGCCCCGCCGCCCGCACGCGACCCACAAGATCATGATAAGCCTCGATCCAGCGCGCCATGCGCGGCCGCGCCTCCCGCACCAGGTCCGCCAGCGCCAGTTGCGCCGGGCTCCGCTCCGCCGCCGGCGCGTCCAGCGCCTGCAAGAGTGTCGGCCAGTCGCGCATTTCCGGCGCCGAGAAGTCCTCGTCCAGCGGGCGCTGCGCCGGTCGGAAACCGTGGATGTCCGCCACCAGCTCGCCCAGTCGACGCTGCTGACCGGTATCCGGCCCGTCGCGGAGGTCCATGAAGGCCACGCCCTCCACCCAGGGTTGCAGCCGCGCCTGATACGCGTCAATGCTCTCCAGAAAGCGCCCCCGGCGGGAACGCCAGGCGCTGACGATGCGCTCGTGGCCGAGCGCGCGCGCCAGGCCGTCGGCGGCGGCCAGGTTCTGTTCACACAGCGTGGTGCCGCAGACGCGTGGCTGCGACAGCTTGAGAAACAGTCGCCCGCCAGCGGCCGTTTCGAGCCGGTATCCCCAGGAACACTCGCCACCCGGCGACAGAAACTCCAGCGCCACAACCTGCAGGTCCCAGAGGCGGTGAACGGCCTCGCCAATGCTGTCATGCGACAACGCGGGTTCGCTGAGCATGGCCCTCCGCAGGCGGTCATCTTGCCAGACCCCCCGGCGTTCTGTACACTGAAATTGTCACTGTACCCGAAAACCACCGGCGTGGTCATGCCCGAAGACCGATTCAACCGCCCCCTGCGCGACCTGCGCATCTCGGTCACCGACCGTTGCAACTTCCGTTGCGGCTACTGCATGCCGGCCGAGGTCTTCGGCGAGGGCTACCGCTTCCTTGCGCGCCGTGAACTGCTGGACTTCGGGGAAATCACGCGTCTGGTGGGCGTTATCGTGCGCCTCGGCGCGCTCAAGCTGCGTCTGACGGGCGGCGAACCCCTGGTGCGCCCCGGCCTGACGGAGCTGGTGCGGCTGCTGGCGCAGTACGACGCGGTCGAGGACTTCGCCATGACCACCAATGCCTGGCACCTGGCGGAACACGCGCCGGCGCTGAAGGAAGCCGGCCTGCGCCGCGTGACGGTCAGCCTCGACACCCTCGATGAAGATATTTTCAAACTCATGAGCGGCGGACGAGGCAGCGTCGGGCGCGTGCTGGGTGGCATCCGCGCCGCCGACGCGGCCGGTCTGGGCCCGGTCAAGATCAACGCCGTGGTGCAGCGCGGACTCAACGACCACACTTTGGTCGATCTGGCGCGTTATGGCCGCGAACACGGTTGCATCATCCGCTTCATCGAGTACATGGACGTGGGCACGATGAACGGCTGGCGCATGGACGACGTCGTGCCGGCGGCGGAGATTGTGGCCCGCATCGACGCCGAACTGCCGCTGGAGCCGCTGGGCCGCAACTACTTCGGCGAGGTGGCGCGTCGTTACCGTTACCGCGACGGCGGCGGCGAAATCGGCCTGATCACCTCGGTGACCCAACCCTTCTGCGGCGCCTGTACGCGCCTGCGACTTTCGCCGGAAGGGCGACTCTTCACCTGTCTTTTCGCCAGTGAGGGCGTCGACCTGCGCGGGCCGCTGCGCGCCGGCGCCAGCGATGACGAGCTGGAGGCCATCGTGCGCGGCACCTGGAGAAAACGCGAGGACCGCTACTCCGAAGAGCGCTTCGCGCTGGCGCAGCCACGAGAGCACAAGATTGAGATGTACCACATCGGTGGCTGAACCCGTATGACGGTCCGCAACGAGGCGGAACTGGCCGCCCTGCTGCGCATCGGCCGCATCGTCGGCCTTACGCTGCAGCACATGGGCGCGGCCATTGAGGCCGGTATGAGCACCGCCGAACTGGACGCCATCGGCGCGCGTTTCCTGCAGCAGCAGGGGGCGCGTTCCGCGCCCATCCTGACCTACAACTTCCCCGGCCACACCTGCATCAGCATCAACGACGAGGCCGCCCACGGCATCCCCGGCCAGCGCCTCATCCAGGCCGGTGACCTGGTCAACATCGACGTCTCGGCCGAGATGGACGGCTTTTATGCCGATAGCGGCAGCAGCTTTGGCGTGCCGCCTGTTTCCGACGCCAGGCGCAGGATGCTGGCGACGGGCCGTCAGGCGCTGGACGCCGCCATCGACGCGGCGCGCGCGGGCCGGCGTCTCTCGGCGATTGGCAAGGCCGTCGAGCGCGTCACGCGGCCCGCCGGCTACCGCATCATTCGCGAACTGGGAGGCCATGGCGTGGGCCGCGGCCTGCACGAGCCGCCGCACGCCATACCTCATTACTTCAACCGCGCGGCGCGCGACAAACTGCGCGAAGGCATGGTGTTGACGCTTGAGCCCTTCCTGACCACGGGCAAACCGCACATTCGCAAGGCCGACGACGGCTGGACCCTGCGCACAATCGACGGCGCGTTGGCCGTGCAATTCGAGCACACGGTCGTCATCACCCGCGGCGCGCCCGTGCTGGTCACCGCCGTCTGACGCGTGTTGTGACCGCCCGGCGCTGGGACAGCGCGCTCTATGAGGCGCAGCACCGCTTCGTCTCGCGCCTCGGCGAGGGCCTGATCGACCTGCTGGCGCCGCAGGCCGGCGAACGCATCCTCGACCTTGGCTGCGGCACGGGCCACCTGACGCAGCAGATCGCCGACTCGGGCGCCCGCGTCACGGGGCTGGACAGCGACGCGGCCATGTTGCGCCAGGCGCGCGCCAACTACCCGCGGCTGCGCTTCATCCGGGCGGACGGCCAAGACTTCCAGGTCGACGCGCCCTTCGACGCCATTTTCTCCAACGCTGCCCTGCACTGGATGCCGGATGCCCAGGGCGCCGCGGCCTGCATGGCGCGCGCGCTGCGGCCGGGCGGCCGTCTGGTCGCCGAGTTCGGCGGCGCGGGCAACGTGCACAGGCTCTACGAAGCCTTTAGCGCCGCCCTGCGCGACCTGGGCCAGCCGGAACCGGAGCGTTTCCCCTGGTACTTTCCTGCAGCGACAGCCTACAGCGCCCTGCTGGAAGCGCAGGGCTTTCAGGTCCTGGCGGCACAACTCTTCCCGCGGCCCACGCCCCTGGAGGGTGAAGACGGGCTGCGCAACTGGTACGCCATGTTCCTGGGCGAGCAACTGGAGCGGCTCGATACGGCCGACCGGGAACGCGTGCTGGACGCCTGCGAACGACGGCTGCGCCCGACGCAGTGGCGCGACGGTCACTGGATCGCCGACTACGTGCGGCTGCGGGTCGTCGCGCGACTGCGGGAAGGGCCCTGAGCGAGGTCCCGCCGCTCTTCAGCCTGCAGGGGCCGGCGCCGCCGGGAATGCCGCTTCTGGCGTCAATCTGAGGCGGCCATTCAGCCGCGGCGCACCACGATATACCCGATCAGGAGCGAGATCAGCGTCGCCACGCCGATCGGCAGCGTCGGCTCCATGAAACGCAGCCACAGGAGGTGGATGCCGATCAGGATCACGACGCCGATGAAGACGCGGTCGAAGGCATTGGTGTGAAAGGGCAAAAAGCCCCCGCTCCCCCGCTTCTTGCCCTGGTCTTCCATCGCCCGCTACTCCTTGACCGCGCCGAAGGTCAGGCCCATGACGATATAACGCTGCGCCACGATGACGATGATCGCCGACGGGATCAGCGTGATCATGGACATCGCCGCCAGTTCGCCCCAGTTGGTGCCGGTCACCGTCACGAACTCGGCGAGTCCGGTCGTGATCGTGCGCGCCTCGACGCTCGTCAAATTCGCCGCGAAGAGGTATTCATTCCAGGAGAAGACCCAGCTCAAAATGCCCGTCACCGCCAGCCCGGGCGCCGCCAGGGGGATCACCACGTGTCGCAGAACGCCGCCCAGGCCCGCGCCGTCAATCATCGCCGCGTCATCCAGCTCGATCGGTATGCCATCCACCACGCCCTTCAGGAGCCAGATGGCAAAGGGCAGATTGAAGACGCAGTAGAGCAGGATCAGGCCGATCTGCGTATCGAAAAGCGTCCAGTCCCCGATACGAAAACTGCGCGTGAACATGATGAACAGCGGCAGCAGGAAGGCGGCCGGTGGCGCCATGCGGTTGGTGATCAGCCAGAAGAAGATATTGTCCCGGCCGACCAGCTTGTAACGCGAGAGCGCGTATGTCGCCAGCAGCGCCAGGGTCATCACCAGCGCTGCGTTGCAGGTTGAGACGACGACCGAGTTGGTCATGTAGCGCTGGAAGCTGCTGTCACCCAGTACATTGCTGTAATTCTCGACGTAGAACCTGGAGATGGCCAGGTTTGGCCGGCTGAAGAGCTCCACGCGGCTGCGCATGGAAACCACGAACATCCACCAGATCGGGATCAGGGACAGCAGGGTCATGAAGACCCAGAACGCGGAGCTTGTCAGTGAGCCTGCGGCGCGTCGGGACACCCCGATGCTCATTCGACCTCTCCCTTGCGCTGACCCGAGATCGCGATGAACAGCAGCCAGCAGAGCACAATCGTCAGATACAGGGTGATGATCGATATCGACGAGCCGTAACCGTAATCGGTGCGCGGGAAGACCACGCGCCAGATATAGATGCCGGTGAAGCGCGTGCCGGGTCCGCCACCGGCCAGCATCCAGACCTCGTCGACGGTGCGGATGGCGTCCATGATGCGGATGAATACGGTCGTCAGCAGCACGGGCCGCAGAAATGGCAGGGTCACGTACCAGAACACCTGCAGGCGATTGGCGCCGTCAACCCTTGCCTGCTCGACCGGCTCCCGCGGTATCGAAGACAGACCGGCCAGCATCGTCAGGGTGACGAAGGGCGTCCAGTGCCAGACGTCCATGACGATCGACGTCAGCAGCGCCTGTTCGGGAAAGGAGCCGATCTGATAGGTGATATCGAACCAGCGATCAAGGAAGAAAGGCACGGGACCGAAGCCCGGGATCACCAGCAGTCGCCAGATGGCGCCCACGGCGATCGGCGCCACCATCAGCGGCAAGGTATGGATGACGCGAAACAGCGATTTACCAGGGAAATTGCGCGTCAACATTTGCGCCAGCAGGAAGCCAAGCACGACCTGGCTGCCGATGGCGAAGACGGCGAAGCGGATGGTCAGGCCGACCGAATGCAGAAAGTCATCATCGAAGACGAGCCGCCGGAAATTGTCCAGTCCGTTGAATACCAGACCGTCATCCGCCGAAAAGACATTCCACTGGTTGAAGCCGACAAACAACACGTAAAGAAAGGGTATGAAGCCGAAAATGACCAAAATAATCAATGTGGGAGCGAGCAGCAGCCAGCCAGTGCGCGAGTTACGCATCAGGCGATTCCCCTGCCAATGACAAAACAGGGTGACGTGAAGTCACCCTGTTCCCTCGCCTGTTGCGACGGCTTACGCGCCGTAGCCCAAACGCGAGAGTTCCTCGTCCACAGCCATCGCGGCCTGCGACAGGGCGTCAGCCGGTGAAAGCTCGCCCAGAATCGCGCGCTGGATGAAGGGATCGATAACTTCACGGACCTGCGCGTGGAAGGGATAGGGCGGAGCGCCGGCGAAGAGCGGACCCTGTTCTTCCAGAAGCGTGTAGTAACCATCGACCTTTGCGTCCTGTTCGGCGATCAGGGGATCGTCGAATGTGGCGGTGTGGGTGATGCGCGCGCCGGCGGCGGCCCACTCAGCCTGTACCGATTCCTGACCGATGAACTGCAGCCAGAGCAGCGTGGCTTCCTTGTTGCGCGACGAATGCGGCACGCCGAAGGCGCCACCATCATAATAGCCGATGTAGCCCTCGCCCATCGAGGCAGCGTCGATCACGCCTTCAGCCGTGACGGGCAGGCGGACGCCAACGTTGCCGGTGACGGTCGAGCGCGACTCGTCAGTGGCGATCCAGGCGGCGTTCTCACCATAGACCCAGCCCTGCGCGGCGCGACCGGCGGCGAAGGTGGAGGCAACCTCGTCCCAGGTGCTGGCGGTGGCCTCCGGCGGGGCGAAGGGCAGCATGCTCAGCCAGAAGGTCAGCGCTTCAACGGCGGTATCGCCATCCAGCGCGCCGCCATTGGCGCTCTGCGCGGAGCCGGCTTCCAGATTGATGCCCCAGTTGTACAGACCAAAGGAGGGGCCAATCGTCTCAAGGAATTCGTAGGTCGAGGCCGGATGCCCGGTCGAGCCCTGCACCGTGGTGCCCCAGAGGTCCATGTCCATGCTTTCGCCGTATCCCGTGAAGAATTCGGCGTTGTCGCGATACTGGTCGAAGTTCCCGGCGGGCGCCAGCGGATAGCCGTACTCGGCCTCGAAGGCGGCCATGATATCGGGATTCTCGAAGAGGTCCTTGCGATAGAGGTAGACCTTGACGAAGGCTTCCATCGGCACGCCGAAGAGATCGCCATCGGCGTTCTTGAAGTAATCGGCGAAGCTCGTGAAGGCGCTCTCGTCATAGCCTTCATAGGCCAGGTCCGGGTTGTCCGCCGCGAACTGCGTCAGATTCACCAGGTAGTCCTGCGCCAGGTAGGAGTAAATGATGTCCTGCTCGATGTAGACGAAGTCATAGATGCCGGTGTTGGCTTCCATGTCGTTGATCGCCTTGGAATACATCTGGTCCCAGGACGTCGTCTCAAACTCAACGTTGATGCCGGTGAGTTCGGTGAATTGCGCCGCCAGAACATCGGCCACGTAATTCGAGGGCGGCGTACTTTCGGATACGCCGCGGATGGTCACGCCGGCATAGGGCGCGGCCGCTTCCGCCCACCAGCCGTGCATGTCAGCCGTCACCAGGCTCATGTTGGCCAGCAGCACGAAGGCGAGCACGAAAACGATGGCGAAAAGTTTCTTCATGTTTGTCTCCCCGGACAATTTCGGTCGGTCAGTACCTGCACGGAAGCTTCGCTGCCTGCGTTCGGGTCGGAACCGCAGGACGCAGCAAATGTTCCGGTAAAACGCACTGTAGCAGAGAAACCTGGAATTAGTAGGGGTTGTTCGGACATGTATTAACAATTCAACAATGAAGTCCTGGACGGTCATGAACCCGGGACTGAGCTCGAAACTTCTCATCCACTCGCCCGCCTGACTGCATCGCCCGTCGAATCGACCCGGAAGCGACCTCGTCCGCCGCGATGCCCGGTGGCGGCGTACGGGCCCGACCGTAACCGGACAGCATCCCCTGGCACTTCCCGACGCCATTCGAATGTGCGACACTGCCGGAGGCGCAGGGCTTCCAGGTCCCGGTGGCGCAGTTCCTGCCGCGACCCACGCCAATGGATGGCGGAAACGGCCTGCGGCTGCGCGTCATGTCACGAGTTCAGGAGAGCATGTGAGCGAGTACCCGCTGGAACTGTTGGGAGGCCAGGCGTCATCCCCGCCCCTGCTGCTGGCGCCGGCCAACGGCTTCCCGCCCCTCTGCTACGAGCCCCTGCTGACGCCGCTCGCGCGCGACTGGCGCTTGCTAAGCCTGCCGCCGCGCGCCATGTGGCCCGACAGCGGCCCGCCGCCAGCGGAGCCCGGCAGTTGGCAGTCGCTGGCCGACGACCTGCTGGCCGCCATGGCGCAGCACGATCTGCGCGGGGTCGTGGCCCTGGGCCATTCCATGGGCGCCGTCGTGCTGATGCTGGCCGCCCTGCGCGAGCCGCAACGTTTTCGCGCCCTGGCCCTGCTCGACCCCGCCATCCTGACGGATGAACGCCTGGCCTTGCTGCGTGGTCTGCGCGATCGCGCTGAACTGGACCAGATGCCCCTGGCGCAGGGGGCGCGGGAGCGGCAGCATCGCTTCGCCTCGCAGGAGGCCGCCTTCACCTACTGGCGTCCGAAGCCTCTCTTCGCCGACTGGAGCGACGCGGCGCTGTGGGCCTACACGCGCAGCATGACGCGCCCCGCCCGTGATGGCGCCGGTTTTGAACTCAACTGGCGCAGGGACTGGGAAGCCTGGTACTACACTTCAGTGGAGCTGGAGCCATGGCGCGCGCTGGCGCGTCTGGGTGGACAAATGCCGACCACGCTGCTGCAGGGCGCGGACAGCGAGACCTTCCCGGCCGATTCCCTGGAGCGCGCCCGGGCGTTGCTGCCAGCGGCAACCCAGGTCAGCTTGCCGGGCTGCGGTCACCTCTTCCCGCTGAGCCACCCGGAGCTCACCCGGCCCGCCCTAGAGGCCTGGCTGGGAAGCCTGGGCTAGAAGCCGATGGTGGCCGCCGGGTTCTGCGGCGTATCCAGATAGCGAATCTCAAAATGCAGATGCGGGCCGGTGGAGTTGCCGCTGTTGCCCAGGCCGCCGATCACCTGGCCGGCGCCGACCAGTTGACGGCAGCGTACGTCAATGCGGCTCAGATGACCGTAAACCGTGGTGAAGGGCCCGTGCGACAGCACAACGGTGTAGCCGTAGCCGTAGGTGTTCCAGCCGGAGAAGATGACCACGCCGCCATTGGCCGCGCGCACCGGCGCGCCCACGACACCGGCCAGGTCAATGCCGCTGTGGTAAATCGAAAAGCCCTGGGTGATGGTGTAGCTGCTCATGGGGTTGGTCCAGAAACTGCCGGTGGCGTTCTGGACGCGACCGCAACTGCCGGGCTGGCCGGTAGCGAAGGAAACGAAACTGCCGCCGCTGCGGCTCGTGCCGCCCTCGCGCTGGACGCGCGGCGTCCAGGCGATCTGTTCCGCCTCGCCGCCGGGGATGAGGATGCGGGTGCCGCTGGGCAGCACCGTTTCCGGCGTCGCGCCGAAGAGCTGGTTGAATTCTGAATCAATCACCAGCCAGGGGTCGTCCACGTCGTAGGAACGGGTGATTTCGGCGATGTTGCGCGTGCCAATGACCGTGTGATACACGCCATCCACCGGCGGGATGTTCAGCACGCGGCCCGGCCGCAAACTCTGGATGATCGAGCGTTCGTTGGACCAGGCGATGGTATTCGGCTGCAGGCCGAAACGCTCGGCGATGTGGATGACCGTATCGCCCTTCTCGATGGTGTACTGGATGACCTCGCTGCGCTGGCGTTCGGGAATGACGGTGAAGGGATCGTAGACGTTGCGTTCCAGCAGCAGGTCCCTCAGAGGCGGGCCGGGAACGACGGAGCGCTGCAGGAAGACATCCAGCTGCGCCGGGCTGATGGTCGGCAGATTCACGGTCGTGGCGGGCCGGACGGGCCGGCTGTCGCCAGGCAAAAGCGGCTTCGGTGGCGGCGCGTCGACGGTGGCCGGCGCCGCCGCACCATCGACCGGCAGCAGGTCGGTCAGCACCAGCGCGCCGGTCGCCAGGAAGAGCAGACCGGCGCCCAGCAGCAGCAGCCAGCCGGTCAGGCGGCGCCACAGGGGCGTTGCGCCCCCTCGCATTGTCCTGCGTCTCATTCCTGGCTGCGGCGCCAGGCTTCGTATTCCTCGCGGGCGTCTTCCCGCAGCGGATAATACTTGCGCAGGTCGCCGCCCTCGGCCAGTTTCATGCGCGAAAAGACTTCCCAGTCGGCATGTTCACCGGCGGTCCGGATCAGCTCTTCGGCCAGGGCGACGGGCACGTTGACCGCGCCGTCGTCGTCCGCGACGATGATGTCGCCGGGCATGACCAGCGTGCCGCCGCAGGCGATCGGCTGGTTCACGGCGAAGGGCATGATGTTGGTCTGGGTGTGAAAGTTGGGTGTTGCGCCGCGCAGCCACAGGCCCAGGTCCAGCGTGCGCGCGTGGCCGAAGTCACGGATGCAGCCGTCGATGACCACGCCGATGCCGCCGCGTCCCTGGAAGTAGGTCAACATCATCTCGCCGAAGACACCGCTGCCCATGTCGCCGCGCGCGTCCACCACCACCACGTCACCCGGCTGCGTGTGGAAAAGCACGTGGCGGTGCAACTGGCGCTGCGGGTCCACGTACTCGTCCGGGTCGATCATGTCCTCGCGCCGCGGCATGCACTGCAGCGTCAGCGCCGGCCCGACGACGGAGGCCCCCGGTGTCAGGGCCACGGGGCCGCGAATCTGCGCGTCACGGATGCCCAGCTTGCTGAGTTCGGCGGAGGCGGTGGCGCTGCCGATGTATTTCAGTCCCTCGATGAGATGCGCCGGCGGCCTGCTAATGTCTTCTGTGACTACGGGCGGTCTCTGGTCGCTCATCGTCGCGTTTCACCCCTGTCGCTAGCCCAGATTGCCGTCATGCGCCGCGCAGTATGCCAGTTTGTCCTGGTCGATTGCCACGCCCAGGCCGGGCGCTTCCAGCGGCTCCAGCACCTGCGCCCCCGGCTCCGGCTCGTAGGGCTCGGCCAGCAGGGTGTCGGTCATGTCCGAAAAGCCGGCGCGCCATTTCGCGATGCGCGTGCTGGCGGCCAGATGGGCGGCGCCGGCGGCCATGATGTCGAAATAGGGCGCGACCGAGATCTCCAGGCCGGCGGCTTCGGCGACGGCATTCATCTTGTGCCCCGGCAGCAGGCCGCCGTACTTCTCCAGCTTGTAGTGCAGCACGTGCGCCGCGCCGGCGTGCGCGATCTCGTAAATGCTGCGCGGGCCGAGCGTGATCTCGTCCGCCTGCAGCGGCGTGTTCAGACGGGCGGCCAGCACGGCCATCTCGTCCACATAGCGCACGGGCTGCTCAAACAGGCCCACGCCGCCGATCTGTTCCATCACCGGCAGCGCCCGCACCGCCTGCCCCAGGGTGTAGCCGGTGTTGCTGTCCAGCTGGAAGCGGGCGCGATCGTCGCAGAGTTCGCGAATGCGGGCGTACATGGCGATGTCCTCGTCCACTTCAAAGCCGATCTTGGCCTTGAACCAGGTCCAGCCCTCCTCCACCTTCTGGTTGACCTGCTCGGCCATCACGTCGGGGTCGTCGTGGTCGGCGAGGGCGTGCAGCGGGGCGCCGGCGTTGCAACGTCCGCCCAGCAATTCGTAGACCGGCACGCCCAGGGCCTTGCCCTTGAGGTCCCACAGGGCCATCTCGACCGAGGTGATGGCGTAGTCGCTCACGCTCAACGCCTGCATCTCGGCGAAGCGTTGCTCGATGGCGAAGGGGTCCTTGCCCACCATGGCGGGCGCCAGGTAGGCGTCGGTGGCCGCCTTGATGACTTCCACTGAATCGCCGTAGAAGGGCGCCGGCGCGATCGTCTGGCCGATGCCGGTGATGCCCTCGTCGGTCATCACCTCCGCCACCACGGTGGCCGTATCCGGCGACCCGCCATAGTAGGTGAGCAACAGACGGCGGCGTGGAATGCGGACGATGGTCGAACGTACTTCGGTGATCTTCATGGCCGTTCTCCCGTTTCTGTTCCGGTCAATGCGCCGACGCCAGCCGCAGCAGCCGGCCGACGTCGTCCAGTTCTTCAAGTCGCCCGCAGGCATCGATGAGCCCGGCGATCTGCGCTTCGGGCAGCAGGTCGCCCGCCAGATAGCGAAACTTGCCTTCAAACTGCGCCTCGTCCAGCATGTTCTCCGGTTCACCCAGGGCGTATTCCACGCGACCGCGATACTCCGCGCCGTCGCGCATGGTGACCCGCACTTCGCAGCCATTGCTGTCCGCGGCGACCAGGTGCTCGTCCAGCCCGATCTTCACCAGGCGGCGCAGGCGGCGCGTCAGCGGGTCGTCCCAGCAGGCGTCGATGTCGGCCCGGTACCAGCTGCCGCGCTGCAGCACGACGGCGACCGTCACCGGCAGGCTGTATCCGGCCAGTTCGGCCGTCCCCGGCTCCGGATTGACGCGGTTTTCGGGCGTGATCGCCAGGGGGTAGCTATCGATCTCGATGGCGGCGATGGCATCCAGGTCCAGCCTTCCGTTGCTCTTCATCAGGGCCTGGGTCGCGTCCACGCAGGAGTGCACGTGGCGGCAACCGGCGTGCGGTTTGAAGCCCGTCTGCGCCAGGCCATGATGTTCCCCCAGGCCCTCCAGAGTGGAGGGATCGAAACCCGGACCGAAGGCGTGGAAATAGCCGTAGGGCCCGTCCAGCGCGCCGGGCGGGCCCCGAAAACCGGACGCCGCCAGACTCGCGGCGAAGATGCCGTTGCGCGCGCCGAGGCCGGCCAGCAGGTCCTTGCTGTCGCAGTAACCGGCATCCGGGACGTACTGTTCGGTGCCGCTGGCCATGTCCATGGCGAGCGCCAGGGCGTTGCCGATCGCTTCCTGGTCCAGCCCCATGGCGACCGCCGCCGTCACCGCGGCGGCCATCGAGCCCACGTGGCTCTTGTGGTCCAGGGCGCGCTCGCGTTGCCAGTCCCACACGGCCGGCTGAATGGCGTCGAAGACGTCGTAGCCGACCGCCAGGGCCGTGATCAGCTGGCGGCCACTCAGCTGCAGATGCTCGCCCAGGGCCAGCACGACCGGCACGAGCTCCGAGGCCACGTGCCCCGAGAGACGGCTGGTGTCGTCCATCCCCAGGATCTTGCTCATGGTGCCGTTGGCCCAGGCCGCGCCCTCGAGCGTGCTGCCGCGGCCGTCGGCCACCAGGGTCGCCGCCTCGCCCGGGTAGCGGTACGCCGCGAAATCCGCCGTCAGCCGTCCCAGGCGGGTCTGGTAGCCGCCCAGGGTCGTGCCGAGCGTGTCAAGCAGCACCTGGCGCGCCCGGGTGACCGTTTGTTCACTCAGGTCTTCATAGCGCCTTTGCGCGGCATGCGCGGCAATAATGTCGACGGCGTTGCGGGACCTGTCCCTGCTCATTGCGGAGACTTCCCGCCCTCGCGGGCCCGGCAGGCCATCGCGCCCCGCATGGCTCAGACCGGGACCCCGACCCTGGTCAGCTGCACCAGCCGGCCCACGTCCTCCAGGTCCTCCAGGTGATCGCAGGCATCGATGAGGGCGGCGATGCTCTCTTCCGGCAGCAGATCGCCGGCCAGCTTGCGGAACTTGCCCTCGAACTCCGCAGCGCTCATCATGTTCTCCGGTTCGCCGCGGGCATATTCCACACGGCCGCGATACTTGCGGCCATCATTCATGGTGATCCGCACCTCGCAGCCGTTCCTGCCGGCCTTTTCCAGTCCCTCTTCCAGCCCTACCCTGACCCGGCGGCGCAAACGACGCACCTGCGGGTCGTCCCAGGCCTGGATATCCGCCTTGTAGAAGCTGCCGCGCTGCAGCGTGACGGCCACGGTCACCGGCAGGCTGTAGTTGGCCTGGTAGGCGTTTGCCGGTTCCGGATCGACGCGGAAGTGAGGCGTGATCGCGTTCAGGTAGCTGTCAACCTCGATGGCGGCGATGGCGTCCAGGTCCAGGCTGCCGTTTTGGCTCATCAGGTCCTGCGTGGCGTCGACGCAGGAGTGCACGTGGCGGCAGCCGGCGTGTGGCTTGAAGCCCGTCTCGGCCAGCGCCTGGCGCGTCCCCAGTGACTCCAGGGCGGCCGGGTCATAGCCCGGGCCATAGGCGTGGAAGTAACCGTAAGGCCCGTCCAGCGCCCCTGGCGGCCCCCTGAAACCGAAGGCCGCCATGCGCGCCGCCTCAATGCCGTTGCGCGCCCCGATGCCGGAGAGCAGCGTATCGCAGACGAAGCCGTCGTAGACGTACTGCTCGGTGCCGCTGGCCATGTCCATCGCCAGCGCCAGGGCGTTGCCGATCTGACCCTGGTCCAGGCCCATGGCGACCGCGGCCGTCACCGCGCTGGCCATCGAGCCCACGTGACTCTTGTGGTCCAGCCCGCGTTCGCGTTGCCAGTCCTTGACCGTCGGTTGTATGGCCTCGAACACATCGTAGCCGACCGCCAGGGCCGTGATCAGCTCGCGGCCGCTGAGTCGCAATTGTTCGCCCAGCACCAGCAGCAGGGGCACCAGCTCCGCCGCCACGTGCCCGGCCAGTCGGCTGGTGTCGTCCATTCCCAAAGCATGGGCCAGGACGCCATTGGCCAGGGCGGCGCCCTCGACCGTGCAGGCGCGGCCGTCCGCGATTAGCGTCGCGTCTTCGCCCGGGTAATGGTGTGCGGCGAAGTCCGCCATCATCCGGCCCCGGCGCGTCTGGTAGCCACCGAGCGAGGTGCCCAGGGTGTCCAAAATCACCTGACGGGCGCGCAGCAGCGTCTTTTCGCCCAGGTCTTCGTAGCGCAGCGTCGCAGCGTGCGCAGCGATGACGTCCACAGCGTTTGCCTTCGTGGTCACATTCATGGAAGAACCTTTCTGCCTCAAGCCACCTTGCAACGACGCCGTCACGGGGTGGCGACGGCGCCCAGGGCTTTCGCCGCCGCGCTTCAGACCCGGACCGGGGCCAGGGTCAGGCGCAGCAGGTCGCCGACGTCATTAAGCTGCTCCAGACGCGCGCAGGCCTCGACAAGCGCCATGATGCGCGCTTCCGGCAGCAAATCAGCCACCAGATAGCGGAACTTGCTTTCAAATTCCTCGTCCGTCAGCATGTTTTCCGGTTCGCCGCGGGCGTACTCCACGCGACCCTGGTAGCTGCCGCCGTCGCGCGTGGTGATGCGCACCTCGCAGCCGTTCCTGCCGGCGTCTTCGATGTCCTGCGCCAGGCCGACCTTCACCATTTGGCGCAACTGCCGGGTCTTCGGGTCGTCCCAGGTCTCGATGTCTTCGCGATACCAGCTGCCGCGCTGCAGCACGACGGCGACCGTCACCGGCAGGCTGAAGCCCGCCTGGCCGTAGGTGGCCGGGTCGGGGTTGACGCGAAAGTCGGGCGTCACGGCGCGCAGGTAACTGTCGACCTCGATGGAGGCGATGGCGTCCAGTTCCAGGCCGCCGTTTTTGCTCATCAGGTCCTGCGTGGCGTCGACGCAGGCGTGCACGTGACGGCAACCGGCGTGCGGCTTGAAGCCCGTGCCCGCCAGGCCCGCGCCCGGTGCCAGGTCCGCCAGGAAGGCCGGGTCGTAGCCGGGACCGAAGGCGTGGAAGTAGCCATAGGGGCCGTCCAGCGCGCCGGGCGGGCCCTGAAAGCCGAACTCCGCCAGGCGCGCGGCGAAGATGCCGTTGCGCGCCCCGTAGCCGGCCAGCAGGTCTTTCGTATCGCAGTGACCGGCGTCGTAAACGTACTGCTCGGTGCCGCTGGCCATGTCCATCGCCAGCGCCAGGGCGTTGCCGATTTGCTCCTGATTCAGACCCATGGCGACCGCCGCCGTGACGGCGCTGGCCATCGAGCCCACCTGGCTCTTGTGGTCGAGGCCGCGCTCGCGCTGCCAGTTGCACACCGCCGGCTGCATGGCATCGAAAACGTCGTAACCTGCGGCCAGGGCCGTGATCATCTGCCGCCCGTCCAGATTGCCTTGCTCACCCAACGCCAGCACGACGGGCACCAGTTCGGCGGCCACGTGGCTGGCGCGCCGGCTCGAATCGTCCATGCCGAGGATCTTGCTCATGGTGCCGTTGGCCCAGGCGGCGCCCTCGGCCGTACTGCCGCGGCCGTCGGCGACCAGCGTGGCCTCCTCACCCGGATAGCGTTGGGCGGCGTAGTCCGCCGTCAGGCGTCCCAGAGGCGTCTGGTAGCCACCCAGAGTGGTCCCGATGGTATCCAGCAGCACCTGGCGGGCGCGCAGGACCGCCGTGGCGCCCAGGTCTTCGTAACGCAGATTCGCGGCGTGCGCCGCGACGATGTCAACGGCGCTGCGGCCATCATTGACGCTCATCCCTCAACCTTTCCGGCACCACCCGCTTGGACGGGCGGGCGCGTTGCCCTGATTGTTTCCGACTCAGGCCCTGACGGCGACGGCGCTCAGGCGCAGCAGTTCGCCGACGTCCTCCAGTTCCTCAAGACGATTGCAGGCATCGATGAGAGCGCTGACGCGCGCCTCCGGCAGCAGGCCTGCGTTGAGGTAACGCAACTTGCCTTCGAACTGCGCGGCGCTCATCATGTTTTCCGGTTCGCCGAGGGCGTACTCCACCCTGCCGCTGAACTGCCGGCCGTCCGTCGTGGTGACGCGGACCTCGCAGCCATTGCTGTCGGCGGCCACCAGTTGCTCATCCAGTCCGATCGTCACCAGGCGCCGCAGACGGCGCGTCTCGGCCTCGTCCCAGGTCTGGATGTCGTCGTTGTAAAAACTGCCGCGTTGCAGCACGACGGCGACCGTCGTCGGCATGCTGAACTGGGCCTGCTCGGCGGACTCGGGTTCCGGATTGATGCGGAAATCTTCACTGATCGCCGAGGGATAGCTGCCGATCTCGATGGCGCTGATGGCCTCCAGCTGCAGACCCCCGTTGTTGTTGCGCAGGGCCTGGGCGGCGTCCACGCAGGAGTGGACGTGACGGCAGCCGGCGTGCGGCTTGAAGCCCGTATCCGCCAGCCCCTGGCGCCGGCCAAGGCCCTCCAGGGCGGCCGGATCGTAGCCCGGGCCGAAGGCGTGGAAGTAGCCGTAGGGCCCGTCCAGCGCCCCCGGTGGCCCCTGAAAACCGAATTCCGCCAGGCGCGCCGCAAAGATGCCGTTGCGCGCTCCGATGCCGGCCAGGGTGGTGTCGCAATCCGCGCCATCGTAGACGTACTGCTCGGTGCCGCTGGCCAGGTCCATCGCCAGCGCCAGCGCGTTGCCGATCTGCCCCTCGTCGAGGCCCATCGCCACGGCCGCCGTCACGGCGGTGGCCATGGAACCCACGTGGCTCTTGTGGTCGAGGCCGCGCTCGCGCTGCCAGCCCCGGACTACGGGTTGAATGGCGTCGAAGACGTCGTAACCGACGGCCAGCGCCGTGATCAGTTCCCGGCCGCTGAGTCGCAGATGTTCGCCCAGCGCCAGCACGGCCGGTACCAGTTGAGAGGCCACGTGCCCGGAAAGGCGGCTGGTGTCGTCCATCTCCAGCAGATGGCAGAGGACACCGTTGGCCCAGGCGGCGCCCTCGACGTTGCTGCTGCGGCCGTCGACGACGATCGTCGCTTCCTCGCCCGGCATCCGCAACGCGGCGTAGTCCGCCGTCATCCGACCCAGGTCCGTCTGGTAACCGCCCAGCGAGGTGCCCAGGGTATCCAGAATCACCTGGCGGGCGCGCGTGACGGTCGTCTCGCTCAGGTCCTCATAGCGCAGCTTCGCGGCGTGCGCGGCAATAATCTCCACGGCATTTTTGTTTTCGCTCATTGCCTAATGACCCTCTCTGCCTTTATTCATCTGGCAGGGCGCGCCGCCGCGGGCCTCCCGCGACGGTCGCGCTCTCTTGTGTCAAATCAAACTTCTCAGGCCCTGACCCTGGCGGAGGCCAGACCCAGCAACTCGCCGACGTCTTCCAGTTCCTCAAGACGCGCGCAGGATTCGAACAGCCCGACGATTTGATCCTCGGGCAGCAAGTCCCCGACGAGATAGCGGAACTTGCCCTCGAACTCCGCGTCGCTCAACATGTTTTCCGGCTCGCCGAGGGCGTAGGCCACCTCGCTGCTGTACTGTTTGCCATCGCGCGTGTTGATGCGCAGCCTGCAGCCGTTCCCGCCGGAGTCTTCCAGTTCCTGGTCCAGCTCAACCTTGACCAGACGCCGCAGATGGCGGGTCATGGGTTCGTCCCAGGTCTCAATGTCCGTACGGTACCAGGCGCCGCGCTGCAGGACGACGGCGACCGTCACCGGCAGGCTGAAACCCGCCTGGCCGGTCGTCTCCGGCTCGGGGTCAATGCGGAAGAAGGGGTTGATCGCCTCGTAATAGCTGCCGATCTCGATCGAGGTGATGGACTCGAGGTCCAGACCGCCGTTGCTCTTGACCAGCGCCTGGGTCGCATCGACGCAGGAGTGGACGTGGCGACAACCGGCGTGCGGCTTGAAGCCCGTCTCCGCCAGGCCGCCGCGCTTACCCAGGACTTCCAGATAGGCCGGATCGTAGCCCGGGCCAAAGGCGTGGAAGTAACCATACTCACCGTCCAGCGCGCCGGGCGGGCCCTGGAAGCCAAACTCGGCCATCCGCGCCGCCATGATGCCGTTGCGCGCGCCCAGGCCAGCCAGAAGGTCCTTGGTATCGCAGTAACCGGCATCCCAGACGTATTGTTCGGTGCCGCTGGCCATGTCCATCGCCAGCGCCAGCGCCTGGCCGATCAACTCCTCGCTCAGCCCCATGGCGACCGCCGCCGTGACGGCGCTGGCCATCGAGCCCACCTGACTCTTGTGGTCCAGGCCGCGCTCGCGCTGCCAGTCGCGGACCCAGGGTTGAATGGCATCGAAGACGTCGTAGCCCACCGCCATCGCCGTGATCATTTCGCGACCGCTCAAATGCAAATGTTCGCCCAACGCCAGCACGACCGGCGCCAGTTCCGAGGCCACGTGCCCCGACAGGCGGCTGGTGTCATCCATGCCCAGATACTTGCACATGGTGCCGTTGGCCCAGGCCGCGCCCTCGGCGTTGCTGCTGCGCCCGTCGGCGATGATCGTCGACTCCTCACCCGGCATGCGATGCGCGGCGTATTCCGCCGCCAGTCGGCCCAGGCGCGTCTGGTAGCCGCCCAGGGCGGTGCCGATGGTGTCCAGAATCACCTGACGGGCGCGGATGATCGCCGTCTCGCTCAGGTCCTCGTAGCGCAGGTTGGCGGCGTGCGCGGCGATGATGTCCACGGCATTGCGTCCATTACTCGTGCTCATAATCAAAACCTCTCCATTCTCGGCCCGCTGTCACTGGCGCAGCAGGGCGCGTAATTCCCGGGTGACGTGATCGATATCCTCACGCGTGAATTCCTGCGTGACGGGCAGGGTAAGCAAGCGGTCGGCCAGACATTCGGTGACCGGCAGATTGGCGGCGTTGGGCAGGCCGTCGCGATAGACCTCGTAGTGGTGCACCGGGGGCGTGTAGTGCAGCGCCGCCTCGACGCCGGCAGCGCGCAAGCCGTGGTAACACTCCTGCTGGTTGTCGACGCCGATGGTGAAGGAACGAAAGGTGGGCTCCGATTCGGGGCGGAAGGCCGGGGTGGTCGCCGACGTGCCGGCCAGTCCCTCGCAGTACCACTCGACGATCTCCCGTCGCTGCTGCGTCCACTGCCTCAGATACGGCAGCTTGACGTGCAGCACGGCGGCCTGCAGGCCATCCAGCGAGAGATTGTAGCCCTCGTCAATCGCGTACTGCCGGCCTGGAATCTCCTCTTCCCAATCCTCGCCCCGGCCGGCGCCGTAGGCGGTGAGCAGGCGCAACTTCTCATGCACCTGCGGCTCGCTGGTCGCCACCGCGGCGCCGCTGCCGACGCCACCGAAGGGCTTGTAGGGCGCGAAACTGAAGACGACGGCATCGGCGAACACGCCGACGCTGCGGCCGTAATCGCGCGCGCCGGTGGCGAGACAGGCATCCTCGACAATCAGCAGGCCGTGGCGGTCGGCGATCTCACGCAGGCGCTTCACGTCGGCGGGGTGGCCGTGCATGTCCACCGGCAGCAGGGCGCGGCTGCGATCGCTGATCAGGGGCTCCACCAGGTCCGGGTCCATGTTGTAGTCGCTGGCGCGCAGGTCGCAGAGCACGGGCGTGGCGCCGCAGTTGCTGATCGCGGCCGTGGTGGATATGTCGGAATTGGCGACCGTGATGACCTCGTCGCCGGGGCCCACGCCGCAGGCGCGCAGGGCCAGAAAGAGGCCGCAGGTGCCGGAGTGCACGCCCACCGCCCAGGTCTGTTCCACTTCGGTGGCGAAGGCCTCCTCGAAGTCCTTGCGGGCGCGATAGCTGCTGTCGTTGGCGCTGAAAAGCATCGGCTCCAGCGCGGCCAGGATCTCCTCCCGCAGGGCCTGATGCGTGAGGTAGTTGCGCGAGCGCGGGATGGCGAAGCGGCCCTGTTCGGCGTAGATCCTTTCTTCCTGTGAAAGTGTGACCATGGGCGCCTCCTGTACCCGTTCAGTCGCGGCCGCGCACGTTGGGGTCGAGCGAATCGCGCAGCCAGTCGCCGAGGAAGACCACGCCCAGCACGGTGATGGTGATGGCGATGCCCGGGTAGGCCGTCATCCACCAGGCGCTGTTGATCACCGACTTGCCGTCCGCCAGCTGGATGCCCCAGGTCACCGTGGGCGGCTTGACGCCCAGGCCGAGGAAACTGAGGGAGGATTCGGCGAGCATGGTGATACCGACCTGCAGGGCGGCCAGCACGATGGCCGAGGCGATCACGTTGGGCAGGATGTGATGCAGCACGACCCACAGCGGTCGCTGGCCGATGGACCAGGCCGCCAAGACGTAATCGTTTTCGCGCGCCTTGAGCACCTCGCCGCGGATCACGCGCGCGTAGGTCACCCAGCCCGAGAGGCCGAGAATCAGAATCAGCGTGACGAGGCCCGGCCCGACGATCCCCGAGATCGCCACGACGCGAATCACGAAAGGAATGCTGAGCATGGCGTCGCAGATGCGCATCATGAAGCCGTCCACGCGCCCGCCGAGAAAGCCACTGGTCAAGCCATAGAGCACGCCGATGGTGCCGGCGATCATGACCGCCACCACGCCCACCAACACGGATACGCGACTGCCGACCAGAATGCGGCTGAAGATATCGCGCCCCAGCTGGTCCGTGCCCAGCAGGTGGGTCGCCCCGTCGTCACCGGTGAAGCCGGGCGGTTTGTAGCGCGTGCGCAGGTTGCCGCGGATCGGATCGTGGGGAACGATGTAGGGGCTGATCAGCGCCAGCACAATGACCAGGGAAATAATGCCCGTCCCGATCAGGCCGATGGGACTGCGCCGCAACAGCGACAGCAGCGAGGGCTGGCGCGAGTGCCCGGTGACGAGGGTCGCGACGTCGCCATCCTGCTGCGTGCTGTTGTCAGGGCTGCCCTGGCTTGCGCTCATGTCCTTGCCTCGGCGTCAGTCAAAACGAATGCGCGGATCAATCACCGCGTAGAGAATGTCAATAATGATGTTGATGGTGATGAAGGAGAGCGAGAAAAAGAGCAGGGCGGCCTGCACGACCGTGTTGTCGCGCACGCCGATCGAATCGATCATCAGGCGCCCCAGGCCTGGCCAGGAGAAGACGCTTTCGACCACCACCGAGCCGCCCAGCAACCAGCCCAGCTGCAGGCCGAAGACGGTCATGATGGGGATCAGCGCGTTCTTCATCGCGTGGCGGAAGACCACGGTACGGGTGATCAGGCCCTTGCTGTAGGCCGTGCGCACGTAGTCCTCGTTCAGCACTTCCAGCATGGCCGAGCGCGTCAGGCGCGAGAGATAGGCGGCCATGCCGACGCCCATGGTCAGGGAGGGCATGATGATCGCCGAGGGGTCCAGCGCGCCAAAGGCCGGCAGGAGCCGCAATCGCACCGAGAAGAAAATAATCATCATAAGGCCCAGCCAGAACGACGGCATGGCCGTCCCGATTGAGGCCAGCATGGTGCTGCCCAGATCAAAGAAACTGTTGCGGTTCAGTGAAGAAATAATCCCCAGCGGCAGGGCCACCGAGAGTCCGATCAGCGAGGCCACACCGGCCAGCAACCAGGTCGCGCCCAGGCGCTCGATCACCAGTTCCATCGCCGGGCGTTTCGACAGGTAGGCGATACCGAAGTCGCCGGTCACCGCCCTGGTGATGAAGATGACGTACTGCTCGGCCAGGGGTTTGTCGAAGCCCCACAACTCCCGCAGGCGTTGTTTCTGGTCTTCGTTGAAGGTTGGCGGCGCCGTGATGTCCACCGGGTCGCCCTTGAGACGCACCAGGAAAAAGGCGAGGAAGGACACGATGATGAGTGTGATGATTCCCTGGACAATCCGCGTCGCGATGAATTGTTGCATGGGTTTTGACGCCCTCGTTCGGGAACAGGGTGTTGACGGGGACGGGCCGCAGCCGCGTCCCCGTCAGGGTGAAACACTTACATGTCGTCGCCGGCCAGCTTCAGGTTCTCACGGAAGGTGTACCAGCCGTCCTTGCGCGGGGTGAAGTCAAACTCGTCGGAGTAGGCGATGATCGCCTGCGACTCGAAGAGCGTGACCGTCTGCATGGTATCGAACCAGTATTCCCACCACTGGCCCCAGAGCTCCAGACGAGCGGCCGGGTCCATCTCGGTGAGAATGGCCTGGGCCACGGCATCGAAGTCCTCGTTGCAGACATTGTAGTTGGCCTGGATCCAGTTGCACTGGTAGAAGAGCGGCACCAGCGGCACCGAGCAGCCCAGCGAGACCATCATGATGTCGCGGTTGTTGCCGCCCGAAGAGATCTGCTCGCCATAGGCGGAGGGATCGAGGACGGTGAGCTCAACGTTGAAGCCCACTTCCTCCAGCATCACCGACACAACCTCGGCGACTTCCTTCTCGCTGCCGGCGCGGCCAACCGTGGGCGAATCGAGGTAGACCGTCGGTCCGCCATCAGCGTAGCCGGCCTCGGCCAGCAGTTCACGGGCGCGATCCGGGTTGTAGGCTGCCGCCACGCCTTCCGCGCTGTTAAAGCTGTCTCCACCGCCCTCGGGGAAGTGCGGGCAGATACGGCCGGTGCGCGGGAGGGCCGAGCCATGGACTTCGGCCAGCAGGTCGCGGTCCAGCGCAGCGGAGATGGCATGGCGCACGTTCGCGTCCAGCGTCGCCGGCTGATAGTCCGGATAGGTCGAATCCATGTTGCCGGTTTCCGTCTCCACGCGCAGGTAGAGATGCTGCATCACGGCGGCGGTCTCGGAGGTCAGCACGATGCCCTCGGCCATTTCCAGCCCGGGCACTTCAGCCGACGGCACGTTGGCCACCATGTCCACCTGACCGGCCAGCAGGGCCGCCACCTGGGCGGACTGCTCGGGGATCACCTGGTAGATGACGCGGTCGATGTCGGGACGCCCGCCCCAGTAGTCGTCCCAGGCCGTAAAGACGTAGCGGTCGCTCTCGCTAAACTCGCTGAGGACGTAGGGGCCGGAGCCTACCGGAGCGCGGGCGAATTGTTCCTCGCCGACTTCCTCGATGTAGCCGGGTGGCAGCAGTTCACAGCCGTTGAAGCTGACGATGAACTCGAAGTAGGGCGTGGGCGCCACCGTCTTGATGTCGACGGTGACATCGTCCACCACGATCACCTCGGCGACGTCCAGCCACTGCGGCTGCACCATGAAGTCCTCGCGCGTGCGCACGCGGTCGATGTTCCACTTGACGGCCGCGGCGTCCAGCGCTTCGCCGTTGTGGAAGGTGATGCCGGGGCGCAGGTTAAAGCGCCAGGTGGTGGCGTCCACGTTCTCCCAGGATTCCGCCGCCTGGCCCACGTAACCGCTGCCATCGACAGTTCGCCAGATCAGACAGTCATAGAGCAGGTTGGCCAGCCAGTGGGTCGAAATGAACCAGGTGACCGGCGCGTCCAGGGTGCGGATCGGGCCGCCGTGGGCGAATACGAATTCGGACTCTTCCATGTCCTGCGCCACCGCGGGCGCAGCCAGCAGCGCCAGCACCGTTAACAGTGCCAGCACCAGAATTCCCTTGCGACTGATACTCGTCATTCCATTCTCCTTGTCATTCCCTTACGAAAGTGCGTTGGCGGTTTGCGGGTTCTCCTCTCCGGCAAATCGGGCATCGGCAAGAATGTACGCATCCAAAGTCGAGCAAAGGAATTGTGCGAGCCCTTTCGAATTGACGTCCTGCCTGTAACTGACGGGGGCGGGCCAGGGCCACGCCCCCGTCAGGGTGAAACACTTACATACCGTCGCCGGCCGGTTTCAGGTTGTCACGGAAGGTGTACCAGCCGTCCTTGCGTGGCGTAAAGTCAAACTCGTCGGAGTAGGCGATGTTGGCCTGCACCTCGTAGAGCGTCACGTTTTGCAGGACGCCGAACCAGTAGTCCCACCACTGGCCCCAGAGCTCGAGACGCACCGCGGGGTCCATCTCGGACAGGATGGCGTTCGAGACTTCATCCCATTCCTCGACGCAGACATCGTGGTGGGCGGCGGGCCAGACGCAGCGATAGAAGAGCGGCACCAGCGGCACCGAGCAGCCCAGCGTCACCATCATCATGTCGCGGTTGTTGCCCGGCGAGTTGATTTGTTCGCCGAAGGCCGCGGGGTCCAGAACGGTGAGTTCGACGTTGAAGCCGACTTCCTCCAGCATGGCGGACACGACCTCGGCAACTTCCTTCTCGTTGCCGCCGCGGCTGACCGTGGGTGTATCGAAGTACACCGTCGGGCCACCATCCGCATAGCCGGCCTCGGCCAGCAACGAACGGGCGAGGTCGGGATCGTAGTGCGCGGTCACCGTGTCCGGATTGTTGAAGCTGTCAGCGCCGCCCTCCGGGAAGTGCGGACAGATTCGACCGAGACGCGGGACGGCTGCGCCATGCACCTCGACCAGCAGATCGCGGTCAATGGCGTGCGAGATGGCCTGGCGCACCTTCAGGTCCAGCGTCGCCGGCTGATAGTCCGGATAAGTCTCGGCCATGTTGCCGGCAGTGGTGTCCACCCGCAGGTAGATGTGCTGCATGACGGCCGCGGTCTCCTTCGTCAGGACGATGCCTTCGGCAGCTTCCAGGCCCGGCAGTTCAACCGCCGGCACGTTGCTGACCATGTCCACCTGACCGGCCAGCAGCGCCGCCACCTGGGCGGACTGCTCGGGGATCACCTGGTAGATGACGCGGTCCGGCGAGGGCCGTCCGCCCCAGTAGTCGTCCCAGGCCTCGAAGACGTAGCGGTCGCTCTCGGTGAACTCGCTGAGGACGTAGGGGCCGGAGCCTACGGGAGCGCGGGCGAACTGTTCCTCACCCACTTCCTCGATGTAGCCAGGCGGCAGCAGTTCACAGCCGTTGAAGCTGACGATGAACTCGAAGTAGGGCGTGGGGCCGACCGTCTTGATATCGACGGTGGTCTCGTCCACCACGATCACCTCGGCCACGTCCAGCCACTGCGGCTGCACCATGAAGTCCTCGCGCGTGCGCACGCGGTCGATGTTCCACTTGACGGCCGCGGCGTCCAGCGCTTCGCCGTTGTGGAAGGTGATGCCGGGGCGCAGGTTAAAGCGCCAGGTGGTGGCGTCCACGTTCTCCCAGGATTCCGCCGCCTGGCCCACGTAACCGCTGCCATCGACAGTTCGCCAGATCAGACAGTCATAGAGCAGGTTGGCCAGCCAGTGGGTCGAAATGAACCAGGTGACCGGCGCGTCCAGGGTGCGAATCGGGCCTGGATGGGCAAATACGAATTCCGTTTCTTCCATGTCCTGTGCCGCCAGCGGCACAGCCAGCAGGGCCAGTGCCGCAACAAGCACCAGCAGCAATACTCCCTTGCGATAGATGCCAGGCATTACCTACTCCTTGAAAGGTTCAATCTATTCAGGACGGGCTTTGTCGGTGGGCAAGCTCTCCTGTCTCGTCTTCCGGTGGTTGCGATTCTGACGGGGACATGGCGGACCACGCCCCCGTCAGGACTTTCTGCGCGCTAGCCGTCGGCCAGCCCGACGTTGCCGCGGAAGGTCATCCAGCCATCCTTGCGCGGGGTAAAGGTGAAGTTCTCCGAGTCATAGGCGTACACGGCCTGGATCTCGTAGAGCGTGATCGTCTGGGCCGTCTCGAACATGTACTCCCACCACTGGGCCCACAGGGCCATGCGGGCGTCGAAGTCGATCGTGCTCAGAATGTCGTTGGAGACTACGTCCCAGGCCTCGTTGCAGACCTTCGCGATGTTCGAGGGCCAGTTGCACTGGTAGAAGAGCGGCACCAGCGGGGCCGAGCAGCCCAGGTTGACCATCATCAGGTCACGATGACCGCCAGTGGTCTGCACCTGTTCGCGGTATGCCGAGGGGTCAAGGATGTTCAGCTCCACGTCGAAGCCGACCTCTTCCAGCATGACCGAGATCACTTCGGCGACTTCCTTCTCGCTGCCGCCGCGGGCGTCGGCCGTGGGCGAATCGAGGTAGATCTTCACGCCGCCATCGCCCAGGCCGGCTTCAGCCAGCAACTCGCGGGCGCGGTCCGGGTCGTAGTGGGCCGCCACGTTGTCAGGGTGGTTGAAGCTGTCGGCGCCGCCCTCCGGGAAGTGCGGGCAGACGCGCCCCAGACTCGCAACCGCCGCGCCATGCACCTCGGCCAGCAACTCGCGATCGAGGGCGTGGGAGACGGCGTAGCGCACGCGCGGATCAAGCGTGACCGGCTGGTAGTCCGGATAGTTCTCCGGCATGATGCCGACCTCGGTGTCGATGCGCGCGTAGAGGTGCTGCATACGGCCACCGGTGTCCGATACCAGGGAGATGCCCTCGGCCGCTTCAAGTTGCTCGCGGTCCGCTGGCGGCACGCCGCTGATCAGGTCCACCTGACCGGCCAGCAGCGCGGCCACCTGGGCAGCCGGCTCGGGGATCACCTGGTAGATGATGCGGTCGACTTCCGGCCGCCCGCCCCAGTAGTCATCCCAGGCGTCGAAGGTGTAGCGGTCGCTCTCGCTGAACTCGGTCAGCATGTAGGGGCCGGAGCCGACCGGGTTGCGGGCGAATTCCTCTTCGCCGACCTCGGCCATGTAGTCCGGCGGCAGCAACTGGCAACCGTTGAAGCTGACCAGGTACTCGAAATAGGGATCGGGAGCGTGAGTCGTGATGTCCAGCGTCACGTCATCGACGATGATCACGTCCTTAACGAAGAGCCACTGCGGGTGCACCATGAAGTCTTCGCGGGTGCGCACGCGGTCGATGTTCCACTTGACGGCTTCGGCGTCGAGCGGCTCGCCATTGTGGAAGGTGATGCCCGGGCGCAGGTTGAAGCGCCAGGTGGTGTCGTCGGTGGCTTCCCAGGAATGGGCGGCCTGGCCCACGTAACCGGAGCCATCCAGCGTGCGCCAGATCAGGCACTCGTAGAGCAGGTTGGTCAGCCAGTGCGTCGAGCCGAACCAGGTGACCGGCGCGTCCATGGTGCGGATCGGGCCGGTATGGGCAAACACGAATTCGGTCATCCCCTCGTCCTGCGCTGTGGCGGGCACGCTGACCAGGGCCAGCGCGACCATCAGCACCAGGGCGACCAGGACTCCCCTGCGGGTGTTTCTCATCATCCTACGCTCCTTGCCTCCAGTGTGAAACGAAAATGGTCTTGCGTTTCGCCGGACAGCTCCCTGCCGGGAGCCATCACCCGCGAAACCCGTCAGGCATCCTCCAGGTCCATATGATAGCGACTGGCGTTGTGCGGAGAAAGCCGCACGCCGCCCTCCGGCGTCACCAGGAAATTGTCCGAGATCAGGAAGCCGCGGTTGTTCGGAGTGATGCTGCCGGGGTGGAAGGACAGGGTCATGTTGGTCTTCAGTTCGAAATCGGGCGCCGCCTGGTCGCTGGGGCCGTCGCTGCCGTCGAGGCCGGTGCTGTGGCAGTCCGGCGTGTGCTTGCCCACCACCTCGAAGCCCAAACTGCGAATGGCCTCGTCGTTGGCGTCGGCGATCATGCCCAGGGTGTTGCCGGTCTTCGCCACGGCGGAGGAGCACTCGGCCGCATAGAGATAGGCATCCAGCAGGGCCTGCACGTCATCCGGCAGGGGCCCGAAGGAGCAGACGGTCGTCATTTCCAGCCAGTAACCCCAGGGCGATTCGTAGACGATCTCGAAGTTGATGATGTCCTCGGCGCTGATGCGCTGGTCCTTGTCGGTGGGCACCGTTTCCGGCGAGAGGTCCGTCGACAGTTTGGTGCGGCCCCAGAAAGCGCCAAAGGACTTGATGTAGCGTTCCACCTCGGCGCAGACGTCCCAGTAGCGCACGCCGGGCGCGGCGTATTCCGCGAAGACGTCCATCGCGGCGTCCAGAATGGCGCCGTTCTGCTGCATGGCTTCCAGTTCGAAAGGCGTCTTGATCTGGCGAATCACGTTGAAGTCATTGGTGACTTCCACCAGTTCGCAGCCGGGCAGCGCCGCCTCGAACTGCCGCGCCGTCGCCAGGGGCATCAGCTTGTCCATGTTGACCATGCCGATGCGCCCGCTGCCGCCGACGTACTCCATGGCCAGTTCCGCCGTGCGCCCCACGACGTCGGCCGGGCACTCCACCCGTTCCTTCAGGGTCGTGGTCTCGTTGCGGCTCCAGACCGCCTGGTAGGAACTCCAGATCTCAAGCCAGGGGTGGGGGTCGTCGACGCCGAGGATGACGTAGCCGGCTCCGCCCCAGAGATGGGCGTGGCTGATATAGCGGATGGCGCCCATGCCGGAAGGCGAGGCCTGCCCGGCGATGATCAACGCGCCCACGTCGCGTTCGCGCATCATGTTCTGCAGGCGCGTGATGCGACGCGCCACGTCCCGTTTCAGTCCATCATGCGTCAGCATGCTTCCTCCTCTCGCGTGTGTACCGCACAGTTGCCCTTTCGCTCCGCTTCATGCGCTCGCCACCTGATCGCCCAGAATCACCAGCACGGTGTCCTCCGGCGGGACCGGCCAGGACAGGCCGCCGTGCAGCATGATGCCCGCGCGCGGCGCGCGGATCGTCTCCAGGCGCTCGCCGGTGAAGGGGTGACGCACGTAGCCGACCTCCTCGCCCTCGGCGATCATCTGGCCGCGCTTGCCGGTATCGATGAAGGTGAAGCCGCGTTCGCCGGTGGGCATCAGGGTCGTGTGCCCCTCGATTACGGCGACCTCGTCGCACTCGCGGGTCATGTCGCCGTCCGTCATGCCCAAATGGATCATGGCGTTCAGAATCGCGTTGCGGATGCGCGCCATGTCGTCCTCGCGATAATCGCGCAGGCCAGGCCCGCCACCGATATAGGCGGCCACCGACGCGACCCCGTCCCCGGCTGCGGCCTCCGCCATCGAGTCGTCGGAAGGCATGTTGTTGAGCACATGCGGCAGCCCGAGGGACACCGCCAGGGCCTGGGACCTGTCGGCGTTGCCGCTCTGCCAGCAACCCGCGTAGCGGTGATAACTGAACTGCGAACCGGTGCGAATGTCGATCAAGGCGTCCGCGCCGGCGATGGCGCCCTGGTACCAGGCGTCAATCATCTGCTCGCTGACGCTGCCGACGGCGGAACCGCGCCCGAGCTTGTTGAGATGCTTCTCGTCCCAGGCGCTGGTGATCTGCTCAAAATCGAAACCGGAGGTGTTCATCAGGGGCACGATGACCACCGTCCCGCGGATGTTGGCCGGGTCCAGTTCCTGCGCGACCCTCGGCAGGATCAGCGCGGGCTCGATCTCCATGCCGCTGGTGCCCGACTGCACGATGAGCCGGGGGCCGGGTTGCGCGCCGTTAATGATGTGCAGCGGGATATGCACCGGAAAGCGTCCGTGCGTCTCCCCTGTCTTGAAAAAGCCAAAGGTCTTTTCGCCCTGGCCGGCTTCCACTGTTCCAAGTTTCATGTTCAGGCCTCCTGCATCTGCCCTGACGGGAGAAGTGACTAAAAGGAAACGTACATATCCATCGTGCGACGGTCCTCGACACGATCGATCGTGCCCAGGATGCCGATGGAAGTTGACCCGACGGTTGGCCACTCCTGACCGCTGGGGATGACGATGCCGTCCTTCGGCGATTTCAGTTCGGCCACCAGTTCGCCGGTCCAGGGGCTCACCAGTTCGCCGTAAACGTCGCCGGCCTTCAATTCATCGCGGAAGGCGCGCTTGCGGATGAACAGGCCATCGGCGTTGGGCTTCCAGATGACCACGCCTGCGTTGTAGACCGTGCACAGGTCGCCATCGGTCTCGAATTCGCCCTCAATGATGCGCATGCTCTTCAACAGGTTCCAGATGCCGCGCTCGGCGTCGCGCACGTTGTCCATGCCGTTCTTGTGCCAGCCGGTGCCGCCGCCGAATTCCAGCGTGATTTGCACGACGCCCAGGTCCTCGACGGAACGCTTGGTCTCGGTGCCGCCGAAGGTGCCGCGCGGGAAATAGGCCGCCTGGTCGAGGCCAAAGGCCACCACAATCTTGCGCCGCCGCATCTGGACTTCCGTCAGGTTTTTCGGCGTGTCTTCTTCCATGAAAAGCACGTAGCGCTCGTAGGCCGTGCGCGCGCCGGCGTGGAAGTCGACCATCACGTTGGCCTGACTGATGACTTCCTGAAAATAGATGTGGGCGATCTGGTCGCATGCGCTGCCGTTGGGGTCGCCCGGGATCTGGCGCGTGATGTCCTTGCCGTCGATGCGCGAGCCGCGTTCGCCCAGCTCGAAGCCGGCGCGGTTGGCCACCGGCACGGCGATGACGTTGCCGGACATGGTTTCCGGGTCGATTTTCTCAAGAAAATTCAGAATGGCAATGGACCCGATGATTTCCGCGCCATGCATGGCGCCCTGCACCAGCAGCGTCGGCCCCGGTGACGCCCCCGCGACCAGATGCACCGGAATATCCGGCGCCATGCCGGCGCGCGTGAGCATCGTTTCCAGATAGCCAAAGGCCCGCTCACCTGGTCTTGCCGTGATGTTGCCAACTTTCAACATGTCTTGCCTCCCTGCCTGAATCCGGCGCAAGTGGGGCGCCGTCTGCCCATGTTACCCTATGGGACCGGAGCCAGATACCTCAGAAACCAGTCCCGAATGCGGTGCAGGCGCTCGATGCGATTGCCCGGTCGCCCGCTGGTGGATAGCCCGTGATTCTCCCCTTCAAAGATGACAAGCTCGACCGGCCGGCGACGCCAGCGCAGCGCCCCGTAGAGCTGCTCGGCCTGCTCCAGACTCGTGCGATGGTCCTCGTCGCTGTGGATGATCAGCAGCGGCGTGTGACAGTCGTCCATGTAGGCGATCGGCGACTGGCGCCAGTCGTCCTCCGGCGTCGTCCAGCGCTCCGGCCCGATGTCGGAGGTGCCGAAGTGGCTGAGGTTGTTGGTGATCGAGCGCTGGGCGACGGCCGCGGCGAAACGCTGCGTGTGGCCCACAATCCAGTTGGTCATGAAGCCGCCGCAACTGCCGCCGGTCACGCCCATGCGCTCCCCGTCGATCCAGGGATGGCGTTGCAGCAAATCGTCCACGCCCAGCATGGTCTCGCGGTAGTCGGCGCCGCCCTGATCGCCCTGGCTGGCCCAGGTCCACTCCTGGCCGTAACCGGCGGTCGTGCCGCGCTGGTTGAAATAGGCCACGGCGAAGCCCGAGTTGCCGTAGATCTGGTGCTCGTGGTTGAAGTCCCAGCAGAACATCGAGCAATGCACGTAGAGCACCAGCGGATAGCGCCGCTGCGGGTCGAAATTCAACGGCCGCATCAACCAGGAGTGAATGGGCACGCCATCCAGCCCTTCGTATTCGTAGCTCTCCGGCTGCGACAAATGCAGGTCGCGCAGCCAGGGATTGAGGTCCGTGAGCTGCTCACAGCGGCCCGCGCGCCAGAGGACCAGTTCGCCCGGGCTGGTCGGGCTGGCCACAGCGCAGGCGACGAGGTCGCCGGGGGCCGGGCTGTACTGAACGACCGTGCTCTCGCCGCGGATCAGGCGCTCGCTGCGGCCGCTCACGTCGCCGCGCCAGAGATTGGCCGCGCCGCGTTCAGTCAGCTGGAAATAGAACCAGCGATCGCCGGGCGCCCACTTGACCGATACGTTGACCAGCCCCGGCCGCTGGTCGGAGACGCCGTAGTTGCCGACTTCGGCGTCGAGCGCCTCGTCCAGTTCGGCGGCCGTGCCGGCTGCCACGTCCGCGACGCAGGGGTGCCAGTGATTGCGGCGGTTCACCGGCGGCGCATGGTTGTGGCCGGCGAAGGCGATGTGGCGGTCGTCGTTCCCCCAGGCCGGGCTGAGGGCCGAACCCTGCCAGTCCGGCAACAGGGGGCGCGGCGCCGGGCCGGGCGGCCAGTCGCAAAGGTAGATCTGGCCCTGACCCGCCGGGATGTCCTGCTCGCGCGCGGTGGCGACGAAGGCCAGGCGCGTGCCGTCCAGGCTCCAGGCCGGTTCCGAATAATCGCACTCGCTGTGCGTGAGTTGCTGCCCCTCGCCCGTGACCGCGTTTATCACGACGATCTGCTGGTAGCGATCATGCACCCAGCCGAGGCCGTCGCGCTTGTAACGCAGGCGTCGGACCACCTTGATGGTCGGCGCGGGCACGCCGGGTTGCGGGCCGCGGCGTTCCAGCGGGTGTCGCATCGGGGTCCAGCGCGCCGCCGCCAGATGAATCCCGTCAGGCGCCCAGTCCAGCCCGCTGACCGGCTCCTCGCCCAGCGGAATGTCCCGCTCGGTAGCATCCGCGAAACGCAGGATACGCAGGGAGTTGCCGCCGGCGTCCTGCTGATTCCAGGCGAGTTGCGCGGAGTCACGGCTCCAGGCCAGTGAAGAGGCTCGGCTGGCGCCGGCGGTCAAACGTTGCGCGGCGCCACTTTCAAGGTGACGCAAATACACATGAATGCGATAGCCGTTGGTCTCCGCGTCGGGGGCGCGCACACTGTAGGCGACGCGGCTGCCATCCGGCGCGAGGGCAATCTCCTCCAGCCAGCGGAATTTCAACAGGTCTTCGGGGATGAGACCGCGCTGTCGTTCTGCCCCGCCTGCGATGACAACCTCCCCCTGCCTGACCTGCGGCTACAGGTACTTCAGGAACCAGTCCTGAATGCGATGGATGCGTTCAATGCGGTTGCCCGGCCGCCCGCCGCGCGAGAGGCCGTGGTCCTCGCCTTCAAAGATGACCATCTCCACCGTCTTGCCATACCAGCGCAGGGCGGCGAAAAGCTGCTCGGCCTGCTCCAGGTCGGTGCGATGGTCGGCGTCGCTGTGAATGATGAGCATGGGCGCGCTGAAGTCCTTGGCGTAGGCCACCGGCGACTGGCGCCAGACCTCCAGCAGGTCTTCCCAGGGTTCCGCGCCCGTCTCGCCGCTGCTGCACTCCGGGCCAATGTCCGAGGTGCCGAACATGCTGATGTTGTTGACGATGGAGCGCTGGGCCACGGTGGCGGCGAAGCGCTCCGAATGTCCGGCGATCCAGTTGGTCAGGTAACCGCCGCAGCTGCCGCCGGTGGCGCCCATGCGCTCCCCGTCGATCCATGAATGCTTGCGCAGCAGGTCGTCGACGCCCAGCATGATCTCCTCGTAGTCCGCGCCGCCCTGGTCGCCCTCGGTGGCCTTGGTCCAGGCCTGGCCGTAACCGGCGGTCGTGCCGCGCTGGTTGAAGTAGGCCACGGCGAAGCCCGAGTTGGCGTAGACCTGAAACTCGTGGTTGAAGTCCCAGCAGAACATGGAGCAGTGCAGGTAGAGAATGAGCGGGTAACTGCCCTCCGGATCGTAGTCCAGCGGGCGAATGAGCCAGGCGTGCACCGGCACGCCATCCACGCCCTCGAACTCGTAGCTCTCCGGCGGCGAGAGACTGACGTCGCGCAGCCAGGGGTTGAGGTCGGTCAGGCGCTCGCTGTCGCCGTCGCGCCAGATATACAGGTCGCCCGGGCTGGAGGGATCGGCCATGCCATAGGCCGCCAGGTCACCACAGGCGGGGCTGTATTCGAAATGCGTGCACTCGCCGCGCAGCAGCCGTTCGGAAGCGCCCTGGGTATCGATGCGCCAGAGGTTGGCCGCGCCGCGCTCGGTCAGCAGGAAGTAGATCCA
>JAPOVC010000012.1 GCA_026708325.1 Anaerolineaceae bacterium | reverse complement strand
TCTCTATTGGCGTGCTGTCTTTTGCCGGTGCATGGAGCACCGATTACGGTGTCACTTTTGCCAGTTATGTCCTCGCGTCGCTGCCGCTGATCATCATCTTCGGCTTCACCTCCAGACGCTTCATGGACGGCCTGGCCGGCGGCCTGAGCATCTGAGCGTCCAGGCTCAAATTGCGCCGGCCGGTCGCGACCGTTTCTTGACTCGCAATTGATTAAAGTCTAAATTCAGGGTCTGCCCGGCTTATTTTCCGGGACCTGATTGATAGTGTGTTTTGGAAAGGACAAGCTCGTGAACATGAAAAAGACCCCCCCCTGGTCCTTTTGTTGCTGGTGCTGGTGCTGCTGCTGCCATCCCTGACCCTGGCGCAGGATGACGACCGCATCAAGATCCGCTTCTTCCACAGATGGGGCAATATCACCTGGATACCCGAGGTCCTCGAACCGGCTTTTGAAGCCGCCTTCCCGCAGTACGATCTGGAACTGCGTGTCGCGGACAATTACAACAACGCCTACGATCTGTACACGCTGGCGCAGGAACAGGGCGATCCGCCCGAGCTGCTGCAAGGGACCTCAAGCAACACGCAGGCTCCCCGTGATTCCGGATTCTTCAAGCCCCTCCACGAAGCCATAGGCGACCGGACCGAAATCAATGGCATACCCGTGCGGCTCGACGAAATTGTCGGTCCCGCTGCGACCTTCTATCAGCTGGATGGCGAGTACTATGAGTTGCCGTGGAATGCCTCGACGCCGGTCGTCTTTGCCAACATGGACCTGCTCGTGGAAGCCGGCGTGGCCGAAGATGTCAACGATTTCGCTGCCATCCCCTCAACCTGGGCGGAAGTCAATGAAGCCTGCGCCCTCATCGCTGACAGCTTTGATGATGTGGACTGCATCAATTTTGGCGCCAGCGGCTGGTACTTTGAAAACGCCCTGGCGATGCAGGGTGCCTTCCTGGCGAACAACGAGAACGGTCGCGGCGGCGGCTGTGTCACCGAGGTGCTGTTTAACAGTCAGGAGGCGGTGGATTACCTGGCCTGGCACAAGAGCCTCGAGGATGCCGGCTACTGGGTCGACTACGGCCGCTCTGAATACGACATCACCTGGGCAAACGGCAAACTGGCGATGCATATGACCTCCAGCGCCGCCGCCCGTGGTCGCGTGGAAATCGGTGAAGGAAACGGCTTCACCGTGGGCGCCAATCGCATGCCCTACAACCAGGATGTGGATTACGTCGGCAACACGGTCGGCGGCGGGATGATCCTGTTGACGGACGGCCTCGAGCCGGAAGTTGAAGAAGGCGCCCTGACCTTCCTCATGTTCTTGCTGGAACCCGAAAACATGGCCGCCTGGCACCAGGTAACCGGGTACGTCCCGGTGACGCAGTCCGCCTTTGACCTCCTGGAAGCGGAGGGCTGGTTTGAGGAAAACCCGACCTTTGCGGTTGCAAACCAACAGTTGGCCGGGTCCGCCCGGGCGCCGCAAACCGCAGGCGCGATCTTCGGCAGCTTTGCGCAGGTCTACAAGATGTACCGCGAAGTTTTCCAGGACATCCTCCGCAACAATGCCGACATTCAGGAGTCGCTGGATCGTTTGAAGGCGGAGGCCGACCTGCTGATCGAGGAATACAACCTGCTGGTGCCTTGTGACGCCTAGCCCATAAGGCGCAGCTTTCGGGGATGGGGCGATCGCCCCATCCCCCGCCTCATCCTGTTCAACAGCGCGCGCGTGCCCTTTGTCATGCGATGATCTGCGCGAACGCGTCCTGCGGCCTTGTTCACCACGATCGAACAGGCCGGGCGGCTCCAGGGAGTAGCCAGAATGCTGTCCGCATTTCTGTTCACCTGTCTCGCGACAGTTCTTGGCGCGCTCGCTGTGGGCGCGCTGCTGCGACGCAGCAACGGCCTGCGCGGCGGCCTGGCGCTGGGCGCCGTTGCCGGGCTCCTCGGCAGCCTGACGACCATGGTCCCCTTGAAATACTGTGTCCTTGATCCCGAAAACCACATGTTCTTCAGGCTCAGCGTTCTGGGTCAGACGATCACGGTCAACGCCGTGGCGGTCATCGGAATCCTGCTGGTCATGGCGGTCACATGGGCATTTGCCCTGGCGATCGACAGACTGCGTCATCACTGGCCGGCGCGCGGCGGCACAGTCTGGCAGGCCGACACCGCTCCGGGGACCTTTGTCGGCTACGATTTCTCGCCCTGGATTTTCCTGGCGCCGACCGTCGTCGGGCTCGCTGTCTTCACTTATTATCCGGCGGCGCAGAACTTCTTTTTGGGTACACAGCTGGCGCGGCGCGGAGTAGCGAATACAGTCTTCAATTGTCTGGACAATTTCGCCAGCCTGATCACCAGCCGCCTGCAAGACGCCCACTATTACATCCTGAGCGATGGAAACATCTGGCATGCAGAAAACGCGCGCTATCTGGCGGTCTTCGGCAACAGCGTTTTCTTCTCGCTGTTTATTGTGCTGGTTGCCAATGCGCTGGGTATCGCCATCGCCCTGCTGGCGTCACAAAAGATTCGCGGCGCGTCAATCTATCGCACCCTGATGATCTGGCCCTACGCCATCTCCGGTGTCGTGGTCGGCGTCGTTTTCGCCCTGCTGCTGGGCGGTGGCGGATCGGGATTCCTGAATCAGACTCTGCGACTCCTGGGCTTGCAACCCCTGCCCTTTCTCTCCGATCCCTGGTGGGCGCGAGCCTCGGTGGTGGCCGCCGCCGCCTGGAACAAGCTCGGCTTTAACGTCCTGATCTATGTCGCGGCCCTGCAGGCTGTTCCGCGGGAATTGCTGGAGGCCGCCTCGATCGATGGCGCCAATGCCTGGAAGCGCTTCCTCAACGTGACCATCCCGATGATTTCCCCCTACATCTTCCTCGTCGTGTTTCTCAATTTGAACTACAGCTTTTTCGACCTTTACGCCGTGATTGACAACCTCACCGAGGGCGGACCCGTGAACGCGACCACCAACCTGGTCGTGGATGTCATTCGCGTCGGCGTGGAGAGCCGCGACATAGGGAAAGCCGCGGCGCAATCTATCGTCCTGTTCATGGTGGTGGTCGGCCTTACCTACATGCAGTTTCGCGTCATGGGCCGGCGCGTCACCTACGGGGCTGATTAATATGACTGTCTTAACTCGCCGACGCACGGTTGATCAGCCGCCGCCACTGTTTCGCCTTTTCCGCGAGCAAATCTCGACCAGTCGCTGGTATATCCACATCCTCTTGTGGATCGCAGTAATATTCATGGGCCTTCCCTTATTCTACGCCGCATTGGTCAGCACGCAAAACAATGCCCAGATGTTCAGGTTGCAACTGACTCCAGGCGACTCTTTCAACTTCAATCTGCAAACAGTGCTCGATCGCAACATCGCTCGTCTCATGTTGAACACCTTTGCTGTGGCAACCATGGTCACCCTTGGCAAGGTCGTCCTGTCGATCTTCAGCGGCATGGCGCTGGTCTACTTTCGCTTTCCCGGCAAGTCGCTTGTATTTGGTGTTATCCTCGCCGCCCTGATGGTGCCGGGAGAGGTGACGATCATAGCCCTGTTCCGTTTGGTGGCCCTGGAGTTGGGCTGGGGCAACACCTGGACTGCCCTGGTGGTGCCGGCCGTGGCAAGCCCTACCGGCGTATTCCTGTTTCGACAGCATTTTGCCAGCATCACCCCCGAACTGTCCGAAGCGGCGCAGCTGGACGGCGCGACTCCGCTGCAATTCCTGGTGCGCGTCCTGCTGCCGCTGAGCCGAAACACGGTAACGGCGCTGGTTGTCATCATGTTCATCGGCGCCTGGAACAGCTATCTGTGGCCCCTGCTGATCGTCACCAACCCGGATTTGCAAGTCATTCAGGTGGGGTTAAGCACTTTGGACGATGGCGTGGAAGTAGGACGTACCTGGGGGCCGATAATGCTGGGCGCAGTGATCGCCAGTATTCCGCCGATCCTCATCTTCGTGTTGATGCAGAAGCAGTTCCTGAAAGGTTTTGCGCTTGCAAGGCACAAATAGATCGATCGCCGGCGCTCATCCCGGCAACGCTCCCGACAATGGCGTAGCTGCCTTGCCGCAGGGGTAGCAAGGGCGCAAGCCCGCAGCATCCCGCAGGGGCAAGAAAGAATCAGCGAGGTTTACGATTGGGGAAAGCAATGCCTGAATTGCGAGTGGTGACACAGAATATCTGGGGAATAAACGACCATTGGCAGAAGCGCGCGGATGCGATCGGGCGCAACATGGTCGATCTGGAAGTCGATATTGTCTGCATCCAGGAGTCGGCGCCCGACCACTTCGAGTATCTAAAGTCGCACAGCTTCAGCGCTTTTCCGCATGCCAGTTATGCGCCCAGCGATGATGGTTCCCTGACGCCCGGGCAGCAGGGACTGGCGATGTTTTCACGCCTGCCCCTGCTGGACACAGGCAAGGTCGATATCGGGCGGGAGCGGGAGTGGAGCAGTCCCTGGATGCGCATTCTGCAGTACATGACCGTGCAAACGCCATCCGGTCCTCCCCTGACTGTCTTCAATACGCACCTGTTCCTGAGCAGCGGACAGAAAGCAGGCGGCATCAAGGCTTGCGTGGACTTCATGCGGCGCGAGCAATTTGCCGATTGCCAGCATCATTTGACCGGCGACTTCAACATCAAACTCGATACGCAGCCGGAATACCTGACGCCGCTTGCCGAGCATCGCTATGCCGACCTGTGGAGCGCGAAAAACGGCGGCGCGACCGGATACACCTGGCCCTTGAGCCTTGACCGGCCGCCCGCCGTACGCATCGATGGTCATTTTATGCAGCGCGACACGCTTGACAGGGTGGTCAGCGTCTCACGGGTCAACACAGAGGCGATTAACGATGGCAGTCTGCTGCTTTCCGATCACATCGGCGTGATGGCCACTATCGCACAATAATCCAGGGGCGTCATGATAAGTCGCCCGCCGCACAGCAGACTAAACGAAACGAGGAAAACACAAATGTCGAACTGGCCCTTCAACGCCGACCTGCCCAGGAACCGGTGGACGCAGATCCACGCCGACGGCTTCCCCGATCCCGTGCCCGGCTGCGTCTACGACGGCCACCGCCTGGACGGCGGCATCCCGCTCGGCGGGCTCGGCACCGGCTACTTCACCCTGGAAGGCAACGGCCTGATCGGCCACTGCTCGATCTTCAACGACATCGTGCCGCCGCGCGCGGACTTCCGCGAATGGCTGACGCTCAGGATAGTGGGCGGGGAGAGCCTGCCGCTCTCCACCGCCGACATCGCTTACTGGGGGCATCACCCCGTCGCCGACATGGTCTGTCGATTTCAGTCAAGTGGGCTGGAATTGGGTATACGCGCCTTCGCGCCCCTGATCCCCGGCGACAGCGCCGACAGCAATATCCCGGCGGCTCTCTTCGATATTGAGATTCGCAGCAGCCGCGCCGAAGCGCTGGAACTGGAACTTGTCGTCGAACCACCCAATGCGCCAGGCGGCTCAACCTGCGATGTGACTTTGGCAGGCGAGAACATCTGTGTCAGCAGTGATGACGAGGGGCTCACAGGGAGAATCGCGCAAACGCTCGAAGCCAATGGATCCAGCCGCGTCCGCTTCGTCTTCGCCTGGCATGCGCCCTACTGGCGCGACAGCGGTCGTGAACCCCATGTTCACCGCTACGCTGCTCGCTACGAGGATGCAGCCGCCGTCGCCGACGATGCGCTGGGGCGCCTTGATGCCTTGCTGGCGCGCGTTTTGGCCTGGCAGAAGGCTATCTACACCTCGGACCTTCCCACCTGGCTGCGCGACGCCCTGGTGCAAGGCCTCTACAGCCTGTCCAAAAACACCGTCTGGATCGCCAAAACGCGAAAGGACGAATGGTGGGATGACACCGGCTGGTTCACCCACAACGAGAGCCACACCGGCTGCCCCATCACCGAGACCATGGTCTGCCGCATGCACGGACACATGCCCGCCCTCTTCTTCTACCCCGAACTGGAGCGGACCGCGCTGGAAGCCTTCAGGCACTTCCAGATACTCGATGGCGAGATTCCCTTCTCCTATGGTATCGAGTCCTCCATGCGCGACCCACGCTATCATTGCCAGCATCCGCTGAACTCCGGCCAATACGCGCAGATGATCTATCGACTTTATCTGCGCACAGGTGACCGCGACCTGCTCGCGCACTTTTACGATTCCGCCAGGCGAGCGATACGCTACCAGCATTCACTGGACGACGATGGCGATGGCCTGGTCAATGACCAGGCGCATGTGCAGCCGACTGAACTGTGGCCAGCCAACCAGTTCTATGACATCTGGCCCTGGTGGGGCACCTCCGCTTATGTGGCGGGCACCTGGCTGGCGACGCTCTCCTGCGGCCAGGCCATGGCGAAGGAGATGAATGATGATGAATTTGCCATTGAGTGCGCCAACTGGCTGAAACGCGGCAAGGCCGCCTTTCAGGACAAGCTTTGGAATGGCGAATACTATCGCCTTTGGCACGACCCGCAGAACACCAGCGGCGAAGGACCGAATTGTGATGTCTCGCTGGGCAATCAGCTCATGGCGCAGTGGTGCACCAAAATCGCCGGCCTGCGCAACACGCTCCCGGCAGAGCAAGTCCAGTCCGCCCTGGGCGCCGTCGAGCGCCTGAACATGGCCGCCACCGCACACGGCCTCGTCAATGGCGTCAATCCCGATGGGTCGCGTTACATCTCGAAACCCGACCCCGACAAGTTCCCCGACATTTTGCCCAACAACGATCACTCAACGCAGGTATTCGTCGGCGAGAACCTTTGCGCGGCGATGAATTTCATCTATCACGGTCAGCGCGAGACCGGCCTGGAGATCGCCCGCCGGCTCTACGAAGCGGTCGCGCTGACCTCGCGCACGCCCTGGAAGCAGCACTGCCTGCTTGACGCGGATACCGGCCTGCCGGTCTGGGGCGAGGACTATTATTCCAACATGGTCATCTGGGCCCTGCCGATGGCGCTCGCCGGCCAAAACATCGCCGGGTTTGTGCAGGGCGAGTTGATAAGCGAGGTGAACGCCGCGTCTCGCTGACGCCCCGCCGCGCAATAATGCAGGGGCGACCTGGCAGGGACAACCTGTGTAGGGGTGACTTGTGTAGGGGCGACTTATCAAGTCGCCCGCTGCGCCTCTGACTCCCACGCCCGCCGCGCTTTCACGTGTACAATGGAAACTGTCCGCTGTTCGGACAGGGAGGTTGATGATGGTTATACCACTCGTACCCCAAGGTTTGGAACCACCGTCACAATTCGGGGAGTGGCTGTCCGGAACGGCCAGGCAGATTGCCCCTCTATCTCTCTCACCCAAGAGATTCTCTGTGACCGAAATTTCCACTTTCGAGAATTACATTTGCTCGGTTGAAGAACTGACCGATTTGTGTGAGTGGATTGTGGACTTCGTCCGCCGAGCGGGGCAGGATGACGACACCGCCCTTGCCTTTGACAAATGGACAGGGGAATTGGGCCTGCTTTACGTATTCGAAGAATTGAAGCGGGTCGGCACGGAAACACTAATCGATTCTTCTGCTGATCTCGTTGAGATTGCGGATGGCTGGAAAAGTCTGGCTAGAGTACGCATTGTTGAGCCTGACTTGCCGCCACAGTTGGCCAAACGGGTCATACACCTTGATACCCGCATCCGGGAACTGACAGAGGAAGTCAACAGACAACACGACAACGACCTCGTCGCGCGCCTGCTGATGCGAATTGGCAGGCAGCGCGAGTTGACCCTTGATGAGCAGTTTCGCTTGGCCGACGCCGTCAGACTGGACTGGAAAGTGAAGGAAGAGCCCTCCGTACGCCGCGCGGACTGGTACGGTGACGATTGATGGCCGCCAGGGTCTTCGTCGATGCCAACGTGCTGCTGCGCTTTTACTTTAGCGAACCAGGCCATCACAGGGAATGTACGGCCCTTCTGGAAAAGCTGAAAGGTAAAGGAGTGGAACTCTGGATCAGTGGTCAGGTGATCCGCGAGTTTTACGTGCAGGCGACCCGCACCCAATACTTTCCGGACCCAAACAACATCGACGACATCATCCGCATCGTGGAGGCGTTACCTCTGTTTTTCCACATCGTGGACGAATCTCGCGAAGCGCGTGAACTGCTGCCAAGCCTCTTGCTGAAGTATCAGGTGCGCAAGCTCCTGACCCATGACGCCAATCACCTGGCCATGATGCTGGCAAATGACATAGATATTATCTGTACGCTGGACAGCAATTTCGAAGACTTCAGCGACCGCGTAAACATCCTGAGCCCACTGGCCGAAGACGCCCGGAAGAGTGAGGATTCCGGATAGCCATGGAAAGCACCCTCTTCTACAGCGACAACCTGACCCTCCTCCGCGACCGCGCCCACTTCCCCGACGCCCGGACTCCGGCCGCGGTCCGCCCTGTGCTATAATCCAGACGCCCGCTTAACGAACCGCATACGCTGCACAGTCGCCCGTCCGCCGCGCCGGACGGGTCCAGGAGACCTGCATGGACAACCCGCTCGAACAGCCCGCCCCCGAAGATCCGATTGCATGCATTGCACTTCGCATCTGCACCGTCGGGGCATTTGATGTCGAGGTCGGACAGTGCTTACCACGATTGTAGGTGGAGGAGACATGTCAATACCAAAGGAACTCGATGAACAGATCCTCAATCGCTTTGATGAGCTCATTGAGGAAGGAAACAACATCAATCATAGGTACGGTGAATCTCGTGCGTTCCCGCATCGAAGAGTTTTGCAGTTTTATGATGGGTCAGCTTATGCCTCGTTCAGAACTGGCACAAAGAACCTGTTAAGTCGGCTTCTGGATGGGCCCGGCTTTCAGCAAGCGTTGAAAGATATCGAGGAGTATGAAGGGAGAAATGAGTTCAAATTTGCTCCTTATGCAATCGTCGGGATGCTAAAGACGTACAAGGTTGACTATGAATCAGGAATGCTCGATGACTTGTCCAGGATGATTGAAGCGACGGTCTCGTACGACTTCATGGGACAAGCGGAACAACTGCTTGATGGAGAAAAACCTGATTACGATCATGTCCCGGCAGCTGTACTAGCAGGCGCAGTGCTGGAAAATGGCCTTCGCCGCCTATGTCAGCGACAAGAACCTCCCATTGCGACGAAGTGGGAGGAGGGCAAGCCGAAGCGCCTTAATTCACTAATCGATGCTTTGCAGGGTAAGGCATTCACTCCAGCAAAGGGCCACCAACTGAGGTCTTGGGCCAACATTCGGAACTCAGCCGGTCATGGCGAGATCCAGAACTTTACACGGGCTGATGTCGAAGACATGATTGCTGGCATCAAGCGATTTCTTGCAGAATACAATCTGTAACGAAGGTCTGCGTTGGTCATCAACGCCTGCGTTGTTCAAGAAACGCCGTGGAGTAGCCAAGACGATTAAGTACTTCATCCACAGCTGAATCGTAACTCTTCGCGCTCTCCTCAAGTACTCTTACAGCCTCAAACCTGACAGAAATCTTGTCGCATTTGGAATTATCTTCACTGACGTAACTTTTGTGCCAAACAGGGATAATCAGTCGATTTTTCTCTTCGTAGTCGTTTAGCGCCCAATCAATCTCTTTCTGCACAAAGGGCGAGCACAGCGTTCCTGGTGCAATCAAGCAAATGAAAGCACCACTGTTCGCAATTTTTTCTTCCAATTTCGCGTGCCATTCGTCACCAGGGTTCAGATTGTGATCTACAAAAGGCGTAGCATTTGTTTCGTGCTTGATTCGTGAATCAAGTAAGAGTGCGAACTCGCTACTGGAGTTCCGCCTGTATGAGATAAACACATTCAATAGTGCGGGGGGCTCATCAGCCAGCAGTAAAGTCTTGTCTGAGAGCGTGAAAGTGTCTTTTGAATGCTGAATGAAATAGCCCACTGAACACATCGCGTCGAAATCTGGCAAGTTGTGCCTTCCCCATTTATTCAGAACATTGCTGACATATCCAACGTTTCTGTCAGTGGATCCAAACCTCCAGTCCACAACCACTCCTCTGTCGCGGATAGTAACAATCTCTGAATCCCACATCCCAGCATCAAATCCAATTGCCAAGTCTGTGGCAAATTCGTGCAGCCGCGCCACTCTTCCTTCCGGTACCTTGCCATGCATCCTCATATACAATCGTTTCACTCTGCTTGAGGCAGTCATCGTCTGTTCATAATCACTCTGTTTCGGAACAGTACAACGCTAGCACGCGATTTCACATCAACTATCCAGCAACAAAGACCTTCCACTGTTGAAAGGTTCATGTAGGGAGGCGATTCATCGAGAAACGAACAGTATCCCTCGTTATTTTTTTTTCGTTTACCCCTCTGGGGGAAACGGATCTTTCGCAGGCGGTATCGTATTCTTCTGTCGAATCTTGTTGTCGCGCCCGTGAGTGATCAACTCGCCACCAGTTGGCGAGTTCTGCAAATTCTGCCTCGCCTCGTTCTGCGCCTCTGCCTGAGTATTGTGCAGACTGGTCGCTCTTTCGTTACCTTCGAGTAAGTTTGCCCAACTTCCATCAGGCCGCGGTACAACGTGCCGGTTCTTACCCTTAGCCATGACTGGCCTCCCATATTCTGGTTGAGTGTTGCAAACATTCTTCAGCATATGACGTTTTCTGTCACTTGTGTTTTATGTGCATGTTAACGTTTTGCACCGCCCCTTAACATGAACCGTACCACACTCCCCCACACGCTATACTCCCGCGCACTTAAACACCCGAAGGCCACGCCATGTCCGCCGAGCGCATCACCCGCGTCGCGCGGCTGCGCCGCAGCGAGCAGTTCCGCGAGCACCTGGCGCGCATCGGCGCCGACCTGCCCCTCGCCGACGAGCTGCTGGCCGCGCCCGAGTCGCCCATGGCCCGGCCGCTGGGTACCGACCTCGGCCCCGTCGGCAACCGCTGGTGCATCCTGCCCATGGAGGGCTGGGACGGGACGCTCGACGGTCGGCCCTCGGAGCTGACGGTCCGCCGCTGGCGGCGTTTCGGGCTTAGCGGCGCCAAACTCATCTGGGGCGGGGAGGCCGTCGCCGTGCGTCACGAGGGCCGCGCCAACCCCAACCAGCTGCTGCTCAACGAAGCGACCCTGCCCGCCATCGCCGGCCTGCGCCAGACCCTCGTCGAGGCCCACCTGGAGCGCTTCGGCGCGGTCGACGACCTCTGCATCGGCCTGCAACTGACGCACTCCGGCCGCTTCTGCCGCCCCGACCCCGGCCAGGGGATGCAGCCGCGCACGCTCTACCGCCACCCCCTGCTGGACGCGAAATTCGGCATCGCAGACGATGACGACGCGGTCCTGCTCGGCGACGACGAGATCGCGCGCCTGATCGAGGACTTCGTCGCCGCCGCCCGTCTGGCGCAGCGCGCCGGCTTCGCCTGGGTCGATATCAAGCACTGCCACGGCTACCTCGGCCACGAGTTTCTCAGCGCCTTCCGGCGCCCCGGGCGCTATGGCGGCAGTTTTGAAAATCGCACGCGCTTCCTGCGCGAGGTCGTCGCCGGCATCCGCGCGGAAGCGCCGGGACTCGGCATCGGCGTACGCCTCAGCGCCTTCGACATGGCCCCCTGGAAGCCCGGCCCGGACGGCGTCGGCGTCCCCGACGACTGGCCCGCCGATGACGACTGGCCGCGGGCCTTCGGCGAGCATGGCGCGGGCCTGGACGAGGCCCATCGCCTGCTGGCGCTGCTGGCGCAACTGGAGATTCAGATGGTCTGCGTCACCGCCGGCAGCCCCTACTACGTGCCGCACATCCAGCGGCCGGCGCTCTTCCCGCCCTCGGATGGCTACCTGCCGCCCGAGGACCCGCTGCTGGGCGTCGCGCGTCAGGTGCAGGCCACCGCGCAGCTCAAGGCCGCGCATCCGGGGCTGCGCTTCACCGGCTCCGGCTATTCCTATCTGCAGGAGTGGCTGCCCCACGTGGCCCAGGCGGCGGTCAAGGCGGAGATGGTCGATTTCGTGGGTCTGGGGCGCATGGCGCTGGCCTGCCCGGAGCTGCCGGCGGATACCCTCGCCGGGCGGCCGCTGCAGCGCAAGCTGCTCTGCCGCACCTTCAGCGACTGCACCACCGCGCCGCGCAACAATCTGGTCTCGGGCTGCTACCCGCTCGACGAGTTCTACAAGGAGCGCGAGGAAGCGAAGACCCTCGCCGCCCTCAAGCAGGAGGACTGAGCGTCAGTCCTGGCCCTCTTCCAGCGCCCATTCGACGATCACGCGAACGGTCGTTCGCTGCTGCCCGCCCTCGACGCTGATGACCGGCGGCGCTCCGGCGCCCACCTCGGGCGCGGGCGGGCCGCTGAACTCCCCGTCGTCCATGTCCTCGTCGAAGTCCCGACGCCCGCGTCGCGCCCTCCTCCAGGGCCGGCCCCAGGGGCTGAAGGGCTCCTCCTCCAGGGCGACGATGGCGCCCAGCTTCACCCCGATCTGCGCGGCCAGCTGTTCGGCGTGGGCGCGGGCGTCCGCGATGGCGAGGTCGCGCGCCCGGGCCTTCAGCGCGCCGATGTCGGCACTGTGCCAGGAGAGGCGGTCGATGGACGTGACGCCGGCCGCCGTGCTGCCGGCCAGCACCTGCCCGACCACGCTGACGTCGCGCAGCATCACGGTCAGGCGATGCGTCACTTCATAGACGGTGATGTCGCTGCGCAGGTTGCCGAGGCGGTCCTCGGGGTGGCTGGTCTCAAAGTTCAGGTCGCTGGTCTGGATGTCCTCGCGCGCGATGCCCAGCGCCCTGAAGCGCTCGATGAGCGCGCCGATGATCTCGTCCGCGCCGCCGAGGGCCTCCTCCAGGCTGGCGTTGACGGTCTCGACGCGCAGGCCCACGATCGCCAGGTCCGGCGCGCTGTAGAGCCGTCCAAAGCCGCGCACCACCAGCGTGCCGTCCTCCTGCGACCAGGAGGCCTCCGCGGCGCGGCGTTCCAGACGGCGGCGCCAGCGGCGTCTTCCACCCCGTTTGTGCTCCATCATCGCTCTCCCTGCGCGTCACAAGGGGCCCGACGGCCCGTCCAGGGGGTGGGGACGGGCCCGGCCTGTGACGGGACTACGCGCGGGCGCGGCGGGCGGTTCAATCCCGCCTGGCCGGCACGGCGCTATTGCAGTTCCCAGGTGATCTGCAGCTGCACGCTGACGCTCAACTGACCGGCTTCCACGGTCGCGGCGCCGCCGGCATCGGCCGCCATCGCGGCAAATTCGAGGCTTTCGGCGCGCGCGCGGAAGCCGCCGCCGCTTTCGCTGATGTTGAAGACGCGGCCCAGCTGCGCGCCGGTCAGTTCGGCCAGGTGTTCGGCGCGGGCGCGGGCGTCGGCGACGGCCAGTTCGCGCGCCCTGGCCTCCAGTTCGGCCGGGTCGCTGATGCCGTAGGACAGGCGGTCGATGGAGTTGGCGCCGGCCTGCACGCTGGCGCCCAGCGCCTGGCCCACCAGCGTCACATCGCGCAGGGTCACGCTCAGGGTGTTCTGCGCCCAGTAAACGATTGTGCCGTCCTCTACGTCGCTGTAGGGATCGTAGGGCCGGTCCTGATGCAGCGAGAGGCCGCTGGTCTGGATGTCGGCGCGCTCAATGCCCAGCGCCAGCAGGGCCTCGACAATGTCGGCGGTGATCTGGTTGCTGCGGTCGAAGGCGGCCAGCACGTCCTCGTCGCTGGTCTGCACGCCGAGGCGCACGAGCGCCGTGTCGGGCGCGCCGCTGGCGCTGCCGCTGCCGGTGACGGTCAACGAGCGCCAGGCCTCCTGCGCCTGCGCGGCCGTGACCAGGGTCAGCAGCAGAAATAGCGTGAGCAACATGCGTTTCATGGCATTTCCTCCAGGTCCGGTGTTTGGGCAGCCGTGGGCACCTTCGCATCCCGCAGGCCCTCGGCCAGCAGGTCGGCGACGTGGCGCAGCCGTTGCGGCCGCTTCTGGCGGGCGAGCCCGCCGTTAATGTGCGTCAGACAGCTGCAATCGCCGGTGAGGAAGACGTCGGCCGGCGTGGACTCGATGGCCTGCATCTTCTCCTGCAGCATGGCGTTGCTGATGTCGGCCAGCTTGATGGCGAAGAGGCCGCCGAAGCCGCAGCATTGCTGCGCGCCCTGCATCTCCACGAGCGTCACCCCCTCGACCTGGCCCGCCAGCGCGCGCGCCTGCGCCTGCAGCCCCAGACCGCGCAGGCCGTGGCAGGCGTCGTGGAAGGCCACGCGCGTCGGCGCCAGTCGCGCGCCCAGGTCGCTGATGCCGAGGCCGTCGACGAGGAATTCGCTGAACTCCCAGGTGATGCGGGCGGCGCGGCAGGCGCGCTCGTGCCAGACGGGGTCAGCGGCGAAGAGTTGCGGATAGTAGTGCCGCAGCATGGTGGCGCAGCTGCCGGAAGGCGTGACGATCACCTCGGCATCCGCGAAGACCTGCAGGAAATGCCGCGCGACGCGGCGCGCGTCGTCATGAAAGCCGGAGTTGAAGCCGGGCTGGCCGCAGCAGGTCTGCGCCTGCGGAAAGCGCACTTCCAGGCCGAGATGCTCCAGCACCTCGACGACGGCGATGCCGGTGGGCGGGTAGAGCGCGTCGATGATGCAGGTGACGAAAAGCGAGACGGGCTTGTTGCGCGGCGAGGGGCGGGCCAGCTCGGCCATGGGCGACGCCTGTGGGATGGATACGATGCCGTCAGTATAGCAAGAGCGCAAGCTCGCAGCATCCCGTGGGATAGCAAGGGCCCCGTCCCGAAGCATCCCCGTGGGATAGCGTGGGCCCCGTCCCGAAGCATCCCCGCGGGATAGCGTGAGCGCAAGCTCGCAGCATCCCCGCGGGATAGCGTGGGGCCGGAGTCAGTTCACGAAGAGCGTCGTCAGATAGAGCCAGGTGTCGCCGGCGCTGCCGTCGGCGTTGACCAGCGGCAGCTTGTCGTTCGCCGCACTGGATGCCGGATCGTATACGCTCAGGATTAGCGGGTATTCACCGGCGGGCGCATCGCAGGGGACCTTCAGCAGGCGTCCGTCCGGATACCAGTTCCCGGGAAGCCAGTCCTGCGTGGCGCCGTTGGACGGGCCGCTGTCCGAGGAGACCAGGAACAGGCCCTCTGCATCCGTCAGAGACAACTGCAGGCGGTAATTCGCCTGCAGCGGGGCGAGCGCCTGCCACCAGCTTTCGACGTTGACGCGCTGGCAGGGCCGCAGCTGCACGCTGTCCTGCAAATGCCAGCGCCCCAGCGCCACTTCAGCGCCAAAATTGTAGGTGGGTACCATGTCCTCCGGAGGATGGCGTTCGACATACGTCGTGTCGAACAAAAAGGCGACCCGGTTCTCCGGCGTCAGCGTCCGGTACAGACGCCAGCCTTCAGCCCCGTCGTCAAACTGATCTGCCGGCAGGGCCAGGATCTCGTGCGCCGCAACCAGATAGTCCGCCTGTTCCACGCTCTCCGCCAGGATGTTGTCACCCAGGTAGAAGCCCAGTATGACGGGGGACCGGTTTATGACCGCATCCTGCCAGTCACGGCTGCTGTGGACCACCTGCCCGCTGCGCCCGATCTGCCGCAGGATGCGATCATACTCCTCCGTGTAGATGGCAGTATTCCGAAAATTCTCGCTGTTGTTGGCCTCGGCTTCCAGGTGGTTGCGCAGGAACAGCGCCAGACTCAAGGCCAGCAATACGGCGACAATGCGCGGCTGACGCACATGCTCCAGCGTGGCCAGCCAGAATACCAGCGCAAGGCCCAGGGCCTGGATGGTCATGAAGTCGTGGAACGCGGTCACGTTAATCATGGCAAAGAGCCAGACCAGGCCGGAAAATGCTGTCAACAGCAGCGTAATGCGACGGGCCGGTTTCTGACGTCCGCAGTAGAGCAGAATGAGCACCAGCACCGGCAGCAGGAGCCATTGGGGCGCCTCCCGACCGCTCACCTCGTCCAGCGGCAGATACCAGCGCAAGAGCCGTCGTCCCGTAATTGACGAGAAAGCATCGTAGCCCTCAGTCCAACCGCTCGCTGATCCGCCTCCCGGGAGGCGACGTTGCATGGCATCGAAGAGAGTCGTCTGTTCGAGCGCTACCTCTCGTCGAGACATCTCCTGCATGAAGTTGTAGCTGATCATGATCAGAACCCAGACCCCGCCCAGCAACACCATGCGCGTGGCGTCGTGAGCCATGATTGCGCGTAGCCGTTTCGCCAGCGTCAGATCATGGCGCAAAAGGATTCCTGCTGTTTCAACAAGCGCCCACAGCCCGAGAACGCTCAGGGAAACGGGGACTCGACCAAAACTGACCGCCACCAGCGTCGCAATGGTAAGCCAGCGCCAACGCTCGCGACGCTCAAGTTTCACTCGCGCGATGACGTAAAGCAGCAGCAACGAGGCAAGGAATGCAGGTTGGGAGTAATCGATCAATTCACGATAAAAGATCAACTGGTAACCGCTGAAAGCCAGCGTGACCATCACCAGCGCCGGTACCGGCCGCGCCCCCAGACGTCGCAACAGACGCCAGGCCAGCAGCATCGTCAGGATGAAAATGACGTGCATCACCTGCCGCGCGATCCAGACTTTCAGCGTCAGGTTGTCCGTCAGGTTGATGAGCGTGCCGGTCAGCGCGCCGAACAGAAAGGGGGAGCGATCGAAGTACCTGTAATCCAGCCTGCCGCCCGCATCCATGACGGTGCGTGAGTGACCGACGAAGCCGTTGGCCGGCGTGGCACGACTCACGATGGCCAGCGTATGCGAGCTTGCCCAGCTGTAATGCGCCTTGTTGCCAAAGCCCGTGCCGGCGAACTGCGTAGCGAAGACGATGACCGCCAGCAGGCCGAAGTACGCCGGGACCAGGGTACGCTGCAGACGGCCACTCCTTTCGCTGCGCCGCGTCATCGGCCTGCCCGTCTCCCTTGCCCTTGCCAGCCTGTCAATTCACAAAAAGCGTCGTCAGATAGAGCCAGGTGTCGCCGGCGCTGCCCTCGGCGTTGATCCGCGGCAGCGGCCCCTGCTCCGCCAGTCGCAGCGGGTCGTACACGCTCAGCACCAGCGAGTATTCACCGGCGGGCGCGTCACAGGGAATCCTGAGCGGGCGCAGATCCAGGTACCAGGCATTCGAACGCCAGTCACTGCTTTCGACCAGCGTCAGCCGGCTGTTGCTGGCGCCCAGCGAGTCTCCCGCCAGATTCACCAGCGCCAGTTGCATGCTGTAGTCGGCCGCGGGCGGAGTGCCGGCCTGCCACCAGCTTTCGACGTTGACACGCTGGCAGGGCCGCACCTGCACGCTGTCCTGCAAGTGCCAGCGCCCGAGCGCCACCAGGTCGCCGAAATTGTACATGGCAGCGATGTCCTCCGGTGGGCCCTGTTCGACGTGGGCGGTGTCGAAAAGAAAGGCCGCCCGGTTCTCCGGCGTCAGCGTCCGGTAGATGCGCCAGCCCCTCGTCCCGTCGCCAATCTGCAGCGGCGGCAGGGCCAGGATCTCGCGCGTCGCAACCAGATAGTCCGCCTGCTCCGCGTTCTCCGCCAGGATGTTGTCACCCAGGTAGAAGCCCATGGTGTAGCGACCCCTGTTGATGACCTCGTCCTGCAGGTGGGGCGGGGCATAGACCACCTGCCCGCGGCCGATCCTGTGCAGGATGCGGCTGAAGTCCTCCGTGTAGGGCGCGGTGTCACGGAAGTGATCGCCGTTGTGCCGCTCAACCTCAAGGCTGTTGTGCAGGAAGAGCGCCAGCGCCAGCAGCAGCAATGCGTGGAGCGCAAGCGGGTGACGCACACGCTCCAGCGCGGCCAGCCAGAACACCAGCGTGAATCCCAGGGCATACATGGTCGTATAGTCATGGTGCCAGGTGTGGTTGATCATCACGATGATCCATAACACACCGGAAAAGGCCGTCAGCAGCAGCGGGACGCGGCGTTCAGCGCCTTGACGCAGGCAGAAAACCATGACGAGCGCCAGCGCCGCCGTCAGGGCCAGTTGCTGTATACGCGGGTCACCGGCTTCACCCGGAGGAGAAAACCAGCGCACAAGCCGTCCTTCCATAGCGGACGCCAGCTCCGCAAGATGCGGCAGCGTCCTGGCGTCCTGACCCCCCGGGGCCCTTTCCAAAATGCTGCCGGCAATACCTGTGTCGGCGAAGGGCACGTCGCGCCGTACCATCTCCTGGGCGACGTTCCAGGACAGCAGGACCAGGGTCCAGACCACGGCCAGCAACAGCAGGCGCAATGCCGGAAGGCCGAGGGCGGCGCGCAACTTCTGCGTCAAGGTCAGACCGCGCCGTAGCAGAATGCCGCTTGCCTCCAGCACAATCCACAGCCCCAGGACAGTGAATGACACGTAGCCCCTGCCCAGCGTCATCACCAGCAGCGTGACCAGCGTCAGCCGGCGCCAACGCGTACGCCGCGCCCGCTTCTCCTCCGCGATGGCGTCAAGCAGCAGCAGCATGCCCAGTAGCGAGGCTTGCTCGTAATCGAACATCGCCCGGTAATACAGCAGCATGGCGCCGCTGAAGGCCAGGGTGACCATTACCAGCGCCGGTACCGGCCGCGCCCCCAGACGTCGCAACAGGCGCCAGGCCAGCAACATCGTCAGGATGAAAATGGCGTGCATCACCTGGCGCACGAACCAGACTTTCAGCGTCAGGTTGTCGGTCAGGTTGACCAGCGTGCCGGTCAGGGCGTCGAAGACAATCGGGGAGCGGGTGAAATAATCGTGATCAACGACGCCATCGGCGTCCATGAGGCTACGCGAGTGCCCGACAAAACCGTTCCCGGGCGTGGCGCGATCCACGATGGCCAGGGTAAGGGATGTCAACCAGCTGTGATGAAGCCGGTTGCCAAAACCCGTGCCGGCGAACTGTGTGCCAAAGACGATGACCGCCAGCAGGCCGAAATACGCCGCAACCAGCGTTCGCTGCAGACGGACATTCCACTCGCTGTGCAATGTCATTGGCCCGCCGGTCTCCCTGCCACTTGCCAGCCTGTCAGTTCACAAAAAGCGTCGTCAGATAGAGCCAGGTGTCGCCGGCGCTGCCGTCGGCGTTGATCCGCGGTAACGGCCCCTGCTCCGCCAGTCGCAGCGGGTCGTACACGCTCAGCACCAGCGGGTATTCGCCGGCGGGCGTGTCACAGGGAATCCTGAGCGGGCGCAGGTCGAGGAACCAGAGCCCGGGCGCCCATACGGCGCTGTTGACCGTCGTCAACTGGTCGTTGCTGGCGCTCCGGGACTCGCCCGCCAGGTCCACCAGCGCCAGCTGGATGCTGTAGTCGGCGCCAGGGGGACGGGCGGCCTGCCACCAGCTCTCAAGGCGAATACGCTGGCAGGGTTGCACCTGCACACTTTCGCGCAGTTCCCAGTGCCCCAGCGCGACTTCGCCGCCGAAGACCTGCTGCTGCGCGATTCCCTCCGGCAGATGACGCCTTTCGAAGTCCGCCGTGTCGAAGAGGTGGTAGGTGCCGTTTTCCGGCGTCAGGCTCAGCGAGAGCAACTGCAGGCCCTGGCGGTCGTCGGGGGCCAGCCAGGGCCGCGTCGGATAAAAGGGGAAGTCCGTGAGCACGAAGCCGGCGTCCGCCAGATCGAGCGCGATGGCATGGTCGCGCAGGTAAAAACCTGGCGCGAAGCACTTGGAGTGAAAGATCGGGCAATGACCCTTGAAGGTATCGAAGATGCGGGCCTGGCCGACGTCCCTGGCTTCCAGCGCCAGGCGAATGCGATTGTAGTCATCCGTGAAGCCCGACGCTTCGGCGAAAATGTCGCGGTTTTCCGCTTCCACCAGCAGGCTGGCGCGCAGGAACAGCGCCAGACTCATGGCCAGCACCAGGGCGATGAGTCGTCTGTGGTTCTGCAGCGGACGCAACAGGGCCAGCCAGAACACCAGCGCGAGGCCCAGGGCATGCATGATCGTGTAATCGTGTTCGGCGGTCAGGTTGATCATGGCCGCGATGCCCAGCACCCCGGCAAGGGCCGTCAGCAGCAGCGGCTCGCGCAGGGCCCGTTTCTGACGCAGGGCATGCCTCAGCGCGACCGCCAGCAGCAGCAGGAACAGGGGCCCGCTGACGGGAGCCGGCGCGATGTCACTGCTTTCGTAACGCAGCGGCGCAAACCAGCGCAGGAAACGGTCCGCCTGCAGGGTCGCAAAGGCGTCCCAGGTCGGTATGCGGTATTTGGAGGTGGTGAGGTTGCGACCGCCCTCGTGGCCGAGCGGCGCGCGTCGCTGCAGACTTGCCACGATACTCGTCTCCTGCAGCGGCACGTCACGTTGGCTCATCTCCTGCGCGACGTTGTAGCCCAGCATCAGGGCCAGCCACAACGCGCCGACCAGCAACATGCGCCAGGCGTCATGCGCCACAAGGAGGCGCAGACGCTGTCCGCGTGACAGGCCCGGTCGCCGCAGCAGGGACAGCGCAGTCAGGGCCAGCCACAGCCCGGGTACGCCCAGGGAAATGAAACCGCGGCCCATGCTGACCGCCACCAGGGTGACAGCCGGCAACCAGCGACGGTCGCCGGAGGGCTCCTGGCTCGCCCGCGCGACGCACCAGAGCAGCGCCAGCATCCCCAACATCGCCGGCTGGTCGAAGTGCAGGGCTCCCCGGAAGTAAAGCACGCCGTAACCGGCGAAAGCCAGGGTCGTGCCCGCCAGGGCCACCGTCACCGTCGCCCCCAGCCGCCGCAGCAACAGCCAGGCGAAGAGCATCGTCAAAACAAAAATGCCATGCATCAGCTGGCGCGCGATGAAGACCTGCGTCGCCAGGTCTTCCGCAAGCCGGACAAGGGCGCCAACCACGGCGCTGAAGAAGAAGGGGTAACGGTCGAAATAGTCGAGGCGCAACGCGCCGCCTTCCTCCGCAAAGACGCGGGCGTGCCCGACAAAACCGTTGGCGGGGGTGGCATGCACGGCGATGGCCAGACCATGAGACGTGACCCAGCCGTGGTGACGGGCGCCGAATCCCGCGTGGCTGAACTGCGTGCCGAAAACGATGAGCGCCAGCAGACAGAAGTATGCCGACACCAGCAGCCTGCGCAGGGGACTCCCGTTTTTGCTTCGCGCCACCGTCGACATGCTGACCCTTGTCCCCTGGACTGTCAGTCAGTTCACGCTCACTGTGGTCAGATAGAGCCAGGTGTCGCCGGCGCTACCATCGGCGTTCACGAGCGGCAGCTTGTCATTCAACGCGTCCGTCTCCGGATCGTAGACGCTGAGAATCAGGGACCAGGCTCCCGCCGCCTCGCAGGGGACTTGCAGCGTCCGTCCGTCCGGATACCAGCGCCCGGGATGCCAGTCCTGCGTGTTGCCGCCAACCGGAGCGCCGTCCGCGGACGCCAGGATGCCACCGTCCTCGCCCACCAGCGACAGTTGCAGGCGGTAACTGGCCGGCAGCGGGACCTGCGCCCGCCACCAGCTCTCGACGCGAATCCTTTGGCAGGGCCGCGCCTCCACACCCTCCAGGAGCTCCCAGTGGCCCAGGGTCAACGCATTGCCAAAATTGAAACGCCGCGCGACGTCGCCCGGCGCGTAGCGTTCACCACTGCGCAGGTCAAAGAGAAAGCCCACCTGGTTTTCCGGCGTCACTGTATACAGCAGCCGCAGATCATCGCGCCCGCCGGCGCCGGGCAGGGCCAGCCAGGCGCGGTCCGCCACCATGTAGTCCGCATCGTCGAGCCTGGTCGCGAGATAGTTGTCGCCAAGGTAGAAGCTCAACAGATATTTGGGAATGTTGATGGTCCTGTCCTGAAAGGCCGGATCACTGAACACCACCGAGCCGCTGTAGCCAATCTCTTGCAGAATGCGGTTGTAGTCATCGGTGTAGATGGCGGCCGCCTCGTTCCAGGCGCGGTTTTCCGCCTCCACCTCCAGCGCCTGGCGCAGGAACAATGCCAGAGCCAGCAGCAGCAGCAGGTTGATCAGGCGCTTCGGCCACACGCGGTCAAGAAGCGCCAGCCAGAAAACAAGCGCGAAGCCGAGCGCGTGCATCGTCGTGTAGTCGTGGAACCAGGTGAGGTTGATCATCACGAACAGCCAGGCCAGGCCGGAGAAAGTTGTCAGCAACAGCACGAGCCGTCGGGCTGCACTCTGGCGCCCCGCGTAGTGCAGAATCAATAGCAGCGCCGGCAGCAGGGCCCACTGGTGTACGGTCTCGCCGCTCCCGGAATCCAGCGGCAAAAACCAGCGCAACAGCCGCCGCTCCATCTTCGAGGCGAATGCATCGTAGTCCGCCTTCCAATTTTCCAGGACCTCACCGCCCGGCAGCCGACTCAGCATGCTATGAAGGATGCCGGTCTCCTCCGGGGGCAACTGTCGCCGCGCCATCTCCTGTGTGACGCTGTAGCCCAGCATGAGCGCGAGCCAGGCGACGGCCAGCAGCAACATGCGCGTCGCATCGTGCCGCAGGAAGGCGCGCAGGCGCAGCGCCAGGGGTTGTTCCCATTGCCACAACAGACCCGCCGCTTCCATGGCCGCCCACAATCCCAAAACGCCCAGAGAGAGAAAGCTCCGACCCACAGTGACGGCCAGCAAGGTGGCGAGGGTCAGCCAGCGCCAGCGCTCGCGTCGCTCCAGCTTCACGCGCGCGATGACGTAGAGGAGGAGCAGCATCACCAGCAGGGCCGGATGATCCGTATCAATCATCTCGCGGTAAAAAAGCAGCATGTGACCGCTGAACGCCATAATTACCCCGACCAGCGCCGCGCCCGGCGCCAGCCCCAGGCGCCGCAGCAACAGCCAGGCAAACAGCATCGTCAGGATGAAAATGACGTGCATCGTCTGCCGCGCGATCCAGACCTTCGTGGCCAGGTCCTCCGTCAGATGGATGAGCGCAGCGAGCAGGGCGCTGAAGAAGGGCGGATAGCGGTCAAAATACAGGTGGTCCGGCGCGCCGTCGGCATCAAGGAGGCTGCGCGTGTGGCCCACAAAACCGTTTTCGGGCGTCGCGCGGCTGAAGATGGCCAGGTTTTGGGACGACACCCAGGCGTAGTGCTGTCCCTTGACGCCGAAGCCTGTGCCGGCGAACTGCGTGGCGAAGACGATAAAGGCCAGCAGGCAGAAACAGGCCGGGACCCACAGACGCCGGATCGCTCCACCGGGAGGGGAGCCTTCTTTCAGCAAGTTGATCGCCTCCGCCTGCCTTTCATTCCTGGTTTATGAAGAGCGTGGTGAGGTAGAGCCAGGTCTCACCCTCGCTGCCGTCGGCGTTGATCATCAGCAACTTGTCGTTGGCTTCATCGCTGTCCGGGTCATAAACGCTGAAAATCATGGAGAATTCGCCCGGCGCTGCATCGCAGGGAATCTCCAGTCTGCGACCGTCCGGATACCAGCTTCCTGGCATCCATTCCCGCGTGTCCCCGCTGACCATGGGAGCGTCCGCCGAGGCCACAAACCTGCCGTCTGCATCCGTCAGCGCCAGTAACAGATTGTAGTCTGCCTGCGGCGGAACGACAGGCTGCCACCAGCTTTCGACGCGAACGCGCTGGCAGGGCCGCACCTCTACGCTTTCGCGCAGCTCCCAGCGTCCCAGCGCCACCTCGTTGCCGAAATTGTAGTGGGGAGACAGGCCCCCCGGTTCACTGATGGCTTCTCCCCGCAGGTCAAACAGGAAGCCAACGCTGTTTTCCGGCGTTTGCGTGTCAAACAGGCGCATCCCGACATCATCCCCGTCCGGCAGGGCCAGATAATCCCGGTTGGCGACCATGTAGTCGGCGTCCTCGACCCTGGTCGCCAGATAGTTGTCGCCAAGGTAGAAGCTCAAGATATATTTCGGCCCTGTTATCTCCCGATCCTGTCGGGCCGGGTCACTGTAGACCACCGACCCGCTGCGGCCGATTCTCTGCAGAATGCGATTGTAATCGTCGGTGTAGACGGCCGCCGGCTCATGCCAGGCGCGGTATTCGGCTTCCACGTCAAGGGCCGAATACGCAAAAAGCGCCAGGGCCAGCAGGAGCAGAACATTTTTCAGGAGTCCCTGTCGCACCTTGCCAAACAATGCCATCCAGAACACCAGTGCGAAACCCAAAGCGAAATTGGTCGTGTATCCGTGAAACCAGGCGAGATTGATCATCACAAAGAGCATGATCAGCCCGGTGAAGGCGGTCAGGAACAGCAGCAGGCGTCGCGACGCCGGCTGCCTCCGCAGGTAAAGGTAAACAACAAGCAACAAAAGCGGCAACGATACCCGGCGGTGCAGCAGGCTGTCGCTCTGTTCATCCAGCGGGAAAAACCAGCGCAACAGGCGCCACTCCACTGTAGAAAAGAACCTGTCATAGTCCGGCTGCCAGTTTTCAATGACTTCACCGCCCGGCAGCCGCCGTTGCAAACTCTGGATGATATCCGCCTCGCCCGCAGGAACGTCGCGGCGTGCCATCTCGTGCGCAAGGTTGTATCCCAGCGCCAGGGCGCTCCAGACCGCTCCCAGCAACAGCATGCGCGTCGCGTCGTGTCGCAGGACGGCGCGCAGGCGTTGCTCCAGTGCCGGCTCGCGCCGCCACAGCAGTCCGGCGGCCTCCATGACCGCCCACAGCCCCAGAACAGCCAATGCAAGGAAGTTGCTGCCAAAACCCACCGCCACCAGCGTCGCCACGGTCAGCCGGCTCCAGCGCTCCCTTCCCTCCAGCTTCACGCGCGCGATGACGTAGAGCAGAAGCATCATTCCCGCCAGGGCGGGCTGATCAAAATGCACCAGTTCCCGGTAACGCAGCAGCACGTGGCCGCCGAAAGCCAGCGTCACGCTCACCAGCGCCAGGCGCCGGCCCATCCCGAGACGCCGCAGCAGTAACCAGGAAAACAGCATCGTCAGGACGTATATGACGAGCATCAACTGCCGCGCGATCCAGACCTTCGTGGCCAGATCGTCGCTCAGGCCGGTGAGCGCCCCCAGCAGTGCGCTGAAGAAAAAGGGATAGCGGTCAAAATACAGGTAGTCCGGCGCGCCGTCGGCATCCAGGAAGCTGCGCGCGTGGCCCACGAAGCCGTTTTCCGGCGTCGCCCGGCTCGCTATCGCGAGGTTGTGGGAAGACACCCACGAATAATGCAGACCGTAGCCGCCGAAGCCTGTGCCGGCGAACTGAGTGGCGAAGACGATGACCGCCAGCAGGCAGAAACAGGCCGGGACCCACAGGCGCCTGACGGCGCCCTGACCGGTCAAGGGTGGACCCCCTGTCCCATGCTACAGTTCGAGAATGCCAGGGCGCCGGACGGTCTGCCCGGCCTGTTCGACCCGAATCATCGGCCAGGCGGCCCCGGCGGCCGTAATGATTTCAAAGCCTTCATCGCCCACCAGAATCGTGTCCTCGGACTTGCAACCCACAATCGAGGGATTCCAGGCGTAAAGGCTGCCGGCCTGCACCCGGGAGTCGTCGCCGGGGGTGACGATAATCTCGCGCGCGTTGTAGCCGGCGGGACCGCCCTGGTGATGATGGCGCCACTGCCCGGCCTCGCCCCGGGCGGCATAGGCCGCCTGTATATCTTCGAAAACCTCCGCATGGCGGCGCCCTGGCCGCGTGGCCAGCATGGCGGCGGCGTCAATCTGCGCGACCTTCTGCGCCTTGTCCCTCAGGTCCGCGGGCATGGGGCCTGCATGCGCCAGACGCGTGGCGGAGAGCACCAGGCCCCACTTGCGGTTGCAGACCACGATCATGACGAGGCGTTCCATTCGTTTCTGCGTGGCCAGCGGGTGACGGAACTGCGCGATGCGTTCGTCTGTGGCCACCAGGTTGACCACGGCCAGGCCGCCGCGCCGGCGGCAGGCGGCGTCCAGGCGCGCGGCGATCTCCAGTTCACTGTCGCCAGGTCGGGCGGCGCGGATGGCTTCCTCCAGCGCGGCGGCGGTCTCCTCGCCGAGGCGACGACAGCGTTCCTGCTCCCCGGCATCCAGCACCAGGCGCAATTGCAGCAGGGCGGCGGCCACCTCCGGCTGCGTGTCCACCAGGGTCCCCGGCGGCCCGGAAGGGACTTCAGCATGCCAGGGGTACTCGCGATAGCCGAAACCCAGCGCTTCCAGCTGCTCTTCGGCGCGAAGGCGTGTCAACTCGATATTGGTCGTCACGATGTCGCGACTGTCGGGCGTGACCAGCGCGCTCCAGATGCCGGCGTCGCTGTCCACCGGGATGCTGGCGTCAGCGCCGGCGCTGAACCAGGCGAGGTTGCGCGTCTGCGTCAGCAACAGGGCCGGCGCATGATGACTGGCCAGCAACTCACGCACCCGCGCGTGCTTGCGATCAACTTCGTCCCTGCGTCCCATCCCTGGCATCTCCGGCTCGCGGGCTTCACGGCGAGAGATTGTACGCGCCCGGACGATGCTGCGCCACGCCGGGCCCGGGTGTGCTATGCTGGTCTGGCGAACAACGGGGCGACGACCCATGGCAGCCCGGCGCGGACTCCTGCAATCGGAATCGGTGCAGAACTTTCTCAAGTCGCTGTTAACCCTGCAACAGGGCAGCGAACTGGTATCGACCAGCGCCATGGCGGAAATCCTGCAGATTTCAGCGCCTTCCGTGAGCGATATGACGCAGCGTCTGGAAGAGGCCGGCCTCGTCAGCTGGCGCAAGTGGCGCGGCATCCGGCTGACGCCCGCCGGCGAAAACGAGGCGCTCATGATCCTGCGCCGCCACCGCCTGATCGAACTCTTTCTGGTGGAAGAGCTGGGCTACGAACTGCCCGAGGTGCACGCCGAGGCCGAACGCCTTGAGCACGCCGTCTCGGAGCGCTTCATCGAGGCCATTGCCAGCCGTTTGCACGAGCCCGGTCTCGACCCCCACGGCGACCCCATCCCGGCGCCGGATGGCACCATCCTGCGCCGTCGCCTGCAGCCCCTCAGCGCGTGGCCGCCGGACCGGCCGGCCGTCGTCTCGCGCATTCGCACCCGCAGTGAGGACATGCTGCGGGTCATCGTCAGCCAGGGGATAACGCTCAACGCGCGTGTCGAAATCATGGGTGACGCCGCCGCTGACGGGCCGCTGGCGCTGCGCGTCAACGGCCGCTTGCAGCGCATCGCGCGCGCGGCGGCGGACTGTATCCTGGTCGAGGCCTGGAGTTCCTGACCTTGCGCATCCTCTTCGTCGCTTCCCTTGCGCACGTCACAGAGATGAAAGATGCCATCGCCAACACTGCACCAGGCGAAACGCCGCCGCTCTTTCCGACCAGCATGAAGGAAAGCTTTTTCGAGCGCGCAATGCGCCGCCGCGGTCATGACGTCGCCGTCTTCTGGCGCGAACGATTCGCCCGCAATTACCGCTTTCGTGCCGGCTTTACGCCCCGCAAGGCGGCGCAGGCGCTGGCGCAGTTGCTGCCACCGCGACTCAACCTGCAGCTACATCGGCGCAACCGGGAGTTGCTGCATGCGGTCGAGGACTTTAAACCCGACGTCCTGTGGCTGGGCTCCGGCAACCGGACCATCCTGCCATCAACCCTGGCGAGTATCAAACGTGACCACAACTGCCGCCTGCTCTACGCCAGTGGTGAGTCCTCTCTCATCTTCAGCTTTCCGCTGGACGAACAGGCGGCCGGCCTGTGGGACCTCGCGCTGGTGAACGATGACTACCACAGCTATCAACTGCGGGAGCTTGGCGCCCGGCAGGTGATCTGTCTGCCCCTGAGTGCCATGGAACCCGATTTCCACTTTCCGCGCCAGCCCAATGCCGACCAACGCGCCGACCTGGCCTGCGACGTCGCCTTCGTCGGCACCCTCTTGCCGCCCCACATTTACGGCGAGCGCGTGCGCGCACTGGCTGCCCTGCGCGATTTTGATCTCGGGATCTGGAGCGTTCACGACGTACCGGCGGAACTGCGTCCCTTCCTGCGCGGCGAGGCACTGGGCGCGCCGATGCTGGAGATCCTCTCGGCCGCGAAGTTGACCGTCAATCCGCACGGGCAGACCATGCAGTACGGCGGCAACATGCGTCTATTCGAGGCCGCCGGCGTCGGAACCCTGCAGATCACCGACGACCGGCCCGGCATTCACGAATGGTTCACGCCCGGCGAAAACATCCTCACCTTTCGCGACGAGGCGGACCTGCGCGACAAGGTCGCCTGGTTCCTGGCGCATGACGACGAACGCGAGGAAATGGCCCGCCGCGCCCGCGAGCACGTGCTGGCCCATCACCGTTACGACCAGCGCGTCGAGCGGATTGAGGCCCTGCTGGCCTCCCTGTAGGCGCGCCGGACTCGCGCCTGGCGCGTCCGGCCGCTACAATGCCCGCGTTCACCTCAACGACCGCCTGGAGTTCCCATGTCCAGAACCATCATTTCGGCCCCGGACGCGCCCGCCGCGCTGGGCCCCTATTCGCACGCCGTCAGCGCCAACGGCTTCGTCTTCACCGCCGGGCAGGTCGGCATCGTGCCCGGCAGCGGCGCCCTGGCCGAAGGCGGCGTTGAGGCGCAGACGCGCCAGGTGCTTGAGAACATCAGCGCCGTGCTGCGCGCCGCCGGCTCGGCCCCGGAACGCGTCGTCAAGACCACTATCTTCCTCGCCAGCATGGACGACTTCGCAACGGTCAACAGCATCTACGCGCAGTATTTCCCGCAGGACCCGCCGGCCCGTTCCACCGTCGCCGTGGCCGGCCTGCCGCTGGGCGCTCTCGTCGAGATCGAGACCGTAGCCCTGGTGTGAGATGAGCGGGAGCGGGGGCATGCAGCTGCACTCCGTCAACGTCGGTGTGCCGGTCACCGTGCCGGCGCGCGGCGGCCTGCTGCGCACCGGTATCTACAAGCGCCCGGTGACGGGGCGGGTGCGGCTGGGCCCCACCAACCTTGAGGGCGATGGCCAGGCGGACCTGCAGCACCATGGCGGGCCGCACCAGGCCGTCTACGCCTATTCCCGCGACCACTACGCCTGGTGGGCGCAGCAACTGGAGCGCGATGACCTGACTCCCGGCCACTTCGGCGAAAACCTCACCATCGGCGGCCTCGATGAAGATGCGGTCTGCATCGGCGACGTCTGGCGCGTGGGGGAGACCCTGCTGCAGGTCAGTCAGCCGCGCATCCCCTGCCACAAGCTGGCGCATCGCATGGGCCTGCCCGACTTCGTCAGGACCTTCACGCAGTCCGAACGCTGCGGCTGTTACCTGCGTGTGTTGCAGACGGGTAAGCTGGGCGCCGGTGACCGCGTCTCACTGACAGAGCGGGAGGAACAGCCCATGAGCGTGCGCGCCGTCTTTCGCCTGCGCCTGCTGCAACCCGATGACCCCGCTGCCACGGCACGCGCCAGCCAGCTCCCGGGGCTCTCCCCCGAATGGCGCGAGTATTTCGCCGGACGCCGCCTCGCCATTGAGGCCAGGGCCTGAAGGAGGCCATCATGGACCGTAGACGTCTTGTCATTTCCGCCCTTGTGCTGGTCGCCGTCGTCCTGGTGCTCGTCACGCGACCCTGGACCTTCTTCATCAATGATGAAGTCGACGAGGCCTTTCCCATGCTGAGCAGCGCCGAGCGTGAGAGTGTGCGCGACATGCCCGACGAGCGGCTCGAGGTCCTGCTTGAAATGGCCGGGGCAGGCGAGGATGGCGTCGCCATGGCCGCCGACACGGCCCGCGCGATGATGGAACCCGACAAGGACATGCAGGACGACATGCCCGACAGCGCGCCGGAGCCGCATCCTCTGCTCAGCGGCACCTGGATTGAAATCGACCCGGTACACCGCGCCGAGGGCAGCGCCACCGTCTGGCTGGCCGGTGAGGAGCGCGTCCTGCGCTTCGAGGACTTCCGCGTCACCAATGGCCCGCAATTGCACGTGCTGCTGACCAAAAACGTCCCGACCAGCATCTTCGCCGGCGTGGGCGCGAGCGGTGAGTACATCGATCTGGGGCCGCTCAAGGGCAACGTCGGCAACCAGAACTACAACATCCCGGCCGAGGTGAACCTGTCGGAATACAGGAGCGCGGTCATCTACTGCGTGCCCTTTAACGTGGTCTTCAGCTCCGCAGAACTGACGGACCCCGGCGGCTGACGCGCCAGGGCCTGTCGACTGGCGCAGCAGAGAAACCGCCGCGCAATAGACAAGGGAAGAACTGGCGCAACAGAAAGCCCGTCGCGCTAAAGACAAGGGAAGAACTGGCGCAGTAGAAAGCCCGCCGCGCAATAGACAAGGGAAGAACTAGCGCAGCAGAAAGCCCTCGCGCAGGGGGTCGGCGGGGTCGATCAGGAAGTCGTGCATGCCGGTGATGGAGGCGCTACCCCTGACCTCCGGAATGACGGCCGGCAGCGCGCCAACCTGCGTACTAGCCACAATCCGCACCGAAAAGCGCGTGCCGATCAGACTCTCGATCTGCAGCGTCTCGCCCGCGGCCAGTTCGCCGCGCGCGTGATACAGCGCCGCCCGCGAACTGACGCCGGTACCCGTCGGGCTGCGGTCCAGTTCGCCCTCGGCGAAGACGCAGGCGTTGCGGCTGTGGACCTCGCTGCCGGGCGGCCGCAGTTCGCTGAAGATCGTGCCGTAGAGGAAGTTGAGGTCGGGGTCGCCCGCCGGGTGCTCGATGCGCTGCGTCGCCATGATCGCCCGCTTGATGGCCCGGCCGGCGGCGATCAGGGCGTCGCTGTTCTGCGGCTCCAGCGCCAGACCCGTCTGCGCGACGTCGACCAGGGCGTAAAAGGCGCCGCCGAAGGCGACGTCGCAGCGGATGTCGCCCAGGCCGGGCACCGCCACGTCCAGGTCCTGCATGAGCACGAAAGAGGGCACGTTCAGGAAGCTGACCGCCGCCACGCGCCCGTCCTGCCAGTGGGGCGTGGCCACAATGCGTCCGGCGGGCGCATCGATACGTATCTCGCGGCGACCCGACGGCATGGCGAACAGGCCGCACTCCAGCCCCACCGTGACCAGGCCGATGATGCCGTGGCCGCACATGGTGCTGTAGCCCTCGTTGTGCAGGAAGAGCACGCCGAGGTCGCCGTCATCCGTGGCCGGCGGCGTCAGCAGACAGCCGTACATGTCGGCGTGGCCGCGCGGCTCCCACATCAGGCTGCGCCGCAGGTGATCGTAGTGGCGTCGCGCTGCTTCCCGCCGTTCGAGGATGGTCGCGCCGGCGGGCAGGGGGAAGCCGCTGCAGATGACGCGCAGGGGCTCGCCGGCGGCGTGCGCGTCGATGGTCCTGACGCGACCCCAGTGGGTCGGCGGCTCCCAGTTGACCATGCTTCAGCCCGCGCCCGGCCAGCGCCGCGCCGGTTCCAGGAATCCCATCTGGTCCTTCACCGACTTCAGGGTGCGCTCGGAGATCGCCGCCGCGCGTTCGGCGCCATCGGCCAGCACCTGTTCCACGTAGCCGGGCTCGGCGCTGATCTCGCGGTAGCGCTCCTGCAGCGGCGCAAGCGTATCGGTCACCGCCGCCACGACCGCCTTCTTCAGGTCGCCGTAGCCCCTGCCGTCAAATTCCGCCTCGACGGCATTGCGCTCACCATGCGTCAGCGCCTGATAAATGGTCAGCAGGTTGTTGACGCCGGCCTTCGCCGGGTCGTCGCTGAAGCGGATCTCGCGCCCGGAATCGGTGGTGGCGCGCATGATCTTGCGACGGATGAGGTCCGGCGGATCGAGCAGGAAGATGGCGTGGTTCTCGCCGCTGGCGCTCTTGCTCATTTTGTTGTTGGGTTCATCAAGGCCCATCACGCGCGCGCCGGTCTCCGGGTTGACCACCTCGGGCAGGGTGAAGGTCTCGCCGAAAAGGCTGTTGAAACGCTGGCCGAGGTCGCGCGTCAGTTCGACGTGCTGGCGCTGGTCGTCGCCGACCGGGACGTAGTGCGCCTGGTAGAGCAGGATGTCGCCGGCCATCAGCACGGGGTAGCCCAGCAACCCGGCGTTGACGGACTCCTCCTGTTGTCTGGCCGCCTTGTCCTTGTATTGCGTCATGCGGTTCAGCCAGCCCAGGGGTGTCAGACAGGTCAGGAGCCAGGCCAGTTCGGCGTGCGCCGGGTTGTGCGACTGCACGAAGATGGTCGCCCGCTGCGGGTCGAGGCCGGCCGCGAGGTAGAGCGCGGTGACCTCCAAGGTGTGTGCGCGCAGCTGGCTGGCGTCGTGCGGCACGGTGATGGCGTGCAGGTCCACGACGCAGTAGTAGGCGTCGTACTGCTCCTGGAAGCGCACCCATTGCAGCAGGGCGCCAAGGTAGTTGCCGATGTGCAGGTTGCCGGTCGGCTGGATGCCGGAGAGCACCCGCTTGTGTTGCCTGGCCGTGTCCATAAGCGCTGTCGCCGTCCTCCTGCCCTTGTCGCGCGCCCAGTATACCCGCGCCCCGGCGCGCGGTCGCAGGGCCAAATGCATTGCGATACAATTGTTTCTTCATTAACAATCGCCCGACGTCAGGCAAAACACGTGAGATTTCTGCCGGGCGCCGCGATTTCTCGCCCTGTCAGCGGGTCCGGAGGGATTGCGTTGAGCGCCAGACTGCCAGCAGTCCTCCTGCTCTTGCTCATCGCCACCGCCACATCCACCCACGCCCAGGAGCTCGAGCCTGCATGGCTGGAGGTCGCGGACGTGCGCCTGCGCCTGCGCGAAGGCCCCTCGACCGACGACGACATCATCACCCTGCTGACGCCGCGCGAGGTCGTCGAATTGCTGCAGCGCGGCGAGGAATGGAGCCACATTCGCCGCCAGGACGGCACGACCGGCTGGTCCCACAACGACTACCTGCTGCCCCTGGCCGAACCCAACCGCCCCGACGCCCGCCGCATTGGCGAGCAGCGCGTGTTTCGGATTTACGATGCAGTGAATAGCAGGCGGATCACACTCAATGCTGAATTGCGCGCCATCAGCGACCATGTGTACTTCTACACCCATGCCCGCCGTGGAAGCGATGTCTTGCCGGAAGACCGCGCGCTGCAGCGCTCGGCCAATCTCTTCGACGAGCGAATTTACCAGCAAACTCTGGATTTCTGGGGTGTCGAGGATCCGCCCGACATCGACGGTGACGAGCGAATCGTGATCCTGGTCGTGGCTGGCTACAACCCCGGCGTACAAACACGGGGCTGGTACGCAGGACGCAATGACATGCCGCAGGAGGCCAGTTACCGTGGCACAGGATTTATCGGCATCAGTCTGGCCGGATACGGAGTGCCGGTGGGTTTTTCTGCCAGCCCGTCAATCATTCTCTCCACGCTGGCCCATGAATTCCTGCACATGCTCCATCACCAGACAGGCGGAAACGGGGTGTCCTGGGTCGATGATGGCCTGGCTACCTTGTGGCAAACGATCCTTGAGCGTGTTCAGGTGCTGGATCCAACGCAGTTGACAGGCTCCTTCCCTGCGAAAAATATCCAGTTGAACCTGCGCCACAATCCCAACCATTTCATGAGTATGCTTTTCATGCTTTACATCCAGGAGCGCCTTGGGCGTGAAACCCTGCGTGAATTCGCCACGCACCCCGAAGAGGGCCTGGACGCCCTGGATGCCGTGCTGGCCAGTCATGAAGACGGGCTGGATGCCGACACCTTCTTCGCCGACTGGGTGCTGACCAACATCCTGTTCGATTCACAACGGCAGGGCGGACAATTTGGCTATCAGTTGCTGCCCGGATCCGAACTTTCCCTTCCGGCAATTTCCAGCCCGATCCGACAGTTGCCGGCCGGCTTCCTGAGTGAGGCACGGCCCTATTCGGCAATTTATTACGAACTGCCTCCGTCTGCGGGTGGCGAGAATGTCGACAGGCTGCTGCTCGACCTGCGTTTGAGAGCATCGGCACCACAGGACGCCTGGTTGCAAATGGTAGAGGTCCTGCCAGAACGGATCGTTGTGCAGCGCTTCCGCGCCAGCGAATACCGCGACCGACCCGCCGTGGCAACCCTGTCGGAAGCGTCCGAACGCAGGGTGCTGGCCATTTCGCCCTTCACGCCCGGCGCGCGGCTGCGGACACAGCCGGTCCGCTTTACCCTCGCCCTGCGTGCGCTGCCGACGACAGCGGATGCCGGGGCCCGGGTGACCGCTGTCCTTAATCTCCGCAGAACTCCGGAGATCGGCGACAACATCCTCGGCAGGTTGCGGCCTTGCAGTTTCGTCCAGGTGTTGCAGCGCGAGGCACACTGGAGCCAGGTCCGGAACGACGACGGCCTCATCGGCTGGTCACACAACGACTTCCTGTACCACCCCGACTCGCCGGCTCCCGAAAGGTCTGGAGACCCTTGCGCCACCCTTCCGCGAGCCGCTCACAGCGGGAATGTGTCGGAGGTGCAAAGTCTGTTGGCCGGAGGCGTGCCGGTGAACAGCAGGGACGTATACGGCCGCACGGCCCTGCACGAAGCCGCCTTTTGGGGGCATGAGCGCGTCATTGCCAGCCTGCTGCGCGCCGGCGCCGATGCCGGTGTGCAGGACAACGCAGGCCGCACTCCTCTGGACGAGGCCCTTTATTCAGGCGATGCCAACAGCATCGCGCAACTGGTCAGGGCCCGTGAAGGCCTCGATCTCTCCGATCCGGCCATCCGGCCGCTCCTGATTGACGCGGCCGCTACCGGCAACAACGACTTGCTGGGGAAAATCCTTGCAAGCAATCACGACGTCAACTGGCGCGACGCCAGCGGCAGAACGGCCCTGGCCGCCGCTGCCGAAAACGGTCGCGAGGAGGCGCTCAGACAATTGCTGGCAGCCGGTGCCGATCACTCCCTGCCGGATAAAAGCGGTCACACTCCGTTGATGCGGGCTGCGGCCAGCGGCAAGGTCGGCGCCCTCGCGATACTTCACAAGGCGGGTGCGAGGATTAACGACATCGGTCTGGACAGACACACCGCCCTGATGCTCGCCGCTGCCAACGGCCATGCCCTGGCCGTCGCCTGGCTTTTGCTGATTGCGGATGCCTGGGTCCATGATGCGCAGCCTGACAACGAGCGTAGCGCCCTGCACCTGGCTGCCGCCAACGGCCATGAAGCTGTCGTCGCCATGCTTTTGTTGCGCGGCGCCGATCCCGCCGCGCCGGACCGGGACGGGTTCACGCCCCTGCACCTGGCCAGGGCCGCCGGTCACGACCGGGCCGCACGTTTCCTGAACATGGTGGAAGCGGAAGAAGCGAGGCCGGTGCATCCGCGCCCTGACTGGTCGCTGTTGCCGGCCACATTCGCGGCAGCCAGCCACGGTAACCTGGAGGAAGTCGACCGTCTCATCAACGACGCGACACCTTTCAAGGCTCACAACAGTGAAGGGCTCACGCCTCTCATGCTGGCCGCCCGCGGGGGTCATCCCGATGTGGTGCTGCTCCTGCTGCTGGCGGGCGCACACCCGGACCAAAGGGGAAACATGAATCGGGACGAACCAGCGCTGTTTTTCACCATCCGCAGTGGCCATGACGTCATCAGCGCCATGTTGCTGCTCGCCGGCGCCTTTCCTGGCGACAGCCCGAATATAGTGTTTTCCACCAATGAGAGTTCGGCACTGACCTGGGCTGCAGACTACGGTCGGGAAGATATCGTACATCTGCTGCTTGGCCTGCGTGGCAACCGCCAGCGCAACGTCAACGAGCGCGGCACTTTTGGCCGGACACCCCTGATATACGCGGTGAGCAACGGGCACACAGCGGTCGTCAGGACCTTGCTGGCCGCCGGCGCCGATCCGACCCTTCTGCCCACCCATCGCAATATTGCATCCATACTGGATTTCTGCGGCAGGTCCTGCAATCAGGAAATGCGCAATTCGCTGCTCGCCGCCGTCGCGGATGCCTGAGGGTATGGGTAGCGCCATGCGAAGCGGACTGCTGTTGCCCGTACTGCTCCTGCTCCTCGTCACCTCCGCCGTCCAGGCCCAGGAACTCGAACCTGCATGGCTGGAGGTCGCGAACGTCGCCCTGCGCCTGCGCGAAGGCCCTTCCACGGACGACGACATCATCACACAGTTGACGCCCCGCGAGGCCGTCCAGTTGCTGCAGCGCGGCGAGCAATGGAGCCACATCCGCCGCCAGGACGGCCAGAGCGGCTGGGCCCACAACGACTACCTGCTCCCCTGGGACGAACGCAACCGCCCCGACTCCCGCCGCCGCGTCGGCGAGCAGCGTCTGTTCCGGGTGTTCGGGCAGCTGCGCCATGGTGAACTGCGCGCGGTCAGCGACCACAGCTACGTCTATACCCTGGCCCGCCGCGCGGACAGCGAGCTGCCCGCGGAAGAGGCCTTGCAGGACTTCGGCAGAGACTTTGACACAAGGATTTATCAACAGGCCCTCGACCTATGGGGCGTGGATGATCCGCCCGACACCGGCGGCGAGGAACGCATCGTCATCCTGCTCGCCGCGGGCTTCGACGCTGACGAAAACCCGCCCGGCTGGTACTCGGGTCGCTACGGTTTGCCCCGCGAACAAGTTCCCGCAGGCAGCGGCTATCTCGGCATCCGGCTGCGGCAGGACGAACTGCCGAATGTCGCCATGTTGTCCCTGCCGGCGGATTTCCTCCTCCTGGCCCATCAATTCGGACATTTGCTCCATGATTACGTGGGCGGCCACAACCGCGCGACCTGGGTCCAGGAAGGCCTCGCCACCTTCACGGCGCAATTTCTGGCCAGCCAACACGGTCTTTATGGAGAACGGGATGCCCCGGCGATCGGGACGAGGGCCCAGGCCCTGACGCAGTTGAATGCGGGCGATTCGGACTATCCCGGCCATTTGTTCATCACCTACCTGTACGAACGCCTCGGCATTGAAACGTGGCGTGATTTCGCCGCCCACCGGCAACAGGGCCTGGCCGCCCTGGACGACCTGCTGGCCGATCGCGACGGTGTCACGGACGCCGATGCCTTCTTCGCGGACTGGGTGCTGGCCAATCATCTGAACGACGGGCGGCGCGCTGATGGCCGTTTCGGCTACGGGAGCCTGCAGGCCGGGGCCCAACGGGCGCTTCCGGCCCCTTCACACCGGATACAGAAACTGCCGGCTGGTATCCGCGACGCGGCACCACCCTACGCCGCCAGGTATTACGAGTTGCCCCTGTGGCGGGCGGTCTCCGCGACAGATCGCCTGCTGCTGGATTTCCGTCTGGCCGCACCCTTTCCGCAAGATGCCTGGCTCCAGTTTGTCCAGGTCCTCCCCGACAGCATCGACGTGCAGCGCTACCGCGCCAGTGATTACCGCAACCAGCCCGTCCTCGCTTCTCTCAGGGAAGGAACGGAGCGCGTTTTTGTCGCCGTCTCACCCTTCACGCCCGGGCGCCGCCGCCACACCCGGCCGGCCCACTATTCCCTCGCCATGCGCAGCCTGTCGTCCCTGCCAGACAACAAGGCGCAGGTCACCGCCATTCTGAACCAACGCAGCGAAGCGGAAATCGCCGATAACATCATCGGCAAATTGCAACGCTGCACTTACGTAAAGGTGTTGCAACGCGACGAAGAGTGGAGCCTGGTGTTGGGAGATGGCGACCAGCCCGGCTGGTCCCACAACGATTACCTCTTTCATGGCGCCGCGCCCGCTCCTGGTGGCCGGGCCAACCCCTGCACAGCACTCATGCGGGCAGCCCACGATGGCAATCTGGCGACCGTCCGATACCTGTTGGCTTCCGGCGCCGACGTGAACGGCCAGGACGCCTGGGGTCGCAGCGCCCTGCACGAGGCCGCATTTTGGGGGCATGAGCGGGTCATTGCCAGCCTGCTGCGGGCCGGCGCCGACATCCACCTGCAGGACCTCGGCGGTCGCAGCGCGCTCGACGACGTGGTCCTTTCACGAGATGCCGACAGCTTCCTGCTCTTGCACCGGGCCGATCCCGCTGTCGATGTCGGTGATCCAGTGTTTCGGCCATTGATGATCGATGCCGCTGCTGCAGGCAACCACGAAGCCCTGGAACTGTTCCTGAGCGCGGGTCACGACATCAACTGGCGCGACGATGCCGGCAGGACGGCGCTGGCCGCCGCCGCCGACAATGGCCGCACAACGACGCTCAGGCGACTGATTGAAGCCGGCGCCGACCCGCAACTGGCTGACAGGGCCGGACGTACGCCGCTCATGCTGGCTGCGGCCGGCGGCAGGCTTGAGGTGCTCGGACCCTTGCTCGACGCCGGCGCTAAAGTCAACATTCAGGACCTGCAGGGGCACAACGCCCTCACCCTGGCCGCCGCCAGGGGGCACAGCATGAGCGTCGCCCGTTTGCTCCTCAGCGAAGAGGTCGACGTTCACCACAGCCTGTCGGACAGTGGGCGCAACGCCCTGCACCTGGCCGCCGCCGACGGGCACGCGGATATCATCGCCATGCTTCGGCTCGCAGGTCTGGACCCTTCAGCGCAGGACACAGGGGGGCACAGCGCCCTGCAGCTGGCCGGGGCCGCCGGTCATGACCAGGCTGCGGATTACCTGCGCCTGCCCGCCTCCTGGACACCGGTCCCCTTTTCGAAACTCTCCCCGCGGGAGCGGGATGCATTTCTTGCCGCTGCCCAAAGGGGCGATCTGGCTGAAGTGGAACGTTTCCTGGCAGCCGGCGCGCAGCTGCTGCTGATTTCCCACGATGAAGAGGGATGGACAGCGCTGATGCAGGCCGCCAGGGCCGGTCACCGGGACGTCGTGCTGCGCCTGCTGCTCGCAGGGGCGCACCCTGATGTCCGCTTTAACACCGGGAGGGATGAGCCTGCGCTCTTCTTCACTATCCGTGAAGGCTACGACGACCTTACGGCGATGCTGCTCCTCGCCGATGCCTGGCCCGGCGCGGGCCGGAGTCTTGTGCCGGACAATCATGTGGCGCTGTACTGGGCCGCCAGGTATGGCCGCGCAGATCTCGTCCACCTCTTGCTGGGCCTGCATGGCCCGCGTCAGATTCGCGTGAACTATCGCTTCCGCTCCGGCTGGACAGCGCTTTTCCCCGCGGTATGGAGAAATCATCCGGACATAGTGAGAACCTTGCTGGCTGCCGGCGCCGACCCAAATGTCCGCCCTTATCCGTATATCCGCGCCTTTTATTCCGGGTCAATCCGTTCCGTGCTGGACGCCGCCAGACGCCGGGGCAACCGCGAGATCATCGACATGCTGCTCGCCGCCGGCGCGGAGGCCTGAGGGTATGGGTAGCGCCATGCGAAGCGGACTGCTGTTGCCCGTGCTGGTCCTGCTCCTCCTCACCACGTCCGTCCAGGCCCAGGAGCTCGAGCCTGCATGGCTGGAGGTCGCGAACGTCGCCCTGCGCCTGCGCGAAGGCCCCTCCGCGGACGACGAGGTCATCACCCGACTGACGCCGCGCGAGGCCGTCCAGTTACTTGAGCGCGGCGAGCAGTGGAGCCACATCCGCCGCCAGGACGGCACAGCCGGCTGGGCCCACAACGACTACCTGCTCCCCTGGGACGAGCGCAACCGCCCCTACGCCCCCCGCCGCGTCGGCGAGCGGCGTCTGTTCCGCGTGGCCGGCAGTGCGGGAGGTCTGGCCCATGCCGACCTGCGCGTAGTCAGCGAACACAGTTACATCTACACTGTTGCCCGCCGTAGCGGGGACCCGCTACCAGGTGACAAGGCCCTGCTACGGCTGGGAAATTTCTTCGACGAGCGAATTTACCAACAGGCGCTTGAGCTCTGGAGCGTCCCGGACCCGCCCCACATCGGCGGTGACGAGCGGATCCCCATCCTCATCGCTTCCGGCTTCGACCCGGGACACAGGCTCGGTGGCTGGTATTCCAGGCGCGACGGCATGCCAGGCGAAGCCGGATCGGGCACGGGTTTCATTGGCCTGGTTGTGCACAGGGATCAGGAACAGTTTCTGGAAAAGTTCTTTACGGTCTTGTTCAGCGGCATCGTCGCGCATGAATTTGGGCATCTGATTCATCATCACGTGGGCGCCGGCAACGGTGTTGCCTGGGTCAGTGAAGGTCTGGCTACATTTACGGCGGCCTACCTTAAACCTGAACTGCAAAGGGATGAACCGGTCCAGTACCATTTAACTGTCTTCACCGTGCCGGACACCCAGCTCAATCTTCTGACCAGCCCATCCTACGACGCAAGCTCTCTCTTCATGACCTATTTGTTCGAACGCTTCGGTGCGGAAACCCTGCGCGACTTCGCCTCGCGTCCACAGCAAGGTCTGGCTGCTCTCGACGCCCTGCTGGATGAACGCGATGAAGAAACGCGGGCTGACGACATCTTTGCTGACTGGGTGATCGCCAATTACCTGCTTGATGAGCAGCGCCAGGGTGGCCGCTATGGCTACACATCAGCCTTTCTCCGCAGTGAAGCCCCGCCTTTGCCGCACAATCCAGTCCGTAGTTTGCCGACTGGGTTGCGGGACGTAGCGTCGCCCTACACCGCCAAATACTATGAGCTGCCGCTGTCGCAGGAAGAGAGTGTTGCGGACAGGTTGTTGCTGGACTTCCGTCTCGGAGTGCCGGAACCCCAGGATGCCTGGCTGCAACTGGTGCAGGTCCTGCCCGACAGCATTGACGTGCAACGCTACCGCGCCAGCGACTACCGCGGCCGGCCCATCCTGGCAAGGCTTGAAGAACAGCGGGAGCGCATCTTCGTCGTTGTCTCGCCTTTCACTCCTGGTGAGCGCCGTCGTACCCGTCCGGTCAACTATTCCCTCGCGATGCGTGAGCAAGCGAAACTGTCGGACGGTCATGCGCAGGTTACGACTACCCTGCGCGTCCGCAGGACCGCGGACCTTGAGGGGGATACGCTCGGCAAACTGAGCCCCTGCAGTTTCGTCCAGGTCCTGCAGCGCGACGAGGAATGGAGCCGGGTGCTGGATGACAGCGGTCTCACCGGCTGGTCGCACAACGACTACCTCTTTCATCTGGACGCTCCTGGCGCCGGAGCATCTGTCAGCGCCTGCGCCGGGATCGTGCGAGCCGCTCATGACGGAAACCTGTCTGCAGTGCAACGCTCACTGGCGGCAGGCGCCAACCCAAATGCTACAGACGCCTTTGGGCGCAGCGCCCTGCACGAAGCTGCCATGTGGGGTCATTCTGATGTCCTCAACAGCCTGCTGCGCGCCGGCGCCGACGTTCACGTTCAGGATGTCTCCGGTCAAACCCCGCTTGATGAAGCGTTGCATTCGGGTGACCTTCGCAGCATCCGGCTGTTGCGAGGCGCCGGGGCCGGATTCGACTTCGCCGATCCCGCCAGTCTGCCCCTCATGATTGAGGCGGCCGGCCAGGGCAACAAATCACTGCTTGACCTGATCCTGGCGAAAGGACACGACATCAACTGGCAGGATGAGAGCGGTCGAACAGCCCTCGGCGCAGCCGCCGCAAACGGCCAGTTTTCAATGCTCCGCCACTTGCTCGCCAATGGCGCCCGGGCAGAAACCAGAGATGCAGGCGGCCGCTCACCCTTGATGCTGGCAGCCGCCAGGGGACACATCGGGACGCTCCAGCTCCTGCACAGCGCGGGCGTGAAGGTCAACGCGCTGGACAGCGACGGCCACAGCGCACTGACCCTGGCGGCGGCAAACGGGCACGCCATGACTGTTGCCGGCCTGCTGCTTGGTGAAAAGATCGACGTCAACCACACACTGCCCGACAGTGACCGTAATGCCCTTCACCTGGCCGCTGCTGCCGGTCATGACGACGTCGTTGCCATGCTGCTGCTTACGGAAATCGACATTCATGCGCAGGACAAAAGCGGGCTTGCCGCCCTGCATCTGGCCGAGGGCAACGGGCATGATCGGTCTGCGCTCTACCTGCGTATGGCGCTGGTGGAACGTCCCGAAACCAGAACTCCACTGAATGATGAAGAAAGGGCAGCGTTCCTCGCGGCAATCCGCAGCGGTGACCTGCAGGAAGTTGAAAAATACCTCGCCAGGAAGCCCGGACTTCGCTCTGTCGCTGACAGTCAGGGTATGTCGACGACCATGGTCGCCGCCCGTGCCGGACAACGCGATGTCGTACTACGTCTCCTGCTGGCTGGCGCGAGGGTTTTTTTTCCGCGCGATCTCGATCGCCATCAGCCCCTGCAGTATTACACCACTTCTAACGGCCAGGACGATATCACCGCGATGCTGCTTCTCGTCGGCGACCCGCCAGTTCGACGGCTTTACGTCACCAGGGTGCTGTCGACCCTGATGTGGGCCTCTGAATTCGGTCGGGAGGATATCGTTCATCTCTTGATCAACATGGGTCTTGATGTGAACCTACCGAATCATGTCAAGGACACACCGCTGGTGCTTGCTGTACAGAAGGAACACGCCGGCATCGTGGAAGCCCTGCTTGCCGCGGGCGCCAACCCGAACTACCTCGACTATTTCTCCAATCCAGTGTTGCATTACGCCAGGAAATCGGGCAATCGCGCAATCATCGACCTGCTGCTGGAGGCCGGCGCGGAGGCCTGAGGGAAGGATAGCGCCATGCGAAACGGACTGCTGTTGCCCGTACTGTTTCTGCTCCTTCTTACCTCCGCCGTCCACGCCCAGGAGTTCGAACCTGCGTGGCTGGAGGTCGCGAACGTCGCCCTGCGCCTGCGCGAAGGCCCCTCCACCGACGACGGGGTCATCACCCGGCTGACGCCGCGCGAGGCCGTCGAACTGCTGGAACAGGGAGAAGAATGGAGCCGCATCCGCCGCCACGACGGCCAGAGCGGCTGGGCCCACAACGACTACCTGCTCCCCTGGGACGAACGCAACCGCCCCGACGCCCAACGCCGCGTCGGCGAGCGGCGCCTCTTCCGTGTGGCCGGCAGTTCGGGTGGCCTGGCCCATGCCGAGCTGCGGGCCGTCAGTGACAACAGCTATATCTACGCCGTGGCCAGACGCGCTTCCAGTTTCCTGCCGGACGACAGGGCACTGCAACGCCTTGGAGGGCTCTTCGACGAGCGCGTTTACCGGCAGGCCCTGGATCTCTGGGGTATCGAAGACCCGCCCCACATCCTTGGCGACGAGCGTATCCCCATCCTCGTCGCTTCCGGCTTCGACCCGGGACACACGCTCGGTGGCTGGTATTTCGGTCGGGATGGTCTGCCCAACGAATCCAGCCATGCCGGCACCGGTTTCCTCGGCATCATGTTGCACGAAGCGAACAGGAGGTCCATGCAATCCGACTTCGCCAATCTCGTAATGAGGGCACTGGCCCATGAATACGGCCACCTGCTCCACCACCATGTGGGTGGCAGGAATCGCGGGTCCCTGTATGCCGAGGGTCTCGCCGAATTCACCCGTGTCTTCCTGCAGTTTGGTCAGGAAGTGCCGATTACGAAAGTCCACTTCCCCGGCCCTACCGTCGGGAGGGACCTGGGGATATCTTCCGCCGGTCCCTGCGTGGACTACCACACCGGCATGCTCTTTGCGTCCTACATCCATGAAAGGTTCGGCGCGGAGACCCTGCAGCGCTTCGCCAGTCACCCGCGTATGGGCATGCACGCCCTCGACGACCTGCTGGCCGAAGGTGACGAGGGTATGGACGCCAGCGACTTCTACGCCGACTGGGCCCTGGCCAACCACCTGCTCGATACGAGGCGCGAAAACGGGCGCTTCGGCTATTCCCTGATGCCCGACCTGCAGACCTCCGCAGCGCTCAACCCGATCCGCCAGCTTCCGGTCGGCCTCCGCGATTCCTCTTATCCCTACACCGCGAAATACTATGAATTGCCCCTGACGCCGGAGTCGGGTTCTCACGAGCAGCTGCTGCTGGACTTCCGTCTGCAGGCGCCGCAGCCACAGGACGCCTGGATCCAGTTCGTACAGGTCCTTCCTGACAGCATCGACGTCCGGCGCTTCCGCGCCAGCGACTATCGCGGCCGTCCCATCCTCGCCCCGCGCGAGCCCCAGGCGGAACGCGCCTTCCTCGCCGTCTCGCCCTTCATTCCCGGCGAATACCACCATAACCGGCCCGTCCATTACTCCTTTTCCATGCATGAAATTCCGCCGCAGCCCGATGACCGCGCCCAGGTGACCGCCAGCCTGCGCGTTCGCAACGAAGCACAGCCGGATGCCCCGATCCTTGGCAAACTGCGTCCCTGCTCCTGGGTCCAGGTCCTGCAGCGCGGTGACGAATGGAGCCAGGTGCTGGCCGATGACGGCCTCTCCGGCTGGTCCCACAATGACTACCTCTTCCACCTGAATGCCCCTTCCGCCGGCGCGCCCGCCTTCAACTGCGCCACGCTGACACGCGCCGCCTGGAACGGCAGTCTCGCATCCGTCCAGAATCTGCTGGCGTCCGGCGCCGACGTCAATGACGGCGATGCCTTTGGCCGCACGGCCCTGCACGAGGCCGCCTTTTGGGGCCACGACCGCATCATCGACCGACTCCTGCGCGCCGGCGCCGACATCCACGCGCAGGACGCCGCCGGCCGCACGCCGCTCGATGACGTGCTGCGTTCCCGTGACACCGGCAGCATCCTGCGCCTCCATCGCGCCCGGGAAAACTTCCACCTGGGCGACCCCGAACTTCAGCCACTCGTCATCATGGGGGCCGCCAGCGGCAACGGGGAGTTTGTGGAACTGCTCCTCGACAATGGCCATGACGTCAACTGGCGCGACGACCGCGGACGCACGGCCCTGGCCGCCGCCGCCGCCAATGGCCAGGAGAGGGTGCTGCGAACGCTCATCGATGCCGGCGCGGATGTCTCGCTGGCTGACGGGAACGGCCGTACGCCCTTCATGCATGCCGCGGCCCGCGGCAACCTCGTCACCCTCGAACGCATTCACCGCGCCGGGGTCGACGTCAACCACGTCGATCGCGAGGGGCACAGCGCCCTGACCCTGGCCGCCGCCAATGGCCAGACCATGAACGTCGCCTGGTTGCTGCTCAGTACCGACGTGGATGTTCACCACGCCCTGCCCGACAGCGGGCGCACAGCCCTGCACCTGGCCGCCGCCAGGGGCCATGCCGACGTCATCGCCATGTTGCTGCTGGGCGACGCCGACCACCGGCGCAACCCCCAACCGGTGGATGCCGGCGCGAGGGATGCGGAGGGTTTCACCCCCCTCCAGCTGGCCACCGCCGCGGGCCACGCAAGAGCTGCGACCCGCCTGAACATGATGGAAACGGACAAACTGAAGCCGAAACTCTGGTACCACCTGGGGCCGGAGATCCACGCGGCAGTCCGCAGCGGCGACCTGGCGGAAATCGAAAGTCTCATCAGGGCGGACGCGTGGATCTCGGCCACCGACCGCGAAGGCTATACGCCGCTCATGCGCGCCGCCCAGGCGGGCAACCGTGACGTGGTGCTGCGGCTGCTGCTCGCCGGTGCAGACCCGGATGAACGCGACAACTGGCAATGGGACGAGCCGGCGATGTTCTTCACCATCCGCAGCGGCGATGACGACCTCACGGCCATGTTGTTGCTCGCCGGGTCCACCGGACGCACGCGGGGTAACGCCGCCCTGCAATGGAGCGCCTCCTTTGGTCGCGCCGATGTTGTGCGTCTGTTACTCGACCTGAAGACCCCCAGACGTTTCAATGTTACGGACCGTAACTACCCGGGCCAGACGCCCCTGCACCATGCCGTGAATTACTGGAACCTGGAAGTCGTGGAACTCCTGCTCGATTCAGGCGCGGACCCGAACGCCCGCACCGGCCCGATTCTGGATCGCCGCTCGGTGCTGGAAGTCGCCCGACGCGGCGGCAACCGCCAGATCATCGATCTGCTGCTCGCCGCCGGCGCGGAGGCCTGAGAGAAAGGGTAGCCCCATGCGAAACGGACTGCTGTTGCCCGTACTGTTTCTGCTTCTCGTCACCTCCGCCGTCCAGGCCCAGGAAATCGAACCCGCCTGGCTGGAGGTCGCGAACGTGCCCCTGCGCCTGCGCAGCGGCCCTTCCACGGACGACGACATCATCACCCAACTGACGCCGCGCGAGGCCGTCGTGTTGCTGGAGCGCGGCGAACAGTGGAGCCATATCCGCCGCCAGGACGGCACCAGCGGCTGGGCCCACAACGACTACCTGCTGCCCTGGGACGAGCGCAACCGCCCCGACGCCCGCCGCCGCGTCGGGGAGAAACGATTGTTCCGTGTGCAGCACTGGGGGAACAAGCGTTGGTTCACGGTCAATGCCGAACTGGGCGCGGTCAGCGAGCATGCCTACTTCTATGTCTATCTCCGCGGCAACAATGACCCCCTTCCGCTGGTACCGGCCCTGCAGGAACTGGGTGAACAATTCGACGGGCGCGTGTACCGGCAGTCGCTGGAGTTCTGGGGTATCGAGGACCCGCCCGACATCGACGACGACGAACGCGTCGTGGTCCTGATCGCGGATGGCTTCAGCGACGGTTTTTTTGACAGGGGCTGGTATACCGGACGGGCTTCCATGCCGCAGGAGCCCGACCGTCGTGGCACAGGTTTTATCGGTTACGCGCCATCCGATCCCGATGACCTGCTGCCATCACTTTCGATGCTCGCCCATGAATTCCGGCACATGCTCCATCACCAGACCGGCGGCAACGATGTGTCCTGGGTCGATGAAGGTCTCGCGACCTTCTGGGAGGAGTACCTCGAACAGGAGGGCCTGCTGGACTCCGTGAGGCTGGTCTCTTCCCTAAGCTCTGTTGGCGTCCAGTTGAACCGGCGCCAGAACCCGAACTACTTCATCAGCAGGGCCTTCATGTATTACATCTATGAGCGTCTCGGCCGCGACGCGCTTCGTGAATTCGCCGCGCGCCCGGAAACAGGCCTGGACGCCCTGGATGCCGTTCTGGAAGACCATCCGGAAGGACTGGACGCTGACAGTTTCTTCGCCGACTGGGTGCTCGCCAACTACCTCTTCGACAATCGACGCGAGGGTGGACGCTACGGCTATCAGTTGCTGGACAAGTCCGCCATCGCCCTGCCGACTTCGTCCAGCCGCATCCGGCAGTATCCGGGCGGCTTCCAGGGGGCGACCCCTCCATACTCTGTGGCCTACCACGAGTTGCCATTGCACGATGACAGCGATGCGAACAACCAGCTACTGCTGGACTTTCGCCTGGGCGCGCCGCCGCCGCAGGACGCCTGGCTGCAACTGGTGCAGGTGCTGCCGGACAGCATCGATGTCCAGCGCTTCCGCGCCAGCGACTATCGCAACCAGCCCATCCTGGCTTCGCTCGCGAAACAGCCGCAACAGGTCCTTGTCGCCGTTTCTCCCTTCACCACCTCTGCCCGCCAGCGCACCGGCTCCGTCAGCTATTCCCTCGCCATTCGTCAACAACCCGCGCCGGCAGAGCCCCTCGCCCAGGTGACCTCTACCCTGAATCTTCGCAGCAACCCTGAAATCGCTGACAACGTCCTCGCCAGACTGCGGCGTTGCAGCCTCGTGCAGGTGCTGCGTCGGGGCGAGGAGTGGAGCCAGGTCCTGACTGGCGATGGCCTCGGCGGATGGTCGCACAACGATTACCTGCTGCATCTACAGGCGCCGGCACCCGGCGCGTCCCCCAATTCCTGCGCCGCACTGACGCGCGCCGCCCATGATGGCAACCTCGCGGCTGTACAGGGACAGCTGGCCGCCGGCGTCAACGTCAACGCCCGCGACGCCTTTGGCCGCAGCGCCCTGCACGAGGCCGCCTTTTGGGGCCACCGCGACGTCATCGCGCGTCTGCTGCGCGCCGGCGCCGATGTTGAGGCGAGGGACAGCACGGGTCGCACCCCGCTGGACGAGGTCATCCTTTCGGGCGATGCCGACAGCATCCTGCTGCTGGCCCGGGCCGGCGTGGGCCTCGATCTCTCCGATCCCGCCTTCCGGCCGCTCATCATCGACGCGGCTGCCACCGGCAACAACGAATTCCTGGAGGAGATGCTTGCGAACCACGACGTTAACTGGCGCGGCGACGATGGCCGGACGGCCCTGCACGCTGCCGCCGCCAACGGCCAGGAGGCGACTGTCTGGCTCTTGCTGACGGCCGGCGCCGACCACTCCATTCCGGATGCCAGGGGTCGCACGCCGCTGTTGCTGGCGGCCGCCAACGGCAGGAACGGCGCGCTGGCGGTACTCCACAAGACCGGCGCCTACGTCAATCACGTCGATGATGATGGCTACAGCCCCCTGATGCTGGCCGCCGCCAACGGCCATGCCACCAGCGTCGCCTGGTTGCTTCTGGCAAGCGATGTCTATGTCAACCAGGCCCTGGGCGACAGCGGCCGCACGGCCCTGCACCTCGCCGCCGCCAACGGCCATGACGCGGCCCTGGCCATGCTCTTGCTGGGCAGGGCGGACCCCGCAGCGCTGGACCTGGAGGGATTCACCCCCCGGCAACTGGCCGAAGCCGCGGGGCATGGCCGGGCCACAAGCTATCTGAACATGGCGGCGCCGAAAACACAGAATTTGCCCCTCCCGCGCCGGGACCATGCCCTGGGCCCGGACATGCTGGCGGCAGCCCGCAGCGGCGACCTGGCGGAGGTTGAGAGGCTCTTCAGCGATTATGCGCCCGTCCGGGCCTTCGACAGGGCAGGGTTGACTCCACTCATGCTGGCCGCCCGCGGCGGGCATCAGGATGTGGCGCTGCGCCTGTTGCTGGCAGGTGCAGACCCGGACGAAAGGGAGAACCTGGGGTGGGACGAACCGGCCATCTTTTACACCATCCGCGACGGCCACGACGATATCACCGCCATGTTGCTCCTGGCCGGCGCCTTTCCCGCTGCCCTGGAGCATTCCACGCCAAGGATGTCGGCCCTGATGTGGGCCGCCGATTTCGGCCGGGAGGACGTCGTCCACCTGCTGCTCGGCCTTCGTGGCCGTCGCCGCCTCAACGTGAACGAGCGCAGCCATTCCGGCTGGACGCCCCTGTTCCCCGCGGCGATCAACAATCACGTGAATATCGTCAGGACCTTGCTGGCCGCCGGCGCCGACGTCAACGCCCGCGACCGCTGGGGCCAGAGCGCCCTGAACGAGGCCGCCTGGCGGGGTCACCGCGAGATCATCGACCTGTTAACCGACTATGACAAGGCTGCCCGCTCGACAAACAGCGACAGCCTGCTGCTCCTGAACAGTGCCTTCTTTGGATCAGACCTGAGCGTTCCGGCCAGTTTGCCGCTCATGGTCGCAGCGGCTGCCCAGGGCGACAGGAAACTGCTGGATGAATTGCTCGCCGCCGGCCACGACGTCAACTGGCGGGACGCAAGCGGTCAGACGGCCCTGGCCGCGGCTGCCCGGCACGGTCAGGTCGCGACCCTCAATCATTTGCTGGCTGCCGGCGCCAACCTGCAGTGGCAGGACGAGACCGGTCGCACACCCATGATGCTGGCCGCGGCATCGGGCCAGGTCAGGACGCTTGGGCAACTCCATGATCTTGGTCAGGATATCCACCAACAGGACAGCGAAGGTCACACGGCCCTGACCCTTGCAGCTGCCAACGGGCATCCGGTTGTCGTCACCTGGTTCCTTCTCGGCAACAGTGGCGTTGACCTCGAGCGTCTGGCTGGCGTACCCGGCCGCAACGCCCTGCATCTGGCCGCAGCCAGGGGACACGAGACTGTGGTTGCCCTGCTGCTCCTCAGCGAAATGGATATCGACGCGCCGGATGCGGAAGGCAACACCGCCCTGCAACTGGCGGAAAGCGCGGGACACCACGGCGTCGTCGAGTTGCTGCGTATGGCATCCGGCGTTGAGCCGGCGGCAAAGCCCGACTGGCAGTTTTCGCAGCGACATGCCGCCGCCTTTTTCGAGGCAGCCCGAAACGGCGACCTGGACGAAGTTGACCGGCTCATCAGAGACGGCATGCGACTAAACTTCACCCAGGGCAGCAACCGGATGGCCATCTCCCACGCCGCCGGTGCCGGCCAGCGCGCCACGGTGCTGCGCCTGTTGCTTGCCGGCGCCAGCACCTACAAAAATAGTATGGGCCCATTTAATCCCGTCATCTACTACGCCCTGGATGCCGGACATGACGATATTGCCCTGTTGCTGCTCTACGGCGGGGCGCGTCCCGGGGGTCACGGCTATCTGGGCACCCTGGCTCTCCTCCTGGCTTCAGGCTTCGACTCTGTCGACCTTGTCCAACTCATCCTCGCTGCGCCGGGCAGTCGCCACATCCAGCCAGACTTCCCGCGTGACCGCGGCTTTTATCATACGCCCCTGTTTAGAGCCGTTAAGGAGAACGCCTTCAACACCGCGGAGATTCTGCTGGAGGCGGGAGCCAACCCGAACCTGCTCGATCGAACTGGAGTGCCGCCACTCTATTATGCAGTGCAATGGCGGAATTTGGAGATGCTGCGCCTGCTGCTGGCCGCCGGCGCCGACCCCAACATTCAGTTCGACAGCAAGGCCGGGCAGGAATATGGCAGGGCCCGGTCAATTCTGGCATTTGCCAGATCCAACTATTGGTCCAATCGTGACAGGGAGATCATCAACCTGCTGCTCGCCGCCGGCGCAAAGGCCTGAGGGAGTGGATAGCGCCATGCGAAGCGGACTGCTGGTGCCCCTGCTGCTCCTGCTCCTCCCTGGCTCCGCCGCCCAGGCCCAGGAGCTCGAACCCGCCTGGCTGGAAGTCGCCAATGTCTTCCTCAACCTGCACGCCGGGCCCTCCACCGACCACGAGGTCCTCCTCCGCCTGGGTCCGCGCGAGGCCGTCGTGCTGCTGGAGCGCCGCGAGGAATGGAGCCAGGTCCGCCGCCAGGACGGCACCAGCGGCTGGGCCCGCAACGACTTCCTGCTCCCCTGGAATGAATTCAGCCGCCTCGATACCTGGCGGCGCGTCGGCGACACACGTATGTTCCGGTTCTACGGTGGCCCAAACAACGAAAGGTTGACGGTCGAGGCCGAACTGCGCGCCATCAGCGACCACACGTACTTCTACACCCACGCCCGCCATGAAAGCAGTGCCCTGCCCGACGACCAGACGCTGCAACGCATTGGCGAACTTTTCGACGAGAACATCTACCAGCCTTCCCTGGATTTCCGGGGTATCGAGGACCCGCCCCACTTCGACGGCGACGAACGCATCGTGGTCCTGGTCGTGGCCGGCTACATGGACCCGCCAGGGATGAGGCACTGGTACTTCACACGCCATGACATGCCGCAGGAAGCCGGTTCCCGCGGCGTGGGCTTCATCGGCTTCAGCCTCTCCGACCACTGGGACACCCTGCATTTTTTTGAAGGCGACAGGACGCCATTCGTTCTTAACTCGCTGACCCGTGCCTTTCAGGAGTTGCTCCAGCACCATGCCGGCGGCGTCCGCTCGTCCTGGATCAGCGCGGGCATGACTGAATTGATGCAGGAGATCCTTGAGCAGGAGGGGGTGCTGCAAAAAATGCGCTTTTCGAGCCGCGCCGAAACCCGGCTGGACATCTACAAGGGCCCCTACTTTCACACCAGCATGCTGTTCATGCTCTACGTCCTGGAGCGCCTCGGGCCCGAAACCCTGAATCAATTGGCCACCTTTGCCGCCCGACCCACGCCTGTGCTGGATTCCCTCGATGCCATCCTGCAATATCATCCGGCCGGGCTGGACGCCGACACCTTCTTCGCCGACTGGGTATTGACCAACGCTCTGCTGGATACCCGACGCGAGGGTGGACGATACGGTTATCACCTGCTGGACAGGAGGGAACTCTCCCTGCCACCGCTTTCCACCCGCGTCGAGCATTTGCCGGCCCGCTTCGAGGCTGAGGCCCCGCCCTACTCGGCAGCCTACTACGAGTTTCCCTTGCCGCAGGACAGCGCTGCAGCCGACCATCTGCTACTGGATTTCCGCCTGGGCGTCCCGGCGCCGCAGGATGCCTGGTTGCAACTGGTGCAGGTCCTGCCGGACAGAATTGACGTCCAGCGCTTTCGCGCCAATGACCTGCGCAGCAGCCTGGGCCTCGTCACGCTGGCCGAAGAGCCTGAACGGGTCTTCGTCGCAGTCTCACCCTTCACGCCCGGCGACCGTCGGCGCACGCAGGCCATGTCCTATGCCCTGGACCTGCAAGTCGTCCCCTTGTCCTTCGACACCCTGGCGTTGGTCGAGGCTCACCTGCAGGTCCGCAGGGCACCCCAACTCACAGACAATGCGATCAACCTGCTGCGGCGCTGCGACATTGTCCAGGTGTTGATTGGGGGTGAGGACTGGAGCCTGGTCCGGAATGGCAGCGGCATCGTCGGCTGGTCGTCCAGTGACTTTCTGTCCGCCCCGTCCGATCCCGATTTCAACGTCTCCGACCAGCCCTGCGACACGAGCGGGCTTGGGCCGGGGGCTGCCGGGGGCGGTGGAGCTGCCGGAGGTGCCGGGTAGCATCGCCGACATACTCACGTGGAGCGCAGACAGTCAGACAAGTCATTAAGAGGCAAACGCGATGCGCAAAAGGTCAATGCTCTTCCTGCTCTTGCTCATCGTCTCCGCGGCCGTCCACGCCCAGGAAGTCGAACCCGACTGGCTGGAAGTCGCCGACGTCTTCCTGAACCTGCACGCCGGGCCCTCCACCGACCACGAGGTCATCCTCCGCCTGGGTCCGCGCGAGGCCGTCGTTTTGCTTGAGCGCCGCGAGCACTGGAGCCAGGTCCGCCGCCAGGACGGCCAGACCGGCTGGGCCCGCAACGACTTCCTGTTGCCCTGGAATGAATTCAGCCGCCTCGATACCTGGTGGCGCGTCGGCGACAAACGTCTCTTCCGGTTTTTCCATGGCACAAACAACGAAAGGTTGACGGTCGAGGCCGAACTGCGCGTCATCAGCGACCATGTCTACTTCTACACCCACGCCCGCCATGAAGACAATGCCCTGCCCGACGACCAGGCGCTGCAACGCATTGCCGAACTCTTCGACGAGAAAATCTACCGGCGCTCCCTGGATTTCCGGGGGATCGAGGACCCGCCCGACTTCGACGGTGACGAACGAATCGTGGTCCTGGTCCTGGCCGGCTACCGGGATCAGCAAGGGATGTGGAGCTGGTACTCCTCACGTCATGACATGCCGCAGGAGTCCGGTTCCCGCGGCGTGGGCTTCATCGGCATAAGCCTGTCCGACCACCGGGAAACCCTGCGTTATTTTGACAGCAACAGAACGCCTTTCGTTCTTTCCTCGCTGGCCCATCAGTTCCAGGAGTTGCTCCAGCACCATGCCGGCGGCGTCCGCTCGTCCTGGATCAGCGCGGGCATGGCTGCATTGATGCAGGAGATCCTTGAGCAGGAGCGGGTGCTGGAACCCACGCGGTTCATGGGTCGCGCCGAAACCCGGCTGCACTCCTACGATGGCCCTTCCAGTCACAGCAGCATGCTGTTCATGCTCTACGTCCTGGAGCGCCTCGGGCCAGAAACCCTGAATGAACTTGCCACCTTTGCCGCCCGCCCCGAGCACGTCCTGGATTCCCTCGATGCCGTGCTGGAAGGCCATCCGGCCGGGCTGGACGCCGACACCTTCTTCGCCGACTGGGCGTTGACCAACATCCTGCTCGACACCCGGCGCGAGGGTGGACGCTACGGCTATCACCTGCTGGACAGGAGCGAACTCGCCCTGCCACCGCCTTCCACCCGGGTCGAGCAACTGCCAGCCCGCTTCGAGGCCGAGGCCCCGCCCTATTCGGCAAGCTACTACGAGTTGCCTTTGCCGCAGGACAGCGCTGCAGCCGACCATCTGCTACTGGATTTCCGCCTGAACGAGCCGCCGCCGCAGGATGCCTGGCTGCAATTCGTGCAGGTCCTGCCGGACAGCATCGATATCCAGCGCTTCCGCGCCAGTGAGTATGGCAACCAGCCCATTCTCGCTTCTCTCAGGGAAGGGCCGGAGCGCGTTTTTGTCGCCGTGTCGCCCTTCACCACCGGCGATCGCCAACGCACCCGACCGGTTTCCTTCTCCCTGGCCTTGCGTCAGCAGGCGACGCCCGCGGACCCGCAGGCCCAGGTCACCACCACCCTGAACCTGCGCAGTAGACCGGAAGTCGCCGACAACATTATTGGCAGGCTACAACCTTGCAGTGTCCTGCGGGTCCTGCAACGTGATGAACAGTGGAGCCAGGTCCGGACTGGCGCCGGCCTCATCGGCTGGGCCCACAACGACTACCTGCACCACCTGAACGCGCCGTCCCCTGGCGTTTCCCCCAGGTCCTGCGCAGCGCTGGTGCGCGCCGCCCATGATGGCGATCTGGCGACTGTCCAAAATCTGCTGGCTGCCGGCACAGATGTGAACGGGCAGGATGCCTGGGGCCGCACGGCCCTGCACGAGGCCGCCCTCCGGGGCCATGAGCGGGTCCTCGCCCACCTGCTGCGCGCCGGCGCCAGCGTCCACCTGCAGGACAGCGCCGGTCGCACCCCGCTCGATGAGGTGACTGAATCGGGAGACGCCGACAGCATCATGATGCTGCTCAGGGCCGGCACAGGCCCCGATCCAGGCGACCCCCGGTTTCGTCCGCCGGTTGTCAGCGTCGCTGCCACCGGCAACAGCGACTTGCTGGAACTGTTCCTCAACGAGGGCCATGACCCCGACTGGCGCGGACAGGATGGACGGGCGGCCCTGGCTGCTGCCGCTGCGAACGGCCACGATGCCATACTCAGGCAATTGCTCGCTTTTGGCGCCGATGCGCAGCAGGTGGACGGGGATGGCCGTTCATCCCTGATGCTGGCCGCCGCCAGCGGCAAACACAGCGCCTTTGCCCCGCTCCTGGATGCCGCTGTGGACGTCAACCTCCAGGACGTCGAGGGGCACAGCGCCCTGACCCTGGCTGCCGCCAAAGGTCATGCCCTGAGTGTCGCCTGGCTGCTATTGGGAAGCGATGCCGATATCCACCACAGCCTGCCGCACAGCGGGCGCAATGCCTTGCACCTGGCCGCGGCAGGCGGGCATGCCGATGTCATCGCCATGCTGCGGCTTGCAGGTCTGGACCCTGCAGCGCAGGACAGACAGGGGCATGGCGCCCTGCAACTGGCCGAAGCGGCCGACCATGACCTGACTGCAGAGTACCTGCGCATGCCCGTCTCATGGACACCCGTTCGCGGATTGAAACTCTCCCCCCAGGAAAGGGACGGGTTCCTGTCGGCTGCCGCAAGGGGTGACCTGGCTGAAGTGGAACGCTATCTCGAAGCCGGCGCGCAGTTTTTGCTTGTTTCTCGCGACAGGGAAGGGATGACGGCGCTCATGCTGGCCGCCCGCGCAGGCCATCAGGATGTGGTGCTGCGTCTGTTGCTCGCGGGGGCGGATCCGGACCTTCGCTGGAACACCGGGTGGGATGAGCCCGCGATCTTCTTCACCATCCGCAACGGCCACGATGACCTCACGGCGATGTTGCTGCTCGCCGGCGCCACACCCGCCTCCAGACCAATGACCTCCCCCTTCAAGTCGGCGTTGTCGTGGGCGGCAGAATTCGGTCAGGAAAAGATCGTCCACCTCTTGCTGGCCCTGCGAGACACGCGCTATATCGACGTAAACGTACGTGACCATTCCGACAGGACGCCCCTGTTAACGGCGGTGACGCGCGGACATACGAATATCGTCAGGTCCCTGCTGGCCGCCGGCGCCGACCCGAACCTTCGCCCTCTTCGCCCGGTTGGGCAATCCATACTTGAATTGTGCGCTGGCTCCTGCAATCAGGAAATACGAAATTTGCTGCTCGCCGCCGGCGCGGAGGCCTGAGGGAATGGGTAGCGCCATGCGAAGTGGACTGTTGTTGCCTGTACTGTTTCTGCTCCTTCTTGCCTCCGCCGTCCAGGCCCAGGAGGTCGAACCCGCATGGCTGGAGGTCGCCGACGTCGCCCTGCGCCTGCGCGAAGGCCCCTCCACCGACGACGCCATCATCACGCAACTGACGCCGCATGAAGCCGTCCAGCTGCTGCAGCGCGGCGAACAGTGGAGTCACATCCGCCGCCAGGACGGCACCAGCGGCTGGGCGCATAACGACTACCTGCTCCCCTGGGACGAGCGCAACCGCCCCGACTCCCGCCGCCGCGTCGGCGACAAACGTCTGTTCCGGTTTTACAGTGGCACAAACAACGAAAAGGTGACGGTCGAGGCCGAACTGCGCGCCATCAGCGACCATGTCTACTTCTACACCCACGCCCGCCATGAAGACGATGAACTGCCCGACGACCAGGCGCTGCAACACGTTGGCGAGCTTTTCGACGAGAAGATCTACCGGCGCTCCCTGGATTTCCGGGGGATCGAGGACCCGCCCGACTTCGACGGTGACGAACGGATCGTCGTCCTCGTCCTGGCCGGCTACCGGGACCAGCGAGGGATGACGACCTGGTACGCCACACGTCATGACATGCCGCAGGAGGCCGGTTCCCGCGGCGTGGGCTTCATCGGCTTCAGCCTGTCCGACGACGGGCTGTCCCTGCCTTTTTTTGCCAGTCTCAGATCAACGGTCGTTCTTCCCCAACTGACCCGTTCCTTCCAGGAGTTGCTCCAGCACCATGCCGGCGGCGTCCACTCGTCCTGGATCAGTCGGGGCATGGCTGGCTTGATGCAGGAGATCCTTGAGCACGAGGGGGTGCTGGAACCCTTGTGGGTGGAACCTCGTTCGCTCCGCGCCGGAATCCGGCTGGACTCCAACGAAGACCCCTTCTTTCGCGGCAGCACACTGTTCATGCTCTACGTCCTGGAGCGCCTCGGGTCCGAAACCCTGAATGAACTTGCCGCCTTTGCCGCCCGCCCCACGCCTGTCCTGGATACCCTCGATGCCGTCCTGGAAGGCCATCCGGCCGGGCTGGACGCCGACACCTTCTTCGCCGACTGGGTGTTGACCAACGCTCTGCTCGATACCCGACGCGAAAGCGGCCGCTACGGCTATCATTTGCTGGACAGGATCAAATTCTCCCTGCCACCGCCTTCCATCCGGGTCGAGCAACTGCCGGCCCGTTTCCAGGCCGAGGCCCCGCCCTACTCGGCCAGCTACTACGAGTTGCCTCTGCCCGATGACCGCGATGCCGCCGGCCAGTTGCTGCTGGACTTCCGCCTGGACGCGCCACCGCCGCAGGACGCCTGGCTGCAATTCGTGCAGGTCCTCCCCGACCGCATCGATAACCAACGCTTCCGCGCCAGCGACTACCGTGGTCGGCCAATCCTGGCGTCTCTCGAGAAAGCGCCGGAGCGCGCCCTTGTCGCCGTCTCACCCTTCACGACCGGCGATCGCCAACGCACCCGACCGGTCCCCTTTTCCCTGACCTTGCGTCAGCAGGCGACGCCCGCGGACCCGCAGGCCCAGGTGACCGCTGTCCTGAACCTCCGCAGCGCGCCGGAAAGCGGCGACAATATCCTCGCCACAATGCGGCCCTGCAGTCTCGTTCAGGTGTTGCAACGCGACCCGGAGTGGAGCCAGGTCCGGACTGGCGACGGCCTCTCTGGCTGGGCCCACAATGACCACCTTTTCCACCTCAACGCCCCTGCTGTCGGCCCGCCAGACAGTTCCTGCGGGGCGTTGACACGCGCCGCCCATGACGGTGACCTGGCGGCCGTGCGGCGCCTGCTGGCCGCCGGAGCAGATGTGAACGGGCAGGACGCCTGGGGTCGCACGGCCCTGCACGAGGCCGCCTTTTGGGGCCATGACGACATTCTCTCGCTACTGCTGCGTCGTGGCGCCGACGTCAGGGCGCAGGATGCCGCAGGCCGCAGCGCGGTTGACGATGCGCTGCACATGAACAATCTGGACGGTCTGCTGCGTCTCACTGAACCCGATCTTGCCGACCCGGCCAGCCAGCCTCTCATGATCGCCGCCGCAGCCCAGGGCAACACGTCATTGCTGGACAAACTGCTGGATAGCGGACATGACGTCAACTGGCAGGACGGGGAGGGTCAGACGCCCCTGGCCGCAGCCGCCAGTCAGGGTCAGGAAACTTCACTCAGGCAATTGCTGGCGGCCGGCGCCGACATGGCGTTGCGGGATGAAAACGGCCGCAGCGCCATCCTGCAGGCAGCCGCCCACGGGCAGGTCGGTACGCTTTCCCTGCTGTACGCGGCTGGCGCGAGCGTCAATCAGCGGGACCACGAGGGGCAAACAGCCCTGACCCTGGCGGCGGCCAACGGCCATGCCCATGCCCTCGCCTGGTTGCTGCTTGGCAGCGACGCCGACATTCACCACGCCTTGCCTGCCAACAGGCGCAACGCGCTGCACCTCGCGGCCTCTGCAGGACACGACGTCGTCGTCGCCCAGTTGCTGGTCCGGGGTCTGGATACCGGTGACAGGGATGCAAACGGGAGAACGGCGCTGCAACTGGCCGAGGCCGCCGGACACAACGAGGTTGCTGAATTGCTACGTGTGGCGGATACGGCGAGCGACGGCGATTCGCACTCCAGGACGCCTGCCCGGCCAATGGCTACCGTACACCCTGACGACTTTCTCACTGCAGCCCGCAATGGCGATCTCGCGGAGGTTGACAGACTCATCCGGTCAGGCGTCCGGCTGAATCTCGTGGACAAACTGGGCAGGACGGCGCTCACGCATGCGTCCGTGGCCGGTCAGCAGGTTGTCGTGCTGCGTCTGCTGCGCGCCGGCGCGGATCCCGGCTTTGCCCAGGGAAAGGCCATTCAACATGCCCTGAGCGCCGGACAGGACGGCACGGGCCTGATGCTGCTGCTTTCCTATGGTCGGCACCTCGGTGCCGAAGCCAAATTGGCCCTTTCCTGGGCGGCGGAATACGGACGAAGGGACATCGCCCGCCTGATGATCGCCCTTTGTCAGGAGCAACGTTTCTGCGTGGACATGCTCAGGCCGCGATCCGACCTCAGGACTCCCCTGCATTACGCCGCGCTCAATTCGCATGAGGAAATCGTTGCCATGTTGCTGGACGCAAATGCCGACCCAAATGCCCGTAACGAATTTGGGAACGGGCCACTGTATTTCGCGATCAGGAACGGAGATGACGGAATTTCAAGGCGTCTGCTGGAGGCCGGCGCCAAAGGCTGAGGGAAAGGATAGCGCCATGCGAACCCGACTGCTGTTGCCCGTACTGTTTCTGCTCCTTGTAACCACCGCCGCCCAGGCCCAGGAGCTCGAACCTGCATGGCTGGAGGTCGCCGACGTCGCCCTGCGCCTGCGCGAAGGCCCCTCCACCGACGACGCCATCATCACGCAACTGACGCCGCATGAAGCCGTCCAGCTGCTGCAGCGCGGCGAGCAGTGGAGTCACATCCGCCGCCAGGACGGCACCAGCGGCTGGGCCCACAACGACTACCTGCTACCCTGGGATAAACGCAACCGCCCCGACGCCCGCCGCCGCGTCGGGGAGAAGCGCCTGTTCAACTTCCCCACCGAAATTGGTGTGGTTGGCCCGCCCCGCAATTTCACCAGCCGCCATGCTGAACTGCGCGCCGTCAGCGACCACAGTTTCATCTACGCCGTCAAAAACCAGGCGCAGCATCACCTGCCGCCAGACGAGACCCTGCAAAAACTGGGTTCCATTTTCGACGATGATATCTATCGGCAGGCCCTTGATCTCTGGGGCGCCGGGGACCCGCCCGCTCCTGGCGGTGACGAGCGCATCGTCATCCTGCTCACGTCCGGCTACGACAGGGAAGGGCTCATCGGCGGCTGGTACCCGCATGGCCTGGGGTACATCGGCCTTGCCATCAACCAGCCGGAGTTTGTCGTGAAGGGGGATTTCCTCGCCGAGCACATGGCCCAGACCCTGGCGCACGAGTTCGGGCACATGCTCCACGACCACACGGGCAACAGAAACCGCGCCGACTGGGTCGTCGAAGGCCTCGCCGAATTCACCCAGGCCTACCTCGTCCACGGCCAGACCCTGGAGAAAAGTTGGCGCAGCCCCGGACCGACCCATGTTTCCGGAGCCCGCACCCGTCTCTTCGCCGGGCCCTGCATCGACTACGAGACCAGCAAGCTCTTCATCACCTACATCTACGAACGCCTTGGCGTTGACCTCCTGCGTGAATTTGCTGACCACCCACGCCAGGGCATGGACGCCCTCAATGCCTTGTTGACTGAACACAATGCCGGCATGGATGCCCACGACTTTCACGCCGACTGGGTGATCGCCAATTATCTGAATGACGTCCGGCGCGATGGCGGACGCTACGGCTATCCCCTCCTGCAGGGCAATTCACCCCTGGCCCTGTCCGCACCGCACAACTTCATCCACCAGCTTCCGGCCGGTCTTGACGTCACCTCCGATCCCTACATCACCGATTACTACGAATTGCCCCTGCTGCAGGATGACGACGCACACGGCAAGCTGCTGCTGGACTTCCGCCTCCTCGCTCCCGCGCCCCAGGACGCCTGGGTCCAGATCGTCCAGGTCCTGCCCGAACGCGTCGACATCCAGCGCTTCCGCGCCAACGACTACCGCGGCCGACCCATGCTCGCCTCACGCCAGCCCCAGGCGCAACGCGCCTTCCTCGCCATCACCACCTTCACGCCAGGCGATTACCGGCGCGTCCAGCCCGTGCGCTTCTCCCTCGCCCTGCGCGAGTTGCCGGCACAGCCGGACGACCGCGCCCGGGTTACAGCCACGCTGCACGTCCGCAGTGGACCCGAAACGGCAGCCGCAAGCCTCGGCAGGCTGCGGGCCTGTTCCTTCGTCCAGGTCCTGCAGCGTGGGCCGGAATGGAGTCAGGTCCTGGCCGATGACGGCCTCTCCGGCTGGTCCCACAATGACTACCTCTTCCATTTGAATTCCCCTTCCGCCGGCGCGCCGGCCTTCAACTGTGCCTCACTCACAAACGCTGTCTGGAACGGGAATTACGGGACCGCGCAGCATTTGCTGGCTTCGGGCGCAAAGGTCAATAACAGCGATGCCTTTGGCCGCACGGCCCTGCACGAGGCCGCCTTTTGGGGCCATCGCGACCTCATCACCCTGCTCCTGCGCGCCGGCGCCGACATCCACGCGCGGGACGTTGCCGGCCGCACGCCGCTCGATGACGTGCTGCGTTCGGGCGATACCCGCAGCATCCTGCAACTCTACCGGGCCGGGGAAAACCTCAGCCTGGGCGATCCCGCCCTGCAGCCGCTCCTCATCGCCGCGGCCGCGACCGGCAATCGTGACTTTCTTGAACTGCTCCTCAACAGCGGCCACGACATCAACTGGCGCGACGAGACCGGCCGCAGCGCCCTCGCCGCCGCCGCCGCCAACGCCCATGAGAGGGTGCTGCGAACGCTCATCGATGCCGGCGCGAACGTCTCGCTGGCCGACGGGAAGGGCCGTACCCCCTTCATGCATGCCGCGGCCGGCGGCAACCTCGTCACCCTCGAACGCATTCATCGCGCCGGCATCGACGTCAACCACGTCGATCGCGAGGGGCACAACGCCCTGACCCTGGCCGCCGCCAACGGCCAGACCATGAACGTCGCCTGGTTGCTGCTCAGTACGGACATCGATGTCAACCTCGCCCTGCCGGACAGCGGGCGCAGGGCCCTGCACCTGGCCGCCGCCCGTGGCCATGCCGACGTCATCGCCATGTTGCTGCTGGGCGACGCTGACCGCCGGCGCCGCCCCCAACCGGTGGATGCCGGCGCAAGGGATGCGGAGGGCTTCACCCCCCTGCAACTGGCCACAGCTGCGGGGCATGCACGGGCTGCGACCCGGCTGAACATGATGGAAACAGACAAACTGAAACCCCACAACAGATACCATCTGGGGGCCGAGGTACACGCGGCGGCCCGCAGCGGCGACCTGGCGGAACTCGAAAGGCTCATCAGGGCGGATGCGTGGATCTCGGCCACCGACGCCGAGGGCTACACGCCGCTCATGCGCGCCGCCCAGGCGGGCAACCGGGAAGTCGTGCTGCGCCTGCTGCTCGCCGGCGCCAGTCCCAATGAAAGGAACAACTGGCAATGGGACGAGCCGGCGATGTTCTTCACCATCCGCAGCGGCGACGATGACCTCACGGCCATGTTGCTGCTCGCCGGGGCCAGTGGCCGCACCGGGGGTAACAACGCGATGGAATGGACGGCCTCCTTTGGCCGCGCCGATGTTCTTCGCCTCTTGCTCGATTTGAAAACGCCCAGGCGCTTCAGAATCGACACCCGCAAGATGTCTACGAACCAAACGGCCCTGCACCATGCCGTGAACTTCCGGCACGAAAGGGTCGTGGAAATCCTGCTCGATTCCGGCGCGGACCCGAACGCGCGCACCAGCGTGATTCTCGATCACCAATCGGCGCTGGACATCGCCCGCCGCGGCGGCAACCGCCAGATCATCGACATGCTGCTCGCGGCCGGCGCGGAGGCCTGAGCGCGCTCGGGAACAGGGCAGATTGTGCGGCGTGGACCGGCGGCGGGCGAACTCCGCCTGGGGGGCGGCCCCCAGCGCCGCGTCCCCGATGATCAGAAGGTCCTCATCCTTGCCCTGCGGGCCACCGGTCTCGCATCCGGACCTGACCAGAATTGCGGTGCGTCGGTCGCAAGGGTACAAATGGCAGGCACTTACGGGAACTCACAGCAAGAAGAGGTTTTTGTAAAATGAGCGCCCGTCTTTTGCTTGCCCTGTTCCTGCTCATCCTTACTTCCGCCGCCCAGGCCCAGGACATCGAACCCACCTGGCTGGAGGTCGCCGACGTCGCCCTGCGCCTGCGCAACGGTCCCTCCAGCGACGAGGACATCATCACGCAAATGACGCCGCGCGAGGCCGTCGTGCTGCTGGAGCGCGGCGAGGCCTGGAGTCACATCCGCCGCCAGGACGGCACCAGCGGCTGGGCGCACAACGACTACCTGCTCCCCTGGGACGAACGCAACCGCCCGAATACCCTGCGCCGCGTTGGTGACCGGCGCCTGTTCCGTGTCCATGACGAGGTGAGCCGGAGGCACGTCATCGTCAACGCCGAACTGCGCGCCGTCAGCGACCACATGTATGTCTACGCGCAGGCTCGGCGGCCGGAAGATCGACTGCCATACGACGCGTTCCTGCGTATGACGGGTGAACTCTTCGACGAACGCATATACCGGCAGACCCTCGATCTCTGGGGTATTGAGGACCCGCCCCACATCGAGGGTGACGAGCGCGTGGTCATGCTGCTCACCGTAGGCTTTGATGATGGCGGTCCCGGCCACATCGAGGCCAATTACCACGCCCGCTCCGACATGCCCGGGGAAGTCAATCCGGGCGCCCGCGCCACCGGTTTCATCAGCATCAACTTTTCCCGGCCGGACTCGCTGGGCGCCAGGGACGCGGACTTTTTCCTCTCACTGCCCGCCCACGAATTCCGGCACATGCTTCATCATCACGTGGGCGGCAACCAGGCATTGTGGGTCGATGAAGGACTCGCCAAATTTACCGAGGTCTCCCTGGGGTATTGGGACGGTGACGCCTCTTCCTTCCTCAGCCGGCCGCGGTCCCGCCTGAACGATTTCAATTACAGTCCTTTCGCCTACGGGTCGGCGCTGCTCTTCACCGCCTACATTCACGACCGACTCGGTCTGGAAGCGCTGCGGAATTACGCCGGCAGGCCGGAAAGGGGCCTGGCGGCGCTGGACGCACTGCTGGCCGAGCGCGAAGCCGGCATCGATGCCGATGATTTCTTCGCCGACTGGGTACTGGCCAACTACCTGCTTGACACAAGGCGCGAGGACGGCCGCTACGGCTACCCCTCGCTGGGCAGGCTGGGCCTGCTGTCGGCCGCTGCGCGCAGCCATGTCCGGCGGCTGCCGGCTGCCCTGCGGGATGCCACGCCGCCCTACACCGCCGATTACTACGAGTTGCCGCCACCGGACAGCGGTGACCCTGCCCGGCTCCTGCTGGATTTCCGCCTGAATGCTGCGCCGCCGCAGGACGCCTGGTTGCAACTGGTACAGGTCCTGCCCGAGAGCATCGACGTGCAACGCTACCGCGCCAGCGAGTATCGCGGCCAGGTGATCCGGGCGTCACTGACCGATCGGCCGGAACGTGTCTTTCTGGCGATCTCGCCCTTCACCCCCTCAGCGCGCCAGCGCTCGCGGGCGGTCGGCTACTCCCTTGCCCTGCGCGAACAGGGCGCCATTGCGAGTGACCGCGCCCAGGTGACCACGACCCTGCGCGTCCGCAGCGCAGCGGAGATCGGCGACAACATCCTCGGCAACCTGCAGCGGTGCAGCCACGTGCAGGTGCTGCAACGCGGTGAGGCGTGGAGCCAGGTCCTGGGCGCCGATGGCCTGACCGGCTGGTCGCACAACGACTATCTCGCCCTGCCGGGCGGGGAGGGGGCTGGCAGGACTGCCGCTTCCTGCGCCGCGCTCACGCGCGCTGCCCACGACGGCAACCTGGGGGAGGTGCGGCGTCTGCTGGCCAATGGCGCTCCTGTCAACGGCGCTGACGCCTTCGGCCGTACGGCCCTGCACGAGGCCGCCTTCTGGGGCCACGACGACGTCCTCGCCCGCCTGCTGCGGGCCGGCGCCGACGTCAACGCGCAGGATGCCGTCGGTCGTACGGCGCTGGATGACGCCCTGCAGACCGGCAATGTCAGTAGTTTGCTGCTGCTGGGCCAGGCCGGCGCCGATCTCGATCTCTCCGGTCCGGCGAGCCTGCCCCTGATGATTGAGGCCGCCGCGCAGGGCAATACCTCTCTGCTGGAGCTGGTCCTGGCCGAGGGTCACGACATCAACTGGCGTGACGCGAATGGACGGACGGCCCTGGCCGCCGCGGCCAGCAATGGCCGGAATGCGGCCCTCGGACAATTGATCTCTCTCGGCGCTGACCCGCACTGGAGCGACGCAGACGGTCGCAGCGCCATGTTGCTGGCTGCCGCCAACGGGCACGATGGCGCGCTTGCGCTCCTTTTGGACGCGGGCGTGGATGTCAATCGACAGGACCGCGAAGGACACACAGCGCTCACGCTGGCGGCGCAAAACGGCCACGCGAATGCCCTTGCCTGGCTGCTCCTCAGCGCCGATGTTGAGGTCGGCCACCAGGCTGGCCCACGGGACCGTAACGCCCTGCAACTGGCAGCGGCGGCGGGCCATGATGATGTCGTCGCGCTTCTTCTGCTCGCCAATGCCGACATCGACACGATGGATGCCTCAGGCCAGACAGCCCTGCAACTGGCCAGGGCGGCCGAACACGGCGACGTGGAAGAACTGCTGCACTTTGCAACTGCGACGGAAGTCCGGGGCAGGAGTCAGACAAGTCCGGACAGCTCCACCAGGGTGAACGGAGAGTCTCTCCGGGCGGCGGTCAGGGCGGTGAATTTGCAGGAAATCGAGCGTCTCATCGAGGCCGGCGCCGGATTAAACGAAGCCGATGACGATGGTATGACGGCCCTCAAGCTCGCCTCCCTGGCCGGCGAACGGACCGTCGTGCTGATGTTGCTGCGCGCCGGCGCGCTCACCGACACAACCGGCAACGAGTTTCATCACGATCAAACCGCCCTGTACCACGCCATCCGTGGTCGCAATGACGACATCAGCGCGATGTTGCTGCTTGCGGGCGCCCGGCCGTCCCGCCAATGGAGGACCACTGCACTCCACTGGGCGGCGGAATTCGGCCGTGCCGACGTCGCGCGTCTGCTGTTGAACATCCGCGGCTGGCAGCGGGTCCCGGTGGATGCACGCTACTATGGCAAGACCCCGCTGTATGAGGCGGTGCGCACCGGCAGGGGCGAGATCGTGGACCTGTTGCTGGCCGCCGGCGCCGACCCCAATGCCCCGGATCAGGAATTCAACGTCCCGCTGGTTTTCGCCGTCTGGTGGGAGCACGAGGAAATCGTGAAACAACTGCTGGCCGCCGGCGCCGACCCCAACGGAGACTCGCGCAGCAGTCTTTCACCGCTGGAGCAATGCACGTTTGTCGGTAATGCTGCCATTACCAAATTGCTGCTCGAGGCCGGCGCAGAATACTGAGCGCCCCTGGTTGCAAGCAATGCACTGACGGCTTCGTACCGGAACCTTTGCACTGGAACCTTCGCCCCTTCCGCTTCGCACTGACGGCTTGGCCGCCGCCAGCATAAACCGCTCCAGGGATAAACCGGCGCCAGCGTAAACCGCTGTCAGCACAAGCCTCGCGCGGTGGACCGGCGGCGGAAAAGTTGAAATTAACCAGGTTTGCGATGCGTCGGCCGCAAGGGTAAATTTACACATGGTCTTACGTAAACTCACTGTCAATTGAGGAGTTTGTGAGATGAATTTCCGTCTGTTGCTTGCCCTGGTCCTGCTCCTTGCAACCACCGCCGCGCAGGCCCAGGAAATCGAACCTGCCTGGCTGGAGGTCGCTGACGTCGCCCTGCGTCTGCGCAGCGGGCCCTCCGGCGACGACGACGTCATCACCCAGTTGACGCCGCGCGAGGCCGTCGAGCTGCTGCAGCGCGGCGAGGCCTGGAGCCAGGTCCGGCGCCAGGACGGCACGGCCGGCTGGGCGCATAACGACTACCTGCTCCCCTGGGACGAGCGCAACCGCCCCGACGCACGCCGCCGCGTCGGCGAGCAACGTCTGTTCCGTCTTTATCACGGGCAAAACCGCTACGCCGAACTGAGCTCGGTCAGCGAGCACGGCTACTTTTACACTGTCGCCCGGCGCGCCGACGATCCGCTGCCGAACGACGAGGCCCTGCATCGTCTGGGCGCCGTCTTCGACGAGCGGATCTATCAGCAGTCGCTGGAGTTGTGGGACGTCGAGGACATGCCGGACATCGACGGCGACGAACGCGTCGTCATCCTGCTGGCTGCCGGCTTCGAGGACGTCCTGGACAACATCCGCGGCTGGTATACCGGTCGCGGTGGCCTGCCGCAGGAGCCAGGCTCCGGCATCGGTTACGTCGCCGTCGCCCTGGACAGCGAGCATGACAATCTGCTTCCGGATACTGACTTCCCCGGCCTTGCACTGGCGCGAACACACGGCGTGCTGGCGCACGAATTCGGACATTTGCTCCATCATCACGTGGGCAACCAGGTCGGCGGCCATAACGACCTGAGCTGGGTCTCGGAAGGCCTGGCCACCTTCACGGCAAACCGGATGCCGCTTGAATCGACAAGGTACCTGGAGGACGTCGTGTTCTCTGCCGTCCCGGGAGACCAGACGGTGGCAGACGTACAACTGAACCTCCGCGAAGACCCTGACTATCGCGCCGCCATGGTCTTCATGACCTACGTTTATGAGCGCCTGGGCGCGCAAACCTTGCTTGACTTCGCCACCCACAGGCTGCAGGGTCTCGACGCCCTCGACGCCCTGCTGGCGGAACGGGGCGAGGGCTTCGACGCCGACGACTTCTTCGCCGACTGGGTACTCGCCAATTACCTGGGCGACAGGGAGCGGGAAAACGGTCGTTTCGGCTACTCACGGCTAACCCGCGAGGACATACATACTGTGCAGCCCAACCTGCTGCGCCAGCTTCAGACAGGCATCCAGGACTCGTCGTCGCCCTACGCCAGCGTCTACTACGAACTGCCACTGTCAGGGGACATGGCTGCCGACAATCTTCTCTTGCTGGACTTTCGCCTGAGCGCGCCGCCGCCCCAGGACGCCTGGGTCCAGTTCGTCCAGGTCCTGCCCGGGCGCATCGACGTCCAGCGCTTCCGCGCCGGCGACTACCCTGACCGGCCCATGGCGGCGTCGCTCGGGGAAGCGCCACAGCGAGCCTTTGTCGCCATCTCGCCATTCACCCCTGACGCGCGCCGGCGGACGCAAGCGGTCCACTGGTCCCTCGCCCTGCGTCTGGAACCCCTGTCGGAGGGCGACCGCGCCCAGGTCACCACGACCCTGAACCTGCGCAGCGCGCCGGAAATCGCCGACAACGTCCTGGGCAAGCTGCAACGCTGCAGCGTCGTGCAGGTCTTGCAACGGGGTGAGTCATGGAGCCAGGTGCTGAATGCCGAGGGTCTGGGCGGCTGGGCGCACAACGACTGGCTCGCCCATCGCAACGCGCCGGCTCCCGGCGTCTCCGCCAACCCCTGCGCCGCGCTGTCCCGCGCCGCCCATGACGGCAATCTGGCGGCCGTGCAAGGTCTGCTGGCCGGCGGCGCTGACGTCAACGGCAGGGACGCCTGGGGCCGGAGCGCCCTGCACGAGGCCGCTTTCATGGGTCATGACGACGTCATCGCCCGGCTGCTGCGCGCCGGCGCCGACGTCCACGCGCAAGACCTCGCCGGTCGCATGCCGATCGACGAGGTGCTGAACTCGGGGAACTTCAACAATATTCAACTGCTGCAGGAGGCCGGCGTCGAATTCGACCTGGGCAGCCCCGCCATCCAGCCCCTCGTTGTTGAAGCCGCCAGCGTCGGCAACGACACTTTACTGGGCGCGCTCCTTGCCAGCGGCCATGACGTCAACTGGCGCGACGACAGCGGTCGCAGCGCCCTGGCCGTCGCCACCGCCAACGGGCGCGAGCGGTCGGTGAGAACGCTCATCGATGCCGGCGCGGACGTCACACTGACTGACGGGGAGGGTCGCACGCCCTTCATGCTGGCCGCAGCGGACGGCAACCTCGTCCTCCTCGAACGCCTTCACCGCGCCGGCGTGAACGCCAACCGCGTCGATGACGAGGGCCACAACGCCCTGACCCTGGCAGCTTCCAGCGGGAAGGCCATCAACGTCGCCTGGTTACTGCTCAGCACGGACGTGGATGTCAACCACGCCCTGCCCGACAGTGGGCGCAACGCCCTGCACCTGGCGGCGGCGGCCGGCCACGCTGACGTCATCGCCATGCTGCTGCTGGACGGCGCCGATGCCGATCTGGCGGACGCGGAGGGCTTGACGCCCCTGCAACTGGCCGAGGCCGGCGGGCACGCCGGCGCCGTGACCCGACTGAACATGGTGGAGGCAGAGCGAAACAGGGAACGACCGAACCCTGACGACGCGCTTTTTCCCAACTTCCTCGCAGCGGCCCGCAGCGGCAACCTGGCGGAAGTCGAACGCCTGATGGCGGCCGGCGCGCCCGTCAACAGCACCGATGGCGAAGGCTTTAGCGCGCTCATGTACGCCGTCCGCGGCGGTCACCGGGACGTCGCGCTGCGCCTGCTGCTGGCCGGCGCGGATCCGGACAGGAAGGGTGGCTTTCTGATAGTGGACGAATCGGCGATCTTCCTCGCCATCACGGAGGGTTACGACGACCTCAGCGCCATGATGCTGCTCGGCGGGGCCAGCGGACGCGTCGGCTTCACGCCGGCGATGGAAGCGGCCGCCGGCTCCGGGCGGGAAGACGTCGTCCGCCTGCTGCTGGATACGAAGACGCGGGCGCGCGCCGGCATCGAAACCCGCTCCGCTCCCGGTCTGACGCCCCTGCTCCAGGCCGCGAGCTTCAATCATAGCCGGCTTGTCGAAATGCTGATCGATTCCGGCGCAGATCTGAACGCCCGCGCCGGTCCGGCTTTCTGGAACCAGTCGGCGCTGGATTTCGCCAGAAAACATGGCAACCAGGAAATCATCGACATGCTGCTGGAGGCCGGCGCGGAGGCCTGAGGGTAAGGGCAACTCCTTGCGAACCCGACCGCTGCGACCCGTACTGCTCCAGCGTCTCGTCGCCCCTGCCTCCCGCGCCCGCCAAACCCCGGGGCGCGGGGGTCGCAGGGCCACATTCATTGCGATACAATTGTTTATAAGTTAATGTACGCTCGCCATCAGGCGATTCTCGTCAGATTCCTGTATGGCGCCACGACCCTGCGCCCTGTCACCGGATCCGAAGGGAAGCGCGATGAGCAACAGACTGCCAGCAGTCCTCCTGCTCTTTCTCCTCATCATCACCACTGCCCAGGCCCAGGAAAACAAGCCCGCCTGGCTGGTAGTCACTGACCTTGACCTGCACCGGCGCAGCGACCCCTCGCTCCGGCGCGTCCGCGACGACTCGCAACGCCCGGTTGGTGAATTGCGTCAATTCAGGATACCCAACGCGCAAGGGGAAAGCGTCATCGTCAATGCTACCCTTGCCCACGTCAGCAACCACGCCTAATTCTACACCTACAGTTTTGACCCCGCCAGACATCCGCCGGCCGACTCGCGGACGCTGACAGTCCTTGGCCAGGGCTTCGATCAGTCGTACCCCCGCATACTCGGCATCTGGGGCATCACGGACCCTCCCCATATCGAGGGCGACAGGCGGGTTGTGGTGCTGTTCACCAGTGGTGGCGCCAAAAGGGGATACTACGCCTCTCGCCATGACATGCCCCAGGAGCGCAACCCCTCCGGAGGAGAAACCGGCTTCATCAATATGACTTACAGCGGTCTTCGCCGGAGTCCGAATTTGCGAGGTGTTTACCTGAGAACGCTGGAACACGAATTCTGGCACATGGTCCACCACAAGCTGGGTGGCAACCACGCACGCTGGGTGGAAGAGGGCATCGCCGTTTTCCACCTTCACCTGCTGTCTGGCATACCGATGGGAAGAACTGTTGTATCCCTGTATCTGGAGAACCCGCAGGTCCAGATGAACCACCCGGTGCTTCTCCAAAATGTGGAATACGGGGGAGCCGCTCTCTTTGTATCCTACCTCTACGAGCGCTTCGGCCTGGACTTCCTGCGTCAGCTTGCCTTCCACCCGCAGCAGGGCCTGGACGCCCTTGATGCCCTGCTCGCCGCCCATGGCGCCGGCATCGGCGCCAACGACGTCTTCACCGACTGGGTCATCGCCAACTTCCTGCTTGACGGCTGGCGTGAGAACGGCCGCTTCGGCTATCCCCAACTCTGGACCTCCGATATGCAACCCGCCAGGCGGCTCCGCTACATTTACGAGCTTCCCTTCACCTACGACCACGCCACTGCGCCCTACTCCGCCGCCTACTACGAACTCTGGCCCGCCGCCCTTGACAGGTCCCTCCCGTTGCTCTTCCGCTTCAGCCCCGCCGAAGCGCACCAGGACGCCTGGCTGCAGCTGGTCCAGGTCCTCCCCAACGCCATCGACGTCCAGCGCTTCAGCGCCAGCCAGCAGGGCGGTGGCGCCATCGCCGCCGCCCTCCGCCACGACGCCCAACGCTTCATCCTCGTCGTTTCTCCCTACACGCCTGGCGACCGCCGCCGCAGCGGATCCGTCTCCTACTCCCTCGCCTTCTCCCAGCAACCAGCCGAGCTCACCCCCTCCACCAGCCCCGGCGCCGGCCAGTTCACCGGCCAGACCGCCGCCTCTGTCAGTGCCCCCGGCCTCACCTTCCCCGGCCAGGTCAACCAACCCGCCACCGACCTCGGCGCCCTCGGCCGCATCTACCGCGCCAGCCACGCCTCCGGGCCCGCCCTCGTCGTCTACAAATTCGTCTCCCCCGAACGCGGTGAAGTCGCCTTCTGGGTCACCGGGCAGGAAATCGACAGCGCCGCCGCCGGTTGCGTCAAGGCCAGCGCCGACCGCCGCATCGCCGCCAGCAAGCAGGCCAACAACAACGTCGTCATCGCCATGGGCCCCGACGTCGAAAACAAGACCTTCCACGCCATCTTCGATGGCGGTGTCACTGGCGGCGTCAGCGGCCTCTCCACCACCTACGACGGCCCGCCCGGCGCAGGTTGCCAGTGACCGGGGCAGGGATGTGAACAACCGGGGACCAGGAAGTGATTGCCCGCTTGCGGCGAGCGGAGAGGGTGCGCCATGATGACCCGACTGTTTCTGCTTCTGGTCCTGGTCCTTGTAACCACCATGGTCCAGGCTCAGGAAAGCGAACCTGTATGGCTGGAAGTCGCCGACGTCGCCCTGCGCCTGCGCAGCGGCCCCTCCATCGACGACGACGTCATCACCCTCATGACGCCGCGCGAGGCCGTCGTGCTGCTGGAACGCGGCGAGGCGTGGAGCCAGGTCCGGCGCCAGGACGGCACGGCCGGCTGGGCCCACAACGACTACCTGCTCCCCTGGAACGAACGCAACCGCCCGGATACCTGGCGGCGCGTCGGCGACCGGCGTCTGTTCCGCCTGTCTGCGGGAGACCGGGGCCATTTCCTTGACCGCGAGGCCGAGCTAAGCGTGGTCAGCGACCACAGTTACCTCTATACCGTCCGCAATCGGCCGACCAGTCACCTGCCTGGCGAGCAGGCGCTGCAGAACTTTGCTAGGGCTTTTGACGACCGGATTTATCAGCAGGCCCTTGACCTCTGGGGCATTGAGGACCCGCCCGACATCGATGGTGATCCGCGCATCGTCATCCTGGTCGCCGCCGGTTTCGGATCCCGGGGGTCTGCCTATGGCTGGTACTCCGCCCGCGTTGGCCTGCCCAACGAACGCAACCCCGGCGACACCGGATACATCGGCTTCAGGCTAAACCTCTGGGAAGTTCGATGGGCCGAGGTCGTACTCAGGGGGCAGGGCCTGCAGGAACTGGTACGCGACTTCGGGCGCATGATTCACCATCACATGGGGCGCGGAAACCATGCGTCCTGGGTCCGTACCGGCATGGCCAGTTTCACCGAAAAGTTTCTCGACCGGGACCGGACCCTTTTGGGCGGGGGCATGAGTCGCATGGAGCAGGGGGAGCACAATCCCCGCTCCAACCAGTTGAACCTGGACTACGCGCCTTCTGAAGTCGCCAGCATGTATTTCATGGCCTACATCCACGAGCAACTCGGCGCGGAGACGCTGCGCAGCTTCGTCAACCACCCGCGGCCGGGCCTGGCCGCCCTCGACGCCCTGCTGGCGGAGCGTGGCGACGGCAGAGACGCCGACGATTTCTTTGCCGACCATGCGATCGCCAACTACCTGAACAATCCTCAGCTCGAGGGTGGCCGCTACGGCTACCGGCAGATCAGAAACAATGCCCTGATGCGGCAAATCCTGCGCAGCACCTCAATCCAGGAACTTCCGGCGCGCATCGGCGACCATGCCGAGCCCTATTCCTCGAAGTACTACGAGTTGAGCGATCCCCAGGGCCTGGGTCCGGACGTGCGTCTGTTGCTGGGTTTCCAGCTCTCCGGCCCGGCGACGCAGGACGCCTGGCTGCAAGTGGTGCAGGTCTTGCCCGAGCGCGTCGACGTC
>JAPOVC010000008.1 GCA_026708325.1 Anaerolineaceae bacterium | reverse complement strand
CGGCCCGCACCTCGCGCACGTCGTCGCGCACGCGTTTCAGCGAACCGACGCGCAGTCCGTCGGCCAGCACGCGGTCATCGCGCAGGACCCGCGCGCGCGCGTTGCGCTGGACCGTTCCCTCGCGCACGTAGCTGCCGGCAATGTTGCCCACGCGTGAATTGCTGAAGACCTGGCGCACTTCCGCCAGTCCGAGTCTTTCTTCAATGTCTTCCGGTTCCAGCATGCCGTGCAGGGCCAGTTCGATGTCTTCCAGCAGGTTGTAAATGATTTTCCAGTTACGGATATCCACGCCCTGGGAATCCGCCACGCGTCTGGCGGTTGAATCCACGTCGACGTTGAAACCGACCACGATGGCATTGGAGGCCGCGGCCAGGTTGACGTCGTTTTCGCCAATGCTGCCGATGTCCGCCGAGAGGATGCGCAACTGGATGCCATCGCGGTTGTCGTCCGAAATCTTCTCCAGAGAATCGAGAATCGGTTGCAAACTGCCCTGATAGTCGGCCTTGACAATGAGCGCCAATTCACGCGTATCGCCGCTGCGAAAGCGCGCAAAAACATCGTCCAGGGTGAGCGCTTCCATGCGGCCGCTGCCCTGCTGACCGTCTTCCCTGCGCTCCTGCAACAGTCGTCGCCCGGCCTTGTCGCTTTTAACCCACTCAAAACTGTCACCAGGCTGAGGCATTTCCGCCAGGCCCATCACGGCGACCGGCGTGGAAGGACCGGCGTCGTTGATGCGCCGGTTGCTTTCGTCAAACATGGCCTTGATGCGGCCCGAAGTCTGGCCGGCGATCAGCGAGTCGCCGCGCTTCAGCTGGCCGTTTAGCACCAGCAGCGTCGCAATGACCCCGCGTGAGGGATCGACCTCGGCTTCCAGCACCACGCCCGAAGGTCTGGCAGCCGGGTTGGCTACGATGTCGCTGTCATCGGATGTGAGCAGAATGGCTTCCAGCAGGTCCTCGATGCCTTCTCCCGTGATGCCCGAGACCGCCTCGACCATCGTGTTGCCGTCCCAGTTGACTGGCACCAGGTCCACTTCCGCCAGTTGCTGATTGACCTGCTCCAGATTGGCGCCCGGCAGGTCCATTTTGGTGACGGCGACCACGATCGGCACGTTGGCGGCGCGCGCGTGGGCGATCGCCTCGCGCGTGGTGGGCATGACGCCATCGTCTGCAGCCACGACCAGGACGGCGATGTCGGCGCCGTGGGCCCCGCGGGCCCGCATGGCCGTGAAGGCTTCGTGGCCGGGCGTATCCAGAAACGTGATCTGTCGATCGCCGTGGCGGGCGCGATAGGCGCCGATGTGCTGGGTTATTCCTCCGGCCTCCCCTTCCACCACCTGTGTCTTGCGAATGGTGTCGAGCAGCGTCGTCTTGCCATGGTCCACGTGTCCCAAAATGGTCACGATGGGAGGCCTGCGTTCAAGGTCTTCCGGGTCTTCTTCGCTGTAAACCTGGCGCCATTCCTGCGCCTGGGCCGCCTCTTCCTTTTGCGCCTGCTCCGCAAGGCTGGATTGTGAGAGCGCTTCAATGCCAAACTCGGCACAGACGATGGCCGCCGTGTCGAAGTCGATTTCCTGATTAATCGAGGCCACGATGCCGTTGGCGATGAGGACCTTCATCACCTCGATCACAATGATCTCGATTGAATCCGCCAGTTCCCGAACAGTCAGGCTGTCTGGCAGAATGACGACGCGTTGTTCCTCAGCCATACACTTCCTCCCTCTCTGCGGAGACCGGCCAGGAACCCGCTCGCTGTTCGCAGCCTACATCGCTGGTCCCGGTCCGGCGCGCATCCGCGTCGAACTCATGTTTCGGGTCTTCCCTGCAACAATCGCTGGCGGTCGGCCTCACCCAGTTTCACGGACAGGGACCGGGCCAGGGCCGTGCCCCTGGCGGCGCTCTCCCAACAGGCGGACTGCCGGCACAGGTACGCGCCGCGGCCCTCCGCCTTGCCTCCCGGATCAATCAGCAGACCCTGCGCGCGACTGACAATGCGCGTCAGGCAGCGCTTGTCCATCTTGCGACGGCACACCACACAGCTGCGTTGCGGCCGATGTCGCGGTCGCCCACCCTTGCGGACGGTCATCGCCGGTTCACCTAATCCAGAAAGTCGTCCCACTCTTCGCGTTCGCGGCCCTTCTTGCGCCGACGAACGGCCACAACTTCGCCCAATTCCTCGTCGAAGACCAGCTGGCGCCGTTTTCTTCTGCTTTCGCGGCGCTTGCGTTCCTCGTCCTGCTCGTTCAACACCTCGTCCAGGTCCCCCTCCGGCTCTTCGAGCTCTTCCTCGAATTCCGGTTCCGGACGGACCCGGCGGAACACGCGCCGGGCGGGTTTGCGGGAGTCGGGCTGTGGCGCCGGCGCCTGGTCGTCGGCAAACACCGCCTCGGTCAGGTCCACCTCTTCAGTCGCAACCGGCGTGCCGTCGCCCTCTTCGCTGACCTCCGCGGTCGGGGTCGCAACGCCTTCGACTGCCGCTTCCTGGCCTGCCTCGCTTTCGGCTTCCGCTTCTGCAAGGGCTGCCGCATCATCCCGGGCCTGGACCGACTCCCAGGCGGTCAGGATCTGGGCCAGAGCCGCTTCGGGCGCTTCCAGCCGACGGAGCAGCGAGGCATCGCGCAGCAAACAGCGCCACATGACCTCGCCCACCGTTTCGAAGGGTTGCAGGGCCTCCAGGATTTCATCCGGCAACTCGAAAGCGTCGACCGAAATCTGAAACATTTCTTCCGGCAGGGTTTCCCGGGCGGCGTTGATTTCTTCCATCCGTTCGGCCCGTCTCGCCTCTCGCATGACGAGCAGGCGGCTTTCCACCAGGTCCGCAAAGCGACCCATGGCGGCGTATTCCTCCGGCATGATCATGCGGCCTTCGTTCTTGCGGGTAATGATGCGCGTCGCTTCCTCAAAGAGGTCCGCCTGTTGCACGGCCATTTCGGCCAGCGGTGGCAGTCCCACACGCTCCAGCGCATCCGCCACGGATTCGGACACGCTCTTGATGTCGATGCGCCAGCCCGTCAACTTGGCGGCCAGGCGCGCGTTTTGCCCCTCGCGCCCGATCGCCAGCGACAACTGGTCATCCGGCACGATGACCAGCGCCGTTCTGCCGGTATCGATGTCATCGTCCAGATAGACGCCGTTGACTCGGGCCGGGCTCAGGGCCTTGGCGATGAAGTCGCGCTGTTCCGGCACCCATTCGATGACGTCAATCTTTTCTTCATGCAGTTCCCGCACGATGTTCTGGATGCGCATGCCGCGCATGCCGACGCAGGCGCCGACCGGATCGATGCCATCCTGAAGAGCGGCCACGGCGACCTTGGAGCGATAGCCGGCCTCGCGCGCGATGGTCTTGATCTCCACCTGTCCGTTGTAAATCTCGGGCACTTCATATTCCAGCAGGCGTCGCAGCATGTTTCGATGGCCCCGGCTGACGATGATCTGCGGGCCGCTGTTGCTGCGCCGTACTTCCAGTACGTAGGTGCGCACCTTGTCGTGCGGCCGGTAGCGCTCGCCAGGAATTTGCTGCGAACGGGGCATGATGGCCTCACCGCGCCCCAGGCTCAGGGTAATCATGTGGGCGTTGGTGCTCTGCACCGTGCCGGTGATGAGATCGCCTTCGCGCTCCAGGTACTCTTCGTAGAGCAGGTTGCGTTCGGCCTCCCGGATTTTCTGCAGGATCACCTGCTTGGCCGTCATGGCAGCGATACGACCGAAGTTTCGGGTCGTGCGTTGCACCTTGACCATGACGGTGTCGCCTTCCACCGCCTCGGGCTCAAAGAAGCGCGCGCTCTCGAGGTCGACCTCGGTGGCGTCGTTCAGGACCGAATCGACCACTTCCTTCTCTACAAAAATGCGCGGCCGGCCCGTCCTGGGGTCGATGTCCGCCTCGACCAACTGGGCCTCGCTGGCGCCGGTGTCGCGTCGATAGGCAAGCACCAACGCCGATTGCAAGGCCTCCAGTACAACGTCCTGCGGCAACTCCCGCAGTTCCGTGATTTCGTTGAAGGCGACTTCAAATTCGCTTCTCATGGCCCGTTTCCTGACCCTATGGCCCTGACTTCCACCTGGCGCCCTGACAGAATGGCGCACACTGACGCCAGACTTCTGCCTGATTATAACAACAGAAGTGGGGGCGCGTCCCCACTCCGCCGCTCAATTTAGCACATCCCCGCCCGCTGCGCAAGACGGGCTTCGGCGGCCCTCACCCCGACACGGCCGCACCCTGCAACGCACCCCGCTCCACGCCTGCAACCAGAGGAAAGGCGGGGTACCCCAGGACGCGCCCGCTGGCGGCATCCGCCAGCCAGACCTGGCCCTGGGCGTCGACGGCCAGTCCGGCGACCGTCCCAATTCGGCTTCCTGCAGGATTGTCACCCCCGGGCTCGCCAAAAGACCCCAGGCAATTGCCATTGAGGTCCATCACCAGTACGCGGGCGGAATCCGGGTCCCCGGCGTAGAGAAGGTCGCGATCGACATCCAGCGCCAGATAGGGCCGGTTGCCTTCGTCCGCATACCAGCCCCGCAGCGGAAACTGTTGCCTGAACGTGCCATCGCTCTCAAATACCGAAATGCGTCGGTTCCAGAATTCCGCGATGAACAGGCGTCCATCGGGATGCAGGGCAAGGCCGCTGGGCTCGTCCAGCTGACCCGCGTCGCTGCCTCCCTCGCCTATGTCCAGGGTCCAGTCGCCGTCGGCCGTGTACACGCGGATTCGCTTGTTACCGGTGTCCGCTACGTAGACCCTGCCGTCGCCGTCCAGCGCCAGGTCGCGGGGCCCCCACAGCCCGCCAGGCGGCTGCGCGCTGGCGCCCAGGCCGAAGAGCGCCGGCTCGCCCCAGCCATGATCCATCGCGCCCGCCTGCGACAGGACCTGAACACGATAGTTCCAGGTGTCAGCGACGTACAGGCGACCGTCGTCGGCGAAGCGCAGCCCACCCGGCCGTTCCAGACCGCCATCCGCTGGGTCAGCCGGCAGGTGAGCGAGGAACTCGCCTTCGCGTGTGAAGAGCGAAACGCGGTTGTTGCCCTCCTCGCTGACCGCCAGCTGGCCCTCCGGGCCGATGGCCAGGCCGACCGGACGCAGCAACTGTCCGGGCTGACTGCCCGCGCTGCCAAAAATCGTGTGCGCCGGGAGATTCTGCCAGTTGTCGAGGCACAGGTTGCGGGGAAGGTCGTCCAGAGGATTGCTCACCTGGCCGCCGCCGCTTCCCAGGTCCCAGATGCGGGCGGCGGTATCCTTGCGCAGGAAGAGGACCATGCGGTCAGCGACCGGCCAGTGCGCGAGTTCAAAATTGCGTCCGGTCTCCCTGGCGTAGGCGCGATAGTCACGCGCCCACCAGATATCGAACACGGCCTGACGCATGGCGGACGAACGGGCGTTGGCGGGCGTGAAATCCAGGAAGTTTGCCAGACGGGCAGCCGTCATGCCGAAATAGTCCTGCATGGGCCACCACATGCGAATGTAGTCGAAACGCTCGAAGCGGTCCTCCAGCAGCGGCTCGAAGGTGCCCAGATTGCCTACTCCCACCACCACGGCCTGGGCGTCCTGCAGCGTCTCCGGCGTAGGGTTTTCCCCAACGTAACGGGCGTTGGCGAAGTCGCGGAAATACCAGCTGTAGGGCCAGGACACGAGGTTGTCGTAGGCAAGCACCATGCCCTTGCCGTCGGCCACCCGGCGGCTGGTCTCCTCCAGCCTCTCCAGCACCGTTCTGACCCCCGGCGCCGCATGGGCGTAGACCAGGTATTCGGTCGCCAGGTCAAGGTTGACGAAGGAAGCCCGCAGCGCCGCGCGGAGGGTCAGGACGGCCAGCAGCCCGAAACAGGCGATGGCCAGCAACTGCCGCAGGTGTCGCCAGCCATGGCGTCGACCGAGCTGGTAAAGGCCGGCCAGTGCAATGCCGCTGATGGCGAGCAGGCCCAGCCAACGGCCGCTGCGCGCCAGTTGCGCCTGTTCCAGCCCCGCAAACACGCCCCCGCCAGCCCACAGCGGTTGCAGCACCTGGAAGAGCGTGAGCGCCAGCAAGGGCAGCAACAACAGCGCAGGCCAGCTGCCGCGGCGCAGAAGCCCGGCGTCCAGCCCGTTGAGAACGCGCCCGAAATACCAGGCCGACAGAAAGATCAGCGGCAGGGTCAAGTGGGTCGTCAGCCATGGCATCTTTTCGCCGGCGATGGTGTAGCCGAAAAGCGCGAGAACCGCCCACCAGGCCAGCAGCCACAGAGTAGGCAGCCGCCGCATCGGCG
>JAPOVC010000013.1 GCA_026708325.1 Anaerolineaceae bacterium | reverse complement strand
TGGAGGAAGGAGAATTCCTGTATTGCACAGTGGTCAGGTTCGTCTTGTCGCCAAGTTTGGGGGCGGCGCGTAAGCGGCCAGTGAGTCGACCATGAGCAGCCCGTGAGAGTTGCGTCAGCCGCCGCCGGGCCGCCTCTTTTCCTGGTTTCCGCCTGGAGCTGCGGGCGACCAGGCTGGTCGCCCCTACACCGTCCCTGGAGACAGGCGAAGCAGGCCATTCAGCCGGCGGCCACGACATCCGTCCCCGGCACGCTGACAGGCGAGCGGCCCTTCGCCTCACAATAACCCGGCAGTGCGTCGGCCGCGGCCTGGGCGGCGCAGGGGCGGAAGCTGAAGGCGCAGAGATAGCTGCCGATCTCGGGGAAATACGCCAGTTCGTAAGGATCACGCAGGCCAACCACAATCAGGCGTTCGCCGGCCGCCGCATGCAGCGCATTTACGATTTCGGCCTGCCGGCTTCGGTCGAAGTCCATGCCGGGCAGCGTGTAATTCTCGGTGACTGCGATGATGAGTCCCGCGACCGGCAGATCCCCGGCGGCGAAGTCTTCCGCCGCGACCACACGCAGTCGATCGCAGCGGGCGCGCATCGCCTCGGCGAAGACATCAAAGGCGGGCGTTGCCTGGTTGGGCCCGATGCCGCGCGTCCGCGTCAGCACGGCACAGGCGCTGCGTTCGGTCGCATTCACCAGCGTGATCGGCGCGGCCGGGTCGACCGGAATCAGCCCGCCCTTGTCGCGCACAATGCTCAAGGCGCGGCGCGCCACATCCAGCTCCAGGGCGCGGTGTTCGTCGCTGCCGACCTGCCCCGTCCGGTCGGGCAGCGGCGCGGTGCTCCAGCCGGCGTCGCGCTTGAGGCGCAGGACGCGCCTTACGGCGTCATCGATGCGCTCGCGGCTGAGGCGGCCATCCTCGACTGCCCGTATCACGGCGCGGATGAGGGCGCGCTGGTTGGCCAGGTATTGGCCGGCGTCGTGGTCGTAATGTTCTTCAGCCAGCATCAACAGGTCGACGCCGGCGTTGAAACCCTGGATCGCCGCGTCGGCCGGGTCGTAATTGCGCTTCATCGAGTGCATGTTCATGCTGTCGGAGACGATCACGCCGTCGAATCCGAGTTCGCAGCGCAGCAGATCGCCGAGGATGACTGGCGACAGCGTGGCGGGCCGGTCGGGGTCAAGCGCGCTGAAGATGATATGCGAGGTCATGACCATGCGCGCACCGGCCCGTATGCCCGCGGCAAAGGGCTGCAAGTCAATGCGCCTGAGTTCGTCAAGGCTGCGCGTCACAGTGGGCAAGGCGCGGTGGCTGTCCAGGATAGTATCGCCGTGGCCGGGGAAGTGCTTGATCGCCGCGATGCTGCCATTGTCCTGCAAGCCGCGCACGGCGGCGGCGGTCATCGCGGCGACCAGCTCGGGCCTTTCGCCGAAGGAACGCATCCCGATGATGGAGTTGTGCGGGTTGGAGTTGCAGTCGGCGGCCGGGCCCAGCGCGACATTCAAGCCGACGGCCCCCGTTTCGCGGGCGATGACGCTGTACATCCGGTAGGCGCAGTCGGGGTCGCCGCTGGCGCCAAGGGCCATGTTGCCCGGCCCCATGGCGCTCTCGGCGGTCATGACGGACCAGGCCCCCTCCTGGTCGGCGCCGAGCAGCAGCGGGATGCCCAGGCGCGTGCCGGCGGCGAAGGCTTGCAGCGAATTGCAGAGCGCCAGCGCGGCGGCGGCGGTCGGGACGTTCTCATCGCTGATGTAAGCGCCGCCCACAAGATGCTCGGCCATAAGGATGTGCGCTTCGTCGAGCTGGTCGCTGGCGAAGGCCAGCATGAACATCTGGCCGACTTTTTCTTCGGTCGTCATGTTGGCGATGGTGGATTGGATGTTCATGGCCTGTTCCCCGGAACGTGAAGCAGTCGGGGATATTTAACCACAGAGCGCACAGAGCGCACAGAGTGCACAGAGAGCACAGAGCGCACAAAGAGCACAGAGGCAAGGTCTGTAGAGGCAGCATATCATGCCACCCGCACAGGGATAAAACACGGGCGACCCAATGGGTCGTCCCTACTTCACCGCGCCCATAGTCAAGCCGCGCACGAGGTAGCGCTGGAAGAAGAGCGCCATCAGGAAGGGCGGCAGCATCGTCACCACGGCCGCGGCTGACATGTCTTCCCAGGCGACCTCGTACTGGCCGATGAAGAGCGTCAGCACGATGGTCAGCGGCTGCGAGTCGTCCGTGCGGCTGAAGATCAGCGGGATGAGGAAATTATTCCAGGTGGTGAGCATGGCGACCAGGAAGACCGCCACCAGGCCCGGGCGCGCCAGCGGCAGCACGATGCTGTAGAGTATGCGCCAGCGGTCGGCGCCGTCGACGCGGGCGGCGTCCTGGATCTCCGCCGGGATATCCCGCACAAAAGTCGTCATCATCCAGACCGCCAGCGGCAGCAGCAGCGTCACAAAGATTAACACCAGGCCCAGCAGCGAATCCACCAGCTCCAGCCGCGACATGATGAAAAACAACGCGATCAGCGAGACCCAGATTGGCAGCGGCAGCATCAGCATGATGAGCAGAAAGATGGCGTTTTTGCCGCGGAATTCCATGCGCGCGAAGGCATAGCCGGCGCCGGTGGCCAGCAGCGTGACGACCGCGGCCGAAGCGACGCTGATGACAAGGCTGTTGCGCAAGCCGGCGCTCATCAGGTGGGCGGTTGGCGAGAAGGTGCCGTCGCGGAATTTGGCGCCCTGCGTGAAGATGGTGTGGTAAGACTCGAAGGTCGGCTCGCTGGGGAACCAGATCTTGTAGGGCTGGGCGTAGAGCTCGCGTCGGGTCGAGATGCTGCTGACCGCGACCCAGTAGATCGGCGCCAGCGCCCAGATCATTACGATGGCGCACAGGACGTAGATGAAGCCGAGCCGCAGGCGTTCTTGCGCGCGGAGGGATAGATTCACGCCGCCAATCCCCGGTTCTCGAAACGGGCGGTTGCAGGGACGAGCCGCCGGCTCGCCGGTACGCGCGATATACCATTGCGGGAAACAGAGAACCCCGGGCTCATTGTTCCTGCACTCCCTGGTTGTAGACGCGCATGACGAAGATGACGCCGACGGCCAGCGACATGGCCAGGATGATATAGGACAGCGCCGCGCCCAGGCCGATGCGCAGATCGCGGAAAACCAGCTCGTAATTGTAGAGCATCAGGGTCTTGGTGAAGGGGTTCATGGCGCCGCCGGCGGAGCCGCCCGCGGTCAGCGTCCAGACGACATCGAAGATCTGGAATGCGGCGATGAACTCGACCACCAGGGCGATGCCGAACGACGGCAGCAGCAGCGGAAACGTGATATAGCGCACGCGATGCCAGGCGCTGGCGCCATCGACTTTGCCGGCGTCGAAGAGGTCATCCGGGATGCTCTGCAAGCCAGCCAGCAAGATGATCGTCGGGAAGGCATAGCGCGTCCAGGTCTGCACGACGCAGACCCAAAACAACTGATGATCGGGCTCGCGCAGCCAATACTGATACTCGCCGATCAGCCCGAACTGGTACAAAAAGCCATTGAGCGCGCCATATTCGCCGTTGAGCAGCCAGCCCCACAAAAAGCCGTTAACAACGCCGGGCAGCATCCAGGGCAAGATGGCGAGAGTGCGGACCGCGCCGCGGCCAGGGAAACGCTGGTTGAGCAGCATGGCGACGCCGAAGGCCACCGCCATCTCCAGCGGAAGGGTGATGAGCACCACTTTAAAGCTGCGGCCAGTGACTTCCCAGAATTCATCGTCATTGACCAGCTTGACATAGTTGTCCAGGCCGATGGCTTTGGGCGGACGGCGGATGCGCAAGTTGCGGTTGGTCAGGCTGGTGTTGAAGGTCTCGACCGCCGGGTAGTAGATGAAGAGCGCGATGAGCAGGACGATCGGCGTCAGGACAACGATGACATAGCGGGAGTCGGATGAAAGGAGGCGGTTAGCAGTCTTCATGACCTGGTTTTCTGCTATTCGTCCTTTCGGAGTACCTTGCCCTTTTCACCCAGGTTGCTGTAGGGGCGAGCCAGGGCTCGCCCCTACGGAATTCGACGTTGTGGCGATTGATGGGCAACTCACAGAGTCGCCCCTACTCGTATTCCGCCTTGAGCTCGTTCCACTCCTCAGCCAGGCCATCGATGATCTCGTCAGCCGACATCCCCGTGGACATGCCTTCCTTGATGCCCTCGCTGACAGCGGCCGCCCAGGGACCCCACCACAACGTGAAACGCGGCAGCTCGTTGGTGTGCATGCTCTGCGCGACGATGGCGTCATAGCCCTGGATCTCGCCGGCTTCGTTCAGCGCGCTGCTGATGGAAATCCGCGAGGGATAGAGGCCGAAGGCATTCCAGATGTCAGTCATGTTCTGGTCGCCGACATACCACTTGACAAATTCCCAGGCCGCTTCCACATTCTCGCTGTCGACCGAGATACCGATACCGGCGGGGAAGCTCCAGGTATTGCCGACTTCCGGCAGGACCATGTATTCGACATTGGGCGCCTGCATGGAGGATTCGGCGTTGCCGCGCACGACCGAGCCTTGCCAGCCCTGGTGGAAGACGCCGACGCCGCTCCAGAAGAGCGCGTGCTGGTTGATGCTGCCGGCCAGGATCTCGGGGCTGATCAGTTCGTCATCAAACCAGGTCTTGAGCAGGGCCATGGCTTCGCGGGCCTTGCTGCCTTCATCTGCGAAGACGGGATTGAGATCGTCGTCGAACATGGGGTCGCCCATGCTCAGGGCAATCAGCCACCAGGACCAGTTGATTGCGCCCATGGCGATGGGGTTGTCATCCAGGCCGGCATCGCGAACGGCGCGCGCCTGCGCGTCCAGCTCGGCCCAGGTGGTTGGCGCGGCGTCAAAGCCGGCCCCGGCCAGGGTGGCGGCGTTGTAATCCATCATCACCAGCTGCAAGTAAGTCGGGATCGCCATGACATCGCCGTCGAGCGTCCAGAAGTCGAGCTTCTCGAAGTCGTCCGTGTCGAGGTCGCCCATGTCCAGCAGGTCGTTGAGCGGCAGCATATTGCCGGTAGCGACTACGTTGGAGGGCCCTTCTTCAGTAATGAAGATTACATCGGCGGGCGCCTCGCCAGCGGCGGCGGAAACTTGCACCCGGCTGTAGAGATCGGCCATTTGCACCGACTGAATCTCAACGGTGATGCCGCTCTCTTCCATGAAAGCGTTTAGCGAATCTTCGTTGGGCGGTACGCCCCAGGGCGGCGCCAGGAAAGAAATCGTGCTGTCTTGCGCCTGCCCGGCGAAGCCGGGGCTGAGCAGAAAGATGAGCAGAACAAGGGTAAGAATGCGTTTGTGCAGCTTCATGTTGGGGTTCCCCTTTCAGTATGGTTCTCTACCTGATTTTATGCGACAGGCCGCGCCGACGCAAATTTGCGCGGCTGTAAGGATCGGCCAGTTGCCAGACCGGCATCTCAAGGCTGATGGCGTTGCTCAGGTGCTCGCGGCGCACCAGATGCGGCACCAGCGACTGACGCGCGGGCAGGTCGAAGGCCATCAGCCCGGCCGCATGCGGAAGAGGGCCGTGCGCGTCACCTCCACACAGAGCACGCCGTCCTGGTTGCGGCCGTAATGCCGCAGCGTCACGAGACCTTCACCCGGGCGCGAGCGACTCTCGCGTTTGGCAAGCACCTCCGTCTCCACCGTCAGCGTGTCCCCAGGGTAGAGCGGGTGCGGATGCCGTACCTGCTCGTAGCCGAGATTGGCGACGATCGTGCCCTGGGTGAGGTCCGGCACGCTGATGCCCACCACCAGACCGAGGGTGAAGAGGCCGTTCATGATGCGCCCGCCAAAGACCGTTTCGCGCGCGAAGTTCTCGTCGAGGTGCAGCGGCTGCGGGTTGTGCGTCAGGCTGCTGAAGAGCAGGTTGTCGGTTTCCGTGAGCGTGCGGGCCAGACGATGGCGGATGCGCTGGCCGGGTTGCAGGTCTTCGTAATAGCGCATGCCCGGGCGCTCCTCCCCGCCCGCCGGGGAGTATAACAACCCCTCGCCACACAAAAACAGACCGTGCCTTGTGCGGGGGGACACACCGGCGCACGATCTGTTTGTTTCCGGCCGCGGTTACCCGCTCGCCTGCGAACCTGACCTGCCAGACTTGCCACGTATGGAGGAAGGAGAATTCCTGTATTGCACAGTGGTCAGGTTCGTCTTGTCGCCAAGGGTAGGGGCGGCGCGTAAGTGGCCAGTGAGCCGACCATGAGCAGCCCGTGAGAGTTGCGTCAGCCGCCGCCGACCGGGGGGCCGATGTAGGCGCCGGTCTCCAGCGTGGCGCCGGCCGGCGGCTGCTGGCCCGGCAGGCCGACCCCCTGCTGGCAGAGCTGGTTGGCCTCGTCCCGCCGCTGCGCCAGCGCGGCGTCGGCGCGCAGGACGAGGGCCTGCTGCAGTTGCTCATGGGCCGCGCAGGGGTCGCCCTGGGTCAGCAACTGCTCCGCCCAGGCCGTGTGCTGACCGGCAAGCAAGCCGGGCAACTCGCCGCCGCGATAGCCGGGGGCCACGTCATGGAGTTCGCGCAGGGCCGGGATGGCCGCCGCCGGGCCGCGGCTGATCTGGCTGCGGGCGTCGAGGTACAGGGCCGCCACGTAGCGCTCGTAGCGCAGGCCGCTGTCCGCCGACAGCCCGTAGCGGATCGCCTCGTCCGTCACCAGGATGGCCTCGGCGAGGCCGTCTTCACTGCGAAACAGGCGCTGTGCCCGGCGGGTCAGGCCGTTGAGAATGAGCTCGCGCACGGTCACGCTGGCGTAGTCCGGCGCCAGGGCCTCCAGCGCCTGCAAGAGGTCCACGCCCTCTTCATATTCACCCGTCCCGATGGCCTCGCGCCCCTGGCGCAGCAACTCCTCCGGGTCCCAGGCGACGGTCTGCGGCGCCACGACGGTGGCGGTGATGGTGGGCGTGAAGGTGGGGCCGGGGGTGAAGGTGAGGGTCGGGCGCGCCAGCGCGGTCGCCGTCTGTCGCAGTTGCGGCAACTGCGGGACGGCGGGGGTCATGTCGGCGAAAAAGTCCAGGCGCGCCTGCAGCAACTGTGTGTTGCCCGCGGCCACGTCCGCGGGGATGCGATTCAGCTGGTCGCGCAGGCGCGCCGCCTGGGTGACGGCGATGACGTCCTGCGCCTCCTGCTGCCCGGCCGTCCAGCCCGCCAGGCCGGCAAGCACCACGATGAGCAGCGCCAGCAAGAGCAGCGCCAGGGCCGCCAGGGCCTGGTAAAGACAGTTGCGGTTGTCGCGCCGGGCCGGCGGGCGTCCGCCACCCGCCGTGGCGCGCGCCGGCTGCCTTTCCTCTGCCGGCAGCGGCGCCAGCGGCTGCGTATCGTCCTGGGGCGTGCTCATGGTTGCCTGTCGGGCTCCTCCTGCGAGGCGCGCGCCAGTATAGCAGAGCGCGAGGGCGCAGCAGGCGGTCGGCTGGCTCTTGTGTCCGGCCGGTCCTGGCTGGTACGGTCATCAGCGATCAGGGAGGCCAGGGTGACCTCATCGTGTTAAGCCGCGTTTCCGCGCCGGACAGCAGCAGCAGCTGGCGTTTCGTGATCCTCGCGCTCTGCGTGCTGACGCCCTTCGGCATCGTCACCATGCCCAACCTGTCGCTGCCGCCCATGTTCTCCATCATCAGCGAGGAACTGGGCCTCTCCCTGGTGGAGGTCGGCGGCATCTGGGGCATGGTGGGCTTCAGCGGCGTCTTCTTCGCCATCATCGGTGGCAGCATCGGCGATCGCCTCGGCTCGCGCAACATGCTCTTTCTCATCTGTCTGCTCAGCGGCCTGTTCGGCATGCTGCGCGCCGTCGCCACGGACTTCGGCAGCCTGCTGCTCATCTCACTGCTTTACGGCTGCGCCCAGGGGTCCGTCCCGGTCATCATCTTCAAGTCGATTCGCCAGTGGTTCCCGCGCGAGAATCTGGGCATGGCCAGCGGCATCGTCTCGGCGGGTTTCGCCAGCGGCCTGATGCTCGGCCCCCTGCTCAGCACCAGCGTCATCCTGCCGGCCCTGGGCGGCTGGCGTCAGGTCCTCGTCCTTTACGGCCTGCTGGCCATCCTGATCAGTCTGCTGTGGCTGCTGTTGCATCCGGCCGGCAAACACGCCGTCGGCGACGAGGACAGCAGGCCGGACGTGATCGCCGGTCTGCGCCGCGTGGTGCGCCTGCGCAACCTGTGGCTGATGGGGCTGGGCGGCATCGGCATCGGCGCCTGCTTCAGCGGCTTCAGCGGCTACCTGCCCACCTACCTCAAGAACGTCGGCTGGGCGCCGCTGGACGCCGACCGCGCCCTCTCGCTCTTCTTCCTCGCCAGCCTGATCTGCGTCGTGCCCCTTTCCACCCTCTCGGACCGGCTGCAAATCCGGCGCGGCTTTCTGGTGGCCCTCGCCCTGCTGCTCGGCATCGGGGTCGGCCTGCTGGGCATCGTCGCCGGCGCGCTGGTGCTGCTGGTCGCGGTGGTCACCGGCTCGGCCTTTGATTCCGTCATGGCCATGCAACAGGTCAGCGTGATGGAGATAGACGGCATGGACAACTCGCTCAGCGGCAGCGCGCTGGGCATGTTCACCACCATCCGCAACCTCGGCATCGCCTTCGCGCCGCCGCTGGGCAACAGCCTGGCGATTTACGGCGCGGGTCTGCCCTTTCTCTTCTGGGGCGCCTGCGGCGTCTTCGCGGCCCTGGTCTTCAGCATCGCCTTCAACCCGCCGCGGCGGACGACGGCCTGAGGGACTGCCTTCACAGCGAGGAACTGCCCTGCGAATCCTCGCTCATCAGATGGGGCAACAGCAACATCCCGATGCAGAAGAAGAGCATGATCGGCAGCGGCACGACGCGCTCCAGCAGCACCCAGCCCGAAATGGTGACGCAGATGATGGCCGCGCTGAGTTCCAGTCTGCTGATCAAGGGCCCTCCGCCAGCGACCTTCAGGCGCTGAACTTCTCCGGGTAGACCTCGCGCGCCAGCTTCTCCTCGAGGCGCACCATGTCGCGCAGGATGGCCAGACCCTCGTTCCAGAACTCCGGGTCGGTCAGGTCCACGCCCAGGCGCGCCAGAATGTTGTGCGGCCAGTCCGAGCCGCCGGCCGCCAGCACGTCCAGGTAATCGGGCACGAAGTCCGCGCCGCGCTGCTGGTAGAGGCGGAAGAGCGCCAGCACCAGCAGTTCACCGAAGGCGTAGGCATAGACATAGCCCGGCACGTTCAGGAAGTGCGGCACGTAACTCCACCAGTGACCGTAGTCCTCGCCGATGTTGACGCTGCCCTGGAACATGTCGCGCTGCGTCTCCAGCCAGATGTCGCCGAGTTGTTCGGCGCTCAGTTCGCCCGTCTCGCGCCGCGCGTTGTGGTAGCCGTGCTCGAAGCGGTTCATGGCGACCTGGCGGAAGATGGTGCCGAAGCTGTCCTCGATCTTCGCCGCCAGCATGGCCAGGCGCGCCTCGGCGTCCGGCTCGCGCTCCATCAGGTCGTTGAAGACCAGCATCTCGCCGAAGGTCGAGGCCATCTCGGCGGTGGTCAGCGGGGTCTGCGCGTTGAGCAGGCCCTGGGTTTCCGTCGCCAGCACCTGGTGCACGCCGTGGCCCAGTTCGTGCGCCAGGGTCGAGACGTCGCGCTCGCGCCCGGTGTAGTTCATCATGATGAAGGGGTGCGCCGAGACCGGACCGGAGGCCGAGAAGGCCCCGCCCATCTTGCCCGGCGCGAGGGCGGCGTGAATCCAGCCCTCGTCGAAGAAACGCTGCGAAATTTCCGCCATGCGCGGGCTGAAGGCCTGGTAGGCCTGCTGCACGATGTCGCGCGCCTCCTCCCAGGGATAAACCCGGTCGCTGTCGGGCACCGGCAGGGGCGAGTTGCGATCGTAGTGCAAGAGCTCGTCGTAACCCAGCAGTCTGCGCTTGAGTTCGTAGTGTTCGGCCACGATATCGTAGTTGGCGGTGACGGCTTCCACCAGCGCCTCGACCACGTCGTCGGCCACCTTGTTGGAGAGGTTGCGCGAGGAGACCCAGGTGTCGTAGTCGCGCTGCCGGTCCTCGGAGGCCTTGTCCGCCGCCAGCACGTTGAAGACGTAGGTCAGTTGCATGGCCTGGTCCTGCAGGCCGGCGGTGACGGCCGCGGCGGCCTCGCGGCGCAACTCGCGGTCGGTATCGAAGAGCTTGCTCAGCACTTCCGACTGCGTCAGTTGCTCGCCGCGCAACTCGTAGCGGGAGGCGCCCATCAACTGGTTGAAGAAACGGTTCCAGGCCTCGCGCCCGGTCACCGCCTTCTCGACCAGCAACTTCTCCTCCGGCTCGCTGAGCAAGTGCGGCTTGTAGCGCCGTTCAGCCTCCAGGTAATGACGGAAATGCGCCAGTTCGGGCTGCGCCAGCAACGCGGCGGCGGCGGCGTCATCCAGCGCCGTCCATTCCAGTTCGAAGAAAAGCAGGCCCTGCTGCACGCGCGCGGCGTATTCGGTCAACTTTTGCATCAGCGCGCCGAAGGTCGGGTTGTTGGTGTCGGTGACGTAGAGCATCTGGGCGAACATCTCGAGGCGGTAGACGCGGTCCAGCAGCGCCTCGATGCGCTCCATGGCGGCCAGCAGGCCGGCGGCGTCCAGACCCGCGACCTGGCCGCGGTAGTCATCGGCGAAGGCGGCGATGTCGGCGTCAATGGCCGCCATGTCGGCCTCAATCGCCGGGTCCTCCGGCCCACTGTAGAAGATCGAAAGGTCCCAGACGATGTTTTCGGCGCCGGTGGCCGGCTGCGAGGTCGCTTCGCTCATTTGCGCGCTCCGTGTGTTGTCCTGTTGTGCCTCCATCATAGGCGCAGCGACGGGCGACGGGAAGTGCCGCCCGCCTGTCATCTGCCTGGCGCGCCGCCGCTGACCGCGCGCAGGACAGCCGGTCGAGTCGCCCTGGCATTCGGGCTGATTCCCGATCCGGCGCAACAGGCCGTCGGACACTGTGCGAAGATCAGGGTTGACATGCAAGCCCGTACTTGCCTATAATGCAGCATCGTCATGCAGGCGGACAATGCCCAGGATCAATTTGTGGACATTTACCGCGCGATCGCTGACCCGACCAGGCGAGCCATCCTGGACGAACTCGTCGATCGCTCAGGTCAATCGCTCTTCGAAATCTGCGCACGTCTGACGATGAAGCATGGCATCAACTCCTCGCGCCAGGCGATTTCGCAACACCTGGACGTGCTGGAAGCCGCCGGGCTGATCCGCACGAGGCGCGAGGGGAGGTCAAAGCTTCACTGGTTCGTGGGCGCTCCGCTGAAGACCATTGGGGAGCGGTGGCCGATCTCGACAGATGACAGTATTTCCGACCCGACAGAGGAGGACAACCAGAAATGAGACTCAACCTGACCGGCGTCTTCGTGGACGACCAGCAGAAGGCGCTGCGTTTCTACACAGAGACCCTTGGTTTCCGCGTCAAGCACAACATCCCGCTGGGAGAATACGCCTGGATCACCGTCGTTTCCGAAGAAGCGCCGGAGGGGACGGAGTTGCTGCTGGAGCCCGACGCCCACCCCGCCGTCCCTCCCTTCATGAAAGCGCTGGTAGAGGACGGGATCCCCGCCAACTCCTTCGCCGTCGACGACGTCGCAGCCGAGCACGAGCGTCTCGTGGCAAAGGGTGTGCGCTTCGTGCAGCCGCCAACGGACCTCGGGACTGTGATTACCGCAGTCTTCGACGATACCTGCGGCAACCTGATCCAGATCGTGGAGCAGAAGGGTTAACCCTGACCATCGCAACAGCCCCTGTCGTCCAACCTGCCCGCGGGGGCGATGCGGAAGGAGCGCATCGCCCGCCGCGCGCGCAGGGCCTCGGCGCTCAGGCCAGGCTGTTTTTGTAAATCGCGCCGTCCTTCATGATGAGGCGCAGGTTCGTTTCGGGCTCGGCCATCACGCCCAGGTCGGCCAGGGGATCGCCCTCCAGCACCAGCAGGTCGGCCTGCGCCCCGGCGATCACTTCGCCCAGCTCGCCGCTGCGCCCCAGCAGGTCCGCCGCGTTGCAGGTGGCCGCGCGCAGCACGTCGATGGCCGGAATGAACTCGCCGCGAATGGCGAATTCGTCCAGTTGCCGCCGCCGCATCGGCCCCAGCAGGTCCGTGCCATAGACCATCTTCACGCCGCCGCGGTAGGCCATGTCCAGCGCGCGTTTGCCGGCGTCCAGCACGTCGAAGACCTTGCGGTAGGACTCTTCCGGCAGGCCGGCCGCGAGGCCCTCGTCCGCCAGCGCCTGATAGGTCGACAGGGTCGGCACCAGAAAGGCGTCGTGTTCCAGAAAGAGCTCGATGCTGCTCTCGTCCAGCAGGTTGCCGTGTTCCACCGAGCGCACGCCGCAGCGCAGCGAGCGATTGATGGCGCGCGCGGTGTAGGCGTGCACCATGACGTAGAGGTTGGCGTTTTCGGCCTCTTCCACCGCCGCGCGCAGCTCCTCTTCCGAGAATTGCAAACTGTCGATGCGGTCGGTGGGCGAGGCCACGCCGCCTGAGACCATCAGCTTGATGTGATGCGCGCCGCGGCGGATCTCCTCGCGGCAGGCGCGACGCACTTCGCTGACCCCGTCGCAAATCCAGCCCAGGTCCGGCGTCAACCAGCTGTAGCCGCGGCCGTCATCGCCGGAACTGCGCATGTCGCCGTGGCCGCCGGTCGGCGAGAGGGCGTGGCCGCAGAAAAACAGCCGCGGCCCGACGAGCAGCCCCTCCTCCACGGCCTGCGCCAGGCCCCAGTCCGCGCCAGCGCCGTCGCGCACGGTCGTGAAGCCGCGCATCAGCGTGGCCTCGAGCTCCCGCGCGGCGAGAGCCGTGACATAGGACGGCGACCAGTGTCGCTGGGTCGCCATGGCCGCCGTGGCGGCGGTGACGTGCACGTGCGCGTCGCAGAGGCCCGGCATAACCACGCGCCCGCCGACGTCGATGCGCTGCGCCTCCCCCGCCGGCGGCGCCTCGCTGACCGACGTGATACGGCCGTCCTCGATCAGGATATGGCGATCGTCCAGCAGCTCTCCGCCGCGCGTATCCAGCACGCGCGCATTGCTCAATACGGTCTTGTTCATCGCTTCGTTTGCCCCGCTCCCGTAGACCTGCCGTGGATTCTAGCGGCAATGGTGGCAGAAGGCCGTCATTGGCTATGGATGAACCGGGGAGCAGCGGATGTCTGCGGAGAGGCGCGCCGGCCGGTTTGTGGGGCAGGCAGCGGTCGGTGGGTTACCGAGGAACTTCCTTTGCTACCCGGCAAACATGAACCGCTTCCACGGCGCGACGTATGAACACCCAACTCATTGAAGGGTTTGGGAGAATGGCCATGTTCAATTGGCGCAAAACCATGATTCCATTGTTGGCATTGGCTTTACTGGCATTTGCGGCTTCGATCCTTGCTGACCAGGCACCTGCAAGCTGCATGGTCACCTACCGGGAAACGAGTGCGGGAAATGATTCGATATCAGAGTCCCTGACGAATCCGGAGCCTGGGCAGTTGCGAGATTTGATGGGTCGGGAAGCTGCGTCCCTGGCGGAAGGCGTGGAGTTTCTGACCAGGTCTCATTGCGACTAAGCGGAGAAACACGGGGAGTCGCCGGTCACTGCCTCCATGCACACCTGTTGCAGGCCGTCAATGACGCCGCGCCGCGGGCGGCGAACGGCCCGCGCGTCACAATCCGCTATACTGACGGGGTGAGACGAGGGAGCGATACCATGCCGACACCGGCCCTGAACGACGACGAGATCCGGCAGCGCCTGGCCCGCCTCGAGGGCTGGCAACGCGAGGGCGACACTATCGTCAAAAACTACCGCACGGACAGCTACCTGGCCGGCATCGCGCTGGCCACGGCCATCGGCGTCATCAGCGAGGGACTCGACCATCATCCGGAGCTGACCATCGGCTGGCGCCGCCTGCGGGTCAGCTACTGCACGCACGACGCCGGCAACCGCCTCAGCCACAAGGACTTTGACGCCGCCGAACGCGTCGACGCGCTGGGTTACCCGCCCGGGAGTTGAGCCGCGTGCGCATCACCTTGCTGCGCGACAAACACATCGTCCTGGGGGTGACGGGCAGCATCGCCGCCTTCAAGGCCGCCGACCTCGCCAGCAAGCTGACCCAGGCCGGCGCGCAGGTCGACGTCATCCTGACGGAGGGCGCGCAGCGTTTCGTCACGCCGCTGACCTTTTCCGCGCTCACCGGCCGCGCGGTCCACACCGACATGTGGGCGACGGATGGCGACGCCGATGGTCACATCGCCCACGTGCGCCTCGGCGAAAACGCCGAGGGGCTGCTGATCGCCCCGGCCAGTGCGCACACGATCGCCAAACTGGCCCATGGCCTGGCCGACAACCTGCTGACGCTGACGGCCCTCGCCGCGCGCTGCCCGCTGCTGCTGGCGCCGGCCATGGACGGCGGCATGTACGACCACCCCGCCACCCAGGCCAACCTGCAGACTTTGGTCGAACGCGGGGCAACCCTCATCGAGCCCGACGAGGGGCGCTTCGCCTCCGGTCTCGGCGGGCGCGGCCGACTGCCGGAGACTCCGGCGTTGCTGGGTCACGTGCGGCGCGCGCTGGGACGCAGCGGCGCGCTGGCCGGGCGCCAGGTGGTGGTCACCGCCGGTGGCACGCGCGAGGCGCTGGACCCGGTGCGTCATTTGGGCAACCGCTCCAGTGGGAAACAGGGCCACGCCCTGGCGCAGGCCGCGCTGGACGCCGGCGCCGGGGTCACGCTGATCAGCAGCGCGCGGGGTCTGCCGACGCCGGTCGGCGCGACGCGCGTCGCCGTCGACACGGCGCAGGAGATGCTGGAGGCCACGCTGGCGGCGGCGCGGGGGGCGGACGCCCTGATCATGGCCGCGGCCGTGGCGGATTTCCGACCGGCGCAGCGTCAGACGCAGAAGCTGCGCAAGCGCGAACACGGCGAGGGCCTGCAACTCGACCTGGAGCCCACGGCGGATGTGCTGCTGGCGCTGGCCGAAGAGCGTTCGCGACAAGGCCGACCGCGCTACCTGGTCGGCTTCGCGGCCGAGAGCGAGCAGTTGCTGCAGCGCGGGGCGGAGAAACTGGCGCGCAAGAAACTGGACCTCGTCGTGGCCAACGACATCAGCGCGGCCGACGCCGGCTTCGGGGTGGACGACAACCGCGTGGTGCTGCTGGCGCCGGGGCGCGCGCCGGAGGAACTGCCGCTGATGTCCAAGATCGCGGTGGCGGAGCTAGTCCTTGCGCGGGTCGCCAGGGAGTTGGTCCAGAGCCTGTAGGCCTGCGATGGCCGCCGACAGGCGTTTGATGCCATGCGCCGTGAAGACCACCGTGACCTCTTCGTCATCGCGCGTGGCCCTGCTCTCGATCACCATGCCCGCGCCAAAGTGATTGTGCAGGACGCGCATGCCCGTGCGGAACTGCAGCTCCGCCTTTGGCGCCGCGACGACCGGCGCCGCCGCCCATGAACTGTCCACCACCGGTTCATACGTGCTGCGCAGGGAAGGCGACGCGCTGACGTTGAGCAGGTCGGCGGGAATGTCGTCCAGGAAACGCGAGGGATCGTACACGGCGTTGGCGCTGCGAAAGGTACAGGACAGGTACAAGGCATCCATCGCGCGGGTGATGCCCACGTAAAACAGGCGGCGTTCCTCGGCCAGCTGGTCGGGGCTGTCCAGCGAACGTACGTGGGGCAGCTGCCCGTCCACGACACCGGCGATGAAGACCACCGGGAACTCCGTGCCCTTGGTCGCGTGCAGGGTCATCAGGGAAACGGCGTCAAGGTCCGGATCGCGTATGTCGACATCCGTGTAAAGGGCCCTTTCCGCCAGAAAATCGCCCAGCGATTGTCCCTCCTGCGTGGCCTGTTCCAGCTGACCGCGCAATTCCGCCAGGTTTTCGCCGCGCTCCAGAACCTGTTCCTCGTCGTCGCTGACCTTCCACAGCCAGTCATCGTTGGCCGTGGTCGGCAGGATCCGGTCGAAGAGCGCCGGCAGGTTGCCCGTGGCGGCGACGCCCCACCAGGCGATGCAGCGACTGGCGAGGTTTTGCAGACTTCGGACCATCCGCGTGGGAAAGGGCACCTCGGCGCCGTCGACCAGGCGGACCAGCGCCTCGCCGCAGCCCAGATTCTCGCGCTCGCGCCACAACTTGAAGGCGCCCAGGGTCTTGTCGCCGATTCCCGGCCCAAACTCGTTGACGATGCGCAGCAAGGACACCTGGTCGTTCGGGTTGTGCGAAAAGCGCAGGCAGGCCATCATGCCCTGTATTTCCCTGCGGCTGTAGAAGGCCACGCCCCTCACCAGGCGATAGGGAATCCCGGCGTCGACGAAGGCCACTTCCAGCGCGCGCGACTGGAAGTGGCTACGGTACATCACGGCGAAATCGCGCAACTGCAAATGGCCCTCGCCCATCAGCCGCCGCGTGTTCTGCACGACGTGTTCCGCTTCCTCGCGGCTGTCGAAGGCGGAATACAGCTGGATCTGCGAGCCCCGTTCGCGCGCGGTGAAAAGCGCCTTGTCCACCCGGTCCGGGTTATGGCGGATGACGGCGCGCGCCGCCTCGACGATCGTCTGCGTCGAACGATAGTTTTGTTCCAGCCTGAATTCCTGCGCCTGAGGGAAGTCCTTGCGAAAGCTGGTCACGTTGCGCCAGTCCGCGCCGCGCCAGGAATAGATCGCCTGGTCCTCGTCGCCGACCACGAAGACGTTTTGCTGCGGCCGGGCGAAGAGGCGCACCAGGCGGTATTGCGCCAGATTCGTATCCTGGAACTCGTCGACCAGCAGATGCTCGATGAGATTGCCGTATTTGCGGTACAGGTCCCCGTTCTCCTGCAGCAGAAAGACGGTCTGCATCAGCAGGTCGCCGAAGTCCATGGCGTCGGCTTCCAGCAGGATGTTCTGATAACGCGGGTAGACCTCCTGGGTCAGCAAATGGGCGTAGTCGGGCGCGACGTAGTCCTGCGCCGTGATCAGTTCGCACTTGGCCCGCGAGATCTTGTTGACGACGTCGCGCGCCTGGCGCCACTCATGCTGCATGCCCATGTCGGCCAGCGCCATCCGCACGGCCGTGCGCTGGTCGTCCGCGTCAAAGATGACGTAGTCCGAACTCCAGGGCAGGTATTCGGCCTCGGCGCGCAGCAAGCGCCCGCAGATGCTGTGAAAGGTGCCGACCCGCGCCCCGCGCAGTCGACCGCCGAGCAGGGCCTCGACGCGACTGCGCATTTCGCCGGCGGCGCGGTTGGTGAAGGTCACGGCCATGATGGCGCCGGGATAGACCCCCTGCTCGCGCACCAGCCAGGCGAGGCGCTGCGTCAGCACCCGCGTCTTGCCGCTGCCCGGGCCGGCGTAGACGATGACGGGGCCCGGCCCGGCGGTCACCGCCGCGCGTTGCTGCTCGTTCAGCTGGTCGAGGTCCATGGAAAGCCCGTGTCGTCCGCGCCCAGGGTCATTGTAGTCCAGGTTGCAGGAAAACGGGGCGGGGAGGCGCGGCGCCTTGCGCTACACTGGAGTTGCCTGACCGCCCCAATGGAGTGCCGATGTCCGCCAGCGATTCGCAGTCTCTCGCGCGCCAGCGCTTCGGCCGCTTCGCCGCCGCCTACGTCACCAGTGTGAACCACGCCAGCGGGCCCGACCTCGAGCACCTGCTGACCATGGCGCAGCCGGAGCCGCACTGGCGCGCCCTCGATATCGCCACCGGCGGCGGCCACACCGCCCTGACCTTCGCGCCCTTCGTCGCCAGCGTGGTCGCCAGCGACCTGACGCCGGCCATGCTGGAACAGGCCGAGTCGCACATTGGCGGGCTGGGCATCCGCAACGTCAGTTACCGCGAAGCCGCGGCCGACGACCTGCCATTCGACGACGACTCTTTCGAGCTGGTCACCTGCCGCATCGCCGCGCACCACTTCCCGGACCTGCCGCGCTTCTTCCAGGAGAGCGCGCGCGTACTGCGGCCGGGCGGACTCTTGCTGTTGCAGGACCAGGCCCTGCCGGTGCACCGGCCCTCCGCGTCCTGGGTCGACGACTTCGAACGCCGCCGCGATCCCTCGCACGTTCGCGCGTACAGCGAGACGGGCTGGCGACGCCTCTTCGCGCGCGCCGGCTTGCACGTGGAGCAGGGCGCGCCGGTCGTCAAGCGCCACAACCTGGCGGACTGGGCGCGGCGTCAGGGCAACGACGATGCGGCCATCGCCCACCTGGACGCCCTGCTGCGCGAAGCGCCGGCGCCGGCCGCGCTCTGGGCCGCCCCGCGGGACCTCGGGAGCGCGGACGCCAGCTTCCTCATCCGCCAGGTCCAGCTGGCAGGGCGGAAGGCGACTGGCGGGACCGGCAGCCCGTGAACGACCTCTACGACAGCACGCGCCAGGGCTGGCGCGACATGTGGGACGACGCCACGGTCGCGGACGAACTGGCCACCATGTACTACCCTCGCAGCCAGGCGATCATGCAGGCCTACCTGCCCTGGCTGCCGCGCGACGCGCCCGTCCTCGAGGCCGGCAGTGGCCTCGGCGGCCCGGTCATCGCGCTGCGCGCGGCGGGCCACTGCAAGGTCATCGGCATGGACTACGTGGAGAGCGCCCTGCACGCCGCGCGGTGCCATACGCCCGGCCTGCCGCTGTTTGCCGGCGACATCCACGCCATCCCCTGCGCCGACGCGTCCATCGGCGCCTATCTGTCCTTCGGCGTACTGGAACACTTCGAGCAGGGCATGGGCCCGGCCCTGGCGGAGGCCAGGCGCGTGCTGCGGCCGGGCGGCATTCTGGTGCTGACCATTCCCTTCCCCAGCCTGGTCCAGCACCTGGTCGCGGGCAAACGACGGCTGCTGGGCAAGGGCCCACTGCTCCATGATGACTTTTTCGAGAGGACCTATGGCCGGCGCGAACTGGTCGCCAACGTCCTTGACGCCGGATTCGAACTCTGTGAACTGCGGCCCACCAGCCACGACTACACGCTCTGGAGTCTGGGCGGCCCCTTCCGCGCGCCGGGCTACTATCGCAGCAGTCGCCTGGCCGAAACGCTGGGCGGGGCGCTGGCGCGGTTGCTGCCCTGGGTCTTTAACTACACCACGCTGATCATCGCGCGCAAGCCGGAATGAAGGCCGGGCTGCCGGGCCCTTATGCGGCGGCGCCGAGGGCGGCCCTGGCCTCCTCCAGGCGCAGGTAGCCAACGACCACCAGCGCCGAGGCGACCAGCAGGACGATCAGACTGGTCAGCGGCCGCGAACCGCGGCGGCCGCCGAAGAGGTGCGTCAGGATCACCGCCACGGTCATCGTCAGGGCGTGCTCCAGGCGGTACAGCGGCCAGCCGCTGGTGGCCGACTGCATGATCAGCAGGGCCAGGCCCGCCAGCCACTGCAGCATGAACACGATGCGGTAGAGCAGCATGACCACGCGGTTGAGCGCTCCGGCGCTGCTGCGCAGCAAACTGCGCAGCGTAACCAGCAGCGCGACAATTGTCACGACGACCAGCAAAAGGAAAAGCCCGAAGTGGGCGTTCAGCATAAAGGCGACGTCTATATTCATGTCACTTCACTCCGCACCCGGGTGAGTAGAGCTAAATTGTAGCGCAGGTTGTATGGTGCCATTTGGTACCAGGTGAACTCTCCGGCCCCGCGGCCCGTCAGCGGCCCTGCGGCAGGGCACGGACTCCCGTCTCAGACAGGGGCTTCCTCAAACAGCGAGGGGAAGTGACGCAGCGGATCGCCGGGTTCGCGCAGCAGAATGCGCTGGCGCGGCGTCAGTTCGACCTCCGTCGGCGCTTCCACCCGTTTTGACGTCCAGACGAGGTGCGACACGCAGTACTTGTAGAGCAGCGTGCGCCGTTCATGTTCGGCCTGCCAGGTGGCCGTGCCGTGGGTCAGCGCCTCGCTGAAGAGGATGACCGAGCCGGCGGGCATCTCGGGAATGATGACCTGCGGCGCTTCCTCAAAGTTGTCGCTGATTTGTTGCGGCAGTTTGTAATTGCTCTTGTGGCTCCCGGGAATGCAGCAGAAGCCGCCCACGCCGGGGCCGGCGTCGGCCAGGGACCAGGCGACCACGATGAAGCCCTCGTAGACCTGGTTGCTGCGAAAGGCGAAGTATTCGCCAGGCCCCACCCCCGAGTCCGGGGCCGTGGCGCCGTAATCGGCGTGCAGCCTGCCGTAGCCCTGCCCCTTGCGCATGTACATGCCGTAGAGGCGGTCGAGGCGGAAGGCGTCGCCGAGGCGCTGGCGCAGCACGGGCATGATGGCCGGATGGTCCAGCAGGTCGCAGAAGGGCTGGCCCCAGTTGAGAAAGCCCGATCCGACCGGCGCACTGCGTTCCGCCTGCACCATGCTGTCCGGCACAATCGATTCGTAGCGGATGAGCGACGAGCCGAGCGTGGGCGCGCTGCCGAAGCGCGGCGATTCGTCCGGCGGCGGCAGATTCTGCTCGTCAATCAGGCGGTTCAGGGCCGCCACTTCACCCGCGTCCAGGGCATTTTCGATGACCAGGTAACCCTGCAGGTCGAAGAGGTACTTTTGCAGTTTAAGGTCATTCATGGGGTTGTCCTTGTGTGCATTTGGCTGTCATTTTGTTCGCGTTTATTTCAATAACGCTCATAAGCATCGCGCAGCAGGGGCTTGGCGCGTTCCAGATCAGCAAGGTTGTTGATGTGGATGATTAGATGGTCTGTAGTAGGTCTTGCCAGACCCTCTACCTGGTCAACTGACTGGGTTCGCTTGAGAACATAGACTCGGATACCGGTCGAAAGATTCGGGGTTGCCTGGGCAAAAACAGGCGGCCATTCCAGACTGGCCTCGGCCCCTTTCATGCGCCGAAAGGAGAACTGCGTTGCAAACACATCCAGACGCATTTCTCCCAGGGTCTGCGCAAACGCCAGCAACTCACGAAACAGCGCTTTTACTTCTTCGTTTGTGCGGTCCCAGTTCTTGAACCTGTTGAAGTCGGTGAGTTCGATTTTGTCGTCAATTCCTTCATTTTCGTAAGTGGAAACGGGCTCTTCTACCCCACCATGGACCCACTCCAGCGCGAAATCCTGCTCCCCGTAGCGCCTGTAGCACAGCAACTCGATGCCATGAATGCGCCGCACCGCCCGTAGTTGACGGTCCGTGTAGTCGCTGGCGATGATGAGCAGGCGCGGTGACCAGTCAATTCGCTGCGCCCTTTCACTGCCCAGCTTCTCCATGACCAGCAAACGGAAGTCCGCGCGTCGGTCCATCAGCCAGTCCAGGTAGTCCAGTCCCTGAACAACGACGGCCTGATTCATGGAGCGCTTGTACTCGATGATTACCGGGCGACCCGAATCATCAATGCCCAGCGTGTCGATGTAGCCGCTGTCCGTGGCGAACTCGCGCGCCAGGAAATGTACGCCCAGAAAGTCATGCAAGTACTGTTCGAGCAGGTCCTGCAATTCCCTTTCGTACCGGAACAGGCTGGCAGACTGGCGCGCAACCCGTCCGTCCGCGATGTGGAACAGGTGCAGCTTCTTCATCAATACTCCCCCTGACCCCGCTCGCCGCGGACGATCGCCACGCCGGCGCTGGCGCCGATGCGCGTCGCGCCCGCCCGAATCATCGCCAGCGCGTCCCCGCGACTGCGCACCCCGCCGGAGGCCTTCACGCCCATCACCGGCCCCACCACGCGACGCATTAGCGCGATGTCCTCCACGGTCGCGCCGCCGCCGCCGAAGCCCGTGCTGGTCTTCACGTAGTCCGCGCCCGCCAGCTGGCTCACGACACAGGCGATGATTTTCTCCTCGTCCCTGAGCAGGGCCGTCTCCAGGATCGCCTTGCAGATTGCGTCCGCCGCGTGGCAGACCGCCACCACCGCGCCGACGTCCTCCAGCAGAGCGGGCAGGTCGCGGTCCTTCAGCGCGCCGACATTCAGCACCATGTCGACCTCGCCCGCGCCGGCCGCCAGCGCCAACTGCGCCTCATGCGCCTTCGCCCCCGGCAGGGCAGCCCCCAGTGGAAAGCCGACCACGCTGCAGACCTTTACGCCGCTGCCCCTCAGCAGTTCCGCCGCCAGGGGCACGCGCCCGCTGTTGACGCAGACGGTCGCGAAGCCCTGCTCGCGCGCCTCCGCGCAGAGCTGCCGGATCTGCGTCGCGCCGGCCTCGGGCTTGAGCAGGGTGTGGTCGATGAAGGGCGCCAGGCCCGCCTTTAAGTCGGGGGGCGCTGCCGGCAGGGGTTCGCCGGGCGCCTGGCCCGCCTCCTCGAGGATGGCCCGCGCCGCCTGCCGCGTCTGCCGCGCCAGTCGTTTGATGGTCGCCGGTGACAGACCCTGCGCCATGTGTCCCCACACCCGTTTGCCAGCAGATTGCGCGCGAGTATAGCAAGAGCCAGGCTCGCAGCATCCCGTGGGATAGCAAGGACAGAGTCCGAAGCATCCCGCGGCGATAGCAGGAGCCGGATGGGCGACATGTTGCAGGGGCGACTTATCAAGTCGCCCGCTTACCTCGTCCGCCAGGTTTCCCGAAGCATCCCCGTGGGACAGCAACCCCTGTGCTATAGTTGGCGCCGCGCAAAACACGGGAGAGCGGAACGGTGGCGACGGAGCCCGACAAACAGTTCACGCTGGCGGTGATCATCCCCTGCTACAACGAGGTCGACAACATCGCCACCCTGCTGGGGCGCGTGCAGGCCACCGGCCTGGCGGACGAGATCATCATCGTCGACGACGGCTCCACTGACGGCACGCGCGACGTGCTGACGCGCATCGCCGACGAGGGGCATGAGGGTCTGCAGGTGCTGCTGATGGAGCGTAACCGGGGGAAGGGCGCGGCCCTGCGCCGCGGTTTCGCCGCCGCGAGCGCCGACCTGCTGCTGATCCAGGACGCGGACCTGGAATACGACCCGCGCGACTACCCCACGCTGCTGCAGCCGCTGAAGGAGGGCATCGCGCCCGTGGTCTACGGCTCGCGCTTTCTGGGCGGGCCGCGCAAGGCCATGTACTTCTGGAACATGGTGGCCAACAAGAGCCTGACCCTGGTGACCAACATCCTCTACAACGCCATCCTCAGCGACATGATGACCTGTTACAAGGTCTTTCACCGCGAGTTGCTGAAAGACATGCGGCTGCGCGCGAACGGTTTCGACTTCGAGCCGGAACTGACGGCCAGGGTGCTGAAGCGCGGCATCCACATCTACGAGGTGCCGATTTCCTACAACGGCCGCGAGTGGAACGAGGGCAAGAAGATCCGCGCCAGCGACGCCTTGCCGGTATTGTGGACTTTGCTGAAGTACCGCTTTGTGGACTAGCCGCCGCGCTCAGCCGGCCTCTTCGTAGCTGCGTTCGATCAGGGGCTTCGCACGATCCAGGTCGGCCTGGTTGCGGATGGTGATTTCGAGATTGTCCGGCGCGACGTACTTGAGTCCAGAAACATCGCGTGTGAATCCACCTTCTATCTCTATGATTGAAAGGTCAAGGCGGACGTACGCGAGCAGGCGCTTGTCCCTATTCCCAACGTTTGACGTCCGGAATCGTACACGAACCACACTGCGTTTGCGGCTGAGGCCAATGTAATGTCGTGTAGGTTTCACCTGCACGTCGTCACCAAACCCGGAGACCAAATCACGCAAGGTGAAGAACAGGCCGCGTAGGCCTTTGTCTACCTTGTCCCATCTCTTGTGGATGCGGAAATCCGGTTCACCCAATAATTGTTGCTTTTCCTGATTTTGCCGCCGTGTCTCTGCCGCCTTTATTCCCGCTTTGCGCTGTCGCTCCTTACGCGCCTCTTCTTCTGATTTCACCTTCGGAACGGCATCTCCACCATGTACCCACTCCAGAAGGAGGGATGTATCTCCATAGCGACAATAGCGCACCAGTTCGACACTCGCCTTGCAATTTTCTGCAGTAACAATGTCATTTCGCGTAAATGCCCCGGCGATACAAAGCAGGCGGGGACGCTTTAGATCCACACGTTGAGCCTTGTCGGGCCCCAATTTCTTCAATGCCAGTAACTCAATTGCTTCGGGGTGTTTTTCAAGCCAGTCGAGATACCCCAAACCCTGGTTGATGATGTTCTTGTCACTGCGAAGTTTGTACTCAATCACGACCGGGCGACCCCTTGCGTCAATGCCCAGCGAATCTATACGTTGCTTGTCATGCGGCCCTGTCGAATGTTCGGTGTCAAGAAACTCGATACCAAACAAATCATCCAGATGGAATTCTATGAAACCCTGCAGATCCCTTTCCTTGCGGAAGGGTGCCTCCTTTAGTTCTCGCGCGCCGTCCAGCGTTGCGTGAAATAACTGAATTCTGCTCATCACCGCGCTCCTCGCCTAGCCGGCCTCGTCGTAGCTGCGTTTGATGAGCGGCTTGGCGCGCTCAAGATCGTTCTGGCTGCGGACAAAGACATGAAGTGTGTAAGGGCGATGGTTCTTAATTTGACTAATGTCTTGTGTGAACCCTTCTTCCAGAGGGACGTTTGTCAAATCAAGTTGAAGTTGGACTGTCAAGCACGTCTTGGTTGGAGCCGGCCAGATATAGAGTAAGTTAAGGCGTCCACCCCTCTGTCGCTTTACCGAGAATCCGTCCGTGATCGGTTTTATCCACATTTCTTCGTTCAATGACGTCACATAGGCACATAATCCCTGGAACAGGCTGTGCAAAGATTCATTTGAGACGAGCAGACTCCAGCCTTTGTAGATATCAAAGTTATTTTCCACAGGTCTTTGTGAAGATGACTCATTGACAGTCTTGCCCGCAGGCCGACCAGAATCATTGAACTCATCAATTGCCCGTTTCGTCAACCGCGTGACGCGTTCCCACTCCGCCCGCCTCTGGTAACCTCTTCCCAGAACACCACGAGCCAAAATCCTGACCAGGTCTCTGGAGGGATTCGCAAACTCGCGGGCGATGTTGTCTCTGATGATTTGCAGTTCCTTCTGTTCTATCTCTCTCGTATTCACCAGGTTCCATATCGCCTGAGCGTCAAACGCCGACTTTGCGAAGCGGGAGACCTCGACCACCATGTCATCACTCAAGTCGAGCATGTTGACTACAAGGAATGGCTCTTCATCCATGACGTTGCGCTTGCGCAAGTCGGTGTAGAACTGATACACGACGCCGTTGGTCAATATGCCAAAGCGCGCATCGGTGACCGCGTAGTAACGGAGAAGTTGGGAGAGGTGTCCCCGGTCGAGTGACGTGCTGGCGCTCTTGCACTCGACGAGAATGATTGGCTTTTTGTCCATTACGATGGCGTAGTCAACTTTTTCGTGCTGCTTTACGCCAGCGTCAGCAGTGAACTCTGGAATCACTTCCAGCGGGTCGTGGATGTCATAACCAAGCGCGCTGATGAAAGGCATCACCAGCGAGTTTTTCGTCGCTTCCTCGGAACGCAGATAACGCTTTCGCTGCGGCACACTTGCCGCCAGTTCCCGAATGTCTTCTGCAACGCCCATGATTAACTTGCGCCTTCGCCACGCTTAAGCCAGCGCAAACTATAACACGGCGTTAATTTTCGCTTGGCGACGCTACCCGTCCCCCACTTCCCGCAGACTGAAGGGCGTCACCTCGCCGTCCTCGAGCGACAGCTCCGCGCGCAGGCGCCGCACGTCCGCGCGCAGCTGCGCCACGTCCAGGCCCTGGCAGACGTCCGGCAGATCGCGCAGCCACTGCGCGCTGCGCAGCAGCATCTTCAGCGCGCCGCGCCGGTTGCCGCGCTGCGCCTGATACAGCGCCACGCCCACCTGCAATACCGCCCGGTAAAGCTCGCGCACCGGGCCTTCGGTCTCTACCCACAGCGCCTCGAAGACGTCGTGCTGCGCGTAGTATTCGCCCGCGTTGAAGAGCCTGACCCCCTCGCGCGCGGCCGGCGGAAGCGCCGCCCCGCACTCACACCCCAGGCGCGCCTGACGTTCGGGGTCCGGCGGACGGGCATGCTGCCGCAGGATGGCTTCCGGCGCCGCCAGCAGTTCCTCCGCCCTCAGGGCATGGTCCGCCCCGGCCAGCAGTGCCGCCGCGTGTTGCCCCTCGTCGGCGACGGCCAGGATGGGGATGCGACGGGTGGCGTTGTTGGCCCGCGCCGCGCTGATCCAGCGCCGTTCGGCCGCATCGGAGGCGTCGACCAGCAAGAGCGCCGGCCCCAGGTCCGTCAGGCGCGGCACGAAGCCCGGCCCGGTGGGCAGCGCCGTCACGTTCACGCGCGCCTGCAGGGCCGGCAACCAGGCCGGCGCCCCGGCGACGGCGATGCGTCTCCCGCTCACCTTTCCTCACCTCCCCGTCTGTTCAGGGCCTGCGCGCCAGGCTATACTGTTGGTTCTTGTGCAGCGCCTGTCAAGAGGTGGACGCCTTCTGGACATCAACTGGTACGGTCAGGACTGTTTTCGCTTCAGCGGACGCGGCCAGATCGCGGTCGTGACCGACCCCTGCGCGCCCGTGCAGCGCAAGAGGGGTCGCGGTCTGAAGGCCGACGTGGTCTGCCTCAGCCAGGGCGAGCCAGGGGCTGTACAGGCGCAACTGTCCTTTGATGATGAGGAGCAGGAGCCGCTGCTCTTCTGGCGGCCCGGGGAATACGAGGTGGGCGGCATCTTCATGCGCGGCATCCCCATGGTCGCGGCGAGCAACGGCGCGACGCGCCACCACCTCGCCTGGCTTTTCCACTTCGGCGATCTCAACCTCCTGCACGCGGGCGCCATGCGCGAGCTGCCGACGCAGGACGCGCTGGAGAACCTCGGCGAGGTGCAGGTCCTGCTGCTGCCGCTGGGCGAGGGACGCCTGGCGACGGAGGACGCCGCCGGCCTGGTCACCATGCTGGAGCCGCGCAGCGTCGTGCCCGTACACCAGGGGGCGCCGGAGAACGCCGCGACGGCGCTGTCCGCCTTCACCGGGGCGCTGGGCGTCAGCGAGCCGCAGGAAGAGGAAGTCCTGCGCGTCACCGCCGGCAACCTGCCGCAGCAGACCCGCGTCGTGCTGCTGCAAGCACGGCCCCTGCCGGAGTAGACGTGCCTGACGACGTGGTCGGCATGGACGTCAAACTGATCATGACCTGGGATATCCGCCCCGGGCGTGACCAGGAGTACTTCGAGTTCCTCGTGCGGGACTGGATTCCCGGCACACAGAACCTGGGCCTGCGCCATACCGGCGCCTGGATGACCACCTACAGCCTCGGCAACACCGCGCAGATCATGACCGAGGGCATCGCCAGCGACCTGGATGCCATGCGCGATATCCTCCACAGCGATTCCTGGACGCAGTTGCACGAGCAATTGCTGGATTTCGTCATCAATTACGAGCAGAAAATCGTGCGCGTCTCGGGGCACTTTCAAATCTGATTCTGAAGCACAGGGCCCGGCGCTCCTGACAGCCGGGGCAGGCCATCGACAGGGCAACCAGGGGGGAGACGGAGATGCGACTGGGCGGCGTGGACGACTGGTTCTCCGGCTGGCTGAACGTCGACGAGCAGGTGGTCGCGGAACTCGTGGCGCTGGGTTTCAGCGGCATGGGCATGCACTACCCCGGCGACCCGCTGGAGCAGCCCCTGGCGGAGGCCATGCGCACGCGGCAGTTGCTGCAGGACAGCGGTATCGAACTGGTGCAGTTCTGGGGCGCCTATCCCTCCATCATCAGCCGCGACGAGAGCGTGCGCCGCGCCGGCCTGCAGGTCTGCCGCCACGTGATTCAGCGCGCCGGCGAACTGGGCGCGCACATGGCCTCGCTGCGCCCCACCAGCATGTATGACGGCTACCAGTGGGCGCCGCACGCGGACAACTTCCTGCCGGAGACCGAAGAGCGCCTGGTGCGCAGCCTGGCCGAAATCGGCGAAACGGCCGCGCAGTTCGGCGTACCGGTCGCGATGGAGTGTCACCTGACCACCACGCTGGGCGAGCCGGCCAAAATCCGGCGCATCATCGAGCGCAGCAACCCGGACTGGATCGGCGTGAATGCCGACGTCGTCAACTTCGTCAAGGACCTCGACAGCGTCTACAACACGACGGCGGTCATCGATTACTTCTTCGACGAACTGGGCCCCTGCATTCGCTCCGCGCACCTCAAGGACGTCACCGTCGGCGAGCAACTGGTGCTGCACATCGAGGAGGCGGTGCCCGGCACGGGTCTGCTGGACTGGGACCGCCTGTTCCGGCGCTTCGAGGCGCTGATGCCGGAGGGCTACGTCCTGATCGAACACCTCAGGCGTCTGGAGGACGTACGCCAGGCGCGCGATTTCGTCGTTGGGCGCCTGGCGCAACTCGCCATCGCCATTCACTGAAGCCAGCGCCCGGCCAGGAGAGACGCGCCGGCATGAATGAGGAACGCAGGCCGGAAGAACGGGAGGGCGACCTGTCCTTCCAGCCGCCCCCGTCCGAAGACGGGCCGCCGCCACGGCCCCAGGCGGCCAGGCCTGCCCGACGCCGGACCCGACGCCAGTCGCGGCGGCGGCGGGGTATCGGGCCGCGCGGCTGTCTGATCGCCATCGTCGCCGCTGGCGGCTTCCTCTGCGGCGGACTGACGCTCACCGTCCTGCTGGCCGTGACGCTGCTGGGCGCGCGCATCGAGGACCAGCTGGCCGAGCGCGTGGCCCAGGTGGATGACTGGCGCAACTTCGAGAGCAGCTTCATCTACGACCGCTACGGCGAAGTGCTCTACGAGTCCTTCCGCGAGGGCCGCCGCACCTACGTCCCGCTGCGGGACGTCCCGCCGGCCCTGATCGACGCCACCCTGGCGATTGAGGACGACACCTTCTACAGCAACCCCGGCATCGACGTGGCCGCGACCCTGCGCGCCTTCCTGCAGTACGTCGGTCTTGCGCAGGGAAGCAGCGGCGGCAGCACCATCACCCAGCAACTGGTGCGTAACCTGCTCTTCACGCCCGAGCGCCGCGCCGAGCGCAGTATCGATCGCAAGCTGGAGGAGATCGCGCTGGCCCTGGTGCTGACGCAACGCAAAAGCAAGGACGAGATCCTCGAGCTCTACCTGAACGAGATCTACTACGGCAACCTGGCCTACGGCGCCCAGGCCGCCGCCAGCACCTTCTTCAACAAGGACGTCAGCCGCATCAACCTGGGCGAGGCAGCCATGCTGGCCGGCCTGCCCCAGGCGCCCGCCAGCCTCGACCCGCTCAACCCGGAGCAGGAGGTGCAGGAGGCCGTCAATCTACGCTGGCTCACCGTGCTGGAGCGCATGCTCGTCGAGGGCTTCATCGACAGGGCGCAACGCGATCAGGCCATCGCCGACGGCCTCAGCTTCGACACACCCGACGTGCCCTTCCGCGCGCCGCACTTCACCGTCCACGTGCAGGCGGAACTTGAGCAGCTCCTGGGCAGCCTCGGCCACGGGCCGGACCTGATCGCCAACGGCGGCCTCAAGGTCTACACCACGCTCGACCTGCGCGTCAACGACCTGGCGCAGGACTCGGTGCGGCAGCAGGTGGCCCGTCTGGCGGGCAACAACGTGAGCAACGGCGCCGTGGTCGTCACCCGGCCGGACAGCGGTGAGATCCTCGCCATGGTGGGCAGCGCCGACTATTACGACGACAGTATCGACGGCCGCGTCAACGTCACCGGCGCGCTGCGCCAGCCCGGCAGCACCGTCAAGCCCATGACCTACGCCGCGGCGCTGGAACAGGGCATGTCGCCGGCCGAAATCCTGTGGGACACCAAACTCGACGTGCGCGGCCCCAACACGCCGCCGGACTGGCCGCGCAACTACGACAAGCTTTTCCACGGCCCGCAGCGCATGCGCCAGGCCCTCGCCAACAGTTACAACATCCCGGCCGTGGTCACGCTGCGGCGCATCGGCGTGCCGGCCCTGCTGGAGATCATGGAGCGCTTCGGCGTGGCCAGCCTGGGCCGCGACGCCAGCCGCTACGGCCTGTCGCTGACCCTCGGCGGCGGCGACATCACCCTGCTGGAGCTGGCGCAGGTCTACGGCGTCTTCGCCAACGAGGGCGCCCGCGTGCCGCTGCACAGCATCCGCTGCGTGCTCAACCGCGAGGACGAGGTGCTCTATGAACTGGACGAAGGTTGCCCCCATGGACGCCTGACGGCCGGCAGCGTCCAGCGCCGCGCCCTCGGCGAGCAGGTGCTGGACCCGCGCATCGCCTTCCTCATCAGCGACATGCTCTCGGACAACGTGGCGCGCAGCCCGGCCATGGGCGCCCGCAGCCCCCTGCTGATCCCCGAGCTCACCAGCGCCGTCAAGACCGGCACCACCGACGACATCCGCGACAACTGGACCGTGGGTTACACGCGCAACGCCGTGGTGGGCGTCTGGGTGGGCAACAGCGATGGCACGCCGATGGTGGATTCCACCGGTCTCTCGGGCGCCGCGCCGCTCTGGAACGCCGTGATGGCCGGCATCTACCGCGACGCGGGCATGTTGATGAGCTTCGCGCGCGACGGCATGCTGCTCAACGATACCCTGCAGGCGCCGGCCGGCCTGCAGCAGGCCAGCCTCTGCAACCCCGGCTCGCTTAAGGACCCCGCCACGGCCTGCGCGCGCCGCGTCAACGAGTGGCTGCTGACCAGCCCGGTCGGCCTGCCTGACGCGGGCAGCGGCCTGCTTTATCCCGACCCCACCGCGCCCGGGCCCGCGCTGCAGAGCAATGGCGTGCGCCTTGAGGAGGTCGAGCCCGGCATCTTCCGCGTTTTGGCCTACCGCATCCCGACCGAGGTAGCCAGCGGCGTCCGCTACCAGAATCCGGACAGCCGTACCCCGCCGCCGCCGCCGCTCTACTGTCAGGTGCCGCAGGAACTGGTGGCGGCGGCCGTTTCCCTCGGCGCGCGCGAGCAACTGTTTCTCGCGCCGCCCCTGTCACCCTCGCCCCAGGAAGTGGTCGAGGCCGAGCTCTTCGCACGCAGCCGCGACCTGGCCTTCCTGCCCTCGATTCGCTGCAGCGGCGCCCTGTTGCAGCCTCCGCAACACTATGACCCGCCGGTCGCCACCGCCGTCATCACCTCCCCGCAAAATGGCGACGTGCTCTCGCGCTGGCGCGCCGTGCCCGTCCTCGGCAGCGTCATGTTCACGCCGGAGCAGGCGCAGTTCTACAAGCTGGAGATCATCGGGGGCGCCTTCGACAGCTGGGTGACCCTGGGCAGCACGCACGACAGCAGCGTCCCCAACGGTCAACTGGAGACCCTGCACGCGCCCTCGCTGGGCCCGGGCTGGTACCACCTGCGTCTGGTGCTGATCAGACCGGACGGCAATATTCTGCAGCGGCCCTTCGAAATATCTTTCAGCGTGGAATAGGCCCCGCGCCGACCTTCACCTGCCAGCCCGCGTCTGCCTGCTCGCGCGCGCAGAGCGCCACTGCGGCGTTGGCCACCTCGTCCGCGTCGACGGGCGCAGCGATACAAAGCGCGTGCACGCGGATGCCCGCCGGCGCCAGTTCGCGGGCGGCCTGCCGCGCCAGTCCCACGAGGCCGGCGCGGGCCGCGACCGTGGCGACGTCACCGTTCGTATTGCCCGGCACCAGCAGCAGGATAACGCCGCTGCCCTCCTCCGCCATCACGCGCGCCATCAGTTGGGTGCAGAAGAAGGCGCCGGTCAGGTTGACTTCCAGCAGACGACGCCAGTCCCACTCGTCGAGGCGCAGCAGGGGCCGTTCCAGCGGGCCGGCGCCGGCTGCGTGCAGCAGCAGCGAGACGCGGCCGAAGGCGTCGCGGGCGCGCTCGATCAGGTTGGCGGCCTGAAAGCGGTTGGAGACGTCGCCGGGGCAGGCCAGGGCCTGGCCGCCGCTCGCTGCGATGGCGGCGCGCAGGCTTTCGGCGCGGTCGGGATTGAGATCGTTGAGCGCCACGGCGGCGCCCGCCCGGGCCAGCGCCAGGGCGATGGCGCGTCCCTGCCCCCCACCCGCGCCGGTGACGATCGCCGCGCGTCCCCCCAGGTCGACGGGGCGCTCAGGCGCCGCTGTCATCGGGGTCGGGCTCGAAGCGGTAACCGACGCTCCATACGGTGCGAATGAAGGCCGGGCGGGCGGGGTCGGGCTCGATCTTCTCGCGCAGCCGCCGCACGTGCACCGTCACCGTGCTGTCGTCACCCTCGAAGTTGTAGCCCCACACCTGGTCCAGCAGCTGGTCGCGGCTGAAGACCTGGCGCGGGTTGCTGGCCAGGTGCCAGAGCAGGTCGAATTCGCGCGCGGTGAGCGCGACCGGCTCGCCGTGGCGCCGCACCTCGCGCGCCCGCGGGTCCAGGGTCAGCGGCCCGATCTGCAGCGGCCGCCCGTCCGCCTGGCTGACGGGGTCGCTGCGGCGCAGGACGGCGCGCACGCGCGCCACCAGTTCGCGCGGGCTGAAGGGTTTGGTCAGATAGTCGTCTGCGCCCAGCTCCAGGCCCTCGACGCGGTCCTGTTCGTCGCGGCGCGCGGTCAGCATGATGATCGGCACGGCGTGTTCGGTACCCAGCACGCTGACGTCGCCGCGCAGGCGTCGCGTGATGCTGAGTCCGTCGATGCCCGGCAGCATGAGGTCCAGAATCAGCAAATCGGGCGGGTCCTGGTCCAGCGCCTGCATGGCCACCCGGCCATCCGCGGCCTCGTCGACCAGCCAGCCCTCGCGCTCCAGATAGCGGCGCAGCACCTCGCGCACGGTGGGCTCGTCGTCCACCACCAGAATGCGACGGCGGCGCTTCACGGGGCCGCGCTCCGCTGCTCCGGAACACTTGACGCGCGCCCTGCGGCGCAGGCCCCGGCGATCCGCCCAGGCATCAAGGACATTCGTCCCGTTCCATCCGCCCACTCATCGCAGGTCTTCGCCCCGCTCTTTTATCAGCCCACTCATCCAACATCTTCGCCCTGACCTATTAAAAAGGCTTCGACGGCCGCGCGCTGCGGCATGGCCGGGATGGCGCCGCGGGCGATGGTCGTCAGCGCGCCGACCGCGTTGGCGAAACGCGCCATCTGCGGCAGGTGGTCGGGCCAGGCGTCGCCGTATTCCAGCAGGCTGGCGAGAATGGCGGCCACGTAGCCGTCGCCGGCGCCGGTGGTATCGACGGAATCGACGGCGAAGCCGGGCGCGTGGACGCGTTGGTCGCGCGTGTACAGGGTGGAGCCGCCCGGGCCGTGGGTGACGATCAGCAGTCGGGTGCGCTCGCGCCACAGGGCGTCCAGGTCGCCACCTGTGAGGAAGTCGACCTCCTCGTCGCTGACCTTGACCACGTGCGCGTACTCGAGACCGGCCAGCATCCAGCGCCGCGCCGTGGCCGCGTCCGGCCACAGGCCGAGGCGCAGGTTGGGGTCGTAACCGAGCAGCATGTCGCGCGCCAGCGCATAATCGATGGCCGCCAGCAGCGACTCGCGCGAGCTTTCCGCGATCATGGTGATGGAGCCGTAAAAGAAGATGTCATGGCCGTCGATGCGCGCCAGATCGACGTCGGCGGGGGTCATCAGCATGTCCGCGCCGGGATGGCGGTAGAAGACGAAACTGCGCTCGCCGCCCTCCGCCAGGGAGACGAAAGCCAGCGAGGTGCGCGCCTCGGGCGAGAAGCGAATGCCCTCCACGTCGACGCCTTCCGCGGCCAGCAACTGCGCCAGATAGTGGCCGAAAGGGTCGTCGCCCACCATCGCCAGCAGGGTGCTCGCGTGGCCCAGACGCGTCAGGGCGACCATCGCGTTGGCCGGCGCGCCGCCGGCGGCCTTCAGGAAACCGCTGGCCTCGCCCACCGTGACGCCGCTCTCCAGCGCCACGAAGTCGATCAACAACTCACCCACACTCACCACGCTCATCGTCGCCCCCTCCGGCGCCAGGCGTTTCCCTCCGCTCCAGGCGCAGCCACCAACTGTACCGCATCGGGCTTTTGCTGTATCATGCCGCCGCGAGCCCGCCGAAGCCCGGAGTCCCGCGATCGCATGTGGATGAAGCGCATCACCATCATATTTGGCATCTCGATGGCCGCCATTCTGGCCCTGACCACGCTGCTCTCGGCCGTGGCGCCCAACCAGCCGCGCGTCGTGCCGACGGCGGCGCCCGTCGCCACCTTCCCGCCACCGCCGGCGCCGGAGAGCATCGTCTTCGCGCAACGCTTCCTGCACCCCGCCGGCCTCTATACGGTGGCCGTGCCCGCGGGCTGGGGCGTCGACGAGGCGGAGAACACGCTCTCGGGGCTGCGCACCGTCCTGGCCAACGAGGCCGCGCAGAGCGTGATCCAGGTGGACGTGGACCGGCCGCCGCGCAGCAGCGACTCGGGCCCGCTGACGCTGGACGTGCTCGACGCGCGTTACAACAACGCCTGGCTGGCCAGCAGCTGGCGCGAATATCGCGACTGGGAAGAAAGCGAGCGCCGGCGCAGCGCCGACGACCGTCTGATCATCGACTTCGCCCTGCAGCACGGCGGCCAGACCTTCGTGGCGCGGCAACAGTCATGGACCGACGGCGAGTGGATTTACGCCGTGCGCGTCGTCACGCCGGAAAACGCGACGGCCGCCCTGCTGCAACTGCTGGAGGGCACGGCCGACTCGTTGCGTCCGCTCAAGGAACTGGCCGACACGCCCTTCCTCTGGAACGCCTGGTTCGACGGCGAGCGGGCGCACTTCATCCGATACCCGCAGGACTGGACGCTGAGCGACAGCGCGCCCGGCCGCCCCACCAGCCTCAGCGGGGGCGACGCCTCGCTGCGCATCGAGAGCCTCGAGGGCCAGGTGGCTGACGAAGCGGCCGCCGGCGCCAGCGTCAGCGCGCGGCACAGCGGCGCCGAGGTCCTCAGCGTCGCCGCGCTGGCGCCGGAGGGGGCGGAGGGATTCGCCGTCGCCTGGCGCGGGCGCAACGTGGATGGCGACAGCCACAGCGGCTTCGACGTGCTGCTCAATGGCGCCGACGGGCAGTTGCACGTGGCCAGCCTGCGCTTCCCCGGTTTGACGGACCTCAACAGTGAGGAGGGCGCGGCGGCCGAGCCGGACCTGGAGATGATGATGCGCTCCTTCCGCCTGCTGCCGGACCTGGCCGCGGAGCTGGCGGGCTGAGGCGCGCCGTCGGCTACTCGTCGCGCGTCAGGGCGCAGCAGGCTGCGCGCCCGACGCGGGGTAAAATGGCCGCCATGCTGCTGCCCGCGCCAGGAAAACGACCGTGACCAGCGAAGAACGAATGGCCCGTATTGAGGGCGAAGTCAGCCACATGGCAACGAAGGCTGACCTTGAGCGCCTTCAGGGTGAGACGCGCCTTCAGACCGCAATTGTCGTTGCGGTCCAGATCGTTGCCTTTCTGATCCTGCGCTTCCTGCCCTAAGCAGACAAGCGGAAATTACGAAGCAAACGAGCAGGATGGGCAGGCCGCCAAAATCGTAGCGACCTTGCCGGGCGTTTGACTGCATCCGGCAAGTATGCGATCATGGATGCAAGACCATGAGCGGGCGCCTGACCACTGAACAGTGCCATGCCGGCGCCAGGAGAATGACAATGAGCACCGAAGACCGTCTGCATCGCCTTGAAACAGTATTCGCCAGTCTCGTTGCTGATGTAAGCGAGATCAAAGGCGAGTTGCGCTGGATGCGCTTTATCCTGCTCGGTATTTTTGTTCAGGCTTCACTGGCAATGATCGGCTTCTTCCTTGAACGATTAGGCTCCTGAACAGGCTACTTGTCGCGCGTCAGCGCGAGCAGCGCCCCCTGTACCCCGTACTGAAGGGGATAACCCCCAGCCCTGTGTAGGGGCGATTGATCAAATCGCCCGCCCTGTCGGCGTGTTGCACACGGGCGACATGATATGTCGTCCCTGTGGGATGCTCCGGGCGAGGCCGTCGCTACCCCTACGGCAGCGGTGGGGCGCGGGCGCGGCGCCTACTTGTCGCGCGTCAGGGCGAAGCCGCTCATAAACTGCTTCTGCAGGGCGAGGAAAACCACCAGCGGCGGGATACTGGCCAGCACGGCGCCCAGCATCAGCGGGCCGAAGCTGTCACCGGTTTCCGTACCGCTGCGCAGCGAACGCAGGCCCAACTGGACCGGCTTGAGCGTCGTCTCGTGGATGACCATCAGCGGCCACAGGTACTGGTTCCAGGCGTAGAGGAACTGGATCACGAAGAGCGCGGCGATGGCGTTCCAGCTGATCGGGATCAGCACGTACCACAGGAACTGCAGCGGGTTGGCGCCGTCGATCTGCGCCGCCTCGCTCAGTTCGCCCGGGATACTGGCGAAGTGCTGGCGGAAGAGGAAGCTGCCGGTGGCGCTGGCGATGAAGGGCACGATCATCGCGTCGTAACCGCCCCATTGCAACTCAACACCCACCAGGCGGAAGAGGGCGATGGCCATCACCTCGGTGGGCATCATCAAGGTGATCAGCACGAAGCCGAAAATCAGCCACTTGCCGGGGATGCGGAAGAAGACGAATGCCATGCCCGCCAGCAGCGAAAGCACCGCCTTGCCGGTCGTCATCACCAGCGCCACGATGACCGAATTGAGCATGTAGCGCGGCAGTTGACGTTCATGGATCACCAGGTCCCAGTTGCGCTCCAGATAGGTGCTGGGCGTCAACTGGTAGTTGAAGACCTGGGTGTTGGACTGCGTGGCGACGACGGCGGCGTAGTACACCGGGAAGCCGGTGATGATGATGGCTGTGATCAGGATGACGTGCGCGTACCAGCGCTTGGGCAGGCGCCTGCGCCGGGGAGTCACCGGCGCAGCAGCGTAGGGAAGTCCCAGCTTTTCTTCCATCATCAACTCCCGTACATCACCCGGCCGCGGCTGAAGCGGAACTGCAGGATCGTCACGCCGATGACGATGCCGAAGAGCAACAGCGAGCGCGCCGCCGCGCTGCCGAGGTTGCGCGCCACCACCCCCACTTCGAAGACCTCGTACATCATGGTCGTGGTGGATTCGACCGGGCCGCCGGCGGTGAGAAAGTCAATCAGGCCGTAAGTGTCGAAAAAGGCATAAGTCGTGGTCGTCACCACCAGGAAGAAGGTGATCGGCGAAAGCAGCGGGAAGGTGATGCTGAAGAAGCGTTGTATGGCGCTGGCGCCGTCGATGGCCGCCGCTTCCAGCAGATCATTGGGCACATTTTGCAGGCCGGCGATGTAAAACAGGATGCAGAAGCCCAGGATATTCCAGGTCGAGGCGACCACCACTGTCCAGGGCGCGATGGTCGGATCCAAAAGCCAGGGCACCTTGAGGCCAAAGGTGCTGTAGAGCACGTGGTTGAGCACGCCGGCGGTGTTGTGAAACAGCAATTCAAAAATGATGCCGGCGATGACCGGTGAGAGCGCGTAGGGCCAGACCAGCAAGGCGCGGTAGAAGCGGCCACCGGTGATGGGGCGGTAGGCCATCTGCGCGATCAGCAGCGAGAGAGCCAGCGAGAACAACACGATGAACGCGGCGAGGAAAAAGCTGACCAGCACCGTGCGCCCGTAGTCAGGGTCTCCCAGCAGCTGGTTGAAATTGCGCATGCAGACGAAGCGCGTGCGTGGCGCCCCCAGACGCGCCAGTTGCGTCGATAACTGGAAGGTATCGAACATCGGATAGTAGAGAAACAGCGTGAGGATCGTCAGTGTGGGCGCCAGACAGAGCAGCGCCAGCAAGGTAGAGCCCGGCCCGCTGAAAAGTCCGGTACGCGTCTCCGTGGCGCCGGGCAAGGCCTCGCCGCGCAGCCAGCGACCGACCAGCGACGACGCTACACGATGCGCCAGGAAGGCGCCGCCAAGCAGAATGAAAATGCCCAGCATGACGTTTAAGCGGTCGGCGTTGCCGTCGCCGTCCAGCTCAAAGGGGCAGAAGTTGAGCGGCGCCAGCAGAATCAGGGCGCCGAGGGCCGCGCTGGCCGCGCCGAGCAGGGCCAGCAACTGCGCCCGTTGCCGGACCGCCGGGGCTGCGCCCTGCGCCCGCGCGCGCCACGCACTCCAGCCACCGCCGGCCAGGGCGACCAGCAACAGCAGGACCAGCGGTGAAACGAGATACATGCGCCTGTCTTCCGTAAATCAAACGGGGCAGCCGGGATGATGAAAGCCCGGGCTGCCCCGTCGGGTCGCTTTACGACCTACTCATCCACGTAAAGCAGATTGTACTCCTCAAGCAGGACGTTCGCTTCCTCTTCGGCCGCCGCCATGATTTCAGCGACGTCGCCGCCGGTCAACATGGCGTCCTCAATCGCCTGGGTGATGATGTTGCGCGTCTCCACGAAGGTGCCGAAGATGGCGCCCTGGGTCGCGATCGTCACCTGCGATTCACCCAGCTGAATGCTGGCGGTGAGGAAGTTGGGGTTCTCCTCGTACCAGCCCTGCTCCTCCAGCAGCGCGACCGAGCTGTTGCGCACGGGCACATAGCCGCTGACCTGGTGCCAGGTGGCGGAGTTCTCCGTGTTGGAGAAGAAGAGCAGGAAGGCCATCGCGCCTTCCTCGATCTCCGGCTCGAGGCCGTCGGTGATCCACATGGTGGCGCCACCGAGGATGTTGCCGGTCCAGCCGACTTCCTCATCGTAAACCATGTTGCTGGTGCCAACCTCGACGCCATTCTCGCCGGCATTGCGCATGATGCCGCCGGCGCTGGCGCTGCTGGTCATGATCATGGGCAGTTGCTGGCTGTTGAAGGCCTGCACCGCGCCGGACCAGTCACGCTGCTTGCCGCTGTAGGCATAGTAGCCCTTCTCGTACATGTCCTTGTGCCACTGCACGATGTTCAGCGAGGCTTCGCTGCTCAGCAGCACCTGGGTGGGGCGGCCCTCACGGCCGTTGCCGTTGTTGACCAGTTCGGTGTTCTGCTGCGCCAGCCACTGCTCGTAGAACCAGCCGTGATTGGGCCAGACGATGCAGCCGGCGATGCTGCCGGCGTCGACCATGGGCTGCAACTGCTCGCAGGCCGCCTCGACGCCCTGCCAGGTTGTCGGCAGATCCATAATGCCGGCCTCGCCCAGGATGTTCAGATTGGCGTAGAGGATCGGCGTGGAGGTATTCCAGGCCACCGAGGACCAGTCGCCACCGATGGTGTAGTAGCTGGAGACCACCGGGATAATGTCGTCAAAGTCTACCGGCTGGCCCAGTACCTCGTCACGGCCGGCAATAATATCGCTGGCCGGCTTGAAGTAGCCGCTGTCGATGGCGAACTGGGTGCCGACTTCGAAGAGCTGCATGATCTCGGGCGGATTGCCCTGCTCCTGCGAGAGGATGTAGGAATCCAGCAGGGGCTCGTAGTCCGAGAAGGATTCGATGTTCACGACGTACTGCGGGAACATCTCGCCGAATTCCACGGCACGCTCCACGGCCCAGTCCAGACGATGATCGGTAAAGCCTATCAGGGCGTCGATTTCGCAGGGCGCTTCGGCGCTACAGCCCTGCGCCTGCACGGGCGCCAGCAGGGTCAACCCCGCCAGCAGTAACAGAGTGAGTACCAGAAAAGTCTTGCGCATTTTGTGCTTTCCTCCGGTGAACGAATTGAAATCCCGATCCATGTGATCGGCGCCACTGTAGCGCAGGCCCGTTAAACGCTGCTGATGGCCCGTTTGAACTGTGCGATCATCCGGAACAGCGCACTTAACCTGCACTTAACACAAGTTATCGTCAGTGCGGCTGCCTGTCAAATACCCGCGCGCGGGCCGGGGCGGCGTCAGGATCAATTGTCTTCGAAGAGCAGATTGTATTCCTCCAGCACGAGGTTGGCTTCCGCCTCCGCCGCGCGCATGATCTCAGGCAGGTCGCGGTCGGTCAGCATGGCGTCCTCGATCGCCTGGGTGATGAGATCGTGGGTTTCGACGAAAGTGCCGAAGATGGCGCCACGGGTCGCGTTCGTCACCTGGGAGTCGGCCAGTTGCTCGCTGGCGACGCGAAAGGCGGGGTTCGCCGCGAACCAGCCCCGGTCATCCAGCAGGGCCACGGCGCTCTGGCGTACGGGGACGTAGCCGGTGGCCTGATGCCAGGAGGCGGAGTTCTCCGTGTTGGAGAAGAAGAGCAGGAAGGCCAGCGCGGCCTCCTCGATTTCCGGCTCCAGACCGGCCGTGATCCACATGGTGGCGCCGCCGATGGTGTTGCCGGTCCAGCCGACCTCCGCGTCATACACCATGCGCCCGGTCGTCACCTCCAGCCCCATGTCGGCCGCCGTGCGCGTGATGCCGCCGACGCCGGCGCTGCTGGTCAGCATGAAAGGCACCTCCAGGGTGGCGAAGACGTGCACTGCGCCCAGCCAGTCGCCCCGGGTGCCGCTGTAAAGATAGTAGCCCGCGCGGTACATGTCCCTGTGCCACTGCGCGATGTTGAGCGCGGCCGCGCTGGTCAGGTCCACGCGTGTGGGGCGTCCCTCGCGGCCGTTGCCCCCGTTGACCAGTTCCGTATTCTGCTGCGCCAGCCACTGCTCGAAAAACCAGCCGTGGTTCGGCCAGACGATGCAACCCCGCAGCGTCCCGTCGTCCATCAGGGGCTGCAACTGCGCGCAGATCGCCTCCAGTTCCTGCCAGGTCAGCGGCAGGGACGCGACGCCGATCCGGTCCAGCAGGGTCTGGTTGGCGTAGAGAATCAGGGTAGAGGTGTTCCAGGGCACGGAGGCCCACTCGCCGTGAACCGTATAGTAGCTGGCGACCACGGGCACGATGTCGTCGAAATCCACCGCCTGGCCCAGCACCTCGTCGCGGCCGGCGATGATCTGGCTGACCGGTTTGAAGTAGCCGCTGTCGAGGGCGAACTGCGTGCCGGAGGCCAGCAGCTGGACGACCTCGGGCGGGTTGCCCTGCTCATGCGCCAGAATGTAGGAATCCAGCAGGGGCCGGTAATCCGGGAAGGGGACGATGTTCACGCGGTACTGCGGAAAGAGCGCGCCGAATTCCGCCGCGCGCGCCTGGGCCCAGTCATGGCGCTGGTCGTCGAAGCCGATGAAAACGTCCAGCTCGCAGGGGGCGTCCGCGCTGCAGCCCTGTCCCTGCGCCTGGGCGGGGGGCAGCAGGGTCAGCCCTGCCAGCAGCACCAGACCTGCCAGAGTCCTGCGCAGCTTCATGTCTCCCTCCCCCGGTTTATGCCCTGCCCGGCGCACCGCGCGGCGGCGGAAGGGCCCAAACCCGGTGTTGAGCGCCCGCGGCCGCATGGTGTAGATTGACGCCGCAACCAGACAACAGACAGGGCGCGTGAACCGCTTTACCCGGGTCAAACCCCATCGAATCGCATGGGCCGCGTTGATCATCAATGCGGTCGTGATTTTGCAGGGAGCCGTCGTCAGGATTACGGGCTCGGGGGCGGGCTGCGGGCGCGACTGGCCCCGCTGTCAGGGCGAAGTATTGCCCCTCTCGCACGGGCTCGCCACCTGGATCGAGTTTTCGCACCGCAGCCTCTCGGGCGTGGCGCTGCTGGCGGGCATCTGGCTGTTACTGACGGCCCTGAAACGGCGGCGCAGCATGCCCGGCTTCGCCACCATGGCGACGCTCTCCATGGCCTTCCTGCTGGTGGAGGCCCTGATCGGCGCCTTCACCGTGCTCTCCGGCCTGACCGGGGACAACGTCTCCGTCGAACGCGGCCTGCTGGTGGCCTTTCACCTCCTGAACTCCCTGGCGCTGACCGGCGTGCTGGCCCTGACCACGCTACACAGTTACCCGGGGCAGCCCTGGCCGCCGGCCTGGCGCGGCAGGAGCGCTCTGAAGTGGCTCATGGGCATGGGGCTGCTGGCGATGATGCTGCTGATGTTTTCCGGAGGCATCGCGGCCATGGGCAACACCATGTTCCCGCCGGAATCGCTGGAGGCGGGCCTGGCCGAGGACTTCAGCGCGCAATCGCACCCCCTGGTCCGTCTGCGCATCCTGCACCCCTTCATCGCCATCGCCGTCGGGCTGTACCTGTGGCTGAGCCTGGCGTGGACGGGCCTGGCCCACCCGGCGCCGCAGGCACGTCGCTATCGCCGCCTGCTGGCATGGGTGTACGCCCTGCAACTGCTGGTCGGCACGGCCAACCTGGCGCTGCTGGGGCCGGTCCTCTTGCAACTGCTGCACCTGGCGCTGGCCGTCACCGCCTTCATGCTGTGGACCCTGGTGACCTGGCTGACCCTGAACGCTCCCCCACTCCCGACGGCCGGAATTCGCTGGCCCTGGCAGACCCAAAGGGGTACGGACCTCCATGACTGATTCGCTGCGGGCAGCCCCCGCAGCCAGCTGGCGCGACTGGCTGGCGTTGACCAAACCGAAAGTCATTTCACTCCTGCTGTTCACGAGTATCGCGGCCATGTGCATGGCGGCGCGCGGCCTGCCGGAGTGGCTGCCGCTGGCGGGCGTGCTGCTGGGCGGCGCCATGTGCAGCGGCGGCGCCGGCGTGTTCAACATGGTGCTGGAGCGCGACATCGACGCGCGCATGAAGCGCACCGCCGGCCGGCCCCTGGTCACGGGCGTCATCAGCCTGCGCCAGGCCATCGGGTTCGGCAGCGCCCTCAGCGTCGGCGCGCTGCTCATCCTGTGGCTGTTCGCCAATCCGCTGACGGCCCTGATCGGCCTGGGCGGGCTGGCCTTTTACGTGCTGGTCTACACCCTGTGGCTCAAGCGCAGGACCTGGCAAAACATCGTGATTGGCGGCGCGGCCGGCGCCATGCCGCCCCTGCTGGGCTGGGCCGCCGTCACCGGGGACCTGTCCCCGCTGGCCTGGGCCCTGTTCGCCCTGGTGTTCATGTGGACGCCCGTCCATTTCTGGTCCCTGGCCTTTCTGGTCAGGGACCAGTATGCCGCCGTGGGGGTGCCCATGGCGCCCGCGGTGCTGGGTACGCAGCGCACCCTGCGGCAGATGCTGTTCTACGCCCTGTTGACCGTCCTGAGCTCGCTGCTGCCCCTGGCGCTCGGGGAGGCCGGCCGGCTCTACGGCATCGCGCTGATCGCGCTCAACCTGCCCCTGCTGCTGAGGATACTGAATCTGCTGCGCAAGACCGGCCCGGCGGAAGACGTCGCCCGGGCCGATGCCCTGGGCCTCTACAAGTTCTCGATGCTTTATCTGGCGCTGGTCTTCCTGGCGCTGGTGCTGGACCGCAGCCTGCCCCTGCCGCTCTAGCCGCCCTGGCCGCCCTGGCCGCCCTGGCCTTCAGGAGAAGAAGACGAGGCGTTCGAGCGCCAGCAGGGCCAGTTCAACCCCCAGAGTCAGGGCAAAGAGACGCAGGGAACGTCCCTGCCCGCGCCGTTTCCAGTGGTAATCCAGGCCGAATACCGCCACGGCCAGCAGCAGCAGCCCGCCGCCAATGGCAGTGACGTTGCGCAGCACCGTCATGACGCCGCGCGCGTTGGCCGGCGCGACCAGGTCGTACTGCGCGATCAGCAGCGCCGAGCCAAACTCCACCGTGCGCACCAGCGCCATCAGCGCCAGTACGCCGAGGGCCAGGGTCAGCAGATAAAGAGTCGCCGTCAGCAACACAAGGACGCCGCGGCGGAGCAGTCCGCTCCAGTCCTGGCCGGTGAGGGGTTCGCTGTTCGTCATGGGCCGATTGTAGCGCGCGCCGCGCGGCCGTCGCAGGAAGGGTTAACCCCGCCTGTGATATAGTGAAACAGGTTGTTCACGGGGGAAGCGGAAATTCCATGGCTGTCATCGAAACTCGTGACCTGACGAAAGTCTACGGCTCCGGCCGCCATGAAGTGCGCGCGCTGGACCAGCTCAACCTGCAGGTGCAGCAGGGCGAGATCTTCGGCTACCTGGGGCCCAACGGCGCCGGCAAGACCACCACCATCCGCCTGCTGCTCGATCTCATCCGCCCCAGCGCAGGCAGCGCGACCGTGCTGGGCATGGACGCCCAGGCGGAGAGCGTGGCCCTGCACAAACGCATCGGCTTCCTGCCCGGCGAACTGGCCCTGTGGAAGGGGCAGACCGGCGCCCAGGTCCTGCGCCTGGTGGCCGACCTGCGCGGCGGCGTCGATGAGGCCTACCTGCGGGAACTGACGGAACGCCTGCAACTGGACCTGAACATCCGGGTGCGCAACTACTCCAGCGGCAACCGGCGCAAGCTGGGTCTGGTGCTGGCCCTGATGAACAAGCCCGATTTGCTGGTCCTCGACGAGCCCACCGGCGGGCTCGACCCGCTGATGCAGCAGATCTTCCACGAGATTATGTTCGAAACGCGCGACGAGGGCCGCAGCGTCTTCCTCTCCTCGCATTTGCTGCCCGAGGTGCAGGCCATCTGCGACCGCGTCGCCATCCTGCGCCAGGGCCGCCTGATCACCGTCGAACAGGTCAGCCGCCTGACCCAGGTCGGCTTCCGCTGGGTCCGCCTGCAAGTGCGCGACCTGGGCGCGCTGCCCGGCCGGCTCGAGGCCCTCGACGGCGTCAGCGAGGTCAGCGTCGAGGACAGTTCGCTGCGCCTGCGCCTGAGCGGCGACTTCGACCCGCTGCTGCGCGCGCTGCAGGACAGCTACGTCGAGGAACTCCACGTCCACGAACCCACGCTGGAGGAAATCTTCCTCGCCTACTACGGGAACGGAGGCGAGGCATGAGCGGCGTCCTGCTGCGCGCCACGCTGCGCCAGCACTGGCGCCCGACCCTCTACTGGAGCGCCGGCCTGGCGCTGCTGGGCCTCTACGTCATCGCCGTCATTCCCGACCAGGAGGCGCTGGACAACTACGTCGGTATCGTCGCCTCCATGCCGCAGCCGCTGCTGGACGCCATCGGCGCGGGCGACACCCTGCTGCTGCGCACGCCGGAGGGCTTCATCCAGTACGGCTTCGCCACCTGGGCGCAACTGATGCTGGCGGTCTACGGCCTGCTGGCCGGGCTGAACCTCTGCGCCAACGAGGAGGAGGCCGGCATTCTCGACGTGCTGCTCAGCCTGCCGCTCTCGCGCCGCCGCCTGCTGCTGGAGCGTTTCGTCGCCTTCGCCCTGCTGACCCTGCTGATCGCCCTGCTTAGCGCGCTGGGCCTGGTGCTGGGCAGCGGCGCCACGGAGTTCAGCCTGACGCCCGCCACGCTTTTCGCCACGGCCTTAAACCTGGTGCCCGGCACCCTGCTGGTGATGGCCTTCACGGCCCTCGCCGCGGCCGCGTTGCGGCGGCACATGGTCGCCACCGGTATCGGCATCGTCTTCGTCATCGGCAGCTACTTTCTGGATTTCATCGCCAGCGCCATCAGCGAGGGGCCGCTCAACCAGCTGGGCCGGCTCTCCTTTTATCGCTGGAGCAGCGAGGGCATCGCGCCCGGCAGCTTCCTGCCTGCGGAGAACCTGATCCTGCTGCTGGGCGTGACCCTTGTGTTGCTGGCCGGCGCCCTGTGGTTTTTCGAGCGCCGGGACATAGGACTCTAGAGCGCGGAGGTCCATCCGGTGACCGGAGTGCTCTTCTTCAACACGCTGCGCGGCAACTGGCTGCAAACCGTCTACTGGGGCGCGGGTCTCGGCCTGATGGCGCTCTTCACCGCGGCCAGCGTGCCCTTCTTCGATTCGATGAAGCTGGTCGAACTGATCCAGGGCCTGCCGCCCATTCTGCTGGCGGCCGCCGGTTACGATGCCGACCTTCAGATTCTGGCCACGCCGGAGGGGCTCATTACCATCGGCTTTTTCGGCGAACTGATGCTCATCTTCGTCGCCTGTCCGATCGTGCTGGGCATGCGCATCAGCGCCAACGACGAGGAAGACGGCGTCATGGAGGTGATCCTGAGCCTGCCCCTGTCACGCTGGCGGGTCATCGTCGAACGCTTTCTCGCCTTCTGCCTGATTCTCGCGGGTGTGAGCGCGCTGGTTTATGCGGGACTGTGGCTGGGCGTCGCGCTGGCCGGGGTAGAACTTGACATGGCGCGCATGGCGACGGTGGTCTTCAACGTGGTGCCGGTGCTGGTCTTCGTGCTGGCCTTCACCGCGTTGATGGCAACGCTCTTTCGGCGGCGTCAACGCGCGCTGGCCGTGACGGTCGTCTTTGTGGTCGCCAGTTTCATGCTTGATGTCCTGGCCGGCGTCACCGACGGGGGACTCTCGCAATCGATGCACGCCATTTCCTTCTTCAGTTACTACGACCCCGCCGGGATCCTGCAACACGGTCCGGACCAGGGCAAGACCTTCCTTACCGGCGCGCTGGCCCTGCTTCTGGCCCTGGGATCGCTGTGGGCCTTCCAGCGCCGCGACATGGGACTCTAGATCATGCCAACCCGTCATCTGCAGGAGCAACTGTTATGAGCGGAGTCATCTTTCTTCACACCTTGCGCCGCACCTGGCTACAAATGGTCTACTGGGGCGCGGGCCTCGGCCTGATGGCCCTGTTCACCGCCGCCATGGTGCCTTTCTTCGACTCGATGAAGATGGTTGAGCTGATCCAGGGCCTGCCGCCGATCCTGCTGGCGGCCGCCGGTTTCGACGCCGATTTGCAGGTGCTGGCCACGCCGGAGGGCATCATCACGGTCGGCTTCTTCGGCAAGTTCGCGCTGATCTTCGCCGCCTATCCGGTGGTGATGGGCATGCGCATCAGCGCCAACGACGAGGATGACGGCGTCATGGAGGTGATCCTGAGCCTGCCGCTGCCGCGCTGGCAGGTCATCGTCGAGCGCTTTCTGGCCTACAGCCTGAGTATCGTGGGCGTGGGCGTCCTGGTCTACCTCGGCCTCTGGCTGGGCGTGGCCCTGGTCGACGTGCAGCTGGACATGGCGCGCATGGCGACGGTGGTCTTCAACGTGGTGCCGGTGCTGATTTTCGTGCTGGCCTTCACCGCGCTGATGGCGGCCCTGTTGCGGCGGCGCCAGCGCGCGCTGGCCGTGACCACCGCCTTCGTGATCGCCAGTTTCATGATCGACACCGTGGCCGGCATCGTCGGCGAGGGCCTGTCGCAGACCCTGCGCGCGATCTCCTTCTTCAGCTACTACGACGCCGCCGGCATCGTGCAGCAGGGCCTGGACCAGGGCAAGACGCTGTTCATCAGCGCGCTGGCCCTGCTGATGGCGCTGGGCAGTGTGTGGGCCTTCCGCCGCCGCGACGTGGGCCTCTGAGGCCCTGAATCAGCGTTTGATTAAGTCCCGCGCCGCCCGGCTGCGGGCGCGCTATGCTCAGGCGCTGACCTGCCGCCGGCCTTTGGGGAGTCGTCCATGTCGGGTGTCACCTTTCGTCGCGCCCTGTTGTGCGCCTCTGCCCTGCTGATCCTGGCCGCGCCCCTCCTCGCGCAGGCGCCTGACCCGCCGACCGCTGCGGACCCGCGCGAATTCCTGCCCGCCGACGTCGACGCCTGGCTGCGCCTCGACCTCGACGACCGCGACGCCCTCGACGCGCTGAACATCGCCGCCCGTTCCGCCGCCCTGCTGCAACCGGCGCGCCCGGGCCTGCAGGCGCTGCAGGGGCTGGAGCAGGCCCTGCCGCTGCAACAGCTCGATACCGAGACGCTGCCCGTTTTCGCGCGCGATTTCGCGCCCTGGCTGGACGACGAACTGTTCCTCGCCTGGCGCCGGGACGCCGACAATCCGGAGCCCCTGCTCATCCTGCCCACGCAGGACCTGCTGCAGGCCATCGGCAGCTTCAGCGACATCCTTGACGAGCAGGACCTGCTGCAGCGCGACCAGCACCAGGGTCAGCGGCTCTGGCTGGCGGACCGCAGCAGCATCGCCTTCACGCCTGGCGCCGTCCTCATCGGGCCGGAGGCTCTGGTGCGCGCCGCCCTGGACGCCCAGGCGGGCGCAGGCCCCGCCTTGCTGGCGGAGGGCAGCGGCATCGCGCCGCGCGACGGCGAGGAGACGGCCTCCGGCGAGATTCTTTCCGGCTGGCTGCGCGGCACACAGACCCCGCGCGCCCTCGCGGCCCTGCTCTCCGGCAGCGAGGGTGCCGAACCCCTGCTGGGCGCTCTCGGCCAGGCCCTGGAGGGCCTCGACGGCGACACGACCCTGCAACAACTGGCGCTGGGCGGGGAAGCCCGGGCGCTGACCTTCTCCCTCGAGACCGACCGGCCGCGCCTGAACGTGCTGCGCCTTTCGCTGACGCTCCACGGGGACGACGACGGCGCTGCCGCCCCGGCGCCGGGGCCCTTCAACCCGGCGGTGCTGGAGCCCGTGCCGCGCAACGCCATGCTGGTCGCCAGCGGCAGCGACGCGCGCCAACTGGCCTTCAACCTGCTGGCGGCGGCGCCATTCAGCGCTTTTGGCGGCGAGTTGCTGGGCGCCTTCGGCGTCCGGCAGACCCCGGGCGCGGCCAGCGGCCTCCTGACGGCGCCGGACGCGGACACCATCAACACGCTGGTCAACGGCTGGCTGCTGGCCCTGTGGGACCAGGCGAATTTCGATCTGGACCTCGACCTCTTGCGGCGGCTTGACGGCAGCTTCAGCCTGGCCCTGCTGCCGCGCCCCAACGATCCCCTGCCGCCGCTGAACATGCCCTGGGACCTGCTGCTGGTCGCCGAGGTGGACGACGGCCAGGCCGTGATCGACGCGCTCGACCGCCTCGTCTCCCTGACCCTTGACGCGCGCGGCCTCGCCGGCGACCCGGCGGACGCGAGCCTGCGTCGCATACTGCCCGGCGATGACTTTGTCGAGCCGCCGCTGCAGGTCTGGCTCGAGGATGGCCTGCTGCTGCTGGGCACCGGCGCGGCGCCCGAGGCCATGGAACGCGCGCTGCGCGGCGACGACCGTCTCATCGATCGCGCGCGCTGGCAGGCCCTGGCGCAGTACCGGCCGCCGCAGCTCTACGTCGATATCGCGCCGCTCTACGCCACCTTCCTGCCCGCCGCCGCCGGGCCGCAGTTGCAGCAGCTGCGTCAACTGGGCCTGCGCAGCGACAGCCCCGCCGCCGGCCGCCATCAACTGGACATCACGCTCACGCTGCCGGACCTGATCGGCTGACTGGCCAGGCCGGCCACCCCCCTCCCGTGTAAAATACCCCTCGCGCTGTGGCGAGGGAGGGTTCCGGAGATGAACAGGGGCGGGCTGACACGCAATCTGGCGCTGACTCTTCTCGCCATCACGCTTTTCGGGCCGCCGACCCTGGCGCAGGACGCGCTGATCGAGTCGGTCTGCCTGGTCACGGACGTCGGCCGCGTCGACGACGGCACCTTCAACCAGGGCGGTTACGAGGGCATGCTGGCCGCCGCCGGGGACTTCGGGCTGGAGACCAGCTTCATCGAGACCACCCGCCAGGTGGACTACGAAGACAACCTGCAGACCTGCATCGACGCGGGTTATGACGCCATCATCACCATGGGCTTTCTGATCGCCGACGCGACGCTGGCGGCGGCCCAGGCCAACCCGGCGGTGTACTTCATCGGCGTCGACCATTTTTACAGCGAGGCCCCCGCCAACCTGGTGGGCCTGCAGTTTCGCGAGGACCAAGCCGGCTTTCTTGCCGGGGCGCTGGCCGGCCTTGTGACCGACAGCGACGTCGTGGCCGGCGTCTACGGCATCGACATTCCGCCGGTGCTGCGCTTCCGCTGCGGCTTTGAGAACGGCGTCGCGCACAGCAACGCGGCGGCGCGGGCCGCGGGCGTTCACGTCCCCAGCTTCATCGACCCGGCGACGGGCGCCGAGACGGCGCTGCAGTTCATCGCCGAGGGCGCGGACGTCATTCTCGGCGCCGGCGGCACCACCGGCTCCGGCGCCATCCTCGCCGCGGCGGCGGCCGGCGTGCGCGTCATCGGCGTGGACCAGGACGAATACCTGACGACCTTCGGCGGGGGCGAGAGCCCGGGCGCCGAATACCTGATCAGCAGCGCGTTGAAACGCGTGGACCGGGGCGTCTACCTCTCCCTGCAGGCGCTGGTGGAAGGCGACGCCGCGGGCTTCCACGGGGAGGGAGGCGTGCGCGTGCTGGACGCGGCCAGCGAGGGCATCGGCCTGGCGCCGCCACACGATTCAGACGTACCTGACGACGTGCTGGAGCGTCTGGACGACATCCATGCCGCCCTGCAGGATGGCAGCCAGGGGACCGGTTGCGACCCGGTCACCGGCGCCAGGCTGGAGCCGGAGCAGGCGCAGGAGAGCGCCGGCTGAGGACTTCCGGCCGGCGTCCTGCTGCTTTATCGCCCGCAGGTTTTGGGTTACAGTAGCGGGTGTGCACTATCGACCACGAGAGTGAGAGGAACCCGCGCTGTGAACAGAAAAATCGTCCTTATGCTCACGCTGGTGTTACTGGCGACCATGTCGCTGGCGCTGCCGGCCCTTGCGCAGGACCCGCTGATCGAGTCGGTCTGTCTGATTACGGACGTCGGCCGCGTTAACGACGGGACCTTCAACCAGTTCGCCTACAAGGGTATGACGGACGCGGTGGAAGAATTCGACCTCGACTCAACCTATATCGAGACCACCAGCCAGGTGGACTACGCCACCAACATCCAGACCTGCGTCGACTCCGGCTATGGCGCCATCATCACGGTGGGCTTCCTGATGACGGACGCGACCCTGGCCGCCGCCGCGGCCAATCCGGACGTCTACTTCATCGGCGTCGATCATTTCTATCCCGAAGCGTCGCCCAACCAGGTGGGCGTCCTGTTCCGCGAGGACCAGGCGGGCTTCATGGCCGGCGCGCTCGCCGGGCTGATGACCGAGAGTGGTGTCGTGGCCGGCGTTTACGGCATCGACATCCCGCCGGTGATCCGCTTCCGCCATGGCTTTGAGAACGGCGTGGCCCATACCAACATGGATGCCGCGGCCCTCGGCGTCTATATCCCCAGCTTCACGGATCCGGCAACCGGCGCCGAAACGGCGTCGCAGTTCATCGCCGAAGGGGCGGACGTGATCTTTGGCGCGGGCGGCCCGACCGGCTCCGGCGCCATTCAGGCCGCAGCCGCGCAAGGCGTCTACGTGATCGGCGTCGACCAGGACGAATACCTGACGACCTTCGGCAATGGCGAGACGCCGGGCGCGGAAATGCTCATTTCCAGCGCCATGAAGCGGGTCGACCAGGGCGTCTACCTCTCGCTGGCGGAGCTGGTTGCGGGCGACGACATGAATTACGGTGGCAACCGCGTGCTGGCCGCCGAGAATGACGGCGTCGGCCTGGCGCCGCCGCATGATTCCGACGTGCCGGAGGAGGTGCTGGCGCAGCTGGCAGAAATCTTCGCCGGCCTGCAGGACGGCAGCATCAGCACCGGCGTTGACCCCATCACGGGCGAGATGCTGGACATGGACGACATGATGGAAGAAGACATGTCGGACGAGGACGGGGAGATGGAAGAGGAAGAGGAAGAAGACTCCGACGCCTGATCCTGTCCATCCCGTAGCACAGGGTTCCCGTCCCGCCAGCCGGGGCGGGAACCTTCCTTTAAAGCGGAAGTCCATGGTGCAGGTTCGGGGAGGGGCAGGATGACCATGTCTGATACGGCGACGCCGGCCCAGGTGGCAAACGCGCCGCTGGCGGCGTCGCTGGTGGACGACTATCGCAGGAACGGTTACCTCGTCCTCGAAGACGCGCTGCAGCCCGAGGAGATCGCGCAACTGCGGGCCGAGACGGCGCGCATCTGCCGCGGCGAGCGCGGCCCGCTGCGCAACGGCCTGTCGCACAGGCCGGAGGAGAGCGACGAGGACGTCATCCGCCAGTACCTCTGCATCCACTTCCCGCACAAGATTTCGCCCCTGATGCACGCGCAGCTCTCGCACCCGGCCATCGTCAGCGTCCTGACGCAGATCATCGGCCCGGACGTCAAGTGCATGCAGTCGATGCTCTTCGTCAAGTCCGCCGGCAAGCCGGGCCAGGCCTGGCACCAGGACGAGGACTTCATCCCCACGCGTGACCGCAGCCTGACCGGCGCGTGGATGGCGCTGGACGACGCCACGGTCGAGAACGGCTGTCTGTGGGTGTTGCCGGGTTCCCATCGTTACGGCGTGCTCTGGCCGCTGGAGCAGCAGGACGATCCGCGCTTCGACTGCACGGACGAGAGCCAGGGCTTCCCCTGGCGCGACGAGGACGCCCTGCCGGTGGAAGTGAGGGCCGGGTCGATCATCTTTTTCAACGGCTACCTGCTGCACCGCTCGCTGCCCAACCGCGCCCGGGGCGGCCACCGTCGCGCGCTGGTCAACCACTACATGAGCGCACAGTCGCTGCTGCCCTGGATGCAGTTTGCGGAAGGGACGCGCGCCGCCACGGCCGACTACCGCGACGTCGTCATGGTCGCCGGCGATGACCCCTATGCGTGGAAGGGCGTGGCGGACATTGCGCGGCCCTCGGTGCGCCCCAGCGGCGAGGGCGGCTGCGCGCGCTAGTCGTCGCTATTCGAACACCACCTCGACCAGCGGGCTGCCGGCGACGCGGCTTTCGCGCTTTTCCGGCGTATCCTTACCCGCGAAGATGCCGCCCAGCACGCGGCGGCGCTCGGCCTCGTCGCGCACAGGGATGGCGCGCGCCGCCAGGTCGGCCTGCAGGCTTTCCTTCAGGTGAAAGGTGAACTGCGGGTTGGCCAGCATATTGGCGAGCCAGTCGCGCGTGCCCGGCGAGCCGGTGATGTACCAGCGGCCCTCAAACTCGTGGAACCAGATCTCGAGGCGGCGCGGCTGGCCGCTGCGGCGTCCGGTGGTGGTGATGTCGATGGTCAGGTCGCTGGCCAGGGCCTGGCGAATGGCTGCGTCCATGGTTGCGCTCCCTTCGTCTTCTCAGTGACTGTCTGGTCAACCCTTGTTGCAGGGTGGAGTTGGGGACGTGAACCGAAAACGTCGTTGCCTTTTCAGGGAAGCCATCTGTTCAGCGATGGTGAGCGGGCGCCATTTGATGTTGATCGATCCTGGACGGATGTCGATCACCGTTCCTTCCCTTGCCACCGGAATGATGCGCAGGTTCGAAATGGGAGACTTCGCGCTCATTTTACCACCCTTTCTGTTCGCGACCCTCCAACACGGGCCTCATCCCCCCGCCTGCAGCGGCGCGTCCAGCTGGACTGCGGCGTTGACCGCCGTGACCCGCACCTCCCAGGTGGCGATGTCCGGCTGGCTCAGGACGAATCGCAAGGGCAGCAGCGTGTCCATGTCGATGTAGACCTCCGTCTGCACCTCGCCCGTCAACTGCACCAGGTTGACCAGCAGGGCGCTGACTTCCTCGCCGCGCGCCGGGCCGCTCAGCAGATGCGCCGGCCGGCCGTCTTCCAGCGCCACCAGTCCCTGCCAGGTCAGGCCCAGCAGTGCCTGCGCCGCGCGATCGAAGCCGCTGCCTGGCGCGACCAGTTGCTGCGGGTTGAAGTTCTCCACGAGGATGCCGCCCTGCCAGTTGCCGCCCGTCAGCAGCGCGTTGCGATACCACTGCTGCTCACCCCGGGCGAAGAGGTCGACCCCCGCCGCCAGACCGAAAATCCTCACGCCGGCGTCGACCTGCAGGGTGTCCGGCGCCACGAAACTGACCCCGGCCTGTTCGAAGGCCACGTTGCCGACGTCCGTGGCGATCAACCAGGGCTCGCCGCTGTGCTGTACCTCCAGACGCAGGGTGGCGCTGCTGCGGATGTTGTGGAAGGCCTGCGTCAGCAGTTCGGCTGTATCCGGCGGCGGCGCTTCCAGGACGGCGACCGTCGGCAGGGCGGTGGCCGAGGCCGACGGCACCAGGTCCGAACAGGCGGCCAGCGTGGGTGCGGCAAGCAGGAACAGCAGCGTCAGACGCGGGATCACGGGCTTTCGGCCCCATGCAGGGCTTCGCATGCCACAACTACGCAGCGAGCCCGCGCAAGGTGACAAAAGCGGATGGCTGGACGGGCGCGTGAGGACAAGGGCCGGCGTTGCGTGCTTCAGCCTTTCAGGTCGTCAGCGGTCGCGACCAGGGATGGCAGACCATAGTGGGCCCGCACGGCATTCTCGATCTCGGCCTGCACGGCGGGGTTTTCATGCAGATAACGGCGCGCGTTCTCGCGGCCCTGGCCGATCAGGGCCTCGTTGTAACGGTAGAAGGCGCCGCGTTTCTCCACGACTTCGAGGACGATGCCGAGGTCCAGGATTTCGCCCATCTTGCTGATGCCCTGCTCGTAAAACATGATGTCGAATTCGGTCTCACGGAAGGGCGGCGCCACCTTGTTCTTGGTGACGCGCACGCGCGTGCGGTTGCCGATCGTGCTGCCGCTCTGCTTGATGCCCTGGATGCGGCGGATATCCAGGCGCACGCTGGCGTAAAACTTGAGCGCGCGTCCGCCGGGTTGCGTCTCCGGTGAACCGTACATCACGCCCACCTTCTCGCGGATCTGGTTGGTGAAAAGCACGGCAGTGTTGGACTGCTTGATGGCGCCGCTGAGCTTGCGCAGGGCCTGGCTCATCAGGCGCGCCTGCAGGCCGACGTGGCTGTCGCCCATCTCGCCCTCGATCTCCGCGCGCGGCACCAGCGCCGCCACGCTGTCCACCACCACCACGTCCAGCGCGCCGGAGCGCACCAGCGCCTCCGCGATCTCCAGCGCCTGCTCGCCGGTGTCCGGCTGCGAGATGTAGAGCGTGTCGACGTCCACCCCCAGGCGCTCGGCATAGACGGGGTCGAGCGCGTGCTCCATGTCGATAAAGGCCGCCAGGCCGCCCAGGCGCTGCGCCTCGGCGATGACGTGCAGGCAAAGTGTGGTCTTGCCGCTGGATTCCGGCCCGTAGATTTCCACCACCCGGCCGCGCGGGATGCCGCCCACGCCGAGGGCGATGTCCAGCCCCAGCGAGCCGGTCGGGATCACGTCCACGGCCAGGCCGCTGGCCTCGCCCAGACGGATGATGGAGCCATCCCCGAAGCGACGGGTGAGGTCCTGCACCGCCGCGTCCAGGGCCTTCCGCCGGGCGGTCTCCTGCCTGCTGCCCTGCGCGTTGCTCTTCGTTCGCTGCCTTGCCATCGCGCTCACTCCCGCTGGAAATCCCACCCTGCCCAGTGTAGTCTGGCAGGCGGAAAATGCCACTGCTCAATCTGTCCCAGCAGTATAGCACAGGTGTTCTGCATGCGCAAGAATGTGTCGCCGGAATGAAACTCTACACCCGCAGCGGCGACGATGGCACGACCCTGCTCTTCGCCGGCGGACGCGTGCCGAAGACCCATTTGCGCGTCGCGGCCTGCGGCACCCTTGATGAGTTAAACGCAGGGCTGGGTCTGGCGCGCAGCCTCGGCGCGCGCGACGATGACTGTCTGGCGCAATTGCAGTCGCTGTTGCTGCGCGCCGGCGCCGATCTGGCGACGCCGCCGGGGGCCCGCAGCGACCACGTCACGCGCATCGACGCGGAGCGTGTGCGCTGGCTGGAAGCGGAGATTGACCGCATTGACGACGCCCTGCCGCCGCTGACGGTATTCATTCTGCCGGGCGGAACGCCGGCGGCCGCGGCCTTGCACGTGGCGCGCACCGTCTGCCGCCGCGCCGAAAGGCTGATCGTGGCCCTGCAGGCGGAGGAGGACATCGGCCCGCAACTGTTGCCCTGCCTCAACCGCCTCTCCGACCTGCTCTTCGCCCTGGCCCGCCACGAAAACCACCTGGCCGGCCACAGTGACGAGCCCTGGCATTCCTGATGCATTTGCCACCTTTTTGTCTGACACGGTAACATTCATTGAAGACAGCTTGACCTGTTGTTGAGACCGGCATGAACCTTGCAAGAATTTGTGTTTTCCTGACTCTGGCGTTGACGGGCCTGGGCTTGCCCGTCGCCGCGCAAACCGGCAGCTGGACGGCCGAGTACTACGACAACGTGGAAATGACCGGAAACCCTGTGGTCGTCCGCAGCGAAATCAGGCCAAGGGGCAGCTGGGGCGAGGGCTCGCCGCATGCCGGTGTCCCGGTCGACTTCTTCGCGGCACGCTGGACGACCCGTGTCTGGCTGGAGGGTGGCACCTACCAGTTAAGCGCCCAGGCCGATGACGGGATTCGCGTGCTGGTGGATGACGTAACGATCATCGACGAATGGCGCGCCAGCGACGCAGAGCTCTTCCAGGAGGAACTGCCGCTGGAAACTGGCGAGCACGTGGTCGTCGTGGAATACCTTGAGCAGGTTGGCCGGGCCCACCTGATCTTCAACATGGACCCGCTCCTGACCCCGCCGCCTGAGAACGCGCCGCGCGCGCGCATCACGGCGCGCTTCCTGAACATGCGCAATGATTCCGGCGTGCACGGCGACGTCGTCAAACTCGTCACCATGAACCAGGTGCTGCCGGTTATCGGCCGCAACGGCCTCGGCACCTGGCTGGAACTGGAATTCGGCGACCTGCAGGCCTGGGTGAACGCGAGTTACGTCGAGGCAGAAAACCTTGCCAACGTGCCGATTACCGACGGCAGCCCGGCCCCCGTCACCAACGTCACGGCCGTCGTGAACACAAGAATCCTCAACCTGCGCGCCCTGCCGAATCAAACGAGCCGCATCCTGCTGCGAATCCATGAGGGCGAACGCTACCCCGTGCTGGGCCGCAGCCTCGATGAGGACTGGCTGTGGCTGAACGTGAGCGGCATCAACGGCTGGGCGCACAGCGACTGGCTGGACGCGCATCCGGGTCTTGAAACGGTTCCCGTGCTCAACGAGGACGCCGTCCTTTCCGACGCCACGGTCACTGCCGATTACCTCAACGTGCGCGCCGAACCCTCTCTTGAAGGACGCATCCTGCACATCGTCACCCAGGGCGAGATCTACGCCGTCATCGGCCGCAACGCCGATTCCAGCTGGGTGCAACTCAATACCGACGGCATCGCCGGCTGGGTCAGCGGCGCCTGGATCACCGTGCTACCCGACCTGGAAGCCGTGCCCGTCATCGACGACAGCCGCGAAACGCCGCCTGAGGAGGAGGAGGGTGGCGACGACTCCGGCTCCCTTCCCCCTGCGCAAACACCCGCCCTGCAGCAGGTGACGGCGGAGCCAACTCCCGCGTCCAGCTGAGTTCGACCAGCGGCCCTTTCCGGCCCCGCCGCCACTGCGCGATGACCGGGAACCCCTGCCACAGCGCCTCCCTTGTCGTGAGAATGTGTGAACACATGGTGGCAAGGGACTGAGTCCTGTTAAGACAATTTAACGAAGCATGGCCAACAAACGTGTATACTCCCCGCCCGGCACCACAAATGGAGGGGGGTTTGATATGACGCCGGTATTACGAATTATCACGACTGTAGCGATTTTGCTGATCGCCATGATGGCGGGCCCGCTGGCGGCCCAGGAAGCGAGCGGCGACGAGACAACGCCTGAGATCACGGCGGTGGTCGCGACCGGCCGGCTGAACGTACGTGACACACCCGTGTACCTGTTGGGGCGCGTGGTGACGCAGATCGACCGGGGTGAAAGCTACCCCGTCGTCGGGCGCAATCTGGAGGGCACCTGGGCGCAGCTCGACGTCGACGGCATCCTGGGCTGGGTCAACGCGCGCTACCTTGTCGCGCCAGGCTTGCAGGATGTGCCCTTCAGCGCCAGCGCGGCGGCGGTGGGTATCGTCAATGCCCGCGTGCAGACCGGCCGGCTCAACGTGCGCGACTTCCCGCACCACGAGTTCGGCTTTGTGCTGACAAAGGTCTACAACAACACGATCTGGCCCGTGACCGGCCGCAACACGGACTCCACCTGGGCCCAGGTGGACGTCAATGGCACCAGCGGCTGGGTCAACGCGCGCTACCTGCTGGCGCCTGATCTGGCGGCAGCGCCCGAACTGGACACGGACCTGTCAGACCTGCCCGTCAATGCCCGCGTGCAGACCGGCCGGCTCAACGTGCGCAGCATCCCGAACTTCCTCGGCGGTGAGGTGGTGGCGAAACTCTGGCGTGGTGAAGTTTACCCGGTGCTGGCGCGCAACTTCGACAGCAAATGGGCCCAGCTGGATATCGACGGTACGGCCGCCTGGGTCCGGGCAAGCCTGATCCAGACCTCACCGGACCTGGAGTTCGCGCCGCTCAGCGCGGAGGCCCAGGCCGCGCATGAAATCATTTTCGCGCGCGTGGATGCGAGCCGTCTGAACGTGCGCGCCAGACCCGTTTACCCGGATGGTGAAATCCTGACGCAGTTGTCGCGCGGCCAGGTCGTCACCGTGCTGGGACGCGACGCCAACAGCAACTGGATAAAGATCGACTACGACCACCGGGGTGAAGGGGCCACCGGCTGGGTCAACGGCCGTTACCTGTACATCCCGCGCAGGAATCTGGTGACTGTGACACTCTACGGCTAGGAGCCGCCTTCCGCCCGCAAGCATGCAGGGCGTCGGTCACCCCTGTTGGCCGACGCCCGAATGTCCCGACCTGTAGCCCGTCCGGCTGGCAGGTTCCAGGGGCTTTTTTCGCACATTTGCCTGAACACATACTGACCTCCCGCAGCCCGGGGCCCGCAGCGACGTTTCCCAGGCGTGTCGCGACGCAGCAGCAAATCAGGGGAGTCGTCTTCAGTGACGACGGCCATTCCCTGCTGACGTCGACGCCGGCCCGGGCGCCGGCTGTTGCCCCTGCCCCGCTCCCGGCGCTTTCGGCGCCATCGTCGTTCAGGGGCAGGGAGAACAATGCCCCCTCGGCTATTGCACACTACGGTGCCGGAGGGCCGTGTACCGGCGGATCTTTCTCACATCGCCATGGTGAATGTGAAGGATTGTGAATGAAAAGGTGACAAAGAGTATACTACCCGCCGGCAACGCATGCGGAGGGGACACAAAATGAAACTTTGGTTCAGGATCGCACTGGCTCTGGTTCTGCTCGCTTCCGCGCTGGCGGCCGGGCCACTGACAGCCCAGGAAGAAGGTGCGGAACTCATGGCCGTGGTCGCCACCAGCCGGCTTAACGTGCGCGACACGCCCGTCTTTCTGCTGGGGCGCGTTCTGACGCAGATCGACCGGGGTGAAAGCTACCCCGTCGTCGGGCGCAACCTTGAAGGCACCTGGGCCCAGCTCGACATTGACGGCGAGACAGGTTGGGTCAACGCGCGCTATATCATCGCGCCTGGCCTGCAGGACGCGCCCTTCAGCGCCAGCGCGGCGGCGGCGGGCATCATCAATGCCCGCGTCCGGACGGGACGGCTCAACGTGCGCGACTTCCCGCACCATCAGTACGGTCTTGTGCTGACGCAGGTCTTCAACAACTCGATCTGGTCCGTCACCGGCCGCAACGAGGATTCCACCTGGGTGCAGCTGGACGTCGATGGCAGCAGCGGCTGGGTCAATGTGCGTTATCTGCTGGCGCCTGATCTGCTGGCAGCGCCCGAACTGGAGACAGACCCGGAGGCCTTGCCGGTCAACGCACAGATCGACACCGGCCGGCTTAATGCGCGCGACGTCCCCAACTTCCTCGCCGGGGAGGTGGTGACACGACTGTGGCGTGGCGAGATCTACCCCGTCGTCGGGCGTAATCTGGACAGCACCTGGGCCCAACTCGACATCGACGGCACCCCGGGTTGGGTCAACGCCCGTTACATCGACGCGCCGCGCCTGGAACTGGCGCCCCTCAGTGTGGAGGCCGCCGCGGCGGATGACGCCATTTTCGCCCAGGTGAATACGGGCCGGCTCAACGTGCGCGACTTCCCGCACCATCAGTACGGCTTCGTGCAGACGCAGATATTCAACAACAGCTTCTGGCCGGTCACCGGCCGCAACATGGACTCCTCCTGGGCGCAACTGGACATCGACGGGGAGGCGGGCTGGGTCAACGCGCGCTACCTGCTGGCGCCCGACCTGGATCTGGCGCCGCTGCTGGAGCCGGACCCGGCGGAACTGCCCGTCAGCGCGCGGGTCAACACCGGCCGCGTCAACGCGCGGGACATTCCCCACTTCTTCGGCGGTGAGATCGTGACAAAATTGTGGCGCGGCGAGGAATACCCCGTGCTGGCGCGCAACTTCGACTCAAGCTGGGCGCAACTGGATATCGATGGCGAGTCCGCCTGGGTCAACGCGCGCTATCTGGTCGCGCCGCGCCTGGATCTGGCGCTGCCCGCCGCGGATGCCTTTGCCGCCGAAGGCGCGCTCTTCGCGATGGTTGACACAGGCCGTCTGAACGTGCGCGACCTGCCCATCGTCCCGGAGGGCGAGATCCTGACGCAACTCACGCGCGGGCACGTGGTTGCCGTGCTGGGGCGCGACGAGCAGGGCGGCTGGCTGCAGGTCGACCATGACTTCCGGGGCGAGGGCGCCGTCGGCTGGGTCAATGCCCGCTACATGAATGCACCGGACGTGGACCTGGCGCCCGTCACGCTCTACGGCTGACAGCGCCGGCGCGCAGCGTCGCCGGGGACGGCGGTCACCCGCGGTGATCGCCGTCCCTGTCACACAATTTTCACTGCCATACCAATGTTAATGTGATTCTTCATATTCCGGCTGCACACGCCGCCGGGGCAACGCTATACTGGCCGCCCGCAACCGGGTCAGCGACAGCGGACGCCAGTGCTCCGGTTTGCGGCGCGCGTGGAAGGAAGAAAACTCCATGATCGAAGTTGAAAACCTGAGCAAGCGCTATGGCGAGGTGAGCGCCATCCGGGACGTCAGCTTTCAGGCCCGGCCCGGCCAGGTGACCGGCTTTCTCGGCCCCAACGGCGCCGGCAAGACCACCACCATGCGCATCCTCACCGGCTTCATGCCGCCCTCGTCCGGCCGCGCCATCGTCGCCGGCCATGACGTCTTCACGGACAGCATGGAAGTCCGGCGGCGCGTCGGCTATCTGCCGGAAAACGTGCCTCTCTATCGCGACATGACGGCCCTGGGCTACCTTAAGTTCATCGCCGATATCCGCGGCCTGCGCGATGGCAGGCGCCGCGCGCGCGAGGTGCTGGAGCGCGTCGACCTGGTGCATCGCGCGGACAGCCGTATTCGCACCCTCTCCAAGGGCATGCGCCAGCGCGTTGGCGTGGCCCAGGCGCTGATTCACGACCCCGAAGTGCTCATTCTCGACGAGCCCACCATCGGCCTCGACCCCTTCCAGGTGCTGGAATTGCGGGACCTGGTGCGCGTGCTGGGGCGCGACCACACCGTGCTCTTCAGTACGCACATCCTCTCCGAGGCCGAGCAGATCTGCGACCAGGTGGTCATCATCGATCGCGGCGAGATCATGGCCCAGGGCTCGCCCCAGGCGCTGCGCAGCGAACTGGAGAGCGGGCGCCCGGTCGTCCTGCGCGTCGACGCGCCGCTGGACGAGGCGCAGGCGCTCGTCAACGCCCTGCCCGAGGTCGAACGGGCCGAGATCAGCGCCGACGGCATCACCGCCACGCCAGCCGACCCGGAACTGGACCCGCGCCCCGCCATCGCCCGCGCGGTGCTGGAGCGCGGCTGGGCGCTGAACGAACTGCGCTCGGTGGCCGTGACGCTGGAGGATATCTTCCTTGAGGTGGCCGGCAGCCACGCGCCGCCAGAGGAACCGCCCGGCGACGCGGAAGCCCCGGCGGAGACGCCGGAGGAGGACGAGGTGAGCCATGCATAGCATTCTGGCCGTATTTCGCCGTGAACTGGCCCTCTATTTCCGTTCGCCGGTGGCCTACGCCATCGCCTTCGCGCTCCTGCTTTTCCTCGGGGTGCTCTTCAACGGCTTCATCGCCCAGGCCAACGCGGCGCTGTCCTTCGGCAGCGGCATCCCGGCCGATGCCGGTTTCGCGCCCAACCTGCTGACCTTCCTCATGTTCCTCATCGCGCCGCTGCTGACCATGCGTCTGCTGGCCGAGGAAAGCCGCGAAGGCACGCTGGAGGTATTGATGACGCTGCCCATGCACGAGAGCAGCTTCATCATCGGCAAGTTCCTCGCCGCCTGGGCCTATTACAGCGTGCTCCTGCTGCTTTCGCTGGTCTTTTACGCCCTGCAGTCCTTCATCGGCGTGCCGGATGCCGGCGTGGCCCTCGGCGCTTACGGCGGCGCCTGGCTCTATGGCGGCGCCGTGCTGGCCATCACCCTGATCTGGTCCGCCGTGACCGAGGACCAGATCGTGGCGGCCTTTCTCGGCTCGGCCACCATCCTGGTGCTCTACCTCGCCGAGATCGCCGCCATCTGGATCGCGGGCCAGGGCAGTTCCAGCCTGCTGGCCGACTTCGTGCGCGAGCTGGGTTTGCAGGCCCATTTCTCCGTCACCCTGGCGCAGGGCATCGTGCGCGCCGAGGACGTCGTCTATTTCATCTGCGTCATCATCGGCGCCCTCTTCATCACCACCCGTCTGGTTGAGACCCGTCGCTGGAGAGCCTGAGCATGCAAGACAAACTTTCCGACGATCAGCCCTTCCTGCCACCCCGCAGCCTGCTTTTGCTGGCGCTGGCCGCCGGCCTGGCCGGGCTGCTGGCCTTTGCCATCAATGCCGATGCCGTCGTCGCCTGGGGCGCGCTGGGCATCGCGCTGCTGGCGCTGCTTGGCTGGGCCTTCACGGCGCCGCAGCAAGTGCGCGCCGTACTCACGGGACGCACCCTGCGTTTCGGCGGCACCAGCCTGCTGGTCACCCTGGTCGTGCTGGCCGCCCTGGTCGCCATTTACACCTTCGTGCGCCAGGCCAACCTCAGCGTCACCCTGAGCCAGTCCAATGAATACGCGCTCTCGTCCGAGGGGCGCAGCGCCATCGCCGCCATCGGCGCCGACCCCACGCTGCCGCAGGTGCACGTGACCACGTTCATCAGCGCCACCTCGGCGGGCATTCGCGACCAGCTGGAACTGCTGATGGCGGAATACGTGTCCGTCAGCCAGGGCAAGGTGATCAGCGAGTTCGTCGACCTCGACCGCAACCCCCTGCGCGCCGAGCAAATGGGCGCCGCCAACCCCAACCAGCAATTCGTCACACGGCTCAATGCAGAAGGGGAGCCGGACCTTGAGGAAGGCGAACTGCTGCGCTTCTTCAGCCAGGACGGCCTGACCAACGCCATCCTGCGCAACGCCGTCGCCGGAGACTTCCGCACCTGGTTCATCGAAGTGGAGGACGGCCCGGGCATGAACGCCTCCGGCCCGGAGGGCCTCTCCACCCTCAGCCTCGGCCTCGAACAGCAACTGGACTGGACCAACCGCGAGGTGCCGCTGCTGGATTTCACGCGGCCGGAAAGCGAGTTGCGTCTGAACGACCCGGCCATCGACGGCGAGATCATGATCATCGCCGGGGGCAGCCGGCCGCTCTCCGAACCGGAACTGGCGGTGCTGACAGACTACCTCGCCGGTGGCGGCAAGCTGATCCTGCTGGCCGCGCCCGGGCTTGAGACCGGCAGCGCGCCGCTGGCCGCGGATGCCGCGCTCGGCGACTGGCTCTTCCAGCATTTCGGCCTGCGCTTCCGCAACGACATGGTGCTCGACCGCAGCCAGGCCTTCCAGAACCCGCTCTACCCGGTCAGCACGGACATGGATGCCTACCATCGCATCACGCAGCCTTACTCACAGGGCTTCGCGCTGGTCTTCGAGGCGCCGCACAGCATTGAGATCGCGACAGAGCCGCCGGCTTCGGTGACGCTGACCTCGCTGGCCTCCTCCTCGCCCGATTCTTACAACATGAGGGACTTCAGCGCCGTGCTGGAAGGCAACATCGAGCCGGAGGAGACGAGCCTGACCGGGCCGCTGGTGCTGGCCGCCGCCGCCGAAAACAGCGAGACTGGCGCGCGCGTGGCGCTCTTTGGCAGCACCTCGATGCTGGCCAACGGCTTCACCGGCATCAACGGCGTGGCCAACTTCGACGTGGCGGTGGACAGCATCTTCTGGGCCACGGACTTCGAGGACTGGTTCTCCCAGGTCAACATCCAGAGCGCCGCGCGGCCGCAGGATGCGCCGCTCTTCGCCGACGCGCAAAGCCTCGCGCTGATCAACGTCATCACCTCATTGTTGCTGCCCTTCGGCGTGCTGGCGATTGGCGCGCTGGTCTGGTACCGCAACCGCGAGAGCGCGCCACAGGGAGGTCAGTGAGTCATGCGTCTCAGCCGCAATACCCTGCTGCTGCTGCTGGTCAGCGTCATTGTCATCCTTGCCGTATTGTTCCTCAGCCAGGAGCGGGACGCGGACGAGACCGTCGCCACGCCCGTCGTGCAGGAAGAGGGCGGCCCCCTGCTGCCCGACCTGGAGCCGGCCGACGTCGTCAGCGTGGGCCTGCGTGACAACCAGAGCGGCAGCAGCATCCTGTTGACCCGCGCGGACGAGCTCTGGGCTCTCGAGGGCCCCGCGGACGCGGAGCAGCGCACAGTCGACCAGGCGGCGGCGCAGGAGGCCGTCGCGGACCTGCTGGAACTGGCCGTCAGCAGCAGCTTCGAGATTGACGACGCGGGCGCCTTCGGCCTCGACGCGCCGGCCTGGACCCTCGAAATCGACCGTGGCGAAGGCCCCCTGGAGATCGTCTTCATCGGCAAGCAAAACCCGCAGGGCACGCGCCATTACGTCATGAAGCGGCAACTGGACGCGGTCGCCTCCGCGCCGGACCTGGAACAGGGCAACCAGGTGCTGCTGGTCAACAGCCGGCCCCTGGACGCAGTCCTGGAGCGCATCGACGACCCGCCCTGGGAGCCGCTGCCGACGGCGACGCCGCTGCCCACGGCCACGCTCAACCCGCTGAGCGAGGTTGAAATTGCCACGGCCACGGCGGAGGCCCGGGCGACGGCCACGGCGGAGACCGCAGCCCTGCTGGCGACCGTGACGGCGCAGGCCGCCCTGACCCCGACGGCCGAAGCCGCGGGCTAAAAGTCAGCGCCTCTCAGTCGGGGTCGGGCGCGCGCCAGAAGGCCCCGACCAGCGGACCGGGGAACTCCGGCAGGGGATGCTGCGAGTCGCCGGCCAGCAACTGGCGCGCGGCCATGGCCTCGCCCAGGTGATACCAGTAGTGGTAAATGACGTGCAGGATGGCGGAGCCGGTGTTCTCCACCTGTCGCTCGTCGCCGGGCAGGTATTCTTCCATCTGCGCTGATGTCAGGCTGTCCAGCCAGGGGTCGGCGGCCGTCGTGATTTTCTGCCAGGCCTCCCACATCTCGTCCAGGGGCGGCGTGCTGGCGGGCTGGTCGTAGGCGCAGGCATACACCTGCGGCGCCGGCCCCTCCTGCTGCTGACCCTCCATGAACCACAGATACTGCTCATGGCTGGCGAGGTGGCCGACCATCCAGCCGATCGGGTTGATGCGCCCGTGACGCTGCAGGGCCTCCGCCGCCGTGACGTCGGTCAGGCCGCGCTGCCAGTGGCGGCGCGTGAAGCGTAACTGTTCAACGAGTACGTGTGCCATGTCTTCCTCCCCGCATTCTCGCGGCTGTCTTCGCTCTCAAGGCGCTCAAGTGTAAATCATCCGCTCCGCCGCCAGGCGGGCGCGTTTACACTGACGGAAGCCCCCCGCTTCAGCCGGGTCGCCAGGGCGCCGCGGCCATCGACCCGACGAATTCCGGCAGGGGATGCTGCGATTCACCGGCCAGCAACTGGCGCAGGGCCAGGGCCTCGCCCAGGTGGAACCAGTAATGATAGTTGATGCGCAGCAGGCGCGTACCGATGTCTTCCTCGCGCCTGGCGTCACCCGCCAGATAATCGCTCATGCGCTCCGCCGTGAGATCATCCAGCCAGGGGTCGGCCATGGCCGTGATGCGCCGCCAGGCGTCCCACATTTCGTCCGACGGCGGTTCGCTGGCGGGCTTGCCGAAGCCGTAGGCCCCCAGTTCCGGAATCGGCGTCGTCCCCTGCGCCAGGCGAAACCAGTTCAACTGCTCGTGCCAGGCCAGGTGACCAATCATCCAGCTGATGGCGTTGAGGCGACCGTAACGGCGGCGCGCATCCTCCGCGTCCACGTCCTGCAGGCCGCGCGTCCACTCGCTGCGGGTGAAGCGCAATTGCTCAACAAGCGCGTGTGCCATGCCATCCCCCTGTCGCCGCCCTTACGATCCCTCACCCGATTGTTGCGCCGCGACCTCTCCGTTGCGGCGAATACGCCACCAGGCGGGGCGCCGGCGAGCGCCACGGGCCACCTCGCCCTCTGGCAGCAGCGGCGGGGTTTCCTGCTCCAGCGGGAGGCGCACACGGAAGGTCGTGCCCCTGCCGGGCGCGCTGTCGAGATCGATGCGTCCGTGATGCGCGTCCACGATCCACTTCACAATCGAAAGGCCGAGGCCGGCATCCTGGTCGCGTTGCTGCGCGCGCCGCCGCGAGGGGTCTGCCTGCCAGAAGCGATCGTAGATGCGCTGCGCATCTCCCGGCGCGATGCCGATGCCGCTGTCGCTAACCTCCAGCACGGCGTCGTCGCCGTCGCGGTACAGACCCAGTGTAATGCGGCCCCCGTCGGGCGTAAACTTGATCGCGTTGTCCAGCAGGTTGAGCAGCAACTGCTTGATGCGGTCGGCGTTGCCCCGGGCGCGCAGGGGTTCAAGGCGACGCATCTCAATGTCCAGGTCGCGCTCTCCGGCGAGCAGTTGCGCCTCCCGCCCGGCCTCCAGCAAGAGGGTATCCAGGTCCAGCGTTTTCAGCTCCAGCGCCAGGCCGCCGTAGTCCGCGCGCGCCAGCAGCAGCAGATCATCGACCATACGCGCCATACGCCCGGCCTCGCCCTCAATGGCTTCCAGCGAGGCTTCGTCCATGCCATAGCGACGGATGAGATCGAGGTTGCCGCGAATGGCGGTCAGCGGCGTGCGCAGTTCGTGGGACACGTCGGCGACGAAGCGTTGCTGCACGCTGAAGAGGCCCTGCAGACGCGTCATCATGTCATTGAAGACCGAGACGAGACGCCCCAGGTCGTCACGCGGCCCCTGCCATTCCAGGCGGGTATCCAGGTCGTCCGTCCGCGCGATGGAGGCCGCCGCCGCCGCGATGCGCCGGATGGGCCGCAGGGCGCGCTGCGAGAGCCACAGGCCACCGGCGATCGAGGCCAGCACGACCAGGCTGCCGCCCAGGCCCATGACGAGCAGCAGGTTCTGGCGCGTCTCGTAGGTGGCGCGCAGGGGTATGACCAGTTGCACGTTGGCCAGCAACTCGCCACCGGCGATCATCGGGCTGGTCAGTACGCGCACGGCATGGTCGTTCAGCGTGACGTTGGCGTAGACCGGCTCCGTCGCGCCCAGCGCGCTCTCGTTCAGCGGTCGTACCAGGGTGGCAATGTTGTTGGAGGCAGCTTCCAGTTGCGGTGGACCGTCATCGACGGACCAGACCTGCACGCCCACGCCCGGAAAGCTGAAGATATCCAGGCGGGGCAGCACGATGACGCGCTGGGTGCTCACCAGGGAGGACAGGCCGCGGCTGTTGTTGATGACGAGGGTGGCGGTCTCTTCCAGGCGACGATCGACGGACTGCATCAGGGCGCTGTCCAGCACCGTGTAAACGAGTACGCCAAAGACAAGGATGAAAATGGCCAGCAGGCCGGAAAAGTAAAGGATGAGCCGCTTGCGAAAGGTCATGTCGACGCGGCTATTCCTCCCGTAGTACGTAGCCCACACCCCGCACGGTATGGATCAGGCGCGCTTCGTCGCCGGCCTCGCCCTTTTGCCGCAGGTAGCGCACGTAGACCTCGATGATATTGCTGGCGCCGCCGAAATCATAATCCCAGACGCGATCGAAGATGACGTCGCGCGTCAGTACCTGGCGCGGATTGCGCATGAAGAGTTCGAGCAGTTCGTATTCCTTGGCCGTCAGGTCGATCATGCGCTCGCCGCGTTGCGCCCGGCGCGTACCGGTATCCAGCGACAGATCGGCGAAACGCAGCACCTCGGGGCGGCTGGCGGGCGCGTTGCGCCGCAGCAGCGCGCGGATGCGGGCCAGCAACTCCTGAAAGGAAAAGGGCTTGACGAGGTAGTCGTCGGCGCCGGCGTCAAGGCCCTGCACGCGGTCGCTGACGTCATCGCGCGCCGTCAACATCAGCACCGGCACGTCGCTGGCCCGGCGCAGGCGCTTGCAGACCTCCAGACCGTCCAGACCTGGTAACATCCAGTCCAGGATGACCAGGTCCGGCGGCTCATCGCGTACGGCCGCAAGTCCGCTGTGGCCGTCGTGACGTATGACGGGACGGTAATTCTCGAAGATCAGGCCGCGCTCAATAAAACGGGCGATGGCCACCTCGTCCTCGATAACCAGAATGCGTTCGCCGGTCATGTCCAGCTCCTGCCTGTGGCACACTGTCCAACCTTTGTAACGCCACTATAAGGATAGCGGATTAATGGCTGCTGAACTGGTTCTGTGACGGCGGCGCAGCGGGCGCGTATACTGGGCGGGTTATGGAGCGCGAACGATGAACGCCAATGCTCGCTGGCGACTGATGCAAGTGCTGCTGCGGACGGGTGACGCGCGCCTGCGCAAGGCGTTGTGGGATCTGCTGCGGGAGGGGCGCTGGCAGCAGCGCGTCGGCGCCCTGGCGACGGAACTGGCCCGTTCCCTGCCGCAACTGCAGGACAGCGAGCAGGTCCGTGAACTGAAGTTGCTGCGCCGCCTGCTGCTTGACGAGCGCGTACCCCTGTGGCAGAAGGCCATCCCGGTCGCCGCGGCGCTCTATCTTGTCGCGCCGCTGGACCTGATCCCGGACTTTTTGCCCCTGGTGGGCCAACTGGATGACCTGGCGGTGTTGTTGGGCAGCCTGCGCCTCTTCCGCTCGCTGGTGCCGCCGGCCCTGATCGAGGAGCACCTGGCCTACATTGACGGCGAACTCGTTGACGCGCCCGGCTGGCGTTCCAGTTCCAGCCCAGGCACCAGCTCCGGCACAGGCACCGGAACCTTCGCCGGTTCGGGCACAGGCGGCGGGAGCCTGGATGCTCCTTAAGACCATTCGGCGCGCGGCCGACAACGCGCGCGCGCTGTCATTGCAGCCGGAACGGCATTTCTGGCCGATCATCGGCCTGATCATCCTCGCCGGGCTGCTGTTGCGACTGCTGGTGCATGACTTCGGGCTGCCCTGGTTCGAGGAAATCGACGAGCTGCGTATCTGGTTCCTCGGACGCATCGCCCGTGACATGCCCGTGGTGACCGGACCCAAATACACACAGCCATATCCGCCGCTGAACGTCTGGCTGCACCAACTGGCGCAACCCTTCGCCGAGGCGCAGGGGCGCCCGCTGGCCATAGACGTTGTGCTCGATTTGCGGCGTCTCATGCTGGTGTTCAATACCCTGGGCGTGATCTGGTTCGCCATGCTGGGCCGGCGCTGCGGCGGAGCGCTGGCCGGCATCTTCGCCGCGGCCCTGTGGGCTTTCGACGCCGACGTGCTTGAGGTGATGATCTACGCCATCGGCGAATCGCTGGTCATTCCCCTGCTGGTGCTCAGCGCCCTGCTGGCCGTCCACGCCCTTGAATCGCCCCGTCGCTGGCGCCTGGCGCTGGTCAGCATCGCCCTCGGCGTGCTCTGCTTTGTGGCCGAGTACCGCCTGCTGGTCGCCCTGGCGCCGGGCGTCGCCGCGCTGCTCTGGCAGGCCTGGCGCCACTATCGACCGGGCTGGCGTTTGGTCCTGCCTTTGGGCGGCGCCGGCCTTGTGACCGGCGTCACCGCCGCCATCCTGATTCTGGAACGCCTGCCGACACGTTTACAGGACCACGCGCAGGAGACGCTGCGCAGCTACCTGTGGGATATGGACGCTTTCAGTCTGTTCCTGGAGAGAAGCTTCCAGTTGATCCATCCCCTGACGCTGCCGCTGGTCCTGTTGCTCGTGCTGCTGGCGCTGCGCGAACGTTCTGCGGCAGCTACTGCGCCACTGTCCGTCCCCGCGTTGCTGGTGGTGGCCGCCATCATGTTCCTGACGACCTGGGCGAACAGTTCGATTCGCCCCTACGGACAGGATTCGCTGGAACGCATCTGGCCGCGCCATCTCTTGCCGGCGACCCTGATGCTTTACCTCCTGCTGGCCACGGCCGCCGTGCAACTCCTGTCCATCATGCGGCAGGGGCGCAGCCGTCGGGTCGCGCAGGCCCTGGTGCTGGCCTACCCGCTGCTGTTGCTGCTGCCCACCACCCTGCGCCTGGTGCAGGGCTATCGCGTCCTGCCCTGGCCCGTCATCGTGCGCGACTGGATCGACGACAACCTCGAGTCCTCCAAAATCCTCGTCTACCAACCCACCGAACGCTGGTTCGAGCCCGGTCGCAGCAGAATGCCACAGCGCGTCCACTTCGACTGGCGGACGATCAATGACATCCGCGAGAAGCCGCTGCATTCCTGGATCAACGACGAGCACATCACCTGGGCCCTGATCCCCGCCACCGTCCACGAGCAGCAATTTGGCGACGACGGGGAGGCACAGGCCTACCTGGACCACATGCTGTTGATACGGGGGTTCACCGCCCCGCCGGAGCGTCGGGACAACGAAGCCTTCCTGTACCGCCTGTGGCGCATGCAGCTCGAGACCGACGTCCGCTTCGGCGACCACATCCGCCTCAGCGGCTTCGACCTCCATCCCCCCCACCTCCAGCCAGGCGACGACCTGGAGATCACCCTCTACTGGAACGCCACGACCACGCCGGCGGCGAAGCATTCCTTCTTCCTGCATCTCGTCGGCGCCGACGATCCCCGCCCGCTGGCGCAACTGGACGGCAATCCCGCCATCCCCGCCCGCCCCACGCAGACCTGGGACCGCCCCGAAGAGACCCTCATCAGCCCGCGCTTCTCCCTCCCCCTGCCCGACGAGTTGCCGCCCGGCGACTACCGCGTCATTCTCGGCCTCTACAACTTCGAGACCGGTGAGCGCCTGCCCGTACGGGATGCTTCCGGCGCTCCCCTGGGCGACGCCTGGGAATTGCTGCGCCTGAACCTGACTGATAGCAGAACAGTGAACGTCAGGGAGGCGGCGCGTGCTGCATAGTGAAACATCTTTCCTGCGGACTGTGTCGATTTCAGCGACGCTACCCGGCCGCGCGCTGGCCAGCCCGAAGCGGCGCTTCTGGCTGATCGTCGGCCTTATCACCCTCGGCGGGGCCATCCTGCGCCTGCTGACCCACGATTATGGCCTGCCCTATATTGAATACACCGACGAATTGTGGATGTGGCTCGCGGGACAGCGGGCGCGCGGGCTGCCCTGGCCAGACTCCATGCCAGCCGGTCCCCATCCTCCCCTGACGCTCTGGCTGCACGTTCTGGCGCAGCTACACGCCGAGGCCCAGGGACGTTTCCTCGCCGGTGACGCGATACTGGATCTGCGACGTCTGGTCCTGGTGCTGAACGTCGCAGGCACGGGCTTCATCGCCCTGCTGACAAGAAACTGTGCGGGGACGTTCGGGGGTATCGCGGCAGCCATCCTCTGGGCCTTTCACCCTGTCATGCTGGACATCCCGACTCATGCTATCGGCGACTCGCTTGTCTATCCCCTGTTCATCCTCTGTCTTCTTCTGGCCGTTCTGGCTCTGGACCCTTCCCGCCCCTGGCAACTGGCGTTGGCCAGCCTTGTCACAGCCCTGCCTGCCTTTCTGCTCGATTATCGCCTGCTGCTCGCTCTCTTTCCTGGCCTGGCCGCACTGGTCCTGCGCAACCGGCCCCTCTCCCGATCGCGATGGCGACGCACACTGCTCCTGACGGGAGTCGGCGGCATACTGCTCGGTATAGCGGCCGCTGTCCTGCCCTTCCTGCTACCGGAGTTATTCCTGACGATCCTGAACGACACCGTCAGCACCTACATGTGGGATTTCGCCGGCATACGGGCAAACTTCCGCGTGGCTTTTCAACACCTGGGCGAAGACCACCTGTTGATCTTCGCCTTCTTCGCGATGACCGGACTGTTGGCGATACTGACATGGTGGCGCGCAGGCAAATCAGGCGGGCGGGCGCTCATAATGAAACCAACGGTCCTTGTTGCCGCGACCTTGCTGGCGTATGTGTGGGCGACCAGCGCCATCCGCCCCTATGGATACGAAGGCAGCGGTGTGCCCGTTCGGCACGTCATCCCGGCAATCACCCTGGTCTTCGTTTTGCTGGCCGCAGCACTGGCGCAGATCATGTCCTCCATCAGGAAGCGTCATGGGCAGACAGCTGTCAAAGTTCTGCTGGCTGTCTCTGTGGCGCTTGCCCTGGCGCCGCCCTCCCTGACCCTGACTCGCCAAAGACTCGTCCCTCCCTGGCCCGTCATCGTACTTCCCTGGTTGAACGACAACCTCACTTCGGGCAGGATTCTGATCACTGAAGAAAGCAATCACTGGTTTCGGCGCCTGTATGGACCAAAAACGCAACGCATTGTCTTCGACCACCTGTGGGGCGGCATCCCGCACCGCGCCGATCTCGACTGGCTGGAAACCATCGATGTGCTGGAGCGCCCCTTGCATGAATGGACGGACAGCTACGGGATCACCTGGCTGATCCTGCCCTTGACAAGACGACAGCGCTTGCAGCAGGACGAAAGGGGTCGTGACTTTCTGGCAAGTTTGCTCCACCTGAGAGACTTCAGCGAGCCGCCCTGGCGACCCGGCGTTGAAGTCGCCCTCTACCGCCTGTGGCGCATGCAGCTCGAGACCGACGTCCGCTTCGGCAACCACATCCGCCTCAGCGGCTTCGACCTGCATTCCCCCCACCTCCAGCCAGGCCAGGACCTGGACCTCACCCTCTACTGGAACGCCACGACCACGCCGGCGGCGAAGCATTCCTTCTTGCTGCATCTCGTCGGCGCCGATGATCCCCGCCCGCTGGCGCAACTGGACGGCAATCCCGCCATCCCCGCCCGCCCCACGCAGACCTGGGACCGCCCCGAAGAGACCCTCATCAGCCCGCGCTTCTCCCTCCCCCTGCCCGACGAGTTGCCGCCCGGCGACTACCGCGTCATTCTCGGCCTCTACAACTTCGAGACCGGTGAGCGCCTGCCCGTACGGGATGCTTCCGGCGCTCCCCTGGGCGACGCCTGGGAATTGCTGCGCCTGAACCTGACTGATAGCAGAACAGTGAACGTCAGGGAGGCGGCGCGTGCTGCATAGTGAAACATCTTTCCTGCGGACTGTGTCGATTTCAGCGACGCTACCCGGCCGCGCGCTGGCCAGCCCGAAGCGGCGCTTCTGGCTGATCGTCGGCCTTATCACCCTCGGCGGGGCCATCCTGCGCCTGCTGACCCACGATTATGGCCTGCCCTATATTGAATACATTGACGAACTGATACTCTGGTTTTTCGGTCAGAATGCGCGCGGTCTGGAAAGTGCGGATATCTACGGGGGTGGAGCGACCTATCCGCCTCTCTTCGTCTGGCTGCATCAACTGGTACAACCCTTCACCGAGGCTCAGGGTCGTCCGCATGCCGTCGATGCAATCCTGGACCTGCGACGTCTGGTCCTGACAGCCAACGTGGCCGGCATCGTGCTCAGTGCTTCGCTTGGTCGTCACTGTGGCGGAGCGCTGGCGGGTATCGTTGCCGCCTCCCTGTGGGCTTTCGCTCCCGTCATGCTGGATATTCCCGTCCACGCCATTGGTGAATCCCTGGCCCTGCCCCTGCTGATCCTGACGCTGCTGCTTGCCGTCAAATCCCTGCAGGCCGGAAGGCATCGCTGGCGACTGGCATGGACCAGCCTGATCACTGGCGCCCTGTGTTTTCTGCTGGAATATCGTCTGCTCGTTGCGATGTTTCCCGGCGCAGCGGCCCTGGTCCTGCTGGCCCGGACGCACTACCGGCCTGGCCGGCGACGGCTGGCAATCTGGAGCATCGTCGGCATTGCGCTCACTGGCCTTGCCAGTGTTTCCCTGCTACCCCTGCTTCCGGCCAACATCCAGCGGCATGCCCGTAATACCCTGCAATTCTGGCTGTGGGATGTCGAGACCCTGGCACGGTACACCTACGACACAGCAGAAGTTCTCAACGTTTGGCTTGTACTCGCCATCCTCTCTCTGGCCCTGCTCTCATGGCTTGCGCGTGGCACTCGCAGGCATTCTGAAATCAGGGGGGCCGCGCCGGGTCTGACGTCCGTGACCCTGTTCCTGGTGCTGTGGGCAGGAAGCGCAATCCGCCCTTACGGAGCGGAACTGGACCTGGCAGACCATGCCTCTCTCCGACACCAGATTCCTGCCATAGTCCTGCTCTTTGTGATACTCGGGTCAGCGCTGGCGCAAATTGTTGCCTGCATACCCAAACGGGGTTTGCAGCACCTTGCAGCTGTCGCCATCACCCTGTTGATCGTGGCGCCCAACCTGCAACAATCGCTGGAATTTGTGCAGGACCGCATGATTGACCCCTGGCCCGTCATTGTGCGACCCTGGGTCGACGACAATCTTGAGCCCGGCACGATCCTGATTTATGACGAAAGCGAACGATGGTTCAATCCGCACTGGGGCGGCATCCCGCACCGCCAATGGTTCGACTGGTGGGAAACCGCGGATGTACTTGAGCGACCTCTCCAGGAATGGATTGACGTCCACAAGATTTCCTGGCTGGCCCTGCCTGTCCATAAACACCGTCAGTTGCAGGAAAGTGCAGAGGGACGTGATTTTTTGGCCCGCTTGCTGCGCCTGCGCGATTTCACGTCTCCACCGCCCCGTCGGGAGTCCCAGACCATCTTTTACCGCCTGTGGCGCATGCAACACGAGACCGATATTCGCTTCGGCGACCACATCCGCCTCACTGGCTACGACCTGCACTCCCCTGATCCCCCGCCCGCTTCGCCACTGGAATTCACCCTCTACTGGAACGCCACCGCCACACCGCCGCTGAACTATTCGTTCTTCCTGCATCTCGTCGGCGCCGATGACCCGAGTCCCTTCGCCCAGGTCGACGGCAACCCCGCCGTCCCCGCCCGCCTGACGCAGACCTGGGACCGCCCCGAAGAGACCCTCATCAGCCCGCGCTTCTCCCTCCCCCTGCCCGACGAGTTGCCGCCCGGCGACTACCGCGTCATTCTCGGCCTCTACAACTTCGAGACCGGTGAGCGCCTGCCCGTACGGGATGCTTCCGGCGCCCCCCTGGGCGACGCCTGGGAATTGCTGCGCCTGGGCGTTGCGGACGACGGAACGGCCACCATGACGGAGATATTGCGTGCTACGCAGTGAAAGGGGGCTCCTGCGCACGGTGGCGGCGCTGCCCGGCCACCTGACGGCCGGCCCGGAGCGCCGCTTCTGGCTGATCGTCGGCCTGATTACCCTGGGTGGCGCCATCCTGCGTGCACAAATGCACGATTTCGGCCTGCCCTGGTTTGACAGCAGTGATGAACTGGAGCTTTGGTACATTGTACGGGACCTTCGCGGCATGCCCGTGAAGAGCATCACTTATCCAGGTCCCTATCCCCCGCTGATGCTCTGGTTGCATCAACTGGTGCAGCCTTTGGCGGAATCCCGGGGCAGTCATTCACCCGCGGACGCGGTACTCGATTTGCGACGGCTGGTCCTGGTTTTCAATGCGCTCGGCGCGATCGGATTCGCGATGCTGGGTCGCCGCTGCGGTGGCGCACTGGCCGGCGTCATCGCGGCAGCGCTGTGGGCCCTTGAACCTGCGCTCCTCCGTGTAACTGTTTACGCCATCAGCGAATCCCTGATCATTCCCCTGCAGATCCTTGCCATTTTGCTGGCCGTGCACTCGCTGGAATCAAACCGCCGCCGGTGGCTCGCGCTGGTCAGCATCGCACTGGGCGTGCTGTGTTTTTTGGGGGACTACCGTTTTCTGGTAGCAGTCATCCCTGGCATTGGCGCGCTGATGTGGCTCCTCTGGCGCCATGTCCGGCCGAACCGGCGACTCGCCCTGCTATGGTATGCCGGCGGCCTTGCGCTTGTTTCTGTTACCGGCACCCTTGTTCTGCCGCGCCTGCCCGAACGCTTCCAGACAATTGCCAGGGAAGCCTTGCGGAACCACCTGTGGGATTTTGAGTCATTTTTCCTTTTTCTGGGCGAAAGCATGGCTCTCATTCACCCGGCGTTTCCTGTTCTGTTTCTTGTGCTGGTATTGCTGACGCTGCGTACGCACCGGGCGCCCCTGACAGCAGCCCTGTCTACGCCCGCGTTGCTGATGGTGGGCGCCACCATGATCCTGACGCCCTGGGCAATCACCTCCATTCGCGCGTACGGTGATGCGTCCCTGGACAAACTCTGGCTGCGCTATCAATTGCCGGCCCTGCTCATGATTTACCTCCTGCTGGCCACTGCCGTGGCGCAACTCCTGCCCCGCATCCAGGGTTCACAGACGCGGATTCTGATGAACATCCTGTTTGTTGCCAGCCTGCTGTTCTTCCTTTTCCTGCCCTCCCTGTACCTGGTGCAGGACTACCGCGTCCCGCCCTGGCCCCTCATCGTGCGCCGCTGGTTCGACGACAACCTCGAGTCATCCACCATCCTCATTTACGAGGACAGCCGCTGGTTCAATCCCGTTGGGAGTGGCATACCTCACCGCGTCTGGTTCGACACCTGGAAGACCGACGACATCCTCGACAAGCCGCTACAGGTGTGGATCGACGACTACCATCTCACCTGGGCCCTGATCCCCGCTACCCTCCACGACAGACAGTTGCGCAACGACGAGGAGGGGCAGGCCATGCTGGACCAGATGCTGCTGGTGCGTGAATTCACGGCGCCACCTGTACGTCGATATTTCGAAACCATCCTCTACCGCCTGTGGCGCATGCAACACGAGACCGATATTCGCTTCGGCGACCACATCCGCCTCACTGGCTACGACCTGCACTCCCCTGATCCCCCGCCCGCTTCGCCACTGGAATTCACCCTCTACTGGAACGCCACCGCCACACCGCCGCTGAACTATTCGTTCTTCCTGCATCTCGTCGGCGCCGATGACCCGAGTCCCTTCGCCCAGGTCGACGGCAACCCCGCCGTCCCCGCCCGCCTGACGCAGACCTGGGACCGCCCCGAAGAGACCCTCATCAGCCCGCGCTTCTCCCTCCCCCTGCCCGACGAGTTGCCGCCCGGCGACTACCGCGTCATTCTCGGCCTCTACAACTTCGAGACCGGTGAGCGCCTGCCCGTACGGGATGCTTCCGGCGCCCCCCTGGGCGACGCCTGGGAATTGCTGCGCCTGGGCGTTCCCGGCCAGTAAGCGGACATGCAGGGACGATTGTCGGCACTGGCGACCATGGTGAAAGACCGGCCCGGCACCCTGCTGCTGGCCCTGACCCTGCTCGCTCTGGTGCTGCGCCTGGCCTGGGGCCTGGGAGCGCTGGCGGATGACAGGTCGCTGGTAAACGAGGGCGACTATACGTCCTATCACCAGGCCGCGCGGCACTTCCTGAAGAGGGGTAATTTCAACAACAGCCACTTTCTGGTGCGGCCGCCGGCCTTTACCCTGCTGGTAGCTCTCGCCGGGTTGAACGCCGCGCTTGTCATCGCCTTCAACGCGCTGATTGGCGCCCTGCTGACTCCCCTGACCTGGCTGCTGACGCGTCGTCTGGGACTGGCGCAGGGGGGCGCCCTGCTTGCCGCGCTGCTGGTCGCCATCGACCCACTGTCCATCCGCTACACCGCTTTCCTTGGTCCGGGGTCGCTGGCCTTCGCCGGCGCCCTGGCGATGATGGTCGGCCTGCTGGCCATGCTTCAGGCCCGCACGCAAGGCCGCGCCATCCTTTGGGCCGCCCTCGCCGCCCTGATGATGCTGCTGTCGGTGTACGCGCGTCCTTCCATTTATGCCCTTCCGCTCATTCTGGTGTTATGGCTGCTGTGGACGCGCCGCGCCCGCTGGCCGGCGATCATGACCTTTGCGCTCATCAGCCTGGCGGGCATGCAAGTGTGGGTGAACCACAACGCAACTGTCCTGGGCAACGCGACTTTCTCCACCGTCGGCACCTGGACCCTGACTTACTATCGCGCCGTACCGGTCCTGCGCCTGGCAAGCGGCATGAGTGTGGAGGAAAGCGAGGCCCATATTGACGCAGCGGTGCAGACAAGACTCGGCGGCGACCCGGCGAGCGCGAATCGACAGGACTGGCTCGCCGCCGCGCCGGAGGTGGAACAGGCGCTGCAGGACGTCAGCCTGCAAATCTTCAGGGACCACCCGGTCGCCTGGCTGGCGACCTTCCCGACGGGCTTCCTGCGCCTCTACAACCTTGTCCCGCCCCTCTGGCCACGCAGCGAGCTGTTCAACCCCGTCCACTATCCCCTGCTGCTGTGGAACTGGATGCTTCTGCTGCTGGCGATCATCGGCCTGTGGCGCCTGCTGCGCGAGCGGCGCTGGCTCCTGTTCTGGTGCCTGTTTCTGGTCATCGGCTACTTCAGCGCCGGCACCCTGCTGGTCAAGTCCGCCGGCATGAGTGGCCGCGAAAGCCGCGTCGTCCTGCCCTTTCTCGCCATCGCGGCGGTCTGCGGCGCGCAATGGCTGCTACCCCGCCTGCGCAAATTCTTGCGCCGGTAGGCGCTGCGCTATACTTTGCGCTGTAATCCCTCAAGGAGAAGCTCTCATGACGACCTGGCATCAAACCATCATCATAGGCAACCTGGGACGTGACCCCGAGCTACGTTATCTCCAGAGTGGCACGGCCGTGTGCAACCTGAACGTGGCCGTCAGTGAAAGCTGGAATGACCGTCAAAGCGGCGAGCGGCGCGAGCGGACGACCTGGTACCGTGTGTCCGTCTGGGGCGCGCAGGCCGAGACCTGCAACCAGTACCTCAGTCGCGGCAGTCGCGTGCTGGTGACCGGCACCGTCAGCGCCCGCGCCTACACCAACAACGCCGGCGAGCCGGCCGCCAGCCTGGACCTGCGCGCGCGCGACGTGCGCTTCATGAGCAGCCGCCAGGACGATGCCCGCAGCGGCGGCTACGAATCCGGTGGCCAGGCGCCACGCCAGCGCGACAGTGATTTCGCCCCGCCTTCCGACGTCGGCGAGATCCCCTTCTAGCCTGCAGCCTCACCTGACGCGGCCACTTCGGCAAGCGTCAGGCGCAGATCATAGTCCAGGGCTTCGGTGGTCAGTGCCGCCATGGGTGACAGCGCCAGCGTCACCTGCGTCGTCTCCGGCTGCAGCGGCAAGATCCAGACGCCGGGCCCCGTCACCAGCCAGCGCTGCAACTGCGGCTCGCCCGCGCCCCGCTGAAGGGCCTGCAGCCACATGCGCTGCGGCACGTAATTGTCGCTCCAGACCCAGCCGCGCGCCTGCCAGCCGCCATCGTCCTGCTCGAAGTCGCTATGGTAGTCCAGTTCCGGGATGCTGACGTCGTCGACCAGCATGCCGGGTTGGGTGATGGCGTCGTCGGTCAGCAGTTCGAAGCGCAGCAGCAGTTCCTGCCCGGCCCAGGCGTCCAGCGGGATGCGCTCCCTCAGCCAGCCCTCGCTGCGCCCCGTGTAGCCGGGGCCAATGGCGTTGCCGTGCGGGTTGGCGCGGGTCATGGCCGGGCTTTCCAGCACCTGCCAGCGCCGCCCGCCGTCGTCGCTGAGCAGCAGGTGGCCGTAGTCCCAGAGCTCCTCCATGTGGTACCAGAGGCTGAAGTGCAGCGTGGCCTCTGAGAGGTCGCGCAGATCGAAATGACGCGTGAGCGTGGTGTCGCTGTTGTCCTGGCGATTGCTGTACCAAAGGCGCCGGCCGCTGGCGGGCGCCGTCGCCGTCAATTGCGCCTGCGCCGGCAACTCCAGCGCGATCTCCAGTTGTTGCGCGCCCTGCAGGTTGTCCAGTTGCAGATAGTCGCTCGCGTATTGCGCCAGACTGGCCGAACGTGTGAAGGGGTAGGTGGAGACCGTCGCGGCCAGCGCCGGCGGGCGCAGGGGCAGGAAACTGCGATAGCCGTAGCGGCCCTGCGCCAGTTGCGTATCCTGCAAGAGGTTGGCCAGCGCCCAGTCCGCGAACAGGACTTCCATACCTTCCTCGCCGCGCTCGACCAGCAGGGCGTCCAGCGCCTCCAGGGCCGGCGCCGGATGCTGCGACAACTGCCGCAGAAAGTCCGCGCCGAAGCGATCGTGCAGGTAGGTCACGAAGAGCAGGCCGGCGCCGTAGTGGGGGAAGGTGTTGCCGCTCTCCGGCCAGGTGTTGAGTTGCGTCCCGGGCCGCGCCAGAAAGGCCCGCGCCTCGGCTTCGGCGCCGAAGCTGAAGCCGGTATACAACTCGGCGAAGCCGGAAAAACCCTCGTTGAGCCAGACGTTCTCGTTGGGGTCCTGCTGCGCCTGGATCATGTGCTGGAACTCGTGCGCGGCGAGGCCGGCCAGCGCCCCGGCGTGGATGTCCGTCCCCAGCACGTCCAGGTTGAAGATGACCATCTCGCGCTGGTTGCTGGTGGGCACGGCCGCGCGCGGCCAGCTGTGCTCGCTGGAGAAGTAACCGGCCACGCGCGGGCCCAGACCATGGGCGAAAAGCACGTAGACGCGCGGGTCGCCGTCCACGCCCGGCCTGTTTT
>JAPOVC010000028.1:120748-269924 GCA_026708325.1 Anaerolineaceae bacterium | reverse complement strand
GATGATTTGCAGCGAACGACCGCGTTCGTGGAAGGCCAGCACGTCATCGCCGACGATCTCGTCCTGAAAGCGAACGCAGCGGGCGCACTGGATGCAGCGTTCCTCGTCAAGGAAGACCAGATCGCCCAGCGGCACGTGCTTGTCCAGCTTCAGTTTGTCGCCGAATACCATGCGCGTTTTGCCCGGGCCGTGTTCCATGGTCAGGTTCTGCAGGGGGCATTCGCCGCCCTTGTCGCAGATCGGGCAGTCCAGCGGGTGGCTGGTGAGCAGAAACTCGAGCACGTTTTCGCGCGCGTCGTCGACCTGTTGCGTGTTCGTGCGAATCACCAGGCCTTCGTAAACACTGGCGGTGCAGGCCGTCTGCAGGGTCGGGAACCAGCGCACCTGGGGTACACCCTTTTCGTCCAGCATGATGTCGCCGCTGGCGCGGTCGCGCTGAATGCTGCCCATCTCGACCAGGCACATGCGGCACATGCCGACCGGGTCCATCTTGGGGTGGTAACAAAACACCGGAATGAGGTCGCCGATGCTGCGCGCGGCATCGACCAGGTTGGCGCCCGCCGGCACCTGATACTCCTGGTCGTTGACGACGATGGTCACGGTCTCAGCCATGCGTTCCTCCGCTGCAGCGCCGCTGCCGGCGCGGCTCAGGCACTTGCCCGCCTGCGACGCCCGCCGCGCGCCGGTCGGGCCGCGGGCTGTTCTTCCTCAGGCTTTGGCTGCACGTGAGCGTTGAAGTCATCCGGAAAGTTGCTGATGGTATGGATGATCGGGTTGGCGGCGAAGTCGCCGAGAGCGCAAAGCGTCGTTCCGGCCATGTTCTTCGCCACGTTGTCAATCAACTGCACGTCTTCCGGCTTGCCCTCGCCTTCAAGAATTCTGTCCAGCACCTTGTCCAGCCAGTAGGTGCCCTCGCGGCAGGGCGTGCATTTGCCGCAACTCTCGTGCGTGAAGAATTTGGTCACCTTCGAGGCCACCCAGGTCATGTCAACCGAATTGTCCATCACGATGATCGAGGCCGAACCCAGAATGGTGCCCAGGCCCTGCATCGCCTCGTAGGACAACGGCGTGTCCAGCACCTCATCCGTGCCGGGCACGATGGGCCCCGAACCGCCGGAAGGCAGGATGGCCTTGATATTGTCGGGGTCGCAGCCGGCGTGATCGACCAGCAACTCCCGGAAGGGCGTGCCCAGCGGCAATTCGTAGTTGCCGGGCCGCGGTACGTGGCCACTGACGCAGAAGACCTTGGTGCCGGCGCTTTGTTCCGTGCCAATGGCGCGAAAGGCGTCAGCGCCTTCGGTGAGAATCCAGGGCACGTTCGTCAGCGTCTCCACGTTGTTGACGACCGTCGCTTCCCGGTAGAGTCCGCCACCTTTCTGGGCAGGGAAAGGCGGGCGCACCCTTGGCTGACCCAGCACCCCTTCCAGGCTGCTGAGCATGGCGCTCTCCTCGCCGCAGATGTAGGCGCCGGCGCCCAGATGCGTGTAGACCGGACAGGACCAGCCGCTGCCCAGAATGTTCTCCCCGGCGAATCCGGCCTTCTCCGCCTCCGCAATGCAGCCATCCAGCAGATCGCCGATGTCCCAAAATTCGCCGCGCAGGTAGATGTAGACGGCCGTCGCCTGAATCGCCCAGGCGCAAATCAGGGCCCCTTCCAGCATCTGGTGCGGATTGCCTTCCATGATCTCCCGGTCCTTGAAGGTGCCGGTCTCGCTTTCGTCGGCATTGACCGCAACGTACTTGATCGGCTCTTCCTGGGGGATGAAGCTCCATTTCACCCCGGCCGGAAAGCCGGCGCCGCCGCGACCGCGCAAGCCGGAAGCCTTGACTTCGTCAATGACTTCCGCCGGCTTCATGGCCAGGGCCTTCTTCAGTCCCTCGTAACCGCCGTTTGCCTGATACACCGACAGCCGGTGCAGGTCCGGAATGTCGCGATTCCGCAGTAACAGCCTCATGAGCCCTGTCCCTGCCCGGCAGCCTCAAGTTCGGCGCGCCGTTCCTCAATCCAGGCCTTCATCTTTTCCATGTCCAGCGATTCCATGTAGCGGAAGTTGCACTGCAGCATGGGCGCCTTGTCGCAGGCCGCCAGACACATCACATGTTCAACCGTGAACAGGCCATCCGCCGAGGTGCCGCCGTCTTCCACGCCGAGGTATTCCCGCAGTTCGCGATAGAAAATGTCGGCGCCGTTCAGGGCGCAAGGCAGGTCCGTGCAGACGTGCAGCCAGTAGCGGCCCTTTTCGCGTTCGGAATACATGGTGTAGAAGCCGGCGATGGACTTCACCTGGGTGGGGTCCATCTCGCAAATCTCGGCGACTTCCTGGATGCCGCGTGGGCTGACCCAGCCATACTCTTCCTGCGCGATGTAGAGCAGCGGCATCACCGCCGAACGCTTGTCCGGGTACTTGGCCAAATGACCGGCGATACGCGCCTTGTACCTGGGATCGTGTAGTGACATTCCTTCCGTCCCTGACGCCCTATCGATCGCAATCGCCCAGCACAATGTCCACGCTGCCGATGATCGCCACCAGATCGGCGATGAAATGACCCTGGGTCAGCAAAGGCAGTGAACTGATGTGCATGAAAGACGGCGTCTTGAAGTGGACACGGCGTGGCATGTTGCCACCGGTTCCGTGCAAATAACAGCCGATTTCGCCACGGGGGCTCTCCACGGCGGCGAAGACTTCCTCGTCCGGCGCATCGAAGCCCGACGTCCACAACTTGAAGTGATGGATGACCGCCTCCATGCTCTGTCCCAGTTCGCTGCGCGGTGGAGGCACAAACTTGCGGTCGTCGGAGCGGAAGGGACCGCGGTCTTCCAGCCTCTCCAGCGCCTGGTGCAGAATCTTCATCGACTCCCACAGTTCCAGGATGCGGCACATGAAGCGATCATAAACGTCGCCATGCTCCCCCAGCGGCACGGTAAAGGCGAAATCTTCGTAACCGCTGTAGGGCATCGACTTGCGCAGGTCCCAGTTGACGCCGCTGCCACGCAATGCAGGTCCGGTCATGCCCCAGGCCAGCGCCCGCTCGGGCTCGATGACACCCACGCCCTGGGTGCGATCAACCCAGATGGGGTTCTTCTCCAGCAATCTCTGGTAGTCCTCCACGGCGCGCGGGAACTCACCGAGGAACTTCACCAGGGTCGGCTTGAAGTCCGACGTAATGTCGCGCCAGACTCCGCCCGGCCGAAAGTAACTGCCCATCATGCGCTGTCCGGACAGCATCTCCAGCATGTCCAGCACCTTCTCGCGTTCCCGGAAGGCGTAAAGCAGCACACTCATGGCGCCCAGATCAATGGCGTGCGTCCCCAGCCAGACCATGTGGCTGGCGATGCGCTGCAACTCCAGACAAATCACGCGAATCAGCTGGGCGCGTGGCGGCACGTCCAGGTCCACCAGCTTCTCGACCGCCAGGCAAAAGGCCATGTTGTTGGACAGCGGCGACAGGTAGTCCATGCGGTCCGTGGCCGTGACGCCCTTCTCGTAGGTCTTGGATTCAATGGTCTTTTCGATGCCGGTGTGCAAAAAACCCACGTCAGGCACGGCGTTGACGATCTGTTCGCCGTCCAGTTCCAGCAGGACGCGCAGCACGCCATGGGTGCTGGGATGGTGCGGCCCCATATTGAGCAGCATGGTCTCGCCGGTGAAGGCCCGCTCCGAGACCAGCCCGCGCAATTCCTCGATGTTGCCTTCCCAACGGTACGCTTCAGGGGCACCGGTTGGCGTCTCGACGACTGCCATGCTCGCTCCTGGCCTACTCTTTCGCGAAAGGCTTGTGCTTCATGATCTCCTCCGCATTGAAGGAGAACTGCACCTGCTCGTAACCCAGCGGGTAATCCCGCCGGTGCGGGTGACCGTCCCAGTCCGCCGGCATCAGCACCCGGCGCATGTCCGGGTGGCCGCTGAAGCGGATGCCCATCAAATCAAAAATTTCGCGCTCCAGCCAGTTGGCGCCGGGCCAGACAGAGGTCATCGTAGGCGCTTCGGCCTTGTCCTCCGCCACGAAAATCTTCACCCGCAGGCGTCGGCCATAAAGCATGGAGAGCAAGTGGTAACAAATGCCGAAACGTTCCGGCCGGTCCAGTTCCGGCCAGTAGTCCACGGCGCTAATGTCGGAAAGGAAATTGAAGACCAGCCCGGGTGTATCCCGCAGAAAGCGACACACGTCGACGACCTGCGCGGGCGGGACGATCAGGGTCGTTTCGTCCCGAAAACCGTGGCTGTCCAGAAGCGCATCGGGCATGGCCGCCTGCAACGCGTCGGCGGCGTCCCGGGGCGGGGCGATATCAGGCACGCGGCGCCTCCGCAGCCCAGTCCAGGATGGTCTCGCCATGCACCTTCTGGTGCAGCGTCAGGACGCCGTGCATCAGTTGTTCCGGTCGCGGCGGGCAGCCGGCGATGTACACGTCGACCGGGACGATTTCGTCCACGCCCTGCACGATGGCGTAGTTGTTGTAGATGCCGCCGCAGGAAGCGCAGTCACCCATGGAGATGACCCATTTGGGCGCGGCCATCTGGTCGTAAAGCTGCCGCACCACGGGCGCCATCTTGCGCGTCACGCGGCCGGAGACGATCAACAGGTCCGCCTGCCTTGGCGTGGCGCGATTGAGTTCCATGCCAAAGCGGGACATGTCGTAGCTGGAGGCCTGGGTACTCATGTATTCGATGGCGCAACAGGCCAGACCGAAAAGCAGCGGCCACATCGCACCCGTGCGCGCCCAGTTAATTGCCTGGTCCAGCGTGGTGGTCACCACGCCAAGGTTGCCAAGTTTCGAGCTTACTCCCATTCCAGCGCTCCTGACTTCCACTCATAGACGAGGCCAATGGTCAGAACGAGCGTGAAGATCCCCATGGTCACAAGGCCGTAAAGCGCCAGTTCCCGGAAGATCACTGCCCAGGGCAGGAAGAAGATGACCTCGATATCGAAGAGGATGAAGAGCACCGCCACCAGGTAAAACTGCACTGGCAGTCGGCGGGTACCCGGCCCGATCGGTTTGACACCGCTCTCATAGGGCGCCGACTTGCGCAGGGAAGGACGCTGCGGGCCGAAAATGCGCGAGATGAACAGGATCAGCAGGGCAACCGCAAGCGATATCACCAGCAACGCGGTGATGGGTGCGAATTCCTGCAACGCCATGGTGCCTTCCCCGAGCGTTTGTTCATTTTGGAGCAAACAGGCGCAGATTAGCATATCTGGCGCGAAGCGTCAAATGCTTTGACGCCTTAAGTTTGAGGGCCTGGCGACGTCGCCAGGCCCTGTCTTGCATCTGTTCGCCCGGGGGGCGGAAGCGCTTACATCGTCAGGTAGTCGCGCAACTGGCGGCTGCGGGAGGGATGCCGCAGCTTGCGCAATGCGCGGGCTTCAATCTGGCGTATGCGTTCGCGGGTGACGCGAAACTCGCGCCCCACTTCCTCCAGGGTGCGCGCCCGCCCGTCCAGCAATCCGTAGCGCCGCTCAAGCACTTCACGTTCGCGATCGCTGAGTACACCCAGGGCCGTCTGCATCTGCTCCCGCAGCAACTGGCGGCTGGCCGCATCGACCGGACCGGCCGTTTCCTCATCCGGAATGAAGTCGCCCAGGGTGCTGCTGTCTTCCTCGCCAACCGGGCTGTCCAGGCTCATCGGTTCCTGGCTGATGCGCTGGATGCGCCGCACCTTTTGCGCGGCCCGACGCAACTTGCGTTGCAGGTCGCTGCCAAGCGGTCTTTCGCTATCGAGACGTTCGCGAATGGCGGCCGTCTCGGCGGGCGTCAGAAAGTCCATCTCCAGCGCAACGCGTTCAGCATCCGGTTCAGCGCCCAGTTCCTGGGTGAGCTGCACCTGTACCCGCGCCAGTCTGTTGATCGTCTCGATCATGTGCACCGGAATGCGGATCGTCCGCGCCTGGTCGGCGATGGCGCGGCTGATCGCCTGACGAATCCACCAGGTGGCGTAGGTGCTGAACTTGTAGCCGCGCGCGTGGTCGAATTTCTCTACGGCGCGCAGCAGGCCGAGATTGCCTTCCTGAATGAGGTCGAGAAAGTTGATGCCGCGCCCCGTGTAACGTTTGGCAATGCTGACCACCAGGCGCAGGTTCGCGCGCGTCAGGGCCTCGATGGCCAGCAGGGCGCGCTGCTCCACCCGGTGAAAGTGCTCCGCGAAGTCCTCGTCGAGTTGCGGATCGGTCTTCAGCAGGCCGTGAAAATCCTCGATGTCCGGCAATTCCCGCCCTTCGCGCCAGCGGCGCAGAAGCCAGATCTGCAGACCCCGGGGCAGCAGGTACAGCCCCTGCATGCTGGCATACAGGGCGCGGGCAAGGTCGGTCCATGCTTCGTCCCGCTCCGGGCCGATCGCCTCCAGCCAGGCGCGGGCTGCGGAGTTGCCGCTCAACTCCAGCTCGTCCCCGATGGCGCTCACCTCTTCGAGCAGGGACGCCAGGTCCGGTGGCTGGATTTGCCTCAGTGACGACAACTCCAGCAGCATGCCATGGTTGCGCAGCACACTTTCATACAAATGCTCGCCGATGTGCCCTGCCGGGGCCCTTGAAGCGCCGGGAGCATCGCCGGTGGAGGCGTGGGCGTCCAGCACGGCCTGCAGGTCCCGTTCGGCCGCGATTTGCATGCTTAGCCAGACTTCGTGCGAGGCCTCAAGCAACTTCACGCGGCCGATTTCTTTCAGATACAAACGGACCGGATCTCCGGCCGGATCATGGAGTCCGGCCTGCAGGTCTTCTTCCTCAAGGCGGCGCAGCGCGTCGCTCTCAATTTGCTCCCGGTCGGGTCTGATTTGTCCCTCGCCGGCATTGCCGGACGCGAGAGAGGCAGATGCATCCCGGGTTCCAATGGACATCGGGTTCATACCGGCTCCCTTCTCCTGCGTGGTTGTCATGTCGATTACCGGTTTGCAGGGGTCTGATTCTGCAGCGCCATATCGATCCGGTTGCGCGCCCTCACAGACGACTGGATGCGTTCATGCAGGGCTTCCTTACCCTTGTCGTCGTCTTCCAGCAGGTAATAGAGTTCGCGACGCTCCCTTTCCAGGCGCCTGAGGCGCAAACGCAAGGCAGTCCGCAACAATTCGCGCTGCCAGTCCACCGCTTCGGCGCGCTTCACCACCACAGGCAGGTCCGCGCCGAAGCCCTGCCGCATCACCGTACGGGCATGGTCCAGATCGCTGGCCGGTGTCTCGCGTTCAAGTTGCTGCAGGGTCTCGCGCTGGGTGGCATCGCCGTGCTCCTGCAGCCAGGCCAACACTGGCAATTCATCCTGCTTCAGTGCCAGTTGCAGACCCTGCAAGAGAGACGAGCAGTCCCGGTTGACAAGGTCCATGGCGCCAAATGCCTCCAGCGGACCATGCAGGAGCGTCAGATCGCCGGCCGCCAGTTCGCGAAAGGCGCGATTGATTCGGTAAATCAGTTCCGGTTGTCGCAACAGGTTGCCGAGGAAGTCCCGCTCGCGATTTTGGTCCTCCTGCATTGGACCAGCTGCCTGAGTCGATTCTTCAGGGACCTTCGCCACGTTTTCCCTGCGACGATTGTTGACTGGCCTTTGTCGCTGTGACCAACGCAGAAGTTCGTCTTCGGCGATTCGCAGGCGCATCGCCAGCTTCTGCAGATTGTCGCGGGAATAGAGGCGATTTTCAGAAGCCATCAACAGGGGCAGCAGCCGACGCGCCACGGCTTCGCGCTCCTGAATGCCGGGGCTGTCGGGCAGGGCCTGCATCTCCGCTTCAATGACATAGTCTGCGACCGCTGTGGCTTCCCCGACCCGCTGGCCCCAGATGGCGGCATCCTCGCGGATGAGGTCGTCCGGGTCCACGCCGCCAGGCAGTCGCAGCACCCGAATATCCAGCGACAGGCGCCCGCTGTAGTCGGCCTGCAGCGTTTCGCGGGCCACTTCAAGGCTGCGCATGGTCGCATTCTGGCCGGCGCTGTCCGCATCAAGCGCCAGCACCACCCTGCCCGTCAGGCGCGGGGTCAGCAGGCGCAACTGAGGCTCGGTCAGGGACGTGCCCATCTGCGCCACGACGTTCATGTGGCCCGCCTGATGGGCCTGGATGACATCCATATAGCCTTCTACGATCACCGCCCTGTTTTCGTTGCGAATCGCCTGCCGCGCCCGGTCCAGTCCGTAGAGCAGGCGACTCTTGTCAAAGAGCGGCGTTTGCGGTGAATTCAGATACTTGGGCTGGTCCTCGTCCGCAAGGGCGCGGGCGCCGAAGCCGACAACCCGACCGCGTTCATCGCGGATGGGAATGACCAGGCGCTTGCGGAAGTAATCGTAAATGCGTCCGCTCTCTTCGTTGCGGCGCAGCAGGCCGACTTCCAGCAGGTCCTCGTCACTGTAGTCCAGTTGCCGCATGTAGTCGCGCAGATGCTGCCAGCCTTCCGGCGCATACCCCAGCGCCGTGGCGCGCAGGGTATCGTCGCTGAAGCCGCGCCGGTCGCGCGCATAATTCAGCACTCGCGGCGCGTCCCACAGTCGTTCCTGATACCAGTCCGTCGCGGCCTGCAGCACCCCCCGCAGCACGTCGCGGCGCGCCGCCTGCTGCCTTTGCTCGTCGGTCTGGCGCCGCAACTCCACGCCCGCCTGGCGGGCGAGCTCTTCCAGCGCCTCGCGGAAGCTCCAGCCGTGGTGTTTCTGGGCAAAGGTGAACAGGTCGCCGCCTTCGGCGCAGCTGCCAAAGCAACGCCAGCTTTGTGTATCCGGATTGACGATGAAGGAGGGCGTACGTTCGCTGTGAAAGGGACAATTGGCCTTGTAGTAGCGGCCAGCCTTCTTCAGCGGGACGTGCTGCTGAATATAGTTGACAATATCGATGCGGGACTTGATCTCGTCAGCGACGGACATGGCCCTGTCCCCGACTACGGGTCACAAGTATACGAAAGGGCGGCTGCCGCGGCAAACGCGCCGCCGCACACCCTCAGGCAAGGATATAGTACAAGTGTTCTAATTGCAAGGGCGAGTTTCGTTAGAATCCGGTGAGTGCCCGGCCGCGGCGAACCCCGGCAGACGTCAGCCTAGAATCCACTCAGGCGCGAAAGGTCCACCAGGCCGGTTTGCAAGGCAGCGATGGACTGCAGCAGCGCCAGGCGGTTACACCGTAGCACTTCGTCCTCCACGTTGACCAGGACGTGATCGAAGAAGTCCCGGATCGTCGGCACCAGCGATTCAACGGCAGTGAGCAGTGAATCGACGTCCGCCTCCGCCTGGGCCCCGGCAGCCGCTTGCAGCGCTTCATAAAGCGCGAGTTCCTGAGGTTCCCGCAGCAGGGCCGTCTGCAGGTGCTCCGTCGGCGCCGTCCCCCGCGTGATGCGCACACAGCGGGAGAAACTGTCGAGGATTAGCGTCCAGTCCGGCCGGCGGACCCAGCGCTGCAACTGGCCCGCGAACTGCAGGGCGCGCCAGGGATTGTTGCCCTGCTCCGCCAGCACGGACTCGAGCACATCCGCAGCGTAGCCCTGTTCCTGTAGCCAGGCCTGCAGGCGGGCGGAGAGGAAAACCAGCAGCGCCTGGCGCGTCTGTTCATCCGCAGCGAGCGGTTGTGCCCGGGCTACCGGCGCAATCAACGCATTCAGGCTGTGGTCCAGTCTACGGTCGCAGAGGATTCGAATGACTCCCAGGGCAGCGCGGCGCAAACCATAGGGATCGGCAGTGGCCCGCGGCGCCACACCCGCCGCAAAGAGCCCGGCCAGACTGTCCAGGCGGTCCGTCAGGGCCAGCAAAGCGCCGGCCTCGCTGGCGGGTAGCCCGTCTTCTGCGCTCCGGGGTTGCCAGAATTCGAAAATGGCCTGCGCCACCTCCGTCGGACTGCCGGCGCGCCGGGCGTATTCGCGCCCCATGACGCCCTGCAGCGAGGTCATCTCGACTACCATCTGCGTCGCCAGGTCCGCGCGGGCCAGTTGCGCCGCCTCCTGCGCCACGGCGATGTCGGCCGAATCCAGTCCCAGCAGTTTGCCGGTTTCCGGCACCAGCGCCGCGACCCGTCGGTTCTTGTCGAGCATCGATCCCAGGCGTTCGTGAAAGACCAGGGTATCCAGGCGCGGCAAATGGGCGGCCAGCGGTTTGCGCAGGTCTTCTTCTATAAAATAGCGGGCGTCGCTGAAACGGGCGCGCAGAACATGCTCGTTGCCGGCGACAATATTGGCCATCCCCTGTTGGTCGCCGTTGCGCACGGCGATGAACCAGGGCAGCAGGCGACCCGCATCATCCTCCAGCGGGAAATAGCGCTGGTGTTTGCGCATGACCGCCACCAGCACCTCTCGCGGCAAATGGAGGAAGTCCTCGTCGAAGGCGCCCCTGAAGGCCGTTGGCACCTCCACCAGATTGGTCACTTCATCCAGCAAGGCGGGATCATCCGGAATGCGCCCCCCGACCCCGGCCGCCAGCACCCTGGCCTGAGACTGAATCGCTTCGCAGCGGGCACCCCGTTCCAGGACAATGCCCTCGTCGGCCATGTGCCGGAAATAGTCCTCCACGTCTGCAACGTGGAATTCTTCGGAGCCAAATTGCCGCGCGCCGCGGCTGTTGCTACTGCTGACGACGTCGGCGCAGCGGAAGGGAATGCATTGATCTCCGTGCAACGCCAGTATCCAGCGCAGGGGCCGCGAAAATGTCACGGCGCTGGCGTTCCAGCGCATGCTGCGGTTGAAGCGCAGGCCGGTGACCAGTGCGGGCAGCGATTCTGCGAGAACTTCCGCGGCCGGTCGTCCCGGCGTGTGCGTAAGCGCGACCGCATACTCGCCGCCATCCATAGCATGAACCTGCAGGTCTTCCGGCGCCACGCCACGACTGCGGGCGAATCCCAGCGCCGCCCGCGTCGGCACGCCATCGGCGTCCCAGGCCCGGGCCGCCGGTGGGCCCTTGACCCGCTCTTCCAGCGCTGTCTGCCGCGGCGCAAGTTGCCGCGCATGAAGCACAAGGCGGCGCGGCGTGGCCCCAACATCAATCCCTGAATGCGAGAGTCGCAATTCGGCAAAGAAGTCCGCGGCAGTCGCTTCCAGTTGGTCAAGGGCCCGGTCAACATCCGCCGCCGGCAATTCTTCCACGCCGATTTCCAGCAGGAAGTCAGCAGGTCCGGTCGTCTCAGCCGGGGTGGGACCGGGCTCCGGTACCGGCGGCGCATCCCAGCGGGCGTTACGCAGCGGATATCCGGCTTCTTCACGCTGGCGCGTCCAGGCGGCTGCCACGTCGCGCGCCATCTCGCGCATGCGGCGAAACCAGGTCGCCCGTTCCGTGACGCCAATGGCGCCGCGCGTATCCAGCACGTTGAAGAGGTGGCTTTGCTTCAGCAGGTAATCGTAGGCGGGCAGAATGGCGCCGGCATCCAGGGCGCGACGGCCCTCTTTTTCCCAGGCGTTGAACACCCCTTGCAGGGCCGGTACGTCGCCGATTTCAAAGTAATAGCGGCAGTGCTCTATCTCACCCTGCAAAAAGACATCGCCGTAACTCAGGTCTCCCAGCCAACGAATGTCCCAGACACTGTCCGAGCCTTGCAGGGCCAAAACGATGCGCTCGATGCCATAGGTGATCTCCACGGAGACCGGGTCCAGTTCCAGGCCACCTGCCTGCTGGAAATAGGTGAACTGGGTGATCTCCTGGCCGTTTAGCCACACTTCCCAGCCCAGACCCCAGGCGCCCAGTGGCGGACTCTCCCAGTTGTCTTCCACGAAGCGGATGTCCTGCTCCTCCGCCTTCAGGCCCAGGGCCCGCAGGGATTCCAGGTAAAGCTCCTGCGGGTTGCCCGGGTCCGGCTTGAGAATGACCTGATACTGAAAAAACTGCTGCATGCGGTTGGGATTGTCGCCGTAGCGCCCGTCGTCAGGGCGGATACTGGGTTCGACGTAGGCCACACGCCAGGGCTCCGGCCCCAGGACGCGCAGCAGCGTCGCCGGGTTGTTGGTGCCGGCGCCCACCTGCACGTTGTGAGGGTTCCAGAGCACACAACCCTGCCCTGACCAAAAGCGGTGCAGTCGCAGAATCACATCCTGGAAGCCTGGGGCCATGGTCATTCCTGTTTTGTCCTGAACCCGGGGTAGCGACGCAAGGTTACGGCAGGCCGACCGCGCCCGGCTCACGCTGCTGTTCGCGGTCGGCTGCGACGATTCTCAATGTGGAGTGTCAATTGCGGTGGATGTCGCCCGCCATGCTGAAGAGGCTCATGCGTGGCTGGCGCGTCCGCTCGTCTTCCTTGCCGAAATTGATGGGCTCGCCCTCGCCATCGATCGCCTGCACCGCCAGACCCAGGCTCTGCAATTCCTTCACCAGGACGCGGAAACTGGTCGGGATGCCGGGCTCCTCAATGGCTTCGCCCTTGACGATCGCCTCATAGGTCTTGACGCGGCCCTGCACGTCATCGGACTTGACCGTCAGCATTTCCTGCAGGGTGTAGGCCGCGCCATAGGCTTCCAGCGCCCATACTTCCATCTCGCCAAAGCGCTGGCCGCCAAACTGCGCCTTGCCGCCGAGGGGCTGCTGCGTCACCAGACTGTAGGGCCCGGTCGATCGCGCGTGCACCTTGTCCTCGACGAGATGGGCCAGCTTCAGCATGTTCATCATGCCCACCGTCACCGGGCGGTCAAAGGGCTCTCCGGTACGACCGTCGTAAAGGACCTGCTTGCCGTAGAGGGGCACCGGCACAGCGCTACGGAACATGACCTGGTCCGCCAGCTTCAGCAGCGCGGCGCTGTCCGCCTCCTGCGGCAGTTCGATGTCGGGTTCGACCCATTCCATCCACAGGCGCAGCACGAGATCGAGCGCCAGGTCATCGCGACGGGCGCGCTCACGGGAGCCCAGGCCTTCCGTTTCGAACATGAGGACGTCGTCCGGCTCATGGCCGCGCTCGCGCAGCCATTCCTCCAGCACCACCCGACGGGCGTAGTCCCGGTCCGTCAGCAGCAACTCGCGGTTCAGGGTCTCGCTGTCCTTCAGCCAGTCGGCGACGTAAAGGCGCCGAATCTCGTCGTCGTCTTCAAGTTCTTCCGGTTCAAAGCGCGTGCTGACCCAGTCCAGCGCTTTCTCCGTCACGATGTTCCAGGCGTGGTCGATCAACCATGCGCGGCCCAGTTCAACCTGGATTTCGTCCTCACGCGCGCCGTCAAAGACCGGCGTTATGGCGCGAAAACCGAGGCGCTCCGCCGCCCAGCCCAGGTGGATTTCCAGCACCTGGCCGATGTTCATGCGGCCGGGCACACCCAGGGGATTCAGGATGATCTCCACCGGACGCCCGTCCGACAGGTAAGGCATGTCCTCGACGGGCACGACCTTGGAAATTACGCCCTTGTTGCCATGCCGTCCGGCCATCTTGTCGCCGACGGTCAGCTTGCGCTTTTGCGCGACGCTGACCCGCACCATTTTCTCCACGCCGGCCGGCAGGTCGCGGTGTTCCTCGCGGGTGAAGGTCTTGACGTCCACCACCTTGCCGGAGTCGCCATGGGGCAAACGCAGGGAGGAGTCTTTCACTTCCCTCGCCTTTTCGCCGAAGATGGCGCGCAGCAGTTTTTCCTCCGGGCTCAGTTCCTTTTCGCCCTTGGGCGTGATCTTGCCGACCAGAATGTCGTTGGGGCCCACCTCGGCGCCGATCCGGATGATTCCCTCTTCATCAAGGTCCTTGAGGGCGTCCTCGGCCACGTTGGGAATGTCGTAGGTGATTTCTTCCGCGCCCAGCTTGGTATCGCGCGCCTCAAGCTCGTGCTTTTCGATATGAATGCTTGTGAACTTGTCGTCCCGCAGCAGGTCTTCGCTGACCAGCAGGGCATCCTCGTAGTTGCCACCGTCCCAGGAAAGGAAGGCCGCCAGCACGTCGTGCCCAAGCGCCAGGTTGCCATGGTCGGTCGAGGAACTGTCGGCGATGATCATGCCGCGCGTGACGCGCTGTCCCTTGAAGACCACCGGGCGCTGATCGATGCAGGTGGACTGGTTGGAGCGGTTGTATTTGCGCAAACGGTGCTCGCGCAATTCACCCTCGTCGCTGCGAATGGTGATGCGATCGCCCTGAACCCCGATGACCTCGCCATCGTAATCGATGATCATCACCTGGCCGCTGTCGCTGACGGCTTCCCCTTCCATCCCGGTGCTCACCAGCGGCACGTCCGGGTTGAGCAGTGGCACGGCCTGCCGCTGCATGTTCGAGCCCATCAGGGCGCGGTTGGCGTCGTCATGCTCGAGGAAAGGGATCAGCGCGGCGCTGATGCCCACGATCTGGCGCGGCGCCACGTCCATGTAGTCCACGCGCTGGGCCGGGAACACGGCGAACTGCTGGTTGTGACGACCGGACACACGATCTTCCGCAAACTGGCTGCGTTCGTCCAGCGGCGCGTTGGCCTGGGCGATGACGTAACGGTCTTCCTCGTCTGCCGAGAGGAAGATGATGTCGTTCGTGACGAAGGGCCGCACCGGTACGTTGTCAACGCCGGCCTGGGCAAGCCTTCCGACCAGCGCGCTGTCAATGCGCTCGCCCTCATCGGCCAGCAGCAGGCCCTCATCATCCTCAACGTCATCGCCAAGATAGCGACCGATGATGCCCGGATCGTCCGGCGCCATGCTGCCAATGACCTTGCGGTAGGGCGTTTCGACGAAGCCGTATTCGTTGACGCTGCCATAGCTCGCCAGGCGGCCGATGAGCCCGATGTTGGGGCCCTCCGGCGTCTCAATGGGGCAGATGCGCCCGTAGTGGCTGTGATGCACGTCGCGCACGTCAAAGCCGGCGCGTTCGCGCCGCAGTCCGCCCGGGCCCAGCGCTGACAGGGTGCGCTTGTGCGTCAACTCGGCGAGCGGGTTGGTCTGCTCCATAAACTGCGACAGCTGCGAGGAGCCGAAGAACTCCCGAATGGAGGCCACGATCGGACGAATGTTGATCAGGGCCACGGGCGTAAGGTTGTCGGAATCGCGAATGGACATGCGTTCCTTGACCACCCGTTCGGTACGACGCAGGCCCACACGCATCTTGTTCTGAATCAGTTCACCAACCGTCTTGAGGCGGCGGTTGCCCAGGTGGTCGATGTCATCCGGGTTGGCCTGGTTGTTGTTGATCGCGATCATGCGCTCGATCAGGCGCACGATGTCCAGGCGCGTGATGGTGCGGACTTCCACGGGCACGAAGCCGTCCAGTTGCAGGCGCTGGTTCAGTTTGTAGCGCCCCACCCGCTCGAGGTCGTAGCGCCGCTGGTCGAAAAGCTGCCCGTAGAGATATTCGCGGGCGTTGTCCAGGGTCGGCGGGTCGCCGGGGCGCATGCGCTTGTAAAACTCGATCAGCGCCACCTCGGCGATTCGGCTGTCCGGCGCGCGAAACCTGAGTGTGCCCTGGCCCGTGCCCACAAGAGGAACGGGCTCGTTCTCCGGCCACAACAGTTCGTCGACGCCGCCGATCCTGTTGCCCAGTGCGTCGAGCAACTGCTGCCGTTCCGCCGCTTTCATGTCGTATTCTTCAGCGATGACGCTGACGGTGTCACGGCGGCGAATGCGATGCTCAATGACGAGGTCCGGTTCCTGCTTGATGGAATTGGCGATGAAGGGCCGGTCCGGGTCGACGTCGACTTCTTCAAAGAGCTTCAGGAGTTCGTCGTCGCTGCCCGTCCTGACCGGCGCAAGTTTGCGGGGAACGCGCGACTTGCCCTCGGACAGGGCGTCATCGACGGCCGCCAGAGCGCGCAATAGGATGGTCACCGGCACTGTCCGCTTGCGATTGAACTTGAGCGTCAGATAGTCATTCTTGCGCGTTTCGAATTCCATCCAGGCGCCGCGATCGGGGATCAGCCGCGCGGACGCCAGGCGGCGACCAGTCGTGCGGTCTTCCTCCGCGTCGGCGTATACGCCGGGCGAGCGGATGAGTTGGCTGACCACCACGCGTTCCGTGCCGTTGATGATGAAGGTGCCCTTCTCGGTCATCAGGGGGAAGTCGCCGAGAAAGATGTCCGAAAGCATCACTTCCTCGCCGGCCTCGTGGTTGACGAGCGCAACGCGCATGTAAAGCGCCGAGGCATAGGACATGTCCCGTTCAAGGCAGATGTCTTCGCTGTAGGACGCTTCCTCAAACCAGAATGTGAGGCCGAATTCTTTCGCCTCGGCGCTGTTGCCCGGAAGATAGAGTTTAAGCTTGCCATTGAAGCTTTCGATCGGGCTGATCTCATCGAAGAGTTCAGCCAGACCTTCTTCCCTGAATCGACGGAAGGAATCCAGCTGGACCTTGATAAGCGATGGAAGTTCCATCGAATTGCGGGTGCGTGCGTAATTCTTGGTTCGTTCTGTTGCTGGCACTGGCCTTGCCCCCGGGCATCACTTGCCAATACGCGAACACAAAGGCCGCAGCCTTTCGGCTCCGGTCAACGCGATAACGTCATTTCGGTTGCGCCGATTTCAATCTGGATGCAGTGGATCCTGTGAAATCCGGTTGTTTGTGGCTGTGGCAAAAGTGTACACGACCCTGGGGAAGCGGTCAAGGGGTCCTCGTCCGCAGCGTGGCCTCAGCCCCGGACCCGCGGGAAGGGCCTGACCGGCGGCGGGCGCAATTCCTGCTCGAGAAGAACGGCCTGCAGGAAAACCTCACGCAGGGCCGCCATGGCATCCTTTTCGAATTCCGCCACCGACATAAAGGAAACGATGAATTGCAGATTGCCGATCCTGACCAGGCCGGCATCGTTGAACACATAGCCCGTAGGAATGTCGTTGGGCCGAATGGCGCCATGCTTGCCAATGTAGCCGGGGCTGTAGGCCCGTTCGATCGGAGACTGCAGGCCTCTTTCCGAACGCCCCAGCAGCGTGCGGGCCCGCTCCAGGGCGATCTCAACGCCCTGACTGCTGCGATACCGGTCACCGCGAGTCAGAAAGTCGTAACCGGTGGCGAGATCGCTGGCGGTGAACACATTGAAAATGGGGATCTGACGTTCGCCGAGCCGGACCACCCGCCCCGTCCTGCGCGATGGCTGAAAGCGCGTATCGCGGACTTCGCTCGTGGGCCCGGTCCGCCACAGGTAAATGCCGTTTTCCATTCCCGTAGAAAGCAAAAAGTCATTGAACTTTTCAATGGCGTTGCCCTCGCCCGGCACGTTGCGGGCCACGCGGTCCAGCACCACCGCCGTGTAATAGTTGCCGCTGTGCACCGCCATTTCCCAGACTGCGCTCCCTGGCTGGTCATCCCAGTCCCTTGCCGGGACGTTGAGGTAGTACCAGGGAACGACGAAGGCCTTGAAACAACTGGCGACAGGCAGCAACTTGTCCGCATTGATTTGCATGCGAAACAACTCGCCATGCTCCTGGTCCAGGGCCCGCAGGTCCAGCGCGATGTAACGACTCTTCAGGATTTCCTGCAGGTGATCGTGCACCTGCATCAGTCTGTTTGCTGGCAGGGCCGGATGTGCCGCCAGCCCGGAACGCAGGGGGGTGCCGAAAAGAAGGCTCAGGAAGCCGCGTCGGCCGAGCATTGTCATTTATCCGGTGGCCAGAGCCGCCGTCAGTGCAGGTAGCGACTCGCAGATTATGTCGGGTCCCGGCGCGCCGTTGTCGAGGTCGTTGTGGCTGGCGATGCCGGTCATGACCAGCGCCGTCCGCATCCCGACCCGCGCTGCGCCAAGGATGTCCGTGTTCATCCTGTCGCCAATCATCAGCGTTTGCGACGCATCCGTGCCCAGCAGTTCCAGCGCCGCCTCAAACATGGGAGGATGAGGTTTGCCAATGATCGTGGGCTCCACGCCACTGGCCGCCGCCAGCGCAGCCAGCAGGCTGCCCGCGCCCGGAGCAACGCCGTTGGCCGCGGGAAAAGTGGTATCCGGGTTCGTGCCGACAAAGCAGGCGCCATTCCGGATCAAATCGCTGGCAAGTCGCAGTTCCTCGTAATTCAGGTCGCGGTTCAGGCCCGCCACCACCGCGGAGACATCGCTGTCCGCGACGCAAAAACCCGCGCTGCGCAGCTCATCGCGCAGTCCGTCGCCGCCGAAAACGTGCAGTCGCGTGCCCGGCGCATACCTTCGCCTCAACCAGGCCGCTGTCGCCGTGCCGGACGTGACGATGTTTTCGGCGGGGACATCCGGCACGCCCATGGCTGCCAACTTGCGCACGTAGTCCTGACGGGACTTGCTGCTGTTGTTAGTCGCCAGCACCCAGGGCAGGTCCTTGTCCTGCAGCAGGGAAAAGAAGGGGACGAGGCCGGGCAGCGGAACGTCGCCCCGCCACAGCACACCGTCCATATCCGAAACCACTCCCCTGATGTCGCCGAGGTCCATGCGCGCTCCTGAAACTGCCGCAGTAGTATACTGCATCTCCGGGAGGCCACCAGAAAGGGCACAGGGGGCAGGCATGGAGGACGCGCCCGCGCGGGGCAGGCGGCGCCATGGCCCGACGCCCCTGGCGCTTTTGCTGCTGCTGGCCGGCGCCTGGCTCCGCTGGCGCGCCCTCTTGCTGGACCAGCGGTTAACCCCCGATGAGGCATTCTTCAGTACCTTCGCCCGTGCCGCAGCCGTCAAGGGCGACTGGTGGCTCAACGGTCCCCTGGACAAGCCGCCGCTGGCGCTCTATGCCAACGCCCTGGCGCAGGCAGCCCTGGGCCCCTCCGAGCTGGCGGCGAGGATCCCCAACGCCCTTGCCGGCATCCTCCTGTTGCCACTGATCTACGCGCTCACGCGCGATCTTTACCGGCACTATTCCAGCCGCCTGCCCTACCTTGCCCTGTTGCTGGCGGCCTGTTCGCCCATTCTGGTCGCGTCCTCGGCCAACGCCCTGACGGATGGCCTCACGCTGACGGCGCTGGCGGCGGCGTTCTGGCTCGCGTTACGCGATCGACCAGGCTGGAGCGGACTCTTGTTGGGCCTCGCCCTTGCCGCCAAACACCAGGCGCTGCTGGCCCTTCCCCTGCTCCTGTGGGCCGCTTGCCGCTGCGCGCCATCACCCTGGCCGGCGCTCCGGCGCTTCGGCCTGTCACTGACACCCTGCATAGTCCTGCTGCTGTTGTGGGACGCGGCGCGACCGGGCATCGGCGTTCATACCCTGGCCATCGGCAACAACGACCCGGGAGGGCTGGCCACGATCGCCGATTTGCCTGGCCGCCTGGCGACCTGGACGGCCCACGCCGCGCAGCTGTTCTGGCCTGGCTGGCCCGGCGCGCTACTTTTGTTGATAGCCGCGCTACCCGTTCTGCGAGTGGCCCGTGAGGCGACACCCCGCTCCATACGCCAACAGGACTGTGCGCTGGCCCTGTTCGCAGGCGCATACTCCCTGCTGCACGTCCTGCCTGCCATTCCCCTCTACGGGCGCTATCTGTTGCTGGCAGTGCCCGTGCTGTACCCCCTCGGCGCCAGGGGCCTCCACATCTGCCTGTGCAGGATGCAAAACCTGGCCAATCTGCCGGGTCGCTCCCTGCGTCTTCTCCTGTTGTCCATCCTGACAGCCCTGCTCCTTTTGCAGCCCCTTCCAGGGCCCGATCCACATGCCGGCATCGACGATCTTGGCGCCTGGCTGGCGGCCAAACCGGTCGCCACCGTGGTCTATGATCGCTGGCTGGGCTGGCAACTGGGCTACTACCTGGGTGTCTGGCATGACAAGCGCCTGACCTGGTATCCGGACCCCGAACCCCTGGCACGCGACGCGCTGCGGCTCTGTGAATTCGGCCCCCGCTACTTTCCCGCCCCCGCGGACCGGGACATGACGCCCTGGCTGCTTCCGCTGCAGGAAGCCGGATTTGCCGTCAGTCTCGCCTGGCAGCAAGCTGGTCATGTGGCATGGCAACTTGACCCTCCCTGGCAACAGGAGTCCGAATGCCCGCAGGCAAACCGGGCCCCGCCGGATTGACCAGGAATCGGCAGCAGGTTAACGTTGCCATCTCTGGCGCTGTTGGCACGTGGAGGACCGGGGATGCTGCGGGCATTTCTGCTGCAGGCGCTTGTGATGTTCATGGTGCACGCCCTTGTCGGCTGCTATCAGGAAGCCGGCGGTTCGCCCTGGAGTACCGAGCCGGAAATCACCCCCTTGCCCGCCCGCCGCAGCGAACGCTCGCTCGCGCTGAGGGCCACGTCATCCCTTCCACTCACCGTGATTGCGCCCACGTCGCCGGCCGATGCGCCGGCCTCGCCTACCCTTTCGGCCGACGCAGATGGTCAGGACTTCATCACTCCTGGCGGCCCGGATATTCCGTCCAGACAGGCAGGCGGCGGGTCCGGCTTCACCACTTTTTCCCTGCCGACCCACACGCCCACGCCCAGACCGCCAACCGTGGACGAGGTCAGCCCGGAGTGCGTTCACACAGTGCTGGGCGGCGACACCCTGTACGACATCGCCATCGCCAACGATACGACCGTGAACGCCATGTTCGCGGCCAATCCGTCGCTTTCACGCGACAACACAGTCATTCGTCCCGGCCAGCGGCTCGTCATCGCCAGCTGCCCGGAGCTGGAGGACCTCTTTGCCGAGCCGACGCCGTTGCCCCGTCCTGCTACCCCGGTGCCGATAATTGTCGTCACCAGCCTGCCGGAGGGCTACCGCATGCATGTCGTTGAAAGCGGCGATACGCTCTACAGCATCGCCCTCGCCTGGGGCCGGACGACAAGCGCCCTGATCGAGGCCAACGAATTGACGGACCCGGACCGCCTGGAAGTGGGCCAGGAAATATTGATCCCGCCCCGCAACTAGCGCCTGCCGGTGACCGTCGCGGCCCGCACGCGAATGTCATCAAAACTGGCGCTGGCCCGACGTTCGCCCGCGCCCAGCGCCACGGCAAGCTCGCCCTCGCGAAACTCGTCATCGAAGGCCTCGGCCACGAAAACGTCGTTGATGAGCAGGGCGAGATAATTCTCCGCGCAGACGACGCGCAGATCATTGGCCTGCAGTCCCGGTCGAATGACGCTGTGATAGCGCCAGGGCACGAGTGGGAATGGCTCCTCGCGCACCGCGCTGGCCACCTGAATGCTGTACTCGCCCCGGCTGGATAGCAAAAACCAGTAACCGTTGCCCAGCTTGTCGGCCCGGCACAACAGGCCGAAGCCATTGCCGAGCAGGCCCTCGGTCTGGCGCAGGGTCGCGTTGACCAATACGTCCCGGTGCGTGACGTTGTTGCCGGCGGTCAGGTAGCCCAGGCCGGCGTCAACAGACAGCACCAGGGCATTGCCGGAAAGAGCCGCGCGGGCAATGCCTCCCTCAACGTCAAAGAGGTCCCAGGTCGCAGGCTTCAGAAAATTGTAGCTGGCCAGTTCCCGCCCGGCGCGGACGCTGCGCGTCGGCCCGCGCAGCCCGGCAACGGGCTCGATGGCCGGGGCGCAGGCGAAAAGTGCGGGCAACAGGGTCAGCAGGGCGAGGACAAGCGGCAAAGGCTGCCCGCCACCGGCCCTGCATCCCGTCAGGATAAACTTCATTTGATTGCCGAAAGTGCGCATCCGTGTATAATCGCAACGCGTGCCGCTGCGCGCCAGTCGGGACTGTAGTTGCGGAAAAGCGCCCATGATTGAAGTCGTGATTGACAGCATTCGCGTCAGCCTGATGTCGCAGGAGCGCCTGGTCGTGCTGCTGGACCCTGACAGCGACCGCTATCTGCCTGTCTGGATCGGCCCCTGCGAGGCAGACGCCATCACTTTGGAGCTGCAGGAAAAGGCGCGGCCGCGGCCCCTGACGCATGACCTGCTGCGCAACATTATCGGCAGCATGGACGGACGCGTGCTGCACGTCGTCATTCGCAGCCTGCGCAAGGACATTTTCCACGCCCTGATTGTCATCGAAGCCGGCGAGCGCCGGCTTGAGATCGACTCACGCACCAGCGACGCCATCGCACTTGCCGTCCGCACCCGCTCACCGATTTATGTCGATGATGAAGTGATGAGCGAGGCCGGCATTCGTCGCGAAGGGGATATCGAGGACGAACTGGGCGCTGCAGGGGAAGACGGCGAAGAGGAGACCCTGGGCGTTTTCGAAGACTTCCTTGATACCCTCGACCTCGATGACCTGGAAGACGATGATCAAGCGCCCGCCTGAGATTGCGCGACTCAGGCCATCATGTTTGATTCACCCCCTGCCGATTTTCAGGAACGCAACATTCCCTTCAGCGCTGAAGCCGAAGAGGCGGTCCTTGGCGCCATCCTGCTGAACCCCGAAGTCTGGGTGGACATCGCCTCCTTCCTGCAACAGGACGACTTTTTCCTGCTGCGTCATCGCTGGATCTGGGAGGCGATGCAGCGCATCACGGAGCGCAACGAAAGCCTGGACTACCTCACCGTCAGCGAGGAACTGTCGCAACTGGGGCACCTTGAGGACATCGACGGGACCGCCTCGCTCGTCCGGCTGATCAACAACACGCCGGTATCCGTGCACGCCGAGGTCTACGGGCGCATCGTGGAGCGCGCCGCCCTGCGCCGTCGCCTGCTGGCCGCCGCCGAGACCATTCAGGGCGTGGCGCGCGATGAAAAACAGAACACCGACGACGTAATCAAACAGACTGAAGAGTCGATTTTCAGCGCCATCGAAAGTCGCGAAAAACGCGAACTCGTGCCCATCAGCAGCATTATCGAGGACTACTACCGGCGCATCGAATACCTCATCCGCCACAGCGACGCGCCGCTCGGCCTGCCGACCGGATTCCGCGCCATTGAACAGTTGCTGGGCGGCATGCAGAAATCGGACCTGCTCATCTTCGCCGGCCGGCCCGGCATGGGCAAAACCAGCTTCCTGCTTTCCGTTTTGCTCTTCGTCGCGCGCCAGGGCGGCCGGGTAGCGTTCTTCACCATGGAGATGGACCGCGAACAAATCGTCCAGCGTCTGGCTTCCATGGAGACCGGCATCACCATGCAGAAGTTGCGCCTTGGCCAATTGTCGACCAATGAGCAGGGTCGGCTGGTGGAAGCCATGGACCGGCTGGGCGAATTGCAGATTTTCGTCGATGACACGCCGGCCCTGAACCCCCTCGAACTGCGCGCCAAATGCCGGCGCATGAACTTTCGCACCGGCGTCGACCTGATCATCGTCGACTACATGCAGTTGATGAACGCCGGCGGCGCTTATGAGAACAACCGCGTGCAAGAGATCAGCTTCATCAGCCGCAGTATGAAGGAACTGGCGCGTGACCTGAACATTCCCCTGCTCTCCGCCGCCCAGCTATCCCGCGCCGTGGAACAGCGCCAGGACAAGCGGCCGCAACTGCGTGACCTGCGCGAGTCAGGGTCCATCGAACAGGACGCCGACATCGTCATGTTCCTGTATCGCGACGAGGTCTATAACGAGGCCACTGAAATTCCCGGTCAGGCGGACATCATCGTCGCCAAACATCGCAACGGACCCACCGGCACGGTCTCGCTGTTCTTTGACAAGGCCGTCACCCGCTTCCGCGACGTCAATGCACGACCAGTCGACCTTGGCGCCGGCTGATGCGCAGCTTCCCTGGTTTCCGCGAGGGCCTGAGCCGGCATACGCCCCTGCCTGAAAGCTTCTTCGGCGAGTTGCTGCCGCTGATCGATGACCTGGCCGAGTTGCAGCTGATCCTCTTCTGCTGCCGCGCGCTGGCGCAAAAGGACGGGCCGCTGCGCTACCTGCAGCGTTTTGAACTTGAAACGGACGAACACCTGTTGCTGGCCCTGCGGCAGGCGGCGCCGGGGCAGTCGCCAGCCGACACACTCAAGGGGGCCCTGGGTCGCGCGCTGAAGCGGCGCGTCCTGCTGGCGGCGACTTTCGGGGAGGGTGAGGACGGGCAGACTCTTTACGTACTCAACAGCGCCACGGGACGGGACCTGCTGGCGCGCCTCGAGGCGGGCCACTGGCGACCCGGAGACGCCCGGCAAACCGCCGCAATCCTGCCGGAACGACCGGGCCTCTTCCGTCTCTATGAGGCCAACATCGGTACAATCACGCCGATGCTCGCCGAGCAGTTGAATGAGGCCGAAGCCGGTTTCCCTTACTTTTGGCTTGAGGAAGCCCTTCAACTGGCCGTGCAACACAACAAACGCAACTGGCGCTACGTGCGCGCCATTCTGGACCGTTGGGAGCGGGAAGGACGGGACCGTGGACTTGTCGGACGGGCTGCGCAGGACGACGGACGACGCTTTGTCAGCGGACGCTATGCGGAGTTCATCGACAGCTGACCTGGAGCGTTGCGAGCGTTGCGGCGAGACGCCCCTGTGCGGCGGACTGGGCGTACTGGGACACGACGTCCCTTACGATCACCCCGACTTTGGCAAGCTCTATCGCTGCCCCAACCTGCCGCCCTCCAGTGACGGGGAACGTCAGGCGCGCCTGCGTCGGCTAAGCAACCTGGAGGCTTTCGCCGACAAACGTTTCGACAATTTCATCGTCCCTCGCAAGGGAATCGGTCAGCCGGAAAATGTGTCGCTCCAGAGGGCGCTGTCAAATGCCCGTGACTTTGCCAACCGTCCTCAAGGCTGGCTGGTCTTTTCCGGTCGCATTGGAAGTGGAAAGACACACCTTGCGGCAGCCGTCGGAAACGTACGGCTGGCCCATGGAGACGTCGTACTGTTCATAACCGCGCCAGACCTGCTCGACCATTTGCGCAGCACCTACGGTCCTTCCTCGGAAATCGGTTACGACGAGCAATTTGACCGAATCCGCAGCGCGCAATTGCTCGTTCTTGATGACCTTGGTGCTGAAAATCCCAGTCCATGGGCCGGTGAGAAGCTTTACCAGTTGCTCAACCACCGGCACAGCCAAAACCTGCCCACCGTCATTACGACAAATGTTGACCTGGATACCATGGAAGGTCGCATCCGCAGTCGCTTGCTGGATGAAGCGATCATTCGCCACGTAGAAATCTCTGCGCCCGACTACCGGACGCCTGCCCTGCCCAGGGAACTGCAACTCACCTGGCCAAATGAAATGCGGCTGGAGAATTTTGACGCCATCCTGGGTACCAACCGCAGGGAACAGAAGAACCTCGCCGCTGCGCTGCAAGTCGCCCACGACTTCGCCGAGAATCCGGACAAATGGCTGATCTTCACCGGTGGCTTTGGCAGCGGCAAGACTCACCTGGCTGCCGCGATTGCCTGTCATCAGTATGAACGCGGCACGAAGGTCGCCTTCAGCACCGTGCCGGACCTCATGGACTGGCTCCGCGTTTCCTTCGACAACAGCGCGTCGACCAGTTTTCAACAAAGATTTCACATGGTGCGTAATGCGCCTCTGTTGATCCTTGACAGTCTTTCGGCAAGCCAGGGAACGCCGTGGGTACGGGAAAAATTGTTTCAGTTAATCGACTCGCGCTACAACAACGAACTGCCGACGGTGTTCACCACAGCCAGTCAAATTGATGAACTGGACGAGAGAATTGCCACCCGTCTCATTGACCGCCGCCGTTGCCACATTTTCGCCATCACTGCCCGTGCCTACGCCGAACGTCTGGGTCAACCCGGCAAATCGCGGTGAGTCTTGCCCTGGAAGTTTCCCCTGCCGAACAAACTGCCTCCCCCGCGCGCATACAACAACTGCTCTACAGCAGCCGACGCGTCGCCACCGGACTGCACTGGAACGACAGCAGCGACTGGTTGCGGCAGGACTCCGCCTGGACGCGCAGTCTGTGGCAGGATGACCGACTCGTCGGCCTGCTGGCCTGCACGCCGCCTCACGCCGGTTGCACCTGGCTGCAGGTCTGCGCCCTGGCCGACGACGTGGACGCCGCCCACGCTTTTCCAGACCTGTGGCTGGGCCTGAGGCCTGTCCTGCAGCAGCGTGGTGTGCGTGAGGTCCATCTGCTGGGCGGCGGCCAGGACTGGTTGCGAGCCTGTCTGCCGGCCAGCGGTTTCGCCATTGGAGAGCAGGTCATCACCCTGGGCAGGCCCCTGCACACTGCGCCGCCCTGCCCCTCTGGCCCAGGGGACATTCGTCTGGCCACCGACGATGACCTTGAACCGCTGCTGGCCCTGGACGAGGCCGCATTCCCGCCGCACTGGCGCATGCCCGCCAGGGACATTCGCCGCGCTTTGCGACGTGCGGCCAGCTTCACCGTCCTCGAGCTGGAAGGGGTCGTTTGCGCCTGCCAAATCACCACGCGGGACCAATCCGAAGCGCATCTGTCGCGCCTTGCCGTCCATCCGGACCACCAGGGGCTGGGCCACGGATCGCGCGTGCTGGCTGACGTGATGGGCCGCTCCAGGAGGCGTGGTCTCACGTCGCTGAGCGTCAACACCCAGAAACACAACCGGCGCTCGCTGCGCCTGTACCGTCGCTTTGGTTTTCAACATACCGGGCCGGATTACAAGGTCTGGTCACAGCGACTTCCTGAAGTCGTCGCAGTGATATGAAGAAGATATTCCGCGCAGAGGACGCCAGCCTCGATGACCTCGCCGGCCGCCGGACCGGGATCATCGGCTACGGCAACCTGGGGCGCCCCATCGCCCTCAATCTGCGTGACAGCGGCCTGGACGTTGTGCTCAGTGAACGTGACAGCGAACGCCAGACCCTTGCCCGCCGCGAAGGCTTTCGCCCTGTTCCCCTGCCCGATCTGGTGCGAAACGCGGACCTGATATTTCTCCTGCTGCCGGATGAAATCATGCAGACTGTTTTCCTGCGCGATATTTCCCCCTGGCTGACGCGCGGAGACATGCTGGTTTTCGCCAGCGCCAGCAACATCGCTTTCGGCTTCATCGAGCCCCCGCCGATGGTCGACGTCGCCCTGCTGGCGCCAAGGACGATCGGCCTGGCCGTGCGCGAGCGCTATCTTGCGGAGCGCGGCTTTTTTTGCTTTCTCTCCGTGCACCAGGATGCCAGCGGCCGCGCCTGGCGCAGTCTGCTGGCGCTGGCAAGGGCGGTGGGCTCCCTGCGGGGCGATGCCGGGGGCATCGAAATCAGTTTCACGCTGGAGGCCGAACTGGACCTTTTCATGCAGCAGGCCGTGATGCCCGTGCTGCAAAACGCCATCCAGACGGCCGGACAGGTCCTGATCGATCATGGCTACCCGCCCGAGGCCACCTTCATCGACCTGTACCTTTCCGGTGAACTGGAAGACCTGATGCGCCGTGCGGGCCGCGAAGGGTTTTTCCCGGCAGTGCGCACCATGTCGCTCACCAGCCAGTACGGCCTCTTCAGCCGCCTGGAGCGTTTTCAGGACAACCGTCTGGTGACTCTCATGAGCCTGACGCTGGACGACATTCGCAGCGGGGCTTTCTCACGCGACTGGGCGCGCGAGCAATTGGACGGCTACCCGCGCCTCTTGCGTTTGTTGCGCAAGCACGCGGAACTGGAACTGTGGGAAATGGAGCAGGACGCGCTGGACCTGCTTTATCCGGACCGGACCCGGGACGAAAGCGCTTTCGACGTGCGGCCCCGGCAGTGAATATGCCACCAGTTTCGGATTGGACTCAACTGGACATACAGTTGGCCTGGCGGCCTTCGTAGGCTGGCAGCAACTAGGGAAAGGAACGGAAAATGGTCAGCAACGGAAACAGACAGGGCGCTTCTGAAGTGGCCAGCTTCCGCCTTAAAGCGGGTCTGGCGCAAATGCTCAAGGGCGGTGTGATCATGGACGTGGTCACGCCCGAACAGGCCATCATCGCCGAGGACGCCGGCGCTTGCTCCGTGATGGCGCTCGAGCGCGTCCCCGCCGACATTCGCGCCCAGGGCGGTGTCGCGCGCATGAGCGATCCCGGCCTGATCAGTCGAATTATGGAAGCCGTCTCGATTCCCGTCATGGCCAAGGTACGCATCGGTCATTTCGTTGAGGCGCAGATTCTGGAGTCCCTGGGCGTCGACTACATCGACGAAAGCGAAGTGCTGACCCCGGCCGACGAGGAGCATCACATCAACAAGGCTGCGTTCAGCGTGCCCTTTGTTTGCGGCTGCCGCAACCTGGGCGAGGCCTTGCGTCGCATCGGCGAAGGCGCCGCCATGATGCGCACCAAGGGGGAAGCCGGCACCGGAGACGTGGTCGAGGCCGTGCGGCATGCCCGCGCCGTCAATGGCGAAATCCGCCGACTGACCAGCATGGATGAAGACGAAATCTACAGCTACGCGAAGGAAATCCGCGCGCCGCTGCATCTTGTGAGGGAAACGGCGCAACTGGGCCGCATGCCGGTCGTAAATTTCGCCGCCGGAGGCGTCGCCACGCCGGCGGATGCCGCGCTGATGATGCAACTGGGCGTGGATGGCGTGTTTGTCGGCTCCGGCATATTCAAGAGCGGCGATCCGGCCAAACGCGCCCGCGCCATTGTCGAGGCCGTGACGCACTTTCAGGATCCGGATGCGCTCCTGCGCGTCAGCCGGGACCTGGGAGAGCCCATGTCCGGAATCGCCGTGGGGCCGGAAGAAATCGTGCTGGGCAAGCGCGGCTGGTAGCGCTCAACCCGGCCGAAGGCAACACAACTCTGTCGTCCAACGCCTGCCCGGGGTCAATCGGCCCTGGGGCAAATGCCTGGCCTGACGCACCTGGCAACAATACCGCAGCCACGCTTTCAACCCTTCTTATGCAAGATTCACACGCCCTGCCCGGGCCTGTGATAATGTAGACGCTGTCAATGTTCGGCAAACCTTGGGGAGATAGTGCCTTGTATTTCGGAAGAATTGCCCTGGCCCTTGTCATGCTTCTTGTCGCCACGGGCGGCGTGTTCGCCCAGGATGGTTTCGATCGTGATGCCACGTTACCCCTCACGCCCGACGTCCATTACGGCGTTCTGGAAAATGGCCTGACCTTCTACATCCAGCATCACGAGCAGCCCGCCGGGCGCGCGGAAATGCAACTGGCGGTGCGCGTGGGCGCCCTGCAAGAAACGGAGGAGCAACTCGGGCTCGCCCATTTCCTCGAGCACATGATGTTCAACGGCACCGAGAGCTTTCCGGCCAACGAACTCATCGACTTCTTCGAACTGAACGGCATGGAATTCGGCCCGGACCTCAACGCCTTCACCTCCCACGAAGCCACCGTCTATCTGCTGAGCATCGATACGACCAACCCCGAACTATACGACACTGCCTACGACGTGCTGCTCGACTGGGCCGTCAACGCCACGCTTGACCCCGTGGAGGTCGAAAAGGAAGTGGGCGTCATTATCGAGGAATGGCGCCAGCGCCAGCAAAACGCCTCCGGCCGCATCAACGAGAAAGCCTGGCCCGTCATTCTCGGTGAAGAATCGCGCTATGTGACGCGGGACATCATCGGCGGCGACATGAGCATTGTCGAAAGTGCCCCGACCGAACAACTGCGCAGCTTCTACGAGACCTGGTACCGGCCGGAACTGATGGCGATTATCATCGTCGGCGACGTCGACGTGGCCGATGCCGAAGCGCGCATTCGGGAGCACTTCGGCCCTCTTACCAGCCCGCCGGATGCGCCCATGCCCCAGGAATTCGACAACGAACGCCATTCAGACACTCGCGTCGGCATCATCACCGATCCGGAACTTCCGGTCACGGCCGTCCAGATGTTTCGCAAGGTGGACGGCACCGGCCTGGTGACCCTCGGTGACTATCGCGATCTACAGCGCAACTCCCTTTTCTATTCCATGCTCAACGAACGACTGCAGGAAAGGCAACGCAAGGCGGATGCCCCCTTCCTGCAGGCCTCGGCCTTTGGCGGCGGCACGCTGGGAAACGTCGCCATCCACGGCTTCACCGTTTACAGCACCGAGGACGGTGTGATCAAGGCAGTCGCCGCCGTCCTTGACGAACTGGAACGGGTTGACCGCGATGGCTTCACCGAAGGCGAACTGGCAGACGCGAAGGCGGACCGCCTGCAGTTTTACGAGAATGCCCTCGAAGAGAAGGAGTTCCGCGAGAACACGTCCATCGCCAGCGAATACCGTCGTCATTTCCTTGAGGACGAAATCTCGCCCGGCATCGAGGTGGAAATTGATCTGGTCAATGAAATGCTGCCGCAGCTGACGCTGGAGACCATGAACGAACTTTCCGGTTTCCTGCTTGAGCCGGAAGAACGGGTACTGTTGCTTTTCGGGCCGGAACGTTCACTGGAGGCCTTGCCCGACGAGGCTGCGCTGCAGGCGGAACTGGGCGCTGCCCGGGACGTCGCTGCCTACCAGGAAATCGAGACGGTGGAGACTCTACTGGAGACTCCGCCTGAACCCGCTGCCATCGTCGCCGAGCAGAACATTGAGGGCGCGGAATGGCCCCTGAGCGAATGGACCTTCGCCAACGGGGTCCGACTGTTACTCATGCCCACGGACCTCGCGGAACGGGAAGTCTCTCTCTCCGGCCTCAGTCCGGGTGGTACGGGTCTGTACAGCGACGAGGAGTACCTGGGCGCGACCTTTGTCAACGGCGTCGTGCATCAGAGCGGTATCGGCGACGTAAGCCAGGACCAGCTGGAACGCTACCTCAGTGGCCGTACAGTCCGCGCGAGCCTGTCGGTCTCCGGCACGCACGAGCGGGTCAGCGGCTTCGCCAACAACGACGAACTGGAAACACTCTTCCAGCTCGTCTGGCTCTACCTCACCGAACCCCGCGTGGATGAAGGCGCTTTCGAGGCCGCCCGCAGCCGCGAGATTGATGCGTTGAAAAACCGGGATCTCAACCCCATCGTCGCCCTGACCGACGTTATCAATGAACTGATGACCTACGGCAATGAATCGCCGCGCTACCGGCCGGCCACTGTGGAAGAAATGGAAGCGCTGGATTCCGCCGGGGCCTTTGCCAGCTGGCGCGCGCGCTGGCGGGAAGCCGGTGACTTCACCTTCGCCCTGGTCGGCAGTTTTGAACATGACGACGTGCGCGAACTGGCGCAGCGTTACTTGGGGAACCTGCCTACGGGCGGCGGCACCGAAGAATGGGTGGACCGCACCCTGCCCTTCCCCGACGAAATCCGCGAGCAGGACGTCTACGCCGGCATCGAGGAACAGGTCATTTTCCTGCTGGCCTATGGCGGCGCGTTCACCGGCGACCGGCAGGACTCGGCCGACATGATCGCGCTGGGTGACATCGTGGACCAGCGCTTCGTCGAAGACCTGCGCGAGGACCTGAGCGGAGCCTATTCGCCCTACGCCACGGCCAGCGTCAGCGAAATCCCGAACCGTAACTTCGTGCTGCAGGGCGTGGCCTTCACCAACGCGGAGAAGTACCCGGCGTTGCGCGCCGCTGCCTTCGAAATTCTGCACGATTTGCGCGACAACGGGCCGACGGAAGAGGAAGTCGAAGGCGTCCGCACGCAGCGAATCAACAACATCGAGGAAGCGCGCGAGCAGAACGGCTACTGGCTGGGCGCGCTTCGTCGCGTAATCATCGGGTTGGAAGATGACTACGGTTACACAAGGCACAGTACAGACAGGTGGGAAAACCTGACGGCGGAAGCCATCCAGGAGCAGGCCGGCATCGCCATTCGCGATGACGCCTGGCTCCTTGCCACGCTGTTCCCCGAAGCGCTGGACCCCGAGGGTGAGGAGTAGTCGATTTCGCGAGGGCCTGACCTGCCGGTCAGGCCCTCGGTTTTGCATTCACGACGACATCGAGGAGAAATCCATGTTCAAGGTCACGAAATACCCGCACGGCACTTTTTCCTGGGCAGAACTGGCCAGCAGGGAGAGTGAGAAAAGCAAGCAGTTTCTCACCGGCCTGCTGGGCTGGTCCTTCGTCGACGTCCCCATGGGCGGGGACATGGTCTACACCATGTTTACGCTCGACGGCCAGTACGTCGCCGCCGGCTTTCAGATGGATGACGAACGCTTCCCGCCGGGTGTGCCCTCCTTCTGGAACAACTACGTCACTGTCGATGACGTGGACGCCATCGCGCCCCGAATCTCAGAACTGGGCGGCACCCTGATATCAGGGCCCTTCGACGTCTTCGACTCCGGTCGCATGCTGGTGCTGGCGGATCCGACGGGCGCGAACCTCAGTCTCTGGCAGCCGCGTTCGCATATCGGCGCCGGGCTCGTCAATTGTCCGGGCGCCATGTCCTGGAACGAACTGGCCACGCCCGACACCGAGGCGGCCCAGGCCTTCTATGGCGCCCTGCTGGGCTGGGAATTCGCACAGGAAGGGCCGCCCGGCTACATGCTTGTTCGTAACCAGGGGCGCAACAACGGCGGCATCCTGCAGATGACCGATGAGTGGAAGATGCCCGACGGCAACTTCATGCCCGCGCACTGGAGCGTCTATTTCTCCGTCGCCGACATCGACGCTGCCGTCGAGAAGGTCACGGAACTGGGCGGCGAAGCGATGTACGAGACCCTGGAAGCGCCTGATACAGGTCGCTTTCGCATCATCCGGGAGCCGGCCGGCGCCGTCTTCACCATCATCCAGCTCAGCGAGCCAGAGCCCTGGATCGAGTAAGCTCCCCTGCGTGCACCGCAGGCGCAGAAATACAATGGCAAATGCACAATGGTGGGGTCGCCAGCATGGCGGCCCCATGCTCTTGACTTAACTTGTTGAGGTGGCTTGCCTCATCAACTGAAATGTTGGCAAGTGAACAATTGCGAGGGCCACGGTCTGCCCGATTTTAGCTCCGCCGATGCCGCAAGGCGTCCAGCGCGACAGCCAGCAAAATAATCAGCCCCTGGAAAATGTCCTGGTAGAAGGGCTCGACGTTCATCAGGTTGAAGCCGTTCTCGATCAGGCGCAAGAGCATCACGCCCAGCACCGTGCGCCAGACGGCGCCTTCGCCGCCCATGATGCTCGTGCCTCCGATCACCACGGCAGCGATCGAAATCAGTTCCAGGCCCTGGCCGGAGTCATTCTGCGCCTTGAGAAACTTCGAAGCGGACAGCACGCCGGCCATGCCGGCCGCCAGACCGCTGATGCCGAAAGTGATCGTGCGCACCAGGTTGACGTTGATGCCGGAGAGCCGCGCCGCCTCCGGGTTGTCGCCGGCGGCGAAGACGTAACGGCCGAAGCGCGTGCGGAAGAGCATGAATGACAACGCCAGGGCGAAGCCCAGCCAGATGAAGACCGTGTGGCGCACGTCAAGGATGTTGCCCCGCGCCAGCTCGCGGAAGGCGCTGTCCGAAACGCGCACCATTTCCGCCTCGGTGATCAGCAACGCGAAGCCGCGGAACACGATGCCGGAGGACAGCGTGGCGACGAAGGTGTTGATGCGAAAGAAAGTCACCAGGACTCCGTTGAGCAGGCCCAGCAGCGTGCCTGCGATGAGACCGGCCGTCCAGCCCAGCCAGGGCGCCGCCGTGGCAAACTCCTCGTGGGCGCCAAGGTCGCGGGCGACCATGGCCGCGATCACGCCGCTCATGGCGAAGATGGCGCCGGTGGAAAGATCAAAGCCGCCGGCGATGATCACCACCGTTGCCGCCACCGCGATCAACCCGATCTGGTGCGCCTGGTCGAGGATGTTCAGCTGGTTGCGAATGGAAAAGAAGGCGTCGGTCTGCAGGGAAAGCACGATGTAGAGCAGGAAGACGGCGATAATAATGCCGTAGTCCAGCAGAAAGGCGCTGATCGTCCGGGCGGAACGTTCGCGTACCGCGCTGGTCTGCTGTGTCACGGTGCTTCACCCCCGGTGGTGGCTCGCTGCATTGTTTCCGCGCCGAAGGCCGCCTGCATAATGGCCTGTTCGTCCAGTTTGCCGTCCTCGCCCGCCTCGAATTCCGCCACGATGCTGCCCAGACGCATGACCAGGCTGCGGTGCGCCAGCCCCATGATTTCCTCAATTTCTGAAGAGATGAGCAAAATGGCCACGCCCTGCGTCGCCAGTTCCACCACCAGCTCGTAGATCGCGCGTCGTGCGCCAATGTCGATGCCACGGGTGGGTTCATCCACGATGAAGACCGTCGGTTGCTCAAACAGCCATTTGCCGAAAAGAACCTTTTGTTGATTGCCGCCCGATAGCCGGTTGACGATCAGCCGCGGTTCCGGCGGCACGACGTTGAGTATTTTTAACAATTGTCCTATTCGATCGCTTTCGCGCGCGCGCCTGATTACTCCGCCGCGGCCCACAACGCTGTGCATGTGCGGCAGGGACAGGTTACTGCGGATGTTTTGCTTCAATAGCAGTCCCTGCTCCTTGCGGCTCTCCGGCAGCATGAATACACCGGCCTGAATGGCATCCGAAGTTGAGTTCAACTGCACGGCCTCGCCATGGACGAGAATCTCGCCCGCATCCCTTTCCAGCGCGCCGAACAGCGTGCGCGCGAGGCGACTGCGGCCGCTGCCGACCAGGCCAGCCAGGCCGGTGATTTCGCCGGCCCGCAACTGAAGATCGACGGAACCCAGGCCCGGCGCTGCCAGACCCCGCACTTCAAAGACGACCGCTGCGTCTTGCGCCGGGGCCTGGCGCGGCGGGTACATCTCCAGCATGCTGCGGCCCAGCATCGCTTCAACCAGCGAGTGGGTCGTCTCTTCGGCGGTGGGCGCCGTGCGCACGATGCGCCCGTTGCGCATGACCGTGACGACGTCCGCCAGTTCCAGCACTTCTTCCAGGAAATGGGAGATATAGATGATGGTGTGGCCGCTGCGCTGCAAATTGCGCACGATGTCGAGAAAGACCTGGGTCTCGTCGTCCGCCAGCATGGCGGTCGGCTCGTCCATGATGATCAGCCGCGAATCGCGCGCAACGGCCTGCAACACTTCTACCTTGCGCTGATCGGCCATGTGCAGGCGTCCGACCCTTTCGTCGGGGTCAAGCGAAAAGCCTGTCAACTCCACAAGACGTTCGAACTCGGCCAGCATCTGACCGCGCTGCAGAACGCCGGCCCGACAGATTTCCTGCCCCAGCAGCACGTTGTGCAGCACACTTTGATTGTTGAGCAGGGCGATTTCCTGGGTGATGGTGGTGATGCCGTCGCGAAGGGCGTCGCGGGGGTGCGTATAGTGTCGCACTTCCCCGTTGATCAGCAAATCGCCTTCATCAGGTCGCTCGATGCCACTGATGACCTTGCCGAGGGTGGATTTCCCGGCGCCATTCTCACCAACCAGGGCGTGGATATCGCCCTGGTTGATGGAAAGGTCGATCTCCTGCAACGCCTGGACGGCGACGAAACTCAGCGAGACCTTGCGTATCTCAACGAGCGCTGTCGGGTTCAAGACCACCCAGCCCTGTCATTACCACTGGGGCTCAAAGCCCTCGTAGTTGTCGGCAGTGATGATCGGGCCGGTGGGCGGGAAGGGCGGCGCCTGGTCGTACATGTTGACCGACCTCACGATCAGGTCGCCCGAGATCACCTGCAGCGCCATCTGCCCGGCGATCTGCCCGTTGGTATAGGGGATGTTGGCGATCGTGGCAAACATGCGCCCTTCCTTCACGGCATTGTAGCCATCGATGCTGGCGCCCTGTCCGATCAACGCCACCTGGCCTGTCAATCCGGCATCCTCAACCGCGAGTTCGGCGCCCAGGGTCATCTGGTCGCCCACGGTGGCGATCACATCGATGCCCGGATTGGCCTGCAGCATGTCAGTGGCCACTTCGAAGCCATGCTCGTTGGTGTAGGAAGCCGCCTGCATCGTCACGATCTCGATGTGGTCGTGCATGTCAACGACGCCCTGAACAGCGTTGAAGCGGTCGATGTCCAGCGGGAAACCCTCGAAACCGATCATGAAGGCCACTTCGCAGATGTCCATGCCCTCGCAGGCCATCACGATGGCCTGGCCGATCTGACTGCCGTCGCCGTCGCCGGTGCGCGCGATCTGTGCCGATACGTTCTTGTAGGGCACCAGGGTCTTGCGATCCGGGTTGATGGCCGCATCCGCGGCAATGACCGGCATACCGGCCTCGTGAGCGATGTCAACGCCTACCGTGATTCCAACGCCGTCGACCGTGTACAGGACGATGGCATTGAAATCGCCGGAGGTGATGACGTCTTCAATCTGGTTGATTTGCTCCTCCAGGTTGAAGCCGGCGTCATACTCCGCGATACTGCCGCCGGCAGCCTCGACCACGTTTTGCACGCCTAGCGCAAAATTGCGCACGTACTCATTGTTACCGAGCGGAAGCAACACGGCGATCCTGGGTCCGTCCTGCGCCGCCGCTGGCATCAGCAGCGCCAGCAGAATGGCCAGCAGAATGAACAGTGAAATTTTTCTGTGCATTACAAACGCTCCCTTGCAATCTGAAACCCGGCAAAAGTGTACTCACTGGCCGCATGCGTTGCAAAATTCCTTGCAACATGTCAGGCTGGACGCCGTTGTTCCACGCCATTAGGAGGCCTCCGTGATTCGGCTGACCGTGCTCTACAACCTGCCCCCCGGCAGCGACGAGGAAGAGTTTCTGCGCTGGCGCCTCGGCGAACATCAGGAGTCCAATGCCTCAAGACCCGGCGTGCTGCGAACAGACTTTGGCCAGGTCACGGAATCGCCCCTGCCGGGCCAGGGACGGGCGCCCAATGCCCTGCCCTTCCGCTTCATGACCGTCGCCGAATACGATACCCGTGAGGAATTCGAACACAGCTTTTATGATGAAGGTCGTCAGGCGATCCTGGCGGAAGACGTCAAACGCATCTCGGACGCGGTTTTTCTCGTCACCGAAATTCTGACGCAGACCGACAACCGCGAGGGGACGCCCTGACGTGTCGCCCGCCAACTGCCCGCATCCCCTGCAAGGATTCTTCGCCGGCCGCCAGCCTGTTACGCCCGGGACCTGACCACAGGAGGCATCGTGATTCGATTGACCGTGCTCTACAACCTGCCGCCCGGCAGCGACGAGGAAGAGTTTCTGCGTTGGCGACTGGGTGAACACCAGGAGGCCAATGCCTCCATGCCAGGCGTTCTGCGGACGGACTTTGGCCAGGTGACGGAATCGCCGCTGCCCGGTCAGGGACGTGCGCCCAATGCCCTGCCTTTCCGCTTCATGACCGTGGCCGAATGGGAGACTCGTGAGGAGTTCGAGGCCAGCTTTTACGAAGAGGGTCTGCAAAATGAACTCAGGGAAAATGTGGAACGGATTTCTGACGCCGTGTTTCTCGTCACTGAAATCCTGACCGAGACGGACAATCGGACCGATGCGTCCTGACGGTTCATCCGGGACCGGTCAGTAGGCCTGGCTGCGGGTCGCTGCCTGTCAGGACTGCAACGTCGATGATGGCTGCCGTCGGGAGACTACCGTGATTCGCCTGACCGTGTTTTACAATTTGCTGCCAGGCAGTGACGAGGCTGCATTCTTGCGACTGCGCCAGAGCGAACGTCGCGACCCTGCGGCGGCCATGGCAGGCGTTCTTCGCACCGACTTTGCTCTGGTGACGGAATCCCCCTTGCCGGGTCAGGGTCGGGCACCCAACGTCCTGCCCTTCCGCTTCATGACCGTGGCCGAATGGGAGACGCGCGAGGCCTTCGAAAGCAGCTTCTATGATGAAGGCTTGCAGGCCCAGGTCGGGGAGATCGGGAACAAGACTTCGGACGCCCTTTTTCTCGTCAGCGAGATTTTGACCGGGACCGACAATAGCGTGGAGATGCCCTGACATGCCTTCCGAAAAACGTTTGCAGCACTTGCAGAAGGTCCTGGCCGACAATCGCCTTGATGCCGCGGCGCTCATTCCGGGCCCCGGCTTTTTCTATCTGACCGGCTCCGTTCACCATGTTATGGAGCGCCCCATCGTGCTCTTTGTGCCGCGCGACGGCCGGCCTGCCATCGTCATTCCCGACCTCGAGGCGGATTTCTTCGCCAGCAAGGGCTTTGAAGCCGACCACTTCCGCTGGGCCGATGCCGATGGTTTCGAGGGCGCTTTCGCCGCCGCGCTGGCGCATCTGGAACTGCTGGACGGCCGTATCGGCATCGAAGGCCAAAACATGCGATTCTTCGAATCCGAGGCCATCCGCCGCAATGCGCCGGACGCGGCCCTGATGGACGCCCAGGAGCTGATCTCCTCCATTCGCCTGCGTAAGGAAGCGGAGGAAATCGAGGCCCTGCGACGCGCCATTCGCATCTCGGAACAGGCGCTCGAGAACACCGTCACCTGGCTGCGCGCCGGCATGACGGAACGCGAGGTGGCCAATTTCCTCATCAACCAGATGAGTGAACTGGGTGGCCAGGGCCTGTCCTTCGAACCGCTGGTGCTGGGTGGCGACAACAGTTCGCGTCCCCACGGCAAGATCCGCGACGACGCCCCCCTGGAGGCCGGCGACGCCCTGATCTTCGATTTCGGCACTGTCATCGATGGCTATCCGGCGGATATCACGCGCACATTCTTCATTGAAGAAGCGAGCGACGAAGCGCGCGCCCTGTACGCCGCCGTGCTGCATGCCAACACAGTCGGTCGCCAGACGGCGCGGCCGGGCCTGCCTTGCGGCGAGTTGGACGCCATTGTCACGCAGACGCTGCTGGACGCCGGCTACGGCGACTACATCCTGCACCGCACCGGACACGGCCTGGGCCTTGACGTTCACGAAGGGCCGTGGATCACGCGTGGCAACGAGGCCCTGCTTGAGCCCGGCATGGTCTTCACCATCGAACCCGGCCTCTACAAGACCGACGTCCTGGGTGTGCGCGTCGAGGACAATGTGGTGATTAGCGACGACGGTCTCGAGTCCCTGACCTCGTTTCCACGCGATTTGCGCATCATCGGCTGAACCAGGAATCATTCTGGTTCGCTCAAATGGTTCACGCCGTCAAATTTGTAGGGTAGTGCAGAGCCGCCAGGACGGATTTCAGGAGCCGAACTGTCCCTAGCAGGGACACGCGGCACGGCCATCATTCCTCGGCAATGTAGACCTGTATTCGCGCCGTGCCGCTGCGAAGGTTGATGCTGTCGATGACCAGATGCTCAACCTTCAGTCCGGTGCGCTCCTGCAAATCCGCCAGCAAGGCCGGTCGCTGCTCCGGCCGCAACAGTTCGAGGTTGTTGCAGGTCAGGGAAATCTCGCTGTAAACGGGCAACAGCCTTCCCTTTTCCAGCAGCAACATGGTTGCAAACAGCACCAGGGCAACTGCCAGCGTTCCGGCATATTCCCTGTTGTAGAGCAGGAAAGCGTTGGCGAAGGAGACCGCCACCACAGCGAACAGGTAGGTCATGTCGCGCAGGTTGATGGCCACCGTGCGAAAGCGCAACAGGGAGAAGATGGCAAAGATGCCAAATCCGATGCCTAGCCCGATCTCATAACGCACAATGAGGGTGATGACGACGTAAACCAGGGCGCCGATCACCAGCAGGGCAACGGAATTGTTGCTTCTGTGCTTGCGCGGGTTGTAATTGATGATCACAAAGGAAGCGAGAACCAGTTGGTTGATCAGAAAATGAATCAGATACTCGGCAAATAACGTCATTGTCGCTGCTTTTCCCGCTAAACCGAACCCGGGCCGGTTGCGTGGCAACAGGTGGCCGACCCCGCCCGCCGACTTTAACATGAATTTAAAGAATTGTTAAGTAGAGTTTATGAAAGCAGGTAGTGGCTAGGAGTCCGGGCCGACCCATTTCAGTTGAAGCGTGACAAAAGGAAAGGCCCTGTATCGAAGGTGCTCGTCCTGCCGTCATGAATCTGCTCCGCGACCAGCTGGCCGCCGACCGGCGCATTCATGATGCCCACGCCGCCCCAGCCGCAGTTGTTGATGAAACCCTCCACTTCCGCAACCGGGCCCAGGACCGGCCTGTCGTCCGGAGTCAGCGGCCGAATGCCGGCCCAGCCGCCGACGATACGGGCCTGTGCCAGGGCCGGGGCCTTGCGCAGGCACATCGCGCGCATTTCCGGCCAGTAGTCCATGTCCGGGCGATCCTGCACTGTCGCATGCTCGCGCGCGCCCATGCCCACCAGCACCTCGCCGTTATCGCTGCGAAAGTACCAGTGCGTGGCGGCGTCCATCACGTAGATTCTGGACTTCAGTTGCGGCGGTCTCTCGACCAGAAAGATGTTGCGCACCCGGTTGAGTAGCGGGATACGCAACCCGGCCCAGGCGCCGACCTCGTCGGCATCTGCACCAGCCGCGTTTACGGCGCAACGCGTGGCGATGGGGCCCGCCGTCGTGTGCACGGCGGCGATGCGCCCGCTTTCGATTTCCAGTCCGGTCGCGCGCCGGCCTTCGTGGATCGTCACGCCCATGGCTTGCGCGGAATGGCGCCAGCCGCGCAGGATGTTGGGCGTATCCAGCACGCCATCATCCGGGCCGTAGACGCCGAAAGTCATTTCGTCCGGGGAAAGCAAGGGTAGCCAGCGGACAACCTCGTCCGGCGTGAGCACCTGGGTCTCGACGCCGTACTTGCGCCGCAAGTCCACGAAGTGTTGTTCCTGCTCCGCCACGTCCGGCGTCACCAGGGTCAGGGTACCCGTGCGCACGAAACCGGCGTCGAAGCCGGTGTCTTCGGCGAAGGCCGCGTAGCGTTCGAAGGTGTAGGCCGAAAAGCGCTGCTGCCATTCGCCCCACATCTGCTTCATCAGCATCGACGCGGACCAGCGCGAGGAGCCGCTGCCCACGGTGGACTTTTCAACCAGGGCCACGTCGCGTATGCCGAATTTCGCCAAATGCCAGGCTGCGCTGAGGCCCTGAATGCCCGCTCCGATGACCACGACGTCGGCGCTCTCCTTTGCGCTGCAGGCAGGCACTCGCGCTCTCCTTGTGGCATACTCCTGCGCGCGAGCATAGCCTGCCGGGAGGGAGCCATGCAATTTCTGCAGCAAGCCCAGGAGGTCTGTCAGGACCTGTTGTTCGTCGATTCCCATCACGACATTTTGATGGACGTCATGTCCCGCCACCATCGGGGGGAGCGCGGCGCGCTCTCAGGTTACTGGGCCCCGATCATGGAGGCGGGCGGCATCAATGTTCAGGTCTTGCCGGTCTACGTCGATGACCGTTTTCTACCCGGCCTGGGCCTGCGCGAAATCCTGCGCCATTTGCAGGCCGCGGAGGAAGACCTCACCAGCGACGACAGCCGCATGGAACTGGCCAACAGCGTGGCGGACATTCAGCGCATCACCGACGCAGGCAAGATCGCCGGCCTGCTGGCCCTTGAGGGTTGCGACGGTCTCGGCGGCGATGCCCGCGTGCTGCGCGCGCTCTGCCGATTCGGCATCCGCATGGTCGCTTTCACCTGGGAGCGGCGCAATGCCTTCGCCGATGGCACCGGCGTCCGCAATCCGGGCGGTCTGACCGCCGCCGGCCAGGAAGCCCTGCGCGACCTGTGCCGCAGCAAGGTTATCTTTGACGTCAGCCACCTGGCGGAACCCGGCTTTTGGGATGCCATCGACATCGTGGAGGGACCGCTGGTCGCCTCGCACAGCAACGCCCGCGCCGTGCATGACCACCCGCGCAATCTGACCGACGACCAGATCCGCGCCGTGGCGGACTGCGGCGGCGTCATCGGCCTCAACTTTTATGGCGGCTACATTTCCGACCCGCCCACCTGCGCGCGCATGGCCGACCACCTGCAGCACATGGTCGAACTGGTGGGCATCGAGCATTTCGGCATCGGCGCGGACTTTCTGGAGGGCACGCTGCGGGAAGTGAGCGTACACGCTCTGGTCGAATCCTCCATCGGGCCGGACATGCTCCACAACTGGATTGAGGACTGTCAGAGCGCGGACCAGATGCCCGTGTTTGTGGCCGAGCTGCTCAGGCGCGGCTTTTCCCAAGAGGAACTGACCGCCCTGCTGGGCGGCAACTGGATGCGTGTCTTTGAGCAGGTCTGGGGTGGCTAGCCGGCGGTGATGCCGCCGTCGACCGGCAACGCTGCGCCCGTCACAAAACTGGCGGCGTCACTGGCCAGCCAGTAAATGGCCTCGGCCACCTCTTCGGCCTCGGCGATGCGTCCCAGCGGGTGTTTCTCCGACCAGAGTTCCTTCGCGCCCGGCCCGTGCTGCTCCCAGGCCGCGGCGATCATGGGCGTGTTCACGCTGCCGGGACAGACGCAGTTGACGCGAATTCCCTCCGCAGCGTGGTCCAGCGCCATGGCCCGCGTCAACTGGACCACAGCGCCCTTGGCGGCGCAGTAGGCCGCCGAGCCGGGGAATCCCACCAGACCGGCGTAGGATGAGACGTTGACGATGTTGCCTCGGGTCCGCGCCAGATGCGGCAGGGCTGCCCGACTGAGGTAGAAGGTCCCGTTCAGATTGACGTCCAGCATCTCCCGCCACTGGGCCGTCGTGAGTTGCGCCACGGTCCGCTGGCGAATGATGCTGCCGGCGTTGTTGACCAGCACGTCAAGGCGACCGTGACGTTCGACCGTTTCCATCACGGCCCGGTCGCACTGCGCTTCGTCACGCACGTCACAGGCGACAAAGTGGCTCTGCCCGCCGGCGGTCTCAATCAGTCCCAGGGTCTCCTGCGCTGTCTCCGCATTGCGCGCCGCAATGACGATGCTCGCACCCTCACGGGCGAAGCGCAGGGCCACCGCCCGCCCGATGCCAATGTTGCCGCCCGAAATCAGGACAACCGGGTGCCCGGACATGGCCTTGTCGGTCACGGGTTCCACATCCCTTCACTCCATCCATTTCACGGTCTGTTCACGGAGCCTGTGAACGGCTCCCAACAGGGTCGGCCTGCGCCGGGCATGCCCGCTTCAGCTCCGGAATGCCGGCACTCCTGTCAAAGTCGGGCGTGGGCAATGATAGCGAATTGTTGAGACCGCAACGTGCCCGCGCTATTATCGCCCGCGGCACAAATCGCTTGAGTACGGGAACAGTGGCAGTTCAGAACCTCCCTTCGCCCAAAATAGAGTTACTTGGCGTTAGCAAGTCCTTTGCGACGCCACAGGGTTCGGTCGCGGCGCTGGATGAAACCAGCCTGCAAATCGCCACCAATGAAATCGTCTGCATCGTTGGACCGTCGGGCTGCGGCAAATCGACCCTGTTGAACCTGGTCGCCGGTTTCATCGCGCCCGGCGCCGGCGCAGTCCTCGTCGATGGCGCAACAGTGACCGGCCCGGGGGCGGAAAGAGCGGTTGTCTTCCAGCAGGACTCCGTGTTCCCCTGGCTGACCGTGGAGCAAAACCTTGCCTATGGCCCGGTGGCGCGCAAGGTGCCGGCCGCCGAGGTTTCGCGAATCGTCGAGCGCTTGCTCTCCCTCGTCGGCCTCGCCGAATACCGCGACCTCTACCCCCTGCAACTCTCGGGCGGCATGAAAAAGCGCGTCGATCTTGCCCGCGCCTACGCCAACAAGCCGGCCATCCTGCTGATGGACGAGCCCTTTGGCGCGCTGGACGTGCTGACCAGGGAGGAAATGCAGATTGAGTTGCTGCGCCTTTGGCAGGAAGAAGCGCTGACCATCCTTTTCGTCACGCACGACATTGAAGAAGCGTTGTTCATCGGCGATCGCGTGGTCGTGTTGACTCCTCGCCCAGCGCGCGTGGCGGCGGACGTGCCCGTGCCTCTTGGACGCGAGCTGGACCCGCGCCGCAAGACCAGCGCCAGCTTCCAGGCGCTTCGTCAGCAATTGATGGACGTCCTGAGCCAAAAGGAAGCGGAGTCTGCCGCCTGATGCTGCAGGAAGAAGGCGTACGCCAGCGGATTCGCCGCACGCGCGCCATCAGCCTGGCCTCGATCCTGCTGGTGCTCGTCACCTGGTATCTGGTGACCACGGAATGGGAACTGGTCTCGTCGCTCAAGTTGCCCAGCCCGGATCGCGTGCTGGATACCCTGGTGCAGGTGCGGTCCACCATTCTGCGCCAGGCCCTGGTGACCTTCTATCGCGTGAGTATCAGTTTCCTCGCCGGTTCGGCGCTGGGCGTGCTGGTCGGCCTGGTGATGAGCCGCTTCCGCATTGTCTTCGCGTTGCTGGAGCCGGTCATCGAGGCATTGCGGCCCATTCCGCCGATCGCCCTGATCCCCTTTTTCATCCTCTGGTTCGGTATCGGCATGTTTGGCCAGGTCCTGCTGGCGGGACTGGGTTGCTTCATGGTCATGGTCGTGAGTACCATCGAGGCCGTGCGCAACGTACCGCGCATTTACATCCAGGCAGCGCGCTCGCTGGGCGCCGGGCAGGACCATATTTATCGTACGGTGATCCTGCCGGCCATTGTGCCCGAGCTGATCGCCGGCTGGCGCGTGGCGTTGGCGCTCGCCTTCGGCCTGATGATCGCGGCGGAATTGATGGGTGCGCAGGAGGGCATCGGCTTCATGATCATGGTCGCGCGACGCAGCCTGAACACGCAGACCATCCTGCTGGGTATCATTATCATCGGTATGGAGGCGGCATTGGCAGACCGCCTGCTCTACCTGTTTACGCGCCGCCTGACGCGCTGGACGGAACGTGACGCTGAAACGCAGGTATGAGAGACTTTCGCGCGCGCTGCCGTGGTTGTCCGCTGGCAAAATGCCAGAGTGTTTTCGTTGTTCCATAAGGAGGAAGAGATGCAGGTGAAAGGTGTTCGCGGCGTTTTGATCGTCCTGTTGCTGGCTGCATTCGCCATTTCGGGCGTGCAGGCCCAGGATGAGATGGTCAGCGTCCGTTACGGTGTATCGCCCTTCCAGGATACCTTGCTGCCCATCCTCGGGCAGGAATTTGGCTGGTACGCCGAAGAAGGACTCGACGTCGAGTTCGTCATCCTTGGCTGGACCGAGGTTCAGGAAGCGCTGGCCGCCGGTGAAGTTGACGTCGCCATCAACAACATCTCCTCGGTCATCGCCACCTACGATGCCTTCCAGTTCGTTTACGTGTACGGCTTCAACATTTTCGACGCCGGTGCAGCCCTGATGGCAAGACCCGAATTCATGTCGGTTGAGGAATTCGAGGCCGAAGGGATGGAGCGCGAGGATGCCGTCGTCGCGGCCCTGCAGCAGATGCAGGGGCATACCGTCGTGACCACGGGCAACACCGATATGGGCCAGGCGGTGGTCGGCTCGGCGGCGCGCGTCGGTCTGGATCCCGATATGGACATCACCATTGTTGACCTGAATCCGGACGAGGGTCTGGCCGCCTTCCTCTCAGGCACGGGCGACTTCTACCTGGGTGGCATCCCGCAGCGCACGCGCGCGACTGCAGAGGGCTACAAGCCGGTTGTCGTCGGCGCGGACCTGGCGCCACCGCCGCTGAACGGAATCATCTCCACGCCGGATTACGCGGCCGAAAACCAGGAGACCATACTGAAACTGCTGAATGTCTGGTTCCGCATCGTCAATTTCGTCGAAGAGAACACGGATGAGGGCGCGGCCATCATTCTCGACGTCCTCAATACCCAGACGGGTGCCAACATGTCCGTTGAGGCTTTCAAGGAATTCTGGCAGGGCTACGAGCACTACCCGCTCAACGCCAGCGAGATCGAGCGCGACATCCTCTCGGAAGATGGATACAGCTACTGGAAGGCGCGCTGGGACGACACGAATGACTACTTCGTGAACGTCAGCGGCGTCATCATGGAGCCCGTACCCACCGAAGGTGTCTTCCTGATGGAAGACGTCCACGCGGCCTTCGTCGAAATGTATGGCGAAGAAGAATAGCGACTGACTGCGGGAGGGGGTCGCCACGGCGACCCCCTCAATCACGGGCACGAAATCCATGACCATCATCGACGCGCACATACATTTCGGTACGGACCCGGCCATCGCCGGGCATCTCATCGTGCCCTACGTGCAGTACGACCAACCCGAATCCATCATCCGCATGCTGGATGAGTACGGCCTCGACCGCGGTGTGTTGCTGCCGCCGGACCGCATTCTCAACCCCCCGTACGACAACGATTACCGCCAGGCCAATGAGGCCGTTGCCCGCGCGGTCGCTGCGAATCCGGAGCGTCTGATCGGCGCGATTCGACTGAATCCACTGTTCGGCGAGGAATTCGTGTGGGAAACTGTGCGTTACTTCGTCGAGAAACGCGGCCTTGGCGGGATCAAGATGGTCGCCCGCGCCGATTTCTACAATCCGGCCAGCCTGAAGGTCACCGGCCCGGTCTTCGAGGCGGCGGCAAAATACGACATTCCCGTCCTTTTTCACTCCGGACACCCTGGCCGCGACCTGCCTTCGCTGCAGGGTTATGCGGCCCGCCAGTACCCCCGGGCGAAGGTCATCATCGCCCACATCGGCCTGCACGATTACCTGACAGAGACCATCATCGCCTGCAAGGAGGCGGAGAATGTCTTCGCCGACATGAGCCAGGCCTGGCCCTACGACATCAAGGCTTTCGTGCGCGCCGTCGGCGCCGAACGCCTGCTCTACGGCAGTGACGCGCCTTTCCAGTCGCCGTTGGTGGAACGCATCAAGGTTGAGGAATGCCGCTTCACCGACGCGGAGCTGGAGTTGATCTTCCACCGCAACGCCGAGCGCATCTGGGGCTTCCCCGCCGCAAGCGCATGAGCCGGCCCGCAGCGGACCTTGACGTCGTCGCGGTCGGCTCCTGGACCAATTTCGACCACCTGTTTGAAGTCGCATCCCTGCCCGCTCCTGGCGACACGGTCCAGATCTGCAGCCCCGTCGATGACGTGGAACGCGTGTATTTCGGCGGCTGCGCCCCCAATGTGGCGGTCGCCGCCGCCCGCCTGGGAGCCCGTTCGGCCCTGGTCAGCGTGGTCGGCGATGACTTTGAGGCGCGCGGCTACGCGACGCATCTTGATGAATGCGGCGTGGACCGGCGGGCCGTGCAGGTTATCCCCGGCGAGCGTTGCGGCCACAGCTTCATGTTTCGCGATGCCGATGGAGATTCCGTCTGCATCTCGCAGATCGGCGTCGCCGCGCGCCAGGAGGAATTTGCGCCGGATCCCGCCATCCTTGCCGCGGCAAGTGTCGCCGTCATCACCTATCGCTTCGACCGCTTCACCCTGAAGGCAGCGGAGTTGGCGCGGGCGGGCGGAGCACAGGTGTTATTGAGTGGCGCCCTGGCGACCGCGCCTGATCTGGCCGCAGCCTTCGTTGGCAGGGCAAACATGCTGGTATGCACCGAACACGAACTGGCACAGCTTGTATCAATGCCGGGCCTTGACGAGGAGCATGCGCTTCTGGATGCAGGGCTGTCCGCCATTGTCTGTACCCGGGGCGCGGGCGGCGTCGCCTGGCAAACGCCGAAGTTCAGGGGGCAGGTCCCGGCCGTCGCCGCACGCCGCGTGCTGGATTCCACCGGGGCCGGTGACGGTTTCGTCGCGGGCCTGGCAGTCGGTCTGGCGCAGGGCCAGACGCTGCCGGAAGCCATCCGGCTCGGGGCCAGCGTCGCCAGCTTCGTCGTGGAAGCCGTCGGTTGCCAGACAAATTTGCCGTCACTGCCGGCGGCGCAAGCGCGCCTTGCGACTATGCAGCGGCAGGTCCGCGCCCAGGCGTGAAAGCCGCAGCGAACAATTCAGGCCAGGCCCTTCAGAACTGCCAGCGCCGTCTCGTAGTCCGGATGCTCGTGAACTTCAGGAAGATACTGAACGTAGCAAATGTAGTTTTCGTCATCAATGACGAACAGCGCGCGGTGCAGGATTCTCAGTTCCCGGATGATCGTGCCGTAGGCCCTGCCAAAGGTCCCGTCGCGATAGTCTGAAAGGACCACGTTACGCGAAACGCCGGCGGCGGAGCACCAGCGGTCCTGCGCGAAGGGAAGGTCCATACTGACGGTGATGAAAGCGAAGTCTTCGCCCATTTCCGCCACTTCCCTGCTCAACAGCATGGTCTGTTCGTTGCAGATGGCCGTATCCAGACTCGGCACCGAACTGACCAGGCGAATCTTGCCATCGGTGTCGCCCAGCAAGTCGAAGGACGTATGGAATTTGCTTTGGACGGTCGCCTCCGGCGCTTCATCGCCGGCGGAGAGACGTGTTCCGTCCAGATGCACGATCATCTCACCCAGATAGGTGACGGTTCTTTCGCTCATCATCTCCCCCTGACCCACTCATTTTCCCGCCACTCATCAGATCCTGAACCTGACGCCCTTCAGGTATTCCCGTACCAGCATCGCTGCCGTCACTCCTTCTCCCGCCGCGGATGCGACCTGCTTGGTGCTGCCTTCGCGCACGTCCCCGGCGGCAAAAATGCCTGGCACGGAAGTCTCGAACATCAGGGGCAAACGCGATTCATTGCGATTCAACCAGCCACTGTTTGCCGGCAAGTTGTGACCGGTCAGTATGAAGCCTGCCCTGTTCAGTTCCACGTCCGTGTCATTCAGGAAAGACGTGTTGGGTTCCAGACCGATGAATACGAAAGCGCCGTTCACATGCACCTGGTCCTCGACGCCGGTCCTGACGTCTCTTACCCGCAGGCGCCGCAACCGTTTGCGTCCTTCAAAGCCGATGGTCATGTTGTTGAAGCGGATGCTCACGTTTTGCTGTTCGTGCAGCTTGTCCTGATATACCGTGTTGGCGGTCAGTTCCTTGCCGCGCACCAGCAGTGAGACCCGGTCGGCAATCCCGGCCAGGTCCAGCGCCGCCTCGACGGCACTGTTGCCGCCGCCCAGCACCGCAACGTGCTGTCCCTTGTAGAAGGGTCCGTCGCAGGCAGCGCAGTAATGTACGCCGTTGCCCAAAAATTTGTCCTCGCCTTCCACGTTCAGGCGCCGGTATTTGCTCCCTGTCGCGATGATGACGGCGCTGCCGCTAAATTCCTCGCCGGTTGTGGTGACTACCGTGTGATAGCTGTCGCGGCTGCGTATCGTGGCAATGCTGGAAGACTGCAGGATTTCCACGCCGAAAAATTCGGCCTGCTCACGAAGTCTGTCACTGAATTCAAATCCCGTAATCGGCGTGGGGAAGCCCGGAACGTTATCCAGATAGCCGGTGAAATTGGCGTTGCCTCCGACTGCCTCGCGTTCGATAACCAGGGTCTCTGTCGCGTCCCGTGCTGTGAACAGGGACGCCGTCAGTCCGGCCGGACCCGCACCTATGATGATCAGCGGCCAGAAGCTGCGATTCAGGTGCAGCGAAATGTCCAGTTTTCTCGCCAACTCCAGGTTGGTCGGGCACAAAAGGACGTCGCCGTCATCGAACACCAGGGTTGGCAGGACGCGCTTGCCACCGGTCTTGTCCAGTATCTCCCGCGTGTATTCGGGATGTTCCAGGATGTCAATCCATTGGTAGGGCACGCCGTGCTCGCCCATGAACGTCTTGCAGCGCCGGCAGTCGGGACACCAGTGGGCGCCGTAGATCGTCGCCCGATTCGCGGCGCTCCCGTTTTCTTTCCCCTGCCCGTCCGCAGTCCTCACCTTGCCTCCACGTCGACCGCCCGTCCGCAACCCTGCGGGGATTTCAAATCTGGGGAGCCATACCTGCCGCCAGCCGCAGGCTCGAGACCAGGGGCCCTGAAACGGAATGCAAGAAACCTGTTCGATTCCGCCCGACGGGATTCCAACCCGGCGGGCGCATGCGGGCCCCGGAGTGTGCCTGCCTGAATGGCAACACAATCTTAAACCAGCATCGGCAAGCTTGCCATGTACAGATTGTCATCTGCGGCGACTGACCAGGGCCTTTTTTTGACAATTGCTGCGGGCCGCGTTACCTTCCCGTGGTTACGGCTGATTGCCGCAGTTAGTTGGCAAGGTATGGCGAGACTTTCTACTACTGATTTCAGGGGCTGCGCGCGATGTCAACGCCGACATTTTCGGGCCCCGGAACGCCTGGACCTGCCACCGCCCATACCCCGCCCGCCCAGCCGGGTCCGGAGAGCGGGCGCATCTCCAGACCCTGACATTGCCCAGGCGCCCCCGGAGCCACCGCAGCCAATCCAGTCCCTGTCCCGGGAGCGGGCGCGCCCCCGGTCCCTTTACCCCGAGATGGCGCGTGCAACGGGCCGGGCTGGCCTGAACCCTGTTTTGTCCGCAAGAATTGAGGAGACTTGCTCATGAAGAGAGTGATTTTACTTTGCCTGGCGCTGCTGTTGCTGGTTTCGGCAACGACCATGGCCCAGGACGACGACGTCCGTCGCCTGCGCGCCAACTTCGCCTGGCCCACGTTCATTGACCCGCACGTAGGTTCCGATTTTTCGAGTTCCATATCGATTACCAACATCTACGATACGCTCATCTTCCCCAATCCGGCCGGCGGCGCAGACCCCTGGGTCGCAGAAAGCTGGGACGTTTCTGACGATGGTCTGACCTACACCTTCCATTTGCGCTCCGGTGTGCTCTTCCATGACGGAAGTGAATTGCAGGCAGGCGACGTCGTCTACAGCTACACTCGCCTGAAGACCATCGGAGAAGGCTTCTCCTATCTGCTTCCGGAAGCCACGGTAGAAGCGCCGGACGATTCAACCGTCCGGTTCACACTGTCCAATCCCGATCCGCTGTTTACCTTGCGCCTTTCACGCTTCTACTTCGTCAATGAGGACCTGGTGCGCGCCAACTACGACAGCGATTCGACCCTGTATGGCGAGCATGGCGATTACGGCAAGGGGTGGTTGCTGACCAACGACGCGGGTTCCGGACCCTACCAGGTCGTGGAATTCAACCTTGCCGAGCAACTCGAAATGTCGCGCTTCGGCGATTACTGGAACCAGAACGCCTACGTGGAAAACGCGGCCGACGAAGTGACATTCATCGGCACGATTGAGTTCGCCACCATCCGCGCCCTCTTCCTTGATGGCGAACTTGAAATCAGCGATCCCTGGCAGGGTCTCGAATCGTACAACTCGCTTGGCAGCATTGATGGCGTGAGCATTGACACGACCTCCATGGGCAGTTCGCTCTACTACATGGTGAACAACATCCTGCCTCCCTTCGATGACGTGAACTGTCGCCGGGCCGCCGCCCTGGCCTACGACTACGAAACCATCGTCAGTCTGGAATGGCCGGGCACCCCGGCCATGGTCGGCATCCTCTCGCAGTCCACACCCGGGCATAACCCGAACGTCTTCACACCGCGGCGGGACCTGGACGCTGCCCGTGCCGCCCTGGCCGAATGCAAGTACGCCGACAGCATTCAGGACTACCCCATCGAGGTCGTCTGGGTGACGGAAGTGCCTGACGAGGAACAGTTCGCCCTGCTCTTCCAGTCCAACCTGGCCGAGATCGGCATGCCGGTCACCGTGGTCGGCCTGCCCTGGGGCAACGTTGTCGAGAACACGGCCAGCAAGGAACTGAGTCCCCACATCGTCACGCTTTACACTGGCGCCGATCTCCCCGAAGCGGGTCTCCTCATTGAACAGCGCTACCATTCCAAGACTGCGGCCACCTTCTTCCAGAATGAATGGCTGGAAGACCCCGAGCTGGATGCGGCCATCGACGACGCCCTGGCCACGGTCGACATAGAGGAGCGATTCGCCAAATACATGGTGCTGCAGGAACAGCTGGCCGAGGACGTCGTCTCCTTCTTCCTCTATGATCAGCTGGAGAAGCGCGCCGTCGCCGATTACGTCGATTGGGACTCCTCAGCCGGGGCCCGCATTCAGGGCTATCACTACTATCTGCCGCAAATCGGGGTCAACAATCCCTGATGACCTGCGCTTCACGTGTGGCACGGCGACAAACGACACCGCCCGTATGGATCGGCGTCGCAGATTTGTTTCGAAAGATGGAGGAGAAAGGCACCATGAGAAAGTTGCTCGTTCTTACCCTGCTGTCGCTGCTGGTGTTCGCGTCGGCAGCCCTCGCCCAGGACGAAAGCCAGTTGCGCATCACCTTTTCCTGGGATACCGATATCGATCCGGCCGTCGGCGACGACTTCTCCAGTTCGCACGCCCTGGCCAACATTTATGACACCCTGGTCTTCCCCAACAACATGGCCTCGGTGGACCCCTGGGTAGCGGAATCCTGGGAAATCTCGGACGACTTCCTCACCATCACCTTTAACCTGCGTCAGGGAGTCCTCTTCCATGACGGTTCGGAGTTGCAGGCTTCTGACGTGGCCTACTCCTTCGATCGCCTCAGGGCCGTCGGCGAAGGCTATGCCTATCTGATGCCGGACGCCACCGCCGAGGCCGTGGATGACTACACCGTCCAGTTCAATATGTCACAGCCGGACCCCTTCGCCGTCGACAAGATGATCCGCCTCTATATCGCCAATGAGGATGTCGTGCGGGCCAACTACGACATGGAGTCGGACCTTTACGGCGAACATGGCGACTACGGCCGCAACTGGCTGCTGACGAATTCCGCCGGTTCCGGCCCCTATGAGGTCACGGACTACCCGCTGGTTGGTTACCTTGAAATGCGCCGCTGGGACAGCTGGTGGAATGCGGATAACTTCCACGAGAACGCCGCTGACGTCGTCACCTACGTGGACACTACCGAGGCGGCCACGGTCCGTTCCCTGATGCTCAATGACGAGCTGGAAATCACGGACGCCTGGCAGTCCATCGAAGGTTTGCAGGCCCTGGATTCGGTCGATGGCATTGACGTCATGGCCATCCCCTCCATGACCTCGTTCTACTACATGATGAATACGCGTCTGGCCCCGCTGGACGATGTCCACTGCCGCCGCGCCCTGGCCTACGCCTTCGATTACGATCAGGTCGTGGCCCTTGAGTGGCCTGGCACCCAGGCCATGATCGGACCCGTGCCGCAGAGTCTGGGTGGGCACACCTCCGATCTCACCATCTACAGCCGTGATCTCGACAAGGCGCGCGAGGAACTGGCCCAGTGCCAGTACGCCGCCAACATAGCCGACTACCCGGTGGACGTGCACTGGATCTCACAGGTGCCCTTCGAGGAGCAGTTCGCCCTGCTCTTCCAGGCCAACATGGCCGAAATCGGCGTGCCGGTAAATGTGCTCTCCACGCCCTGGGGCACGGTTGTCGAGAACGCCGCCAGCATGGAGACCAGCCCGCACATCGTCACCATCTACGTTTCCACGGACCTGCCGGAGGCCGGTCTGATGCTGCAGCAGCGCTACACCTCGCCCACAGCCAACACATGGCAACAGAACGAATGGCTGTTGGATGAGGATCTGGACGCGCGCATCACCGATGCCCTGCTCACCATGGACCGGGACGAGCGCTTCGCCAAGTACGCTGCCCTGCAACAGGAGATCGCCGACCAGTCCTACTCGCTTTTCCTCTACGACCAGCTGGAAAAGCACGCTTTCAAGACTTTCGTTGACTGGCGCCCGGAGGAGAACAGCCGCGTGATGGGCTATCAAATCTTCGCGCCCTTCATCGGCGTGGACGGCTAGAGTTCTACCCGTCTGCAAACACGGGGGGCGCGGCGCCACGCTGCGCCCCCTCTGGCAGGCAATAAAGTCAGCGAGAAGGAGAGTCCATGAATTTCCTTAATGTTGAGGAGCTTCAGCGCCTCTTCCTCTTTTTGTTGCGAAGAATTTTTCAGTCCGTTTTTGTCCTGTTCGGACTGAGCATTCTCATCTTCCTGCTCAGCCGAGTCCTGCCCGGCGATCCGGCGCGCATGGCGCTTGGCGCAAGAGCGCCGCAAGAGACCATCCAGCGTTTGCGCGATGAAATGCACCTTGATGAGCCGCTACTTCAGCAATATCAGATCTGGTTCACTAACGCCCTGGGCGGCGACCTCGGCGACTCCCTGCGCACCCGTCGCCCGGTCGTCGACGACATCGTCGAGTTCCTGCCGGCCTCCATGGAACTGGTGCTGCTGGCCGGCGTCATTTCCGCTATCGGCGGCATCACCCTCGGCACACTTAGCGCGCGCCACAAGGACTCATGGATAGACAACCTGGTGCGCGTCGTTTCCTATATGGGCGTGGTGACCCCCGCCTTCGTTGTCGCCATCATATTTCTTACCTTCTTTACGACCGCCGAATTCGGGCTGGACCTCTTTCCGCCCATCGGGCGGCTCAGCAGCGGTTTTGAGCCGCCGCCGCGAGTCACGGGCCTCTATACGGTAGATGCCCTGCTTGCCGGTCAGTTCGACACCTTTGTGAATGCCCTGCACCACCTCATATTGCCGTCGCTGGCGCTGGCGCTGGGCTCGCTTTCGCAGGAAGCGCGCATCACCCGTTCCACCATGTCGGACAATCTGACCCGTGACTACATCGCGGCGGAGCGCGCGCTGGGCATCCCTGAAAAGACCGTTACCGGCAAATTTCTGCTCAAGCCCTCACTGATCCCGACCGTATCGATTTTTGGGCTGGACTTCGCGGCGAATCTCTCCAACGCCTTTCTGGTGGAAGTGATTTTCAACTGGCCCGGCATCTCCCGCTACGCCACGACGGCGATGTTGTACAAGGACCTGAACGCCATTGCCGCCGTCATCCTGATCCTGGGCGTGACCTTTATCGTGGTGAATATTCTTGTTGACCTGGTGGTAGGTATTCTGGACCCGCGCATCCGACTGCGAGGGGCGAGGAGCGACTGACATGGCCGAAATTGCTGTTTCACCGGTGCCCGAGGTGATCGACGCCGCTGCCCTTGCGCGCATCCAGCGTCAGAATCGCCGCGAAAACCTGGGGCGCATGTGGTTCAAATTCTCCCGCAATCCGCTCTCGGTGATCGGCCTGCTGATGGTCATTGCCATCATTCTGCTGGCCATTTTCGCGGAGTTCGTCACACCCTTTCCCGACCATGTCAGGCCCTTCACGGACTTCGTCAATGCCAAGAAGCCGCCGGGCGGTGAGTATCTGCTGGGGACGGACCAGTTCGGCCGCGACATTCTCAGCCGAATCGTCTTTGGCTTCCGCTTCTCGCTGCTGATGGCCGTTGTGGTGCTGACCCTGGTTGTGCCGGTCGGGGTTACCCTGGGCATGGTCGCCGGTTACTTTCAGGGGACCATCATCGATACCATCATCATGCGCATCACCGATATCTTCCTTTCCGTGCCACCCCTGATTCTGGCGCTGGCCATCGCCTCCGTACTGACTCCCAACCTGACCAACTCGATGGTTGCTGTCTCGCTGATGTGGTGGCCATGGTATGCCCGCCTGGTCTACGGCCTTTCCAGCGCCCTGCGCACTGAATACTTTGTCAGTTCGGCGGAGACCATCGGCGCCAGGACCCCGCACATTCTCTTTCGCGAGATTCTGCCCAACATGATTTCGCCCATCTTCACCAAGATGAGCCTGGACGTGGGCTGGGTCATCATCATTGGCTCCATGCTGAGTTTCCTTGGCCTGGGCGTACAGGAACCCCAGCCCGGCCTCGGCACGATGGTCGCCAAGGGTTCCGATTACCTGCCGACCGGCCAGTGGTGGATGGCCATTTTCCCCGCCCTGGCCATCGTCGTCGTGGTACTCGGCTTCAACCTGCTTGGCGACGGCCTGCGCGATCTGTTCTCCGCGGAAGAGGTGTAATGGTGGCCCGGGAAACGCCGCTGCTTGATATCCGTGATCTGTCCGTCCATTTCCGCGTCTATGGCGGTGTACTCAGGGTCCTCGACCGCATCAACTTCCACGTCCTGCAGGGCGAGCGCGTCGGCCTGGTGGGCGAGACGGGCTGCGGCAAGACGACCACCATGAAGACCATCCTGCAGGTGCTGCCCACGCCGCCGGCCGAAATCCCCCAGGGTGAGATCCGTTTTCAGGGCCAGGACGTCATGACGATGAGCCAGCGCGAACTGGTCAACATGCGCGGCCAGGGCATCTCCATGATCTTTCAGGACCCCACCGCCGCCCTGAACCCGGTCTTCACCGTCGGCCAGCAACTCACCGCGGTGATCCGCCACGCCTCGCCGGAAAACCGGAACCTGAACAATAGCCAGTTGCGGGAACGCGCGCTGGAGGCCTTGCGCCAGGTCGCCTTGGCGGACCCGGAACGTCTGCTGGACAGCTATCCCATCCAGCTCAGTGGCGGCATGCGCCAGCGCGTCTGCATTGGCATGGCGCTCAGCACCCGGCCCGGCCTGTTGATCGCCGACGAGCCTGGCACCGCGCTGGACGTCACCATCCAGGACCAGGTCCTGCGCCTGTTGCAGGACCTGGTGGAGCAACAGGGCAATTCCTTCATTCTCATCACGCACACGCTTGGCATCGTGCGCCAGATGACGGACCGGGTTTACGTCATGTACGCCGGCAACATGGTGGAAGTGGCGCCAACGCAGCGCCTGTTCACCAATCCCCTGCATCCCTACACCCAGGGCCTGATGGACGCCGTTCCGCGACTCACCGGCGGCGGCATCAGCGAGGGCATTCCCGGAAGGATCCCGGACTACATGAATCCGCCCTCCGGCTGTCGCTTTTCCGGACGTTGTCCGCACGCCATGCCCGTTTGCAGTCGTGAAAAGCCGCCGGTGTTTCAGATAGAAGGCCCGGAAGACGAGTCGCACGAGGTGGCCTGTTTCCTTTACGACGAGCCCCACAAGGTGAGCAACTACAAGGCGGAGCTCCAGCCGGTATGAGCGACGATATCATTCTTCGTGTCGAAAACCTGCGCAAGCATTTCATTGTAGGCCGCAAGGGCCTGATCAAACGGGAGCCGATCACTGTCAAGGCGGTCGATGGCGTCTCCTTCAATGTACGCCGTGGTGAGACCTTCGGCATTGTCGGCGAGTCCGGTTCCGGCAAGAGCACCATCGCCTACATCACGATGGGCATGTACCTGCCCACCAGCGGCACCATCACCTTCAATGACCGGGACCTCTTCGGCCATGGCGACCGGCGGCCACTGGACCTGCGCAAGGAGGTCCAGATCGTTTTTCAGGACCCCGGCTCCTCGCTCAATCCGCGCCGAACCATTCGCCAGATCCTCGAGCTTCCCCTCAGCATCCATCAGCCGGAAAAAGATCGTCTGACGGAAATCATCCGATTGCTGGAGCTGGTGGACCTGCCGCCGGAATTCATGCACAAGTACCCGCGGCAGTTGAGCGGCGGCGAGCGACAGATCGTCGCCATTGCCCGCGCGCTGGCCACCAACCCCTCGCTGGTCATTCTCGACGAACCCACGTCCGCGCTGGACGTCTCCGTTCAGGGCAAGGTCCTCAACCTGCTCATTCGCCTGCAGCGGGAGCTGAACCTGACCTACATGTTCATCACGCACGACCTGAGCGTGATGCGCAACCTGGCGTCGCGCGTCGCCATCATGTACCTCGGTCGGGTAGCGGAAGTCGCCGAAGCAGTGCACTTCTTCGAATCGCCGCAGCACCCCTACACGCAGATGTTGCTCTCATCCATTCCCGTCCTGACAGAAGCCGAAGAAGCCTTGCGCCCTGCACAGATCCGCTCTACGGGCGAGATCCCCAGTCCGGTCGATCTGCCTTCAGGCTGCAGCTTTCACACCCGCTGCCCCCAGGTCATGGACCATTGCCGCCACATCGATCCGCTGATGGTGCCCATCGACGTCACCGGCAGCGACCACATCGTGCGTTGCCACCTGTTCGAGCAAGCGAACGGCCAGGTTTCGTCCTGACATGCGCATCGCCACCGACATAGGCGGTACCTTCACGGACCTTGTCTGGCAGGACGAAGAAAGTGGCGCCGTCGGCAACACCAAGGTGCCCACGACGCCGCATGACTTTGGCGCCGCCGTGGTTGCCGCCATCCGACAGAGCGGACAGGATGCGCGCGGCACCGGCTTTCTGGTGCACGGCACCACCCTCGTCATCAACGCGCTGACCGAACGCAAGGGGGTGCGCACGGGGCTCATCACCACCCGGGGCTTCCGCGACGTGCTGGAAATCGGGCGCGCCAATCGCCCCGACATCTACAACATGACCTACGTCAAGCCGACGCCCTTTGTACCGCGTCGGCTGCGACTCGAGGTCACCGGTCGCCTGAATTATCGCGGCGAGATTCTGGAACCACTTTGTCGTGAGGACGTGGCGCGCGCGGCGGAGACCCTGCTGGCGGAAGGCGTCGAAGCCGTCGCGGTCTGTTTTCTGCACAGTTACGTCAATCCGCAGCATGAACTGGAGTGCGGCCGGATCCTGGCGGACCTTGCGCCGGACCTGCCGGTAACGCTTTCGCACCAGGTGACGCGCGAGTGGCGGGAATTCGAGCGCAGCAACACCGCGGTCCTCAACAGCTACGTCATGCCCATCGTGGCGCGCTATCTCAACAGCCTCGAGCGCGACCTGAATGACATGGGCATCCCTTCCCCCTCGCTTCACGTGATGCAATCCAATGGCGGCAGCGCCAGCTTTGGCGCAGGTCGCCAGTTGCCCGTCAACCTGGTCGAATCCGGGCCTGTCGCCGGCGTCATCGGCGCCGCCCGCATCGGCGGGATCATCGGCGAGCCGAACGTGATTTCGCTGGACGTCGGCGGGACCACGGCCAAGTGTTCGCTGGTGCTGGATGGCGCGCCACGCATCACCAGCGATTACAAGATCGAACATGACCGGCGTAGCGCCGGCTACCCCATTCTTGTGCCTACCGTGGATATCGTCGAAATTGGCGCGGGCGGCGGGTCCATCGCCCATCTCGACGACAGCGGCGCCCTGCGCGTCGGCCCGCAGAGCGCCGGCGCCGACCCCGGCCCGGCCTGCCAGGGCGTGGGCGACCAGCCGACGCTCACCGATGCCAACCTCGTCGCCGGCCGCATCAACCCGGACTATTTCCTGGGCGGACGCATGCCGCTCAGCGTGGCGCGGGCGCAACAGGCGCTGCAACCACTTGCCGCTCACTTCGGCCTCGGCATCGCCGAGACCGCGCTGGGAATCATTCGTATCGCCGACTCCAACATGATCAATGCGCTCAAGCTCGTTTCAGTGCGACGAGGCCATGACCCGCGCGACTTTGTGTTGCTGCCCTTTGGCGGCGGTGGCGCCTTGCACGGCGCCGCCCTGATGCGCGAACTGCAAACGCGCAAGGTCGTCATTCCCGAGCAACCCGGCGTCTTTTCCGCCTGGGGCATGTTGATGAGCGACCTGCGCCGCGACGACATTCGCACCCGCATCACCCGGGTTACCGAAGAGGCCGCTCCCGTGCTGGACGAGACCTTCGCCGACATGGGCAGGCGCGTTCATGAAGCGCTGCGCCGCGAAGACGTGGCGGCAGCCGACATTCGCAGTGAACGCCACGCCGACATGCGCTATCTCGGCCAGGAACACACAGTCAAGGTCCCGCTGGCGGAGGGCTGCATCGACGCCGCCGCCGTCGACGGGCTGCTGGAACGCTTCCACCAGGTGCACGAGCAGACCTACACCTTCCGCCTGGATACGCCCGTCGAACTGGTCAACTACCACGTCACCGCCTTTGGCCTGGTGCCTGCGCCCGAGATCGGCAGGGTGTGCAGCGATGGCCTCACGCTGGCGGGCGCCGCCAAGGGCCGGCGTGGGGTGTATTTCGATGATCCCGTGCCGTTGCAGGCGGACATCTTCGAGCGTGACCGCTTGCCCGTCAATGAGGCCCTGACGGGACCGGCTGTCATCGAAGAGCCCACCGCGACCATTCTTGTTTTTCCGCAGCAACGCGCCTGGCGTGATTGCTACGGTTTTATTCACATTCAGGGGGAGAATAAATCATGAGATTGCTCTATATCGACCCTGTTGGCGCCGATTCCATGGACCCCGGCATGTACGATGCCCTGCTGGCCGCCAAAGGCATTCAAACGGAAATCGAGATGGTCGCCCTGCCCCAGGGCCGCCCTCACCACGTCGAATACCACTCCTACGAGGCGCAGGTAATCGCCGACATCGTGCGCATCACCTGGCACGAAGCGCCGGCCTTCGACGCCATCATCATCGGCTGCTTCTACGACGTCGGCCTGCGTGAGGCCCGCGAAGTCTCCGGCCGCGCGCCGGTGGTGGCCCCCTGCCATTCAAGCAGCGCCATCGCCGCCATGCTGAGCCATCGCTTTTCGGTGCTGGTCGGACGCGAGAAATGGATCTCCAAGATGCGCGAGAACCTCCTGCTCTACGGCCATGGCGAGCGCCTCGCTTCCTTCCGCACCATGGGCATGGGCGTCCGCGATTTCCAGGTCGACCACGAACTGACCTGTGAGCGCTTGCTGGAGGCCGGCCGCGCGGCAATCGAGGAGGACGGCGCCGAGGCACTCATCCTCGGTTGCACCGCCGAGTTTGGCTTTTACAGCCACATGCAGCAGGAACTGGGCGTACCGGTGCTCGACCCCGTGATCTCCGCCCTGAAGACGGCGGAAATGATGGCCGAGGCCGCCGAACGCTTTGACTGGCTGCCCTCGCGCGTCGGGGCCAGCGAGGGGCCGCCCGTCGACGAGGTCGCCCGTCGCGGCTTTTTCGGCGATTCCGCCCCGATCGGAACACGACTTGCGGAGATGGCACAACCGCAATGAGCAGGGACCCCTTCACGCTCGAGATTATCGGCGACATGCTGCGCGCAAGCGCCGTGGAGATGTTCATCACCTACGGTCGCAGCGCGCAGAGTCCAATCATCTACGAAGTGCTGGACATGGGCTGCGGCCTGATCTCGGCGGAAGGGGAACTGATCGCGGAAGCCGAGGGCGTCCCCGGCTTTGTCGGCTGCCTGGGTTTCGCGGTGCGCGAAGTGCTGGAGAAATTCGGCGCCGACGCGCTGCAACCCGGCGACATCTTCGCCTGCAACGACCCCTGGGGCGGCGGTGGTACGCACCTCAGCGACGTCGTGCTGGTGATGCCCCTGTTCCATGAAGGCAATCTGCTGGCCTTTGCCGCCAACAAGGCCCACTGGACCGAGGTGGGCGGTATGGCCCCGGGCAGCTGGACCACCGACTCGACCGAGATTTATCAGGAAGGGCTGCAATTGCCGGCCCTGCGCCTGTACCGCGCCGGGCAGCCACAGCAGGACCTGCTTGACATTCTCGAGGCCAACGTACGCCTGCCGGAGATGACCTTGGGCGACATGTACGCCGGCATCGCCGCGCTGCACGCGGGCGCCCGCGGCGTGGCCACGGTCTGCGCCAGGTATGGCGCCGATGCCCTGCTGGAGGCCATCGCCCTGCTCCTGCAGCGCGGCGAAAGTGTGGCGCGCGAGCGACTGGCGGCCCTGCCCGACGGCTCCTGGTTCGCCGAAGCCTGGCTCGACGACGACGGCATCGGCGACGAACCCCAATATGTTTGTGTCAGGGTTACCATCGACGGCGAACGCTTCATCGCCGATTACAGCGGTTGCGCCCCCCAGGCGAGCGGCCCCATCAACACCACCCACGTTGGCCTGATGGTCGTCGTGCGCGAAATGTTCAAGTGCGTGATGGACCCGCACTTTCCCAACAACGACGGCTTCTTTCGACCCATCGAGATCATTTGCCCGCCGGGCACGCTCTTCACTGCGCAACGGCCCGCGCCTACCTCCACCTACTGGGAGACGGGATCCTACGCCGCCGAGTTGATCTGGCGCGCCATGTATGCGGTCGCCCCGGAGCGTCTCTCCGTCGGTCATCACCTCAGCATCTGCGGCACGATTGTCAGCGGCGAGGATGAGGACGGGAGGCCATGGGTGCTGGTCGAGCCCCAGGCCGGTGGCTGGGGCGCCACGCAACAGCGCGACGGCCAGAACGGTCTGGTGCCCTCCGGCGACGGCGAGACCTACATCATGCCGGTCGAGATCTGCGAAACGCGCTACCCGCTTCTGGTCGACCGGTTTGCCTTCAACACCGAGCCCGGCGGCGCGGGTCGCTGGCGCGGCGGCTTCGGCCTCATTCGCGATTACCAGGTGACCTCCAGCCACGCAGACCTGACCGCCTCCTTCGGTCGCTTCCGCTTTCCACCCTGGGGCGCGCAGGGCGGCGCGGACGGTTCCAACAACGCCATCGAAATCATCCCTGCCGGACAGGAAAAGGCCGTGCTGCGTACGGGTCGTTGTGCCCGCCAACGCCTGCAGCGCGGAGACGTAGCGCGACTGATCACGGCCGTTGGCGGCGGCTTTGGCGATCCGCTGCAGCGCGATCCGCAACGCGTGGCGGAGGACCTGCGCGAGGGCTACCTGTCGCCGGAAATCGCGCGCCAGGCCTATGGTGTCGTGCTTGACAGTGCAGGGGTGGACGAGGCAGCCACGGCGTCGCTGCGCGCGGACATGTCGCGGGAGCGCGAACATGGTGCTTGACCCCTTCACCCTGACCATCATTCAGGAGCAGCTGCAGGCTGCCGCTGACGAAAGCTTTGTGCGCCTGGGTCGCGCCAGCAAGAGCCCCATCATCTACGAGGTGCTGGACTACGCCTGCGCCCTCTTGACGCCGCAGGCGGAATTGATCGCCGAGGCCCAGGGCGTGCCCGGCTTCACCGGGGTCCTGCCGGTGGCCGTGGAATCCATTCTGGAAAAGTTCGGCGCCGGGGGCATGCGCGAGGGGGACATTTTCGCCACCAACGATCCCTATTCCGGCGGCGGCACGCATCTCAGCGACGTTTGCCTGGTCGGCCCGGTCATTGTCGACGGCGAGCTGGTGGCCTTCGCCGCCAACAAGGGCCACTGGACCGAACTCGGTGGCATGGCCCCTGGCAGCTGGACCACTGACGCGACCGAGATTTACCAGGAAGGGCTGCAACTGCCGGCCGTACGCGTTTATGACGCCGGTGAGCCCGTGCAGGACATCATTGACCTGCTCGCCGCCAACGTGCGCCTGCCCGACATGACGCTCAGCGACCTTTACGCCGGGGTGGCTGCCATTCGCGTCGCCGAGGCGCGCATCGCCGCTATCTGTGAGCGGCACGGCGTCGACGCCCTGCGCGCCAGCATCGACACGCTGCTGCAACAGGGAGAACTGGTCGCGCGCACTGCGCTTGCCAAACTGCCAAAGGGCAGCTGGGAGGCGCAGGACTTCATGGATGACGACGGCTTCAGTGACGAGAAAATCCCCGTGCGCGTGCGCATCACGGTCACCGATGAGGAATTCATCGCGGATTTCAGCGGTTCTTCGCCACAAAGACCCGGCCCGGTCAATGGCACCTGGGCGCGCCTGCAGTCATCGGCGCGGGTGATGTTCAAGTCGGTCACGGCACCGGACTACCCCAACAATGGCGGTTGCTTCCGCCCTGTGAAAGTGATTTGCCCGCCTGGCACCATCTTTACCGCGCAGCGCCCCGCGCCGGTCTCCACCTACTGGGAAGCGGGCGCAGCCGCGATCGACCTGCTCTGGCAAGCGCTCTGGCCCATCGCCAGCGAGCGACTCTCGGCGGGCCACTTCCTCAGCATTTGCGGCACCAACCTCAGTGGGACCTTCGACAATGGCGAGCTCTTTGTTCTGACAGAACCGCAGGCCGGCGGCTGGGGAGCCGCGCCGGCCCGGGACGGCCAAAACGGCCTCGTCGCCCAGGGCAATGGCGAAACGCGCAACATCCCGGTCGAGGTCTGCGAGTCGCGCTATCCCCTGCTCGTTGAACAATATGCGCTGGACATCACGGCCCATGGCGCCGGACGCTGGCGCGGCGGGCGCGGCATGGTGCGCGATTACCGCCTGACCGGACCCGCCGGCCACATCACCACAACCTACGGCCGGCACCGCATTGCGCCCTGGGGCGCGGACGGCGGCCAGCCGGGCTCTTCCAACAGTGCCTCCGTCATCCGCGCCGGCTCGACGCAGGCGGAAGTGCGACGCGGCAAGCTGGCCAGATATCCCCTGTGCAGGGGCGATCTGGTGCGTATCATCACGGGCAGCGGCGGTGGGCGCGGCAATCCGCTGGAGCGTCCGCCGGACGCCCTGCGCGAGGACTTGCGGGCCGGTCTGGTCACCCCGCAACAGGCCATGGAGGATTACGGACTTCGCTTTGATCCGGAAACGCTGGAATTGCTGGAGATCATGCCGGAGCGCCGTGAGTTTGCAAGGCAAGTGAATCTGGAGTTCTGAGAGAGAGAGGAAGTCATGCGCGTTTCAGTCGATGTAGGCGGCACCTTCACCGATGTCATCGTTCTTGACGAGGACAGCGGCGACATCCAGCTGGACAAGGTGGCGACCACGCCCGCCAATCCGGCCGAAGGTGTGTTGCAGGGTTTCGATAAGGTCGGCGCACAAACCGGTGAGATTGAATATTTCGTGCACGGCACGACACTTGGCATCAACGCGATGTTGACCCGCAGTGGCGCGAAGGTCGCCTTTGTCACCACGCGCGGCTTCCGCGATATCTACGTGCTCGGCCGGACCGATCGTGAGCCCATGTACGATTTCAAATACAAGAAACCGAAGTCCCTGGTGCCCCGCTCGCTGTGTTTTGAAGTCACCGGGCGCCTGAATTACAAGGGCCAGGTGCTGACCCCCTTTGACGCCGACCAGGCGCGTGAGGTGGCGCAACGCATCGTGGACCAGGGCGTGGAGTCAGTCGCCGTCTGTTTTCTGCACAGCTACGCCAACCCGGCGCACGAACTGGCCTTTGAGAAGGTCTTCCAGGAAGTCGCGCCGCAGATTTCCGTCACCCTGTCGCACCGCCTCAGCCGCGTCTATCGTGAATACGAGCGCTCCAGCACGACCGTCATCGACGCTTACATCAAACCCATCACCCGCACCTACCTCACGCGCCTCAACAGCGAACTGGTTGACGGCGGCTTCAACGGCAACTTCCTGATGACCCGTTCCGGTGGCGGGGCCATGACACTTGACACCGCGCGCGAGGAACCGGCCCATCTGGTGCTCTCCGGCCCGGCCGGCGGCGTCATTGGCGGCGCTTTTCTGGGCAAGTTGATCGACCTGCCCAACATGATTACGGTGGACATGGGCGGCACCAGTCTGGATGCCTCGCTCATCGCCGAGGGCGAACCGACGGTCGAGAACGAACAGGTCTTCCAGACCCTGCCGATCTCCATTCCAACCATTGACATCCACACCATCGGCGCCGGCGGCGGCAGCATCGCCTGGGTGGATGAAGGCGGCCACCTGCAGGTAGGCCCGCAAAGCGCCGGCGCCGACCCCGGCCCCGCCTGTTACAGCAAGGGCGGCCAGCAGGCCACCTTCACCGACGCCGCCCTGCAAATCGGCTTCCTCAACCCGGACAATTTCCTTGGCGGTGAAATCGACATCGACCCGGCCCTGGCCGAGGCGGCCATTGACCGTCTGGCGCAGCAGCTTGGCATGGGCCTGCAAGACGTGGCGGCCGGCATCGTCAGCATCCTGGAAGCCAAGATGGCCGGCGCCGTGCGCGTCATCTCGGTCGAGCGCGGCTACCATCCGCGCGACTTCGCCCTCTGCGCCTTCGGTGGCGGCGGCGCATTTGTGGCCGCCAATATTTCTCGCGAACTGGGCGTTCCGCTGGCGATTATTCCGCCGGGGCCCGGCAACTTTTCCGCCCTCGGCATGCTGATGGTGGACGTGGTGCACGACTACGCCCGCACGCACATCACCGGCCTGGTGGACATGGACCCCGCCCAGGCGAACCAGGTCTACACCGAACTGGCGGCCCAGGGCCAGGCCGCGCTGGCGAGCGATGGCTTCGGCGCAGACCAGCAGCAGTACCTCCCCAGCGCCGAGATGCGTTACCGCGGCCAGGAACACACTGTAAACATCCCGCTGCCCGGCGTGACGCTCTCGACGGACGACATTCCGCTCATCACCGAGCGCTTTCACGCGGCCCATCTGCAGCAGTATGGCCACAGCATGATGCAGGACCCGATCGAAATCGTGACCCTGCGCCTGCGCGCCGTCGGCCTGCTGCCGCGGCCGGACCTGGCCCGCGCCGAGTCCGGCAGTGGCGATCTTGCCGCTGCGTCGCGCGGCAGTCGCATGGTCTTCGACCGGGCCAGCGGTTCAGAGATCGAGTACCAGGTCTACGATCGCATGAAACTGGGCGCCGGCGACAGCCTGTCCGGACCGGCGATTGTCGAGGAGCCAAGCTCCACGACCATGGTGCATACGGGCGATACGCTGACCGTCGGCGAATACGGCGAGCTGCAGATCCGGATCGCCCAACGGGGTGACAACGGCTGATGGCTGAACTGGACCTCATCACGACGGAGGTCATTCACAACTACCTGCTCTCGGCCGCGCGTGAGATGGAGCGCAACCTGATGCGCACCTCTTACAACACGATCGTCTACGAGATTCGCGATTTCGGCCTGGGCATCTACGACCGTCACTGCCGCTTGCTGGCGGAAGCGCCGGGTCTGGCCATCTTCACGCGCGGCAACGACTACGGCCTTGGAAAGACCATCGATTTTGTCGGAGAGGAAAATTTGGAGCCGGGAGACCTGCTCCTGACCTCCTATCCCTACTGGAGCTCGGCGCACCCGATGGACGTGTTGGCAATCTCTCCCATCTTCGCCTGTGGCGAACTGGTGGGTTACACGGCCATCAAGCTGCACTGGCTCGATCTGGGTCAGAAGGACCCCGGCTACGTCCTCGATTCCGTCGACGTCTTCCAGGAGGGTCTGATCATGCCGGGCCTGAAGATCTACAAGGCCGGCGTGCGCGACGAAGAGATCTACAACCTGATTCGTTTCAACAGCCGCCTGCCGGACCGCGTCATCGGCGACATGAATGCGCAAATCTCCGCCTGCCGCACCGGCGAGCGCCGCGTCTCGGAGCTGGTGGAGAGATTCGGCGTGGAACTCTTCCAGAAGGCGGTTGAGGCCATCCTCGACCATGGCGAACGGGTCGCGCGCGCGCGCCTGGCCGCGCTGCCGAAGGGCACCTGGACGGCTGAAGACTGGGCCGATGATGACGGCGTGGACCGCGACACCATGTTGAAACTCCGCTGCACGGTTACCGTCACCGACGATGAGTTCGTCGTGGACTGGAGTGGCTCCAATCCCGCCTGTCTCGGCCCCATGAATCTGCCCATCGGCCTGACCGAGGGCGTCAGCGGGCTGGCCTTCAAGGGCGTTTCCACGCCGGATTTGCCCGCCAACCACGGCCACTACCGCCCGCTGCGGGTGATCGCCCCGCCGGGTGAACTGATGAATGCCCAGCACCCCGCTGCCACCTTCTTCATCTGGACCGGCATTCTGGCGCCGGAAGTGGTCTTCAAGGCGCTGGCCAGGGGCATGCCCGAACGGGTGCAGGCCTGCAGCGGCGGGGACATCTTCACCGTGATGGGTCTCGGCATGCACCCCGAGACCGGCGTTCCCTGGCTGGAAGCGACCAACGAGGCGGTTGGCTTCGGCGCTTTCGCCGGCAACGATGGCGAGGATGCCATCATGCACGTCAGCGAACCCGGCTGCCGCAACAATCCCGTTGAGGTGCTGGAGAGCAAGGCGCCCTGGATTATCGAGACCTATCACATGCGTCGCGATTCCGGTGGGCCGGGCGAGTATCGCGGCGGCGTGGGCATCACCCGCGTCTATCGCTTCCTGCATCCCTCTTCCGCCCTGACCCTGGTCAAGAAGACCAAGTCCGCCCCCTGGGGCATGGCCGGCGGCCAGGAAGCCGAAGGCGGACATGTCATCGTCTGGCCCGGGACGGACAAGGAAGAGCGCACAGGCGCCATCTACTATCAGATGGAGACCGAAGACGTCATCCGCAACAATTCCGGCGGTGGCGGCGGCTGGGGCAATCCGTTTGAGCGCGAACCGCAGCGTGTGCTCGATGACGTCATCAACGACTTCGTATCGCTGGAATCGGCGCGCGCGGACTACGGCGTCGTCATTGACGGGGACCCGCTGGCTATCGACCAGGCGGCCACTGCCGCCCTGCGAGCGCAGTGATGAGCGAACCCACACAGGAACGGCCTGACGTCGCCCTCGATCCCATCACCGTGGAGGTCATTCACAACTACCTGCTATCCGCCGCGCGTGAGATGGAGCGCAATCTCATGCGCACCTCCTACAGCACGGTGATTTATGAACTCCGCGACTTTGGCCTCGGCATCTACGACCGCGAGTGTCGTATGCTCTCCGAGGCGCCCGGCCTGGCCGTTTTCACCCGCGGCAACGATTACGGCTTGCAGAAGACGGTCGAGTTCGTCGGCGAAGAGAACATGGAAGCCGGCGACCTTTTGCTCACGTCCTACCCCTACTGGAGTTCGGCCCATCCCCTGGACGTCCTCGCCGTTTCTCCCATCTTCGCCGGCGGCGAACTGGTCGGCTACACCGCCATCAAGCAGCACTGGCTCGACCTCGGACAGAAGGACCCTGGCTATATCCTCGATTCTGTCGACGTTTTTCAGGAAGGCCTGCTCATGCCCGGCCTGAAGCTCTACAAGGCCGGCGTGCTCGACCAGGAAGTGGAGAATCTGTTGCGCTTCAACAGTCGTTTGCCGGAGCGCATCATCGGCGACCTCAACGCGCAAATCTCCGCCTGCCGCACCGGCGAGCGTCGCGTCGCTGAACTCGTGCAACGCTTCGGCCTCGACCTCTTCCGCGAGGCCACGGCGGCCATCCTCGACCACGGCGAGCAGTTGGCGCGCGTGCGTCTGGCCGAATTGCCCAACGGCACCTGGGAGGCCGAGGACTGGGCCGATGATGACGGCATCGACCATGACGTCATGCTGAAGCTCAAGGTTAAGGTCACGGTCACGGATGACGAGTTCATCGTGGACTGGAGCGGCTCCCATCCTGCCACGCCCGGCCCCATGAATTTGCCGATTGGCCTGACGGAAGGCGTGAGCGCCCTGGCATTCAAGGGCGTCACCACGCCGGATACGCCCGCCAACGGCGGCAACTATCGACCGCTGAGGGTCATCGCCCCGGCCGGCGAAATGATGCATGCCATCCCGCCCGCCCCGACCTTCACCGTCTGGGCCGCCCTGCTGGCGCCCGAAGTGATCCTCAAGGCCCTCGCTCAGGGCATGCCCGACCGCATACCCGCCTGCAGCGGCGGCGACGTCTTCACCGTGATGGGGCTGGGCATGCACCCGGAGACCGGCCTGCCCTGGCTGGAAGCGACCAACGAGGGAATCGGCTTCGGCGCCTACGCCGGCAGCGACGGCGAGGATGCTATCATGCACCTCAGCGAACCCGGCTGCCGCAACGTTCCGGTTGAAATCATGGAGACCAAGGCGCCCTGGATCATCGAGACCTACAGGATGCGCAGGGATTCAGGGGGAGCAGGCATGTATCGCGGTGGCGTGGGCGTCACCCGTCGCTACCGTTTTTTGCAGCCTTCCACCGTCCTGACGCTGGTAAAAAAGACGAAGTCCGCCCCCTGGGGCATGGTCGACGGGCTGGATGCCGACGTCGGCCATGTCATCGTTTGGCCGGGCTCTGACAAGGAAGAGCGCACCGGCGCCATTTACTACCGGATGGATGCCGAGGAAGTCATCCAGAACAATTCAGGCGGCGGTGGCGGCTGGGGCGACCCCCGGCAGCGGGACCCGCAGCGTGTGCTGGATGACGTTATCAACGACTATGTGTCGCTGGAATCGGCGCGACGCGACTACGGCGTGGCCATTGATGCGGAGACCTTGACCATCGACGGCGACGCCACGGAGGTCTTGCGCTCTGACCAGGACAGGCTTGGGAAAGGAGGCGTCCGGTGAGCACGTCCAACGGGCTGGATCCCATCACCATTGAGGTCATTCACAATTATTTGCTTTCGGCCGCGCGTGAGATGGAACGCAATCTCATGCGCACCTCCTACAGCACCATCATCTACGAATTGCGCGATTTCGGTCTGGGACTCTACGACCGCAATTGTCGCATGCTGTCCGAAGCGCCGGGCCTGGCCGTCTTCACTCGCGGCAACGACTACGGCCTGCAAAAGACCGTGGAGTACGTCGGCTCGGAAAACATGGAGCCGGGCGACCTGCTGTTGACCTCCTACCCCTACTGGAGCTCGGCGCATCCCCTGGACGTTCTGGCCGTTTCGCCGATCTTCGCCTGCGGCGAACTGGTCGGCTACACCGCCATCAAGCAGCACTGGCTGGACCTCGGCCAGAAGGACGCCGGTTACATCCTCGATTCGGTCGACGTCTTCCAGGAAGGCCTGCTCATGCCGGGCCTCAAGCTTTACAAGGCCGGCGTGCTCGACATGGATATCGAGAATCTGCTGCGTTTCAACAGCCGCATGCCGGACAACATCATCGGCGATCTGAACGCACAGATTTCCGCCTGTCGCACCGGGGAACTGCGCGTCGCCAGCCTGGTCGAGCGCTACGGTCTGGATACTTATTTCAACGCCGTCGAGGCCATTCTCGACCATGGCGAGCGCATGGCGCGCTCGCGTCTGGCGGCACTGCCCAACGGCACCTGGGAGGCCGAGGACTGGGCCGACGACGACGGCATCGACCGGGAAACGATGCTGAAGCTGAAGGTTAAGGTCACCGTGACGGACGACGAGTTCATCGTCGACTGGAGCGGATCGCACCCGGCCACCGTCGGTCCCATGAACATGCCCGTCGGCCTGACCCAGGGCGTCAGCGCCCTCGCCTTCAAGGGCATCACGACGCCGGACAGCCCGGCCAACGACGGCAACTACCGACCGCTGAAGGTTATTGCGCCAGCGGGTGAAATCATGCATGCCATCCCGCCGGCGCCCTGCTTCACCGTTTGGGCCGGCCTGCTGGCGCCGGAGGTAATTCTGAAGGCCCTTTCTACTGGCATGCCGGACCATATCCCGGCCTGCAGCGGCGGCGACGTCTTTGACGTGATGGGCGTTGGCGTGCATCCCGAGACGGGGCTGCCCTGGTTGCAGGCGACCAATGAGGCCGTCGGCTTCGGCGGCCATGCGGGTGGCGACGGCGAGGATGGCATCATGCATCTCAGCGAGCCGGGCTGCCGCAACATCCCGATCGAAATTCTGGAGACCAAAGCGCCCTGGATCATCGAAAACTACTATCTGCGCCGCGATTCGGCAGGGGCGGGCAAGAACCGCGGCGGCGTAGGGGTCACCCGCACCTATCGCTTCCTGCACCCCTCCACCACCCTGACCCTGGTCAAGAAGACGAAGTCCGCGCCCTGGGGCATGGCCGGCGGCAAGGACGCCGAGGTGGGCCACGTGATCGTCTGGCCTGGCACGGACAAGCAGGAGATCACCGGCGCCATTCACTACCCTATGGACGCCGGGGACGTCATCTGCAACAACTCGGGAGGCGGTGGCGGCTGGGGCGACCCCCGCGAACGCGATGCCGGGCTGGTGCTGGAGGACGTCATCAACGACCTTGTTTCGCTTGAGTCGGCGAGGCGCGATTACGGCGTCGCCATCGACCAGGAGACCATGTCCATTGACGAGGCCGCCACGGCCGACCTGCGGAGCCAGTAGGACCCTGGGGGAGAGACGAGCATGGCTGCACCGGACCCGATCACCGTTGAAGTGATCCACAACTATTACCTGTCCGCCGCGCGTGAAATGGAACGCAATCTCATGCGCACGTCCTACACGACCATCGTCTACGAGATTCGGGACTTCGGACTGGGCATCTACGACAGGGACTTTCGCATGCTGGCCGAGTCGCCCGGGCTGGCGGTCTTCACCTGCGGCAACGACTACGGCCTGCAGAAGACTGTCGAATTTATCGGAAAGGAAAATCTTGAGCCGGGCGACCTGATGCTCACGTCCTACCCCTACTGGTCCTCGGCGCACCCGATGGACGTGCTGGCCACCTCGCCCATCTTCCACGGGGACGAGCTGATCGGCTTCACCGCCATCAAGCAGCACTGGGTCGACCTCGGGCAGAAGGAAGCCGGTTACATGCTGGATTCCACCGACGTCTTCCAGGAAGGCCTCATCATGCCCGCCATGAAGCTCTACAAGGCCGGCGTGCGCAATGAGGAAATCGTCAACCTGATCAAATTCAACAGCCGCATTCCGGACCGCGTCATCGGCGACATGAATGCCCAGATCTCCGCCTGCCGCACAGGGGAGCGTCGCATTTCCGAACTGGCGGAGCGCTTTGGCCTGGACACCCTGTTGCAGGCCATTGAAGCCATCCTCGACCACGGCGAGCGCATTTCGCTCAACCGTCTGGCGGAATTGCCGAAGGGCACCTGGGAGGCGGAGGACTTCGTCGATGACGATGGCATCAACCGAGATATTCCGCTCAAACTGAAGTGCCGGGTGACCGTCACTGATGACGAATTCATCGTGGACTGGACCGGCTCGCAACCCACCACCGAAGGTCCGATGAATTTGCCGATCGGGCTGACCCGCGGCGTCAGCGGACTGGGCTTCAAGGGCATCACCACGCCGGACTACCCTGCCAACGCCGGCCATTACCGGCCGCTGCGCGTTATCACCGAAGAAGGCAGCATGACGCACGCCGTCGCCCCGTCGCCGACCTTCACGCTCTGGGCGGGCCTGCTGATGCCGGAAGTGATTCTCAAGGCGATTTCGCAGGGCATGCCGGACGCCGTGCCGGCCTGCTCCGGCGGCGATATTTTCAGCCTGATGGGACTGGGCGTCCATCCGGAGACGGGCCTGCCCTGGCTGGAAGCCACCAACGAGGCCATCGGCTTCGGCGCCTTCGCCGGCAACGACGGCGAGGACGGCATCATGCACCTCAGCGAACCCGGCTGCCGCAACAACCCCGTCGAGGTCGTGGAGACCAAGGGGCCCTGGATCATTGAGAATTACGGCATGCGCCAGGATTCCGGTGGCCCCGGCGAATACCGCGGCGGCGTCGGCGTCACGCGCACCTATCACTTCAAACATGACGCCCAGGCCCTGGCGATTGTTAAAAAGACCAAATCGGCCCCATGGGGTATGCACGGCGGCATGGACGGCGATCCGGGCTCCGTCACCATCTGGCCTGACACGGACAGGGAACGGGTCAACGGGTCCCTGCACGAAAAGGACCTGAAATCGGGAGACATCATCATCAATACATCCGGCGGCGGCGGTGGCTGGGGCGACCCACGCAGGCGCGACCCACAACTCGTGCTGGCGGACGTCGTAAACGATTTCGTGTCGCTCGAAGCGGCCCGGCGCGACTACGGCGTGGCGATCGATCCGGAGACGATGACTATCGACGAAGCGGCCACGGCCGAATTGCGAAACTGAGCAGGTGTACCAGGGGAGGAACAATATGGCTGCGCCCGATCCAATCACCGTGGAGGTGATCCACAACTATTATCTGTCTGCCGCGCGTGAGATGGAACGCAACCTCATGCGGACCTCCTATACCACCATCGTCTACGAGATCCGTGACTTCGGCCTCGGCATCTACGACAGGGACTACCGCATGCTGGCCGAATCGCCTGGCCTGGCCATTTTCACCTGCGGCAACGACTATGGCCTGCAACAGTCGATTGAGTTCATCGGCAAGGAAAACCTGGAGCCGGGCGACCTGATTCTCACCTCCTACCCCTACTGGTCCTCCGCCCACCCGATGGACGTGCTGGCCACCTCGCCGATTTTCTACAAGGACGAATTGATCGGCTTCACGGCCATCAAGCAGCACTGGATCGACCTCGGTCAGAAAGAAGCCGGCTACATGCTGGATTCCACCGACGTTTTCCAGGAAGGGCTCATCATGCCGGCCATGAAGCTCTATCGCGCCGGCGTGCGCAACCAGGAAATCGTCAACCTGATCGAGTTCAACAGCCGCATCCCGGACCGCGTCATCGGCGACATGAACGCGCAGATCTCCGCCTGCCGCACCGGCGAGCGCCGCGTCGCGGAACTGGCGGAACGCTTTGGCCTGGACACCCTGTTGCAGTCCATTGAGGCCATTCTCGACCATGGCGAGCGCCTGTCGCTTTCGCGCCTGGCCGAGCTGCCCAACGGCACCTGGGAAGCCGAAGACTTTGTCGATGACGACGGTATCAATCGGGACCAGTTGCTGAAACTGAAATGCAAGGTCACGGTCAGCGATGACGAGTTCATCGTGGACTGGCGCGGGTCGGAACCCACCACCGAGGGACCCATGAACCTGCCCATCGGCCTGACCAGGGGCGTTAGCGGACTGGCCTTCAAGGGCGTCACTTCACCCGATTACCCGGCCAACGCCGGTCATTACCGGCCGCTGCGCGTCATCACGGAAGAAGGCACCATGATGCATGCGGTCTCGCCCTCGCCGACCTTCACCATCTGGGCCGCCCTGCTGGCGCCGGAGGTCATTCTCAAGGCGCTTTCCCAGGGCATGCCGGACAAGGTTCCGGCCTGCTCCGGCGGCGATATCTTCGACGTCATGGGCCTCGGCGTCCATCCGGAGACCGGCATCCCCTGGCTGGAAGCCACCAACGAGGCCATCGGCTTCGGCGCTTTCGAAGGCAATGACGGCGAAGACGGTATCATGCATCTCAGCGAGCCGGGTTGCCGCAACAACCCCGTTGAGGTCCTGGAGACCAAGGGGCCCTGGATCATCGAAAACTACGGCTACCGCCAGGACTCCGGCGGGCCGGGGATCTATCGCGGCGGAGTTGGGGTCACCCGCACCTATCACTTCATGCATGATTCGCAGGCCCTGGCCGTGGTCAAGAGGACCAAGTCCCCTCCCTGGGGAATGAACGGCGGCAAGGACGGTTCACCGGGTTTTGTCACCATCTGGCCGGAAACGGAGCGGGAACGAACCAACGGGGCCTTGCACGAAAAGGACCTTAAGGACGGCGACGTCATCATCAACTCCTCCGGTGGCGGCGGCGGCTGGGGCGACCCGCTGGAACGCGATCCGCAACGTGTGCTGGAAGACGTGGTCAATGAATATGTGTCGCTGGAGTCGGCGCGGCGGGACTATGGCGTCGTCATTGACGAGGACACACTGACCGTCGACGAGGGCGCCACGGCAGCCCTGCGCGCCGGTTAGTCGGAAGGACAGCCACCGGAGTCGCCATGAGCGGACTGGACCCGATCACCACCGAGGTCATCCACAACTTTTTGCTCTCCGCCGCGCGCGAGATGGAACGCAACCTCATGCGCACCTCCTACAGCACAGTCATCTACGAGGTGCGGGACTTCGGCCTCGGTATCTACGACAAGCATTGCCGCATGCTCTCCGAAGCGCCCGGCCTGGCCGTCTTCACGCGCGGCAATGATTACGGCCTGAAGAAGACAGTCGAGTTCGTCGGCGCCGATAACATGGAGCCGGGCGACCTGCTGCTCACCTCCTACCCCTACTGGTCCTCGGCGCACCCGCTGGACGTGCTGGCGGTCGCGCCGATTTTCGCCCTGGGCGAACTGGTCGGTTACACCGCTATCAAGCAGCACTGGCTCGATCTCGGCCAGAAGGACGCCGGTTACATCCTCGATTCGGTCGACGTCTTTCAGGAAGGTCTGCTGATGCCCGGCCTCAAGCTCTACAAGGCCGGCGTGCTGGACCAGGAAATCGAAAACCTGCTGCGCTTCAACACCCGTCTGCCGGATCGCATCATCGGCGACCTGAATGCCCAGGTCTCCGCCAGCCGTACCGGCGAGCGGCGGGTCACCGGCCTGGTCGAGCGCTTTGGGCTGGAAATCTTCAACGAGGCGGTCGAGTCCATCCTCGACCACGGCGAACGCATCACGCGCGCACGCCTGGCGGCGCTGCCCAACGGCACCTGGGAGGCCGAAGACTGGGCTGACGACGATGGCATCGACCATGACACCATGCTCAAACTGCATGTGAAGGTCACCGTAACGGACGACGAGTTCATCGTCGACTGGAGCGGTTCGCACCCGGCCACGCCCGGGCCCATGAATCTCCCCATCGGCCTTACCGAGGGAGTCAGCGCCCTGGCCTTCAAGGGCGTCACCACGCCGGATACGCCCGCCAATTCCGGCAACTACCGGCCGCTGACGGTCATCGCGCCGCCGGGTGAGATGATGCACGCCATCCCGCCGGCGCCAACCTTTACCGTCTGGGCCGCCCTGCTGGCGCCGGAGGTCATTTTGAAGGCCCTCTCCCAGGGCATGCCGGAACGCATCCCGGCCTGCAGCGGCGGGGACGTCTTCAGCGTCGTCGGCGTCGGTGTGCTCCCCGAAACGGGCGAGGTCTGGCTGGAAGGCAGTAACGAGGCGGTCGGCTTCGGCGCTTTCGCCGGCAGCGATGGTGAAGACGCCATCATGCACCTCAGCGAGCCCGGCTGCCGCAACAACCCGGTCGAGGTCGTTGAAAGCAAGGCTCCCTGGATCATCGAGACCTACCACATGCGGCAGGACTCCGGCGGTCCGGGCAAGTTCCGCGGCGGCGTGGGCGTCAGGCGCAGTTACCGCTTCCTGCAACCCGCAACCACCCTGACTCTGGTCAAAAAGACGAAATCCGCGCCCTGGGGCATGGCCGGCGGACACGACGCCGATGCCGGTCATGTGGTGGTCTGGCCGGGGACCGACAGGGAAGAACGCACCGGCGCCATCCACTATCCTGTGGACGCCGGGGACGTGCTGCAAAACAACTCGGGTGGCGGCGGCGGCTGGGGCAACCCCCTGGAGCGGGACCCGCAACGGGTGCTGGAGGACGTCGCCAACGGCCTGGTCTCGCTGGATTCAGCGCGGCGGGACTACGGTGTCGTCATCAACGTGGACGCAGGGAGAATCGACGAGGCCGCCACTGCCGCGTTGCGCGAGGGCTGAACGCGGTACAGGCAGCGGAGGCGTGCCGTGAGCGAACAGGACCCCATCACCACCGAGGTGATTCACAACTATCTTCTCTCCGCCGCGCGAGAGATGGAGCGCAACCTGATGCGCACCTCCTACAGCACGGTGATCTACGAGGTGCGGGATTTCGGCCTGGGTATCTACGACAGACGCTGCCGGATGCTCTCCGAAGCGCCCGGCCTGGCCGTCTTCACGCGCGGCAACGACTACGGCCTGAAAAAGACCGTCGAATTTGTCGGCGCCGACAACATGGAGCCGGGGGACCTGCTGCTCACCTCCTATCCCTACTGGTCCTCGGCGCATCCCATGGACGTGCTGGCGGTCTCACCCATTTTCGCCTGTGGCGAACTGGTCGGTTACACCGCGATCAAACAACACTGGATGGACCTGGGCCAGAAGGACGCCGGCTACGTCCTCGATTCAACCGAGGTCTTCCAGGAAGGCCTGCTGATGCCCGGCCTCAAGCTCTACAAGGCCGGTGTGCTGGACCAGGAGATCGAAAACCTGTTGCGCTTTAACACGCGGATTCCGGAGCGCGTCATAGGCGACCTGAACGCCCAGGTCTCCGCCTGCCGCACCGGCGAGCGTCGCGTGACGAGCCTGGTCGAACGATTTGGCCTGGACAGCTACCACCAGGCGGTCGAGGCTATCCTCGACCACGGCGAGCGGATTGCGCGCGCCCGCCTGGCCCGCCTGCCCAGGGGCACCTGGGAGGCCGAGGACTGGGCCGACGACGACGGCATCGACCACGCCACCCTGCTCAAAATCAAGGTGAAGGTCACCGTAACTGACGACGAGTTCATCGTCGACTGGAGCGGATCGCATCCCGCCACGCCCGGCCCCATGAATCTGCCGATCGGCCTGACCGAGGGCGTCAGCGCCCTGGCCTTCAAGGGCATCACCACGCCGGACACGCCCGCCAACACCGGCAACTACCGCCCGCTCAGGGTCATCGCGCCGCCCGGTGAAATGATGCATGCCATTCCGCCGGCGCCGACTTTCACCGTCTGGGCCGCCCTGCTGGCGCCGGAGGTCATACTCAAGGCCCTGTCGACAGGCCTGCCGGAGCACATCCCGGCCTGCAGCGGCGGCGACGTCTTCAGCGTGATGGGCCTCGGCGTTCACCCGGAGACTGGCCAGATCTGGATGGAAGGCAGCAACGAGGCGGTCGGCTTCGGCGCCTTCGCGGGCAGCGACGGCGAGGACGCCATCATGCACCTCAGCGAGCCCGGTTGCCGCAACAACCCGATTGAGGTGGTCGAAAACAAGGGGCCCTGGATCATCGAGACCTATCACATGCGCAGGGACTCCGGCGGACCGGGCAAATACCGCGGGGGCGTTGGCGTGCACCGCAGGTACCGCTTCCTGCACCCCGCCACCACGCTGACCATGTGCAAAAAGACGAAGTCCGCGCCCTGGGGCATGGCCGGCGGCCATGACGCCGACGCGGGACACGTGGTGGTCTGGCCGGGCACGGAGAGGGAAGAACGGGCCGGCGCCATTCACTATCCGGTGGATACCGAAGATGTGCTTGAGAACAACTCGGGCGGTGGTGGCGGCTGGGGCGATCCCCTCGAACGCGACCCTCAACGGGTGCTGGACGACGTCATCAACGACTTCGTCTCGCTCGACTCTGCCCGGCGGGACTATGGCGTGGTCATCGACGGGCAGCGCATGCGCGTCGACGAGGCGGCAACCGCGGCCCTGCGTTCCTGAACGAGTGCGTCGCAGGGCGGCGTCGAGGCCCTGCGGTCCGGCGCGAACCCTGTCGTTTGTGAAGCGACAACTCCGCTGCTATTAATCCCATGGGGAGGCAGGTCTCCGCAGTGCGTTTCGGAAAGGAGGTTTCGGGTCGCCATCCCGCCCTGCTGTGGGTGAATCCACCGTCAATTCGTTGAAGTGAAAGACATTTGAGTGACGAGGAACAGGACATGAAGAAGGTATTGACTTTCGCAATTTTGCTGACCCTGCTGTTGCCGCTGTCCGTCACGGCGCAGGACGCAGAGCCGACGCCGGACGTCGCCATGCTCGGTGAAGGCGAACTGAACATTTCCTACTGGAACGGCCTCAGCGGCTCCGACGGCGTGACCATGAATGAAATGCTGGCGGATTTCGTCGTCGATAATCCCGATATCTCGGTCACCAGCGAGATCATTCCCTGGAACACGCTTTACGCGAAGTTGCAGGCGGCTTTCGTGGCCGGCAACCCACCCGATCTCATCCTGATGCATGCCTCCGAAGTGCCGCAGTACGCCAGCTACGGTGTGGTCAAGGACCTCGGCTACCTCTACGAATCCGGCGGCGGCTGGTTCCCGGACGAAGACGTCTCCGCCATCACCTACGCGGGCATGCAGTGGGAAGGGACCATCTACGGCATCCCGCTGGACAATCACGGCCGCGGGCTGTGGATCAACATCGACCACTTCGAGGCCGCCGGACTGGACCCGAACATGGACCAGCCCACCACCTTCGAGGGCTGGGTCGAGCTTTTCCAGCAACTCACCCTGGATGCGGACGGCAACAACCCGACCTCCGATGACTTTAACGTGGACAACGTCGTGCAATGGGCCTACGGCGTCGGCAACTGGCCGCTGGCGGACTTCCTGACCCTGCTCATTCAGCATGGCGGCAGTATGGTCAGTGAGGACGGCAGCACCATCACCATCAATTCCGAGGCCGGCATCAGGGCCCTGTCGCAGTACCAGGACCTGGTCTACGAGTACCAGGTCTCGCCACCCGCGGCCGGCTTCGATACCTGGGGCGCCTTTGCGGCCGGCCAGCTGGCCGTGATCCCGACCGGCACCTGGTTCCGCAATTTCGCCAGTACCCTTGACGTCAACGGCCAGGCCTGGACGACGGTGCAGTTCGGCGAGCAGCCGTCGACCTGGTTCGGCATCCACACCTTCCTCATCCCCGACAGCCTGGAAGGCGACAAACTGGCGGCGGTCGAACGTTTGCTGCAATGGATGAGCGACAGCGAAAACCAGGTGTACTGGGCCGGATCCGGTCAGGTGCCCGCGCTGCTCTCCGCCCAGGCGGTACTGGACCCGGAGAACTACCCTTCCAATATCGTCATGGGACAGAGCTTCACGGACTACGGATTCCTGGATTTCAAGAGCACGGTCACCCAGGAACTCTACGCCGCGCTCGATCCGGAACTGGATGCCGTGCTGAACGGCCTCAAGTCCGTGGAAGACGCCCTGAACGACGGCGCGGAGCGCATGCAGGCAATCCTGGACCGCGCTGAATAAGCGATCGCGGCAGAAACCAGGGTCCTGCGGGAGCGTACTCCTGGAGACCTGGCTGTATCTGCGGTACCATAATGCAGGCTGGTTCCGGCGGATTTCCTTGCCTGCGCCAGTCTGCGCATTTGGCATCAATTCATTTATGTAGTGAGGATTGGAGAAAGTCATGAACGGAAACATTTTCAGGCTCGTCGTTCTGATGTTGCTGGCAGTTTTGGCGCTGCCCTTTGCGGCAGTGGCCCAGGACGGCGAGGTCACGGACCTCGGCGAAGGTGAGTTTAAGGTCTCGTTCTGGCACGGCCTGGGCGGTTCCGACGGCGCCACCCTGAACGAGATGCTGGTCAATTTCGTCGATGAGAACCCGGATATCGGCGTGACTGCCGAACTCATCCCCTGGGACACGCTCTACGCGAAGCTGCAGGCCGCGTTCCTGGCGGGCACACCGCCGGACCTCGTCCTCATGCACGCCTCCGAGTTGCCGCAATACGCCAGCTATGGCGTGATCCGCGAGATGAGCGACTGGTACACTTCCGGCGGCGGCTGGCTGCCCGATGATGACCTGGCCCCCTCCACCTACGGCGGCATGCATTATGACGGCGTGCTATATGGTATACCGCTGGACAACCATGGTATGGGCCAGTGGATCAACGTCGATCACTTCGAGGCGGCCGGTCTGGACCCGGACGGCCCCATGCCGGATTCCTACGAGGGTTGGGTCGAGTTGTTCCAGCAACTGACCCTCGACGCCAACGGCAACAACGCGGCCTCGGATGACTTTGACGCGGAGAATGTCGTGCAGTGGGGCTACTCCGTGAGGCAATACCCGCGCGTCATTTTCCTCGCCCATCTGGCGCAGCATGGCGGCAGCCTGGTCAGCGAGGACGGCACGACCGTCACCGTCAACTCGGAGGCCGGCATCGCTGCCCTGCAGAACAGCGTTGACCTGGTCTACAAATACAACGTCTCGCCGGTTCCGGCCGGCTTCAATGCCTGGGAGGGCTATGCCAATGGCGCCCTGTCCGTGCTTCCCGCCGGCACCTGGTTCCTCAACTTCTCCAGGACAATAGACGTCAACAGCAAGGCCATCGCCTTTAACCAGTTCGGCCCCGAGCCGGCCGCCTGGTTTGGCGCGCACACCTTCTTCGTACCGGCAATCCTTGAGGGCGAGAAGCTGGGGGCCGTCGAGACCCTGCTGCAGTGGATCAGCGCCAACCAGGGACACTGGGCCATGTCCGGCCAGGTTCCGGCCCTGCTCTCCGTGCAGGCCTCGCTTGACCCCGAGAATTTCCCCTCCAACATCGTGATGGGCGCAAGCTTCGCCGATCACGGCGTTGTCGATTTCAGCAGCACCGTGACCGCGGAGTTGTACCGGACGGGCCTGGAACCGGAATTGAACGCGGCGCTTAACGGCCAGAAGACGGCCGAACAGGCGCTCAACGACGCAGCCGAGCGTATGCAGGCGATCCTTGATCGCGGCGAGTAGCTCGTCCTGAGCAATATGGCCGGGGGCGGACCTCCCTCCCCCGGCCATGGTCGGCGCGGGCAATGACATGAGATGAAAGCCAGCGTTACGAGACCTGATCTGTCATGACGGGCGCTTCCGCCAGACCCGGCGCAGGCCTCGACTGGCGGCCTGCCTGGTTGCCGGAGATCAACCTCAAAAGGCGCGAAGAAATCGCCGCCTGGCTGTTTCTGACGCCCTTTCTGATTTTCTTTGCCGTCTTCATCGGTCGCGCCATGTTTGCGGCCGTGCAGATGAGTTTCTACGACTGGCACGCCCTGCGTCCCTCAAGGCCCTTTGTTTCCTTCGAAAATTACGAGGAACTGCTCAGGGACGACGTCTTCTGGTTCGCCCTGAAAAACACCATCGTCTTCACCGCCATGACGGTTGCGGGGACGACGGTTGTCGCCCTTGCGGCCGCCCTGGCCGTCACGCAACCTGTGCGACAGGCGAACTTTTTCCGCGTGCTGCTTTACATGCCATCCCTGTTTTCTGTTGGCGCGGTGGGCCTCATCTGGGTCTGGTTGCTGAACTCGCAATTTGGCGTCATCAACTATGGCCTCAGTTTCTTCGGCATTCGACCCGTCAACTGGCTGGGCGACCCGGCCCTGGTGCTGCCGGCGCTGAGCCTGACGACCATCTGGTGGGCCTTCGGCTTTCCCATGCTGATTTTCATCGCAGGCTTGCAGGGCATTCCCGAACACCTCTATGAGGCGGCGCGCATCGACGGCGCCAACGCCCGCCAGCTTTTCTTCAACATCACCCTGCCCCTGCTGCGGCCGACCATCCTCTTCGTCACCGTCACCGGCGTCATCGGTCACTTTCAGGTCTATGGCCAACCCTTCATCATGACCAATGGCGGGCCCGGACGCTCCTCCTACACGGTCATTTTCTACTTCTACCATACCGCCTGGGCATCTTTCCGCATGGGCTACGGCGCAGCGGTGGCGGTGGCCCTGGCCGTCATCATGGCCGTCGTGACCGTCGTGCAATTCCTGGTCATCAGCCGGCGCGTGGAGTACTAGAAGGGCCCGCCCATGGCAATGATGCATCGCAGACGCGCCTGGCAAGACAGGTTCTGGGCCTACCTGGTGCTGGTGGCGCTGTCCCTCTTCGTGTTTTTGCCCATGCTGGTGGTCTTCTCGCAGTCCCTCATGACCAACATGGAAGTCACTCGCTGGCCGCCGCAGATTGTTCCGGTCAACCCGACGCTGTTCAACTACAATGACGTACTCACGCGCCAGGACCTGCGCCTCGACCTGTGGCTGCGCAACAGCATGGTGGCGGCGACGGGCCATACCCTGGCCGTGCTGGTCATTTGCGCGCCGGCGGCCTACGCCTTCGCGCGTCTGCGTTTCCGCGGCAGCAACGCCCTTTTCGCCATCCTGCTGCTGACCATCATGATCCCCTCCCAGGTCACCCTCATCCCCAACTACCTGCTGATGCGCGACCTGAAATGGCTGGATTCCTTCAACGCCCTCATCTTCCCGGGCGCGGCCAATGTCTTTGGCGTTTTCCTGCTGCGCCAGTTCTTTATGCAAATCCCGCAGGAACTGGAGGAAGCGGCCGTGATGGATGGCGCCGGCTACCTGCGCCGCTTTACGCAGATCGTCCTGCCGCTCTCGTCCAACGCGCTGACGGCGCTGGCCATCTTCGTCTTTCTGGGTCACTACAACGATCTCTTCTGGCCCTTCATCGTCACCAACAGTCTGGAGACGCGCACCCTGCCCGTGGGTCTGACCATCCTCAACTCGGCCTACGGCATGCAGTACCGCCCCATGGTGCTTGCCGGCGCCGTACTTTCAACCATCCCCATCCTGATCGTCTACATCATCTTCCAGCGCCGCATCATCCAGGGCGTCACGTTGACCGGTGGCATGGGCGGCCGCTAACGGCGATCACATAAGGGTTTTCGGATTTCCCTCTGGAAGGAACGTCAGTGCCCGACAACAGGACTGCTCACCTTTACATCGACACCAGGCGAATCATCAGCCCCGTCTCGCCCCTGCTCTTCAGCGGCTTCGCCGAACACATGGGCCGTTGTATCTATGGCGGCATCTACGACCCCGGCTCGCCGCACGCTGACGAAAACGGCCTGCGACGCGACGTGCTGGCCGCCCTGCGGGAACTCAATTTCCGCAGCATGCGCTACCCGGGCGGCAACTTTCTCAGCGGCTACGACTGGGAAGACGGCATCGGCCCGCGCGACAAACGGCCGGCGCGGCGCGACCTCGCCTGGCAAACTCTCGAGAGCAACCACTTCGGCACTGACGAATTCATCGACTTCTGCCGCCAGGTCAAAAGCGAACCCATGCTGGCCGTCAACATGGGCACGGGCAGCATCCAGGACGCGGCCAACCTGGTGGAATACTGCAACGCCGCGCCCGGCACGAAGTATGCCGACATGCGCGTCGCCAACGGCCAGCGGCAGCCACATGGCGTGAAGTACTGGTGCCTGGGCAACGAGATGGACGGCCACTGGCAGATCGGCCATCTGGAGGCGCAGGAATACGGTCGCAAGGCGCTGGAAGCCGCCAAAATGATGCTCTGGCACGACCCGGACATCCAGCTCGTGCTATGCGGCTCTTCCACCTGGGAGATGCCCACCTTTCCCGAATGGGACCGCATCGCTCTTGAGCATTGCTACGAGCTCGTCGATTACCATTCGATGCACAAATATGCCGACAACCGTGAAAATGACACGGACAGCTTCCTCGCCACGTCGATTGCGTTTGAGGAATTCGTCGACACGCTGGAGGGCGTGCTGCGTTACGTCAAGGCGAAGACGCGCAGCAAACGGGAGGTCTACCTCTCCTGGGACGAATGGAATATCTCGGGCAATTACGGGGAGGTGAAGGGCGACTGGAAAGAAGCGCCCCGGCTCATCGAGGAAGTCTACACCCTCGAGGACGCCCTGGTGGCGGCCCAATGGCTCAACGTTTTCCTGCGCCGCGCCGACGTAGTGAAAATTGCCTGCCTTGCGCAAATCGTCAACGTCATCGCGCCCATCCTTACCCGGACCGACACCTTACTGAAGCAGTCCATCTTCTATCCCTTCCTGCTATTCAGCCGCCTGGCCAGCGGCAACGCGCTGGACGTGCTGGTCGATGCGCCGCGACATGAGACGAAGCAGTATGGCGACGTGCCGCTGCTGGACGTCTCCGCCACTCACGACCCGGAGACGCGTCTGGGAGCCCTCTTCCTGGTCAACCGCAGCCAGAGCGAAGCGGTACCGCTCAGCTTCCACTGGCAGAACGTTCGTCCGCTCAACGTCCGGGCCTGGCGACTCCATGGTGCTGACCCGAAAGCGGTCAACAGCTTCGAAGCGCCCAACAGGGTCGTCGCGCGGCCGTTGGCCGTTCAGTCGATAGAGACCGGCAGCCAGTTGCTGTTGCCGCCGCTGTCCTTCACCGCCTTCGAGATGATGCTGCTCTAGTCGCGGTCCACTGACGGTCTCTGCAATGGTTGGGCGGCGCCCAATACGGGGCCTGGCCCTGACCGGCGGCATGGGCGTCCGTTGAATCCGCTGTCATAATCGCAAGTCTGTCCCTCAGCCGGGAGACGAATCCATGCCACAGAGTGCAGCCGCCCATGTCCATATCGACGTCAGGCGCGTCATCAGCCCGGTCTCGCCCCTGCTCTTCAGCGGCTTCGCCGAGCACATGGGTCGCTGCATCTATGGCGGCATCTACGAGCCGGGCTCCCCGCGCGCCGACGAAAACGGCCTGCGGCGCGACGTGCTGGCCGCCCTGCGCGAACTCAACTTCCGCTCCATCCGCTACCCCGGCGGCAACTTTCTCAGCGGCTACCGCTGGGAAGACGGCGTTGGCCCACGCGAGCTGCGCCCGCGGCGCCGCGACCTCGCCTGGCAGTCCGTCGAAAGCAACCAGTTCGGCACCGACGATTTCATCGACTTCTGCCGCCAGATCGACAGCGAGCCGATGCTGGGCGTCAACATGGGCACGGGTAGCATTCAGGACGCGGCCAACCTGGTCGAATACTGCAACGCCCGGCAGGGCACGAAGTACGCAGACATGCGGGTCGCCAATGGCTACAAAGACCCCCATGCCGTGCGCTACTGGTGCATCGGCAACGAGATGGACGGCCCCTGGCAGATTGGCCACCTGGAGGCGGAGGAATACGGTCGCAAGGCGCTGGAAGCCGCCAAAATGATGCGCTGGCATGACCCGGACATCAAACTGGTGCTTTGCGGCTCTTCGAGCTCGGCGATGCCCACCTATCCCGAGTGGGACCGCATCGCGCTCGAACACTGCTACGAACACGTCAATTTCCATTCGATGCACTACTACGCCGCCAACCGCGACGACGACACAGACTCCTACCTCGCCACCGCCGTCGGCCTTGAGGACTACGTCGCGACCCTGGAAGGGGTGCTGCGCTACGTCAAGGCGAAAGCGCGCTCAAAAAGAAACGTTTTCCTCTCCTGGGACGAGTGGAACATCTGGTACAAGGCCCAACAAATGCAGGGCGGCTGGAAGGAAGCGCCGCGGCTCATTGAGGAGGTCTACAACCTGGAGGACGCCCTGGTGGCGGCCCAGTGGCTCAACGTATTCCTGCGCCGCGCCGACGTGCTGAAAATCGCCTGCCTCGCGCAGATCGTCAACGTCATCGCGCCCATCCTGACCGAGACGGAAGCCTTGCTGAAACAGTCCATCTATTATCCCTTCCTGCTCTTCAGTCGACTGGCCAGCGGCAACTCGCTGGACGTACTGGTCGATGCGCCCCGACATGAAACACAGCAATATGGCGACGTGCCGCTGCTGGACGTCTCCGCCACGCACGACCCGGAATCGCGACTGGGAGCTCTCTTCCTGGTCAACCGCAGCCAGAGCGAGGCAGTCCCGCTCAGCTTCCACTGGCAGAACGTCCGGCCGCGGAACGCGCGCGCCTGGCAAATGCGCGGCAGGGACCCGAAGGCCGCCAACAGCTTTGACGAGCCCAACCGGGTCGTGGCGCGCCCGCTGCCGGTCCAGTCTGTTGAGACCGGTAGCGAATTGCTCTTGCCGCCGCTTTCCTTTACTGCCCTGGAGATGATGCTGCGTTAAGTCCGCCTACCAGTAACGCATGGCCGCGCGGAAGAGCTCAATCAGGTCTTCGCGTTCCGCCGGGCGCGGCGACAGCTTCGTGACGCGGTGCTGCGGCAGGGTGCCCTCCGCCAGCGCCGGGGCGTCCGACTCACGGTAACCCAGCGCCGCCAGACCATTGGGCATGCCGGTCGCCTGCATGATGTCGATGATCCCCTGCGCCAGAATCTCGCCGACGTCCCCGGGCCCCGCATCGCTCACGTCCAGACCCAGCAACCGTGCCGCCAGCAGATGCCGCTCGGGGTTGGCGCTGGCCGTATAGCGGAAGACCGCCGGCGCGTTGACGATGACCGCCATGCCGTGCGGCACGATGGCATGGCTGACGTAGTAGCCCTCCGGCAGAAAGTCGCGCACCATGCCCGAGACCGGGTAGGACATGCCGTGCGGCAGGTGTACGCCGGCGTTGCCGAAGCCGATGCCGGCCGCGGCGGCCGCCAGCAGCATGTTGCCGCGGGCCTCCAGGTCGTCGGGGTCCTTGATGGCGCGCAGCAGATTGGCGCCCACCATGCGCAACGCCTCCGCGGCCCAAATGTCGCTGATCGGGTTGGCGCCCTGGTAGGCGGGTCGGGCCTGCGGCTGCTCCGGTGCTGGCCGCTGTGAATAAGGCAGCGCAGTCAGGGACTCGATGGCGTGGCTGAGCACGTCCAGACCGCTGCAGGCCGCCACCATGGGCGGCTGCGTGGCCGTGTTGTCGGGATCGATTATGCCCAGCGTGGGACGCAGGGCGCGATGGGCGATGCCGGTCTTGGCGCGCAGGGCTTCGTAATCGAAGATGGCGACGCCAGTGGTCTCGCTGCCGGTGCCGGCCGTCGTCGGCACGGCGATCAGCGGCTTGAGCGGCCCCGGCACGGGCAGACCGCGGCCGATGGGTGGGTTGACGTAATCGAGAAAGTCCTCGGGCGGCCAGCAGTCATAGAGGTTGGCCACCTTGGCCGTGTCCATCACCGAGCCGCCGCCAACCGCCACGTAACCATCGAAGTTGCCCCTCTGCGCGTAGGCGATGGCCTCCTGAAATGAGGCGTCGCTCGGTTCCACACGCACCCTGGAGAACAACGCGGCATAGACACCCGCCCGGTTCAACGATTCGCGGGCGACCTCGACCTGCTCCCCCGCCGCCAGATTGGCGTCAGTAAGCAGCATCACCCGTCGGGCGCCCAGGGCAGCCATGTCCGCGCCCAGTTCGCGTGTCGCGCCCGGGCCGTACTTGATGCTGGAGCTGTCCATTGTGAAGACGGTGTCGCGGGCGCTCATCGTCCCATCCTGTCTGGTGTTCGCCCTGAAGATAGCGCGTGGTCTGCGTCGCCGCGAGGGGCTCAGCCGGAAAAGCTCCGCCGCCGCCAGTGACGACGCCAGGCCGCGCTCTCGAGCATTTGCGAGCGCAGTCGCTCCCCGATGTCCCGGTCGGGCGGCCGCGCCAGGCCGTCAGGAGCCCGCGTCACCACCCATTGGTCCTCGTCGACGCGCGCGAAACGCAGCTGGCTGCTCCTGTCCAGCCACTCGATGCAGGTCTGGATCGTCAGTTGCGGCTGCGCCGCACGGACTGCCAGCAGGTCCAGCGACAGAACGCCGTCGCGCTGCCGCAGGGCAAATTTCGCCATGCCGGCCAGAAGCTTCAGAAGCTCCTGCGCCGTCGTACATGGCGGCTCCTGCGCAAAGAGCGCCACCTTCTGCGGCCCGACGGCCTTCAGCGCCGCCTGCCAGGTGACCGCGTCCGGCGGAATCGACCAGACCACCAGCGTCCCCGCCGGTCGCAGGGAAAAGCGGTCGACCCCTTCAAGGTCGGTCCCTCCTTCGCGCCAGACCAGGGCATCCGGTTCCGCGGCCAGCAACTCCGCCAGGCGCTCACGGGGCGCCGGATGACGGCGGCAGTCGATCGTTTCCCAGGTGCGCCGCCGGACGACGACTTCGCCCTCGCGTACGCGGGCGCCCTGCCACTCCAGCAGGGCCTCGCGCTGCCCGCGGTACTCATTTTCGCGCAGGGTGAAGGCCATGTCGAAGAGGCCCCGAGGCAGGGCCTCCGCGTCCCCCGACCACCAGATGACGCGACGTTCCACGTCTCCACTGTCCGCCACGGTCAGCTCAAGATGGTCGCCGCGCCGGTCCAGTTGGCGACGGCGCAACAGCCGCAGGTCGCGCGCCATGAGCGTGAGGGGCGGATTGCCGTTGCCAAAGGGCGCCAGGCGACCCAGTTGTCGCGCCAGTTCCAGCGAGACCTCCTCCAGCTTCACGCTGGCGTCGATCTGCAGTTCCGGCGGCGGCGGATCGTCGCCCCTTTGCTCGCGCACGGCCCGCGACAGGCCCCGCCGAAATGCAGGCAAGTGGGCGGCATCCATACGCAACCCTGCCGCCATGCTGTGACCGCCATAGCCCCCCAGCAAGTCCGCCTGGCTATCCAGCGCCGCCACGATGTCGCAGCCCGCGACGGAGCGCGCCGACCCGCTGGCCAGGCTGCCCTGTTCGCCCAGCAAGAGAGTCGGGCAGCCATAAGCCTCCGCCAGTTGGCCGGCGACGATGCCCAGCACGCCGCCATGCCAGCCCGGCTGACTCAACACCAGCGCCGCATAGTCCAGCAGCGAGGGGTCCCTTTCGATCTGCTGCTGCGCCGACGCCTCCACCTGCTGCGTCAGGAAACGCCGCTTGCGGTTGAGTTCCTCAACGTCTTTCACCAGGGCAGCGATACGCTCCGGGTCGTCGCCGGTCAGCAACTCGACGCCGGCGCTGGCATCGGCCAGGCGACCGAAGGAATTGAGGCGTGGCGCCAGCGCGTAGCCGATGTCGCTCTCCGTCAGCGCCGCGGGTCGGATGCCGATCGCCGCCATCAGGGCGCGTAGCCCCGGTCGCTCGGTGGCGCGCAGGACATGCAGGCCCCGTTGCAACAGCCAGCGGGTGTCGTCCACCTGGCACATGACGTCGGCCACGATTCCCAGGGCCACCAGGTCCAGCAAATGCTCGCAGTTGCGGCTGCCGTAGAGCGCCTCCACCAGCTTGAAAGCCGTCCCCACGCCGGGCAACTCGCGCAGGGCGTGGCCCTCCGCCAGGCGCTGCGGGTTGATGACGGCGCTGGCCGGCGGCAGCGAGTCCGTCAGCTTGTGGTGGTCGGTGACCACGACGGCCGCGCCCTGCCCCTGCGCCCAGGCGAGCGCGTCATGCGCGCCGATGCCGGTGTCGCAGGTCAGCAAAAGGTCGGCGTCGCCCAGTTTCTGTCGCAGCGTGGGGGTATGCAGGCCATGACCCTCGCGAAAGCGGTTGGGGACGTGCCAGCGCACCCTTGCGCCCAGGTAGCGCAGCGCCGTGACCAGCAGCGCGGTCGCCGTCTGACCGTCGACGTCGAAGTCGCCCCAGACGAGGACCTCGCCCCGCTCGCGGATGACGCGCTGCAGGCAGGCGACGGCCGCTTCCATGTCGGGCAGTTCGTCGGGGGCCGCCGGCGAATAGTGGGCGGGGTCAAGAAAACGGCGCGCCGCCACGGGCGTCAAAATGCCGCGTTGCGCCAGGGTCTGCGCGACCAGCGGGTGCCCGCCGACGGCCTCGCGCAGCTCCGCCGGCACCGGTTCCGGCGTCGCCTCGCGCCAGACCACTTCCCTGGCCACCATCAAAACGCGATCTCGTCGAGTTCGTCGATGTCGAGGGCGTCGGTCGGCAGGGCCATGTCTTCGTCGCCCTCCCACTCCGCCAGAGGGCCCGGCTTCTCGCCGCGGCCGCAGAGCGAGCGGTAGACGCAAAAACGACAGCGGCGCTCGTCATCGGTGAGCGGGAAGTCCTCGCAACGGTCGATCTCGCGCGCGAGTCCGCGCAGGAAGCGGTCGTCGGCCCGGTACTTTTCTTCATCGTAGGGGAAACGCAGGACCTCCCCCTCGTGCTGCGCGTACCAGTAGCGCATCTCGATGCGCTCAGGGTCGATCGCCTCGCCGCCGTTCAGACGCGCCCCGGCCTGGGCCAGCACGTTGCGATAGACCCGGGTCTGCAGGCGCTGAGCCTGGCGCACGGCGCGCGGCATGTGCCGGCCGGTCTTCCAGTCCAGCAGCAACGCCCGGCCGTCCGGCGCGATGGCCACGAGGTCCATTTTCGCCAGCAGCAGCCACTTGCCCAGGGGCGCCGTCAGGGTCAGCTCGGGCCAGCGCTGCGAAGGGACGTCGGCCAGGCCGTTGGCCAGCCAGGCATCGTACCAGCGCGCGACCTCATCGTCCTCGATGCGCGGCCGCAATGTCTCCGGCGGCAGACCCAGCAAGCTCTGCTGCACCAGGCGATGGAACAGGGCCCCCTGCTCCAGGTGGCGTTCGAAGGCCTCCATGTCGTCGACCTCGGAGGCCGGCCAGCGCTGGCGCCGCAGATACTTCAGTTCAAAGCGGCGCGGGCAATCGACGTAGTCCTGCAAATTTCCCTGGGTGAAGACAAAGTCCTCCGGCAGGTTCATGGCGCGCGCTCGGCTGCCATGGCTTCGCGCAGCGCCCGCACCGGCAAGGCCTCGCCCATGTCGCCCTGGCGGCCGGTGTTCCAGGTGATGACCAGTTCGCGCCGCGCGCGAGTGATGCCGACGTAGAGCAGGCGCAGCCGTTCCGCCGCCAGCAGCGCGCGGGCGCCGCGCGTCGCCTCCCCCTCACGGTAAGCCGCGCCTTTGGTGAGCGCCTCCAGCTGGGCCAGGGCCTCGGCCTCAAGGTTCATGTCATCGCGTACGAACCAGCGCTCTGCGAAATACTGGTCGCCATCCACGGCCGAGGGGAAGTCATAGGTGTTGGCGGACATGAGGTAAACGCGGTCCCATTCCAGGCCCTTGGCCTTGTGCAGCGTGGTCACCACCACCTTTCCGCGATACAGCTCCGGGTCGAAGCCGCTGTCTTCCTCGCCCATGGCCAGAAAGCGGCGTCGACCGGCGGCGATCTGGCGCGACTCGGCGGTGAATTCCGGCAGGCGGGCGTCGGGATACAACTCTGCGAACTGCCGCAGATGCACAGCCAGGCTCCAGACCATGGCGATTTCCGCCTCGGAGCGGAAGAGATCGCCGCCGATGGTCAGCAGCAACTGGTCGATCGGCAGGTCGGCCGCTTCCTGCCAGCGCCGCAGCACGGAGCGAAAGTCGTCCAGGTGCTGTTGCAGGGCTGCGTCCGGTCCGCAGAAATCGTCCAGCCAGTCCTCGCCCGGCGCCGGCCACAAATAGTCTTCCGTCCGGCGCAGTCGCCGCAGTTCGCCGGTCAGACGCCGAATACTGCGCCGCGCCTCATCCATGTCGCGCTCGTCACGCCGCCAGACGCGATAGACCTGGGAGAGGTGGGCGCTGTGATGCGGGCTGGCCAGGTACTCCAGAGTGCGGTACAGGGAACCGGCCACGGCCCGCGTGCCGTCGGTCGAACTCAGGTTCTCCCGATAGGGCAACCCTGCCGCGCGCAACTGCTCCACCAGTTTGCTGCCGCTGGAATTGGTCGGCAGCAGCACCGCGACCGTGGCGTCGGGGTTCTGCGGCAACCAGTGGCCCAGGGAGCGCAACACAAGGGCGCGTTCTTCATCGGCAGTGAGCGCTTCATAGTGCAGATGCGGGTACCCCTCCACGTTACCCGGATTCTTCTGGGGATCGTCGGGCGGCGCCGGCTCAATGTAAGGCGGCTCCAAAGGCCGTCGTCGGCGCACTTCCGGCTGCGGGTGCTGCAGGGACCAGTCGATCAGGCCATTGGCCAGGTGGAAGATGGCCGGCGCGCTGCGTCCGCTTTCCGGCATGTCATACGAGGCGACGTCGGGTTCCTCCAGAAAGTCGCGCAGAAAGTTGGGGCTGGCGGTGGTGAAGGACTCGTTGATCGCCTGGTTGGGGTCGCCGACCCGCGACCAGTTGCCACGCGGGCCGGCCAGCAGGCGCAGAATGCGCTCCTGCAGCAGGCTGCTGTCCTGGGCCTCGTCCTCGAGAATCCAGGGCCAGCGATGCTGCAGGCGCGCCAGATAGTCCGCATCGCTCTTCAGGACGCGCAGGGCCAGGCGAATCAAATCGCTGAAGTCGACGCCGCCCCGATAACGCAGGCCGCTTTCGTAGCTCTCGAAGATGGCCTGGCAAGCGTCGGCCAGGGGCAGTGACATGCCCCGTCCCCGTATCAAGGTATGCAGCTCATCGGCGTCCAGTTCCTCGTCTTTTGCCTGGCGGATGTAGCGCCCTGCGACGTCGCGTAGCAGCTCCGGCCAGTTCTGCTGCAGCACCCTGCGATTTTGCTGAAAGGACTCGCCCAGCCAGTCATTCGCGGCTTCCGGGTTGCCGCGCAACCAGCCGTCCACTGCCTCCTGCAATATGTCCCTCGCCTCGCGCTCGTCGATGACGCGAAAGTCCTCGGCCAGGCCCGCCAGCCCCGGCCGTTCCTTGACGACGTCGTTCGCCAGGCCATGCAAAGTGCGTACGCGAAATCCCACCATGCCTGGCAACAGGTCGCTGCTGTCCTGCAATTCCTGCGCCAGACGCGCCGCGAAGTTGTTCACCGCGGAATTGACAAGAGTGACGACCAGCACTTCCTGGCCCGGGGCCAGACCGCCCGCGCGCACAAGTCGCGCCGCCAGGGCAACCAGGGTGGCGGTCTTGCCGCTGCCCGGGACGGCCGAAACGCCCATTTTGCCGCCGCGCCAGGCGAGGACACGGGCCTGCGCCGGTCGCGGCCTAAACATCGTCGTCTTCTGGCACCAGGAAACGTTGCATGTTGTGCAACGCCAGCAGCAGCGGCCCGCGCTCTTCCATGCCCCGCTCGCCATACTCGCTGATGCCGAGATAGACGCGCACCCGGCAGCGACGCAGGAGGCCCAGCGCCACGTTCGCCAGGGATTCCGCGCCGGCCTCCTCCTCGTCGGCATCGAGCCACTTGCGTCCCGCGTCCCAGTGACGGCTGAGTACCCAGGGGTGGGTAAGCGGCTGATAAACGCGTCGCCCCCAGCCGCTGCTGCCCACATTGAGCCAGAACTGGTAGTCCACCGGCCGGTTGCTCATGAGAAAGGTATGCGCCGGCGCCAGCAACACCCCCTCGCTGCGGTCCAGTTCCCAGTCACGCAGGTACTGGTTGGCCAGAACACCCTCTTCCACCATGCGCAGGTAGTCCGCGGCCACCGGCGCTGCGGGATCGAGTTCCGTCAGCAGGCGGCGGAAAGCGCGCGCGGAATCGACGAGGTTGGCGACCGTCGCGCCGGCGGATTCCCGCCTGTGCAGTCCGAAGCCGGGCTGGGACATCACCTCCCCGAAGAAGGAACTGAAGAACAGGTCCAGCGGAAGCTCTGCCGGGACCTGCGCCAGCCAGCTGTGTAGCCTGTCGTACCTCTCGCCCAGTTGGAAGGTGATGCGACCCTGCAGGCGCGCGTCCCTGATGTTTTCAAAGGGCAGGAGCCCGCCATCGCGATAGAGCGCGTCCGCCAGCAGGCGCGCCCGAATCGGGTCCATGGCTTCGATGGCCGTGGTCAGTGCGCCGGCCACGTCAAAGCGGTCGGGCGCCAGCCCCGGAGCGTGTTGCGCAAGGCGCGCGAAGGTCAGCAGGGCGCGCACTTCCGGCTCGTCGCGCAGGGCTCGCGACGGCCGGTGCGAGCGATGCGGCACGCCATGCTCGTCCAGGCGCGCCTGCAGCGCGAAGCGCAACGCGTCCGGCATGAAGGGCGCCACGACCACGATCTCCTTCGCCGCCACCTTTTCCTCATGCACCAGAGTGGCGACGTGGCCAACCGTCCAGTCAATCATCTGCGGATGCCAGCGCGCCCTCGCGGGCCAACGCAGGGCCGCGCGGCCAACACCGCGCTTCGGCGCCGGTCCGGCCTCCCGTCCCAGCGTCTGCGCGAGAGCGTGGTGCAGCGCGGCGACGTCCTCCGACATGGCGCGGCGCCTGTCCAGCGTGACGGAAAGGTCGCAGAGCGCCTGCAGAGAGCGCGCCTGCGCCGGGTCCGCGCCCAGAAAACGGCGCAGACCCGCCTCGCTGTCGTAGATCAGCAGGGCAGAATCGCAGAGTGGCAGCCAGTCTCGCAGCAGGTCGTGCAGCGTCGGCGTATCCTCTTCAAGGTTGTCGACCAGCACATGCCGGTAGCGCCGGGTCAGATAGCCACGGGCGTTCTCCAAGGGCCAAAGCTGCTTGCGCAGGATGTCAATGAGCAGCGAAAAGTCAATCAGATTGTGACTCAGGCAGGCGGCGCGAAAGAGGCTGGCGCAGGCCTGGGCATCGTCGTAAATGAAGGCCTGCTCCGACGAGCCGCGCCAGGCCGCCTTCAGGCGAGTGCCAATCTCCTCCGGCGGAAAACCCACCAGCGCCGACTTGTTGAGGTTGTCCACGATCTGTGTGTAAAGGCGGTTGCGGCTGATCGTCACCCCGCGGAAGTAGTCGCGCCTTTCGATCTCATCGCCCACGAATCGCCGCATCAGGAATTGCGACAGTTCCAGGCCCGGGAAGCGGGGCGGCGCCAAAGGCTGCGCGCAGCCTGTGTCCGCGGCGATGAGCGGCCAGAAGAGTTCGAGCAGTTCCCGCGCAAGGCTGCCGAGGGTCGTGACGCGCACCTCGGCGCTGCCGGGCGCCCGCGATCGACGGAGGGCCTCCTGCCAGGGCAGGCCGGTCGCTCGCTGCGGCACGAGCACAAGAATGCGGGAGGGTGGCACGCCGGCGTGCAGCAGGTGCTTGACCCTCTCAATGCCGGCGGTCGTCTTGCCCGTGCCGGCGAGGCCCTCCAGAAAGACCTTGCTGTCCAGGTTGTCTCGCGCCACGCGCTGTTGTTTGACCAGGAGGTACATGCCCTGCCCCGTCGTCCCTCCGTTTCAGTATAGCAACGTGCTCGCTGATAGCCGGACACATTCGTTCGCATCGCCCGCACGGGTTGTTACAATGGGAAGGGCACAATGCAATGACAATTTGACAATGGGGAAGTGTCCTGTGCGCAACAGATCTTGTGTTTTCCTGTTCATTGTGTTTCTGATCGTCCCGCTGGTTCCAGTCAGGGGCCAACCTTCTGGCGAACTGGTCATCGCCCTGCCCAACGACCCCACGGGCATTTACATCGGCAACGCGTCGGACGTGACCGCCATCAGCGCCACCCGTCCGCTCTATGACGGCCTGGTGGTTTACGGAGCGGACGGATCGATCCAGCCGGGCCTGGCCGAAAGTTGGGACATCAGCGAGGATGGCCGGACCTATACCTTCCACCTGCGCGAGGGCGTGAAGTTCCACAACGGTGAAGACTTCAACGCCCACGCCGTCAGCACGATCTGGGAATATGGCATGACGCCCACCAACCAGTGGCTGTCCTACTATGACTCGGTGGCCTCGGCCGGGGACATCGTGGTCATCGACGACTACACGGTGGAAATCACCACCAGCGAACCCGACGCTTTCTTCCTCAGCGAAATGGCGAACGGCTGGTTCGCCATCCCGCCGGCTTACCTGGCGGAAGTCGGCCTGGAGGCCTTCGAGGCAGCGCCAGTCGGGACGGGTCCCTTCATGCTGGAGAACTGGGCGCCGGGCGATCGCATTGTCATGCGCGCCTTCGCGGACTACTGGAACCCGGAGCAGCCGAAGGTCGAGCGCCTGACCTTCCGCATTATCCCGGATGCCACCACGCGCATGGCTGCCATCCAGACCGGCGAGGTGGACATCGTCACACGGCTGAATACCGACGACGTCGCCCTGCTGGAGTTCAATCCGGACGTGAAAATCGTCTCTTACCCCAACGACCGGGTGTACTACGTGGCCTTCAAAAACATCGGCAACGGCGCCGGCACGCCGCTGGAGGACAAGCTGGTGCGGCAGGCCCTGAATCTGGCGGTGGACCGGGAAGGCCTGGTCGCGGCGCTTTTCAGTGGCTACGGGCAGACCGTTTCCGGTTTTGTCATACCCAGCAACCTGGGTTTCGACCCGTCGCTGCAGCCCTACCCCCATGACCCGCAGCGCGCCAGGGAATTGCTGGCCGAAGCAGGCTATCCCGAAGGCTTCGCAATCGGCATGAGTTGTCCGGCCGATGCCTACACCAACATCAACGAGGTCTGTCTTTCGGTACAACGCGACCTCGACGGGATCGGCGTGGACGTTGACCTGGAATTCAAGACGACCAACGCCTTCTGGTCCGAAGCTCACTACGCCACAACCGGCCCCATGTACGTTGACAGCTGGTCCTCCCCCAACGGAGAGGCCTTCTGGCGCCTTGAGGGCTCCCTCACGCCTGGCTATTACTACAGCACCTGGACGGACCCCGTCATTGTGGACTATCTCGGGCAAATCGCGCAGGCGGTTGATCGCGAGGAGCGGGCCGCGCTCTACGCTGAACTCTCTCACTACATGTACGACGATCCGCCCTACATCTATCTCTACGTTCTCAACCTTTTTGAGGCCACGACCAAACGCGTCACGGGTTACCAACCCTTGCCCAACGAGACTTTCTACCTCAACGAGGTCGGCGTGGGCGGCTAGCCGGGTATCGGATTACGGTCCGGCCGTCGGCAGGATAGCGGCTATCTCATTCGCTGAACGCTGGCTACAATGCCGCCTGTCTCCTTGACGCCCTTATCCTGCCCTGCGAAAGGTAATCCATGCGAAGCACTATTCTCATCCTGCTGGCTCTGCTGCTGTCTGCTCCTGCACTCCTGGTTCAGGCTCAGCCATCCGGTGAACTGGTCATCGCGCTGCCCAACGACCCGACCGCCCTCTACATCGCCAACGCCTCCGACGTGACCACCATCGCCGTAACGCGCCAGCTTTATGACGGGCTGCTCTGGCTGGACGACAAGGGAAGCCTGCATCCCGGCCTGGCCGAACGCTGGGAAATCAGCGACGACTCCACGCAATACACCTTCTACCTGCGTGAGGGCGTCACCTTCCACAACGGCGAACCCTTCACCGCGGAAGCGATCGTGGCCGCCTGGGAATACGGTTTGACGCCAGGCAACGAGTACCCCCAGTACTATTCCTCGGCGGAGAGCGTGGAGGTGCTGGACGATTTCACAGTTCGGGTGACGACGCCCGAGCCCGATGCCCTGTTTGTCATCGATCTGGTGGAGGGCTGGTTTGCGCTGCCGCCGCGCTATCTGGAAGAGGTCGGTCTGGAAGGTTTCCAGCGCGCGCCGGTCGGCACGGGCCCCTTCATGCTGGAAGAGTGGGTGCCGGGGGACCGCATTGTCATGCGGGCCTACCCCGATTACTGGAACCCTGGAGAACCGAAGGTGGAGCGGGTCGTCTTGCGCGTCATTCCCGACGCCTCCACCCGCGTGGCTGCCATCCAGACGGGCGAGGTCGACATCGTCAACCGTTTGAATGTTGAACAGGCCACCCTGCTTGAGAGCAATGCGGACGTCAGGGTGATTTCCTATCCCAACGATCGCGTCTTCTACGTGGCCTTCAAGAATCTGAATTCGGGCATGGGTACGCCGATTGAAAGCCGCCAGGTCCGTCAGGCTTTCAATTACGCCATCAACCGGCCGGGGATATTGCAGGCGCTGTTCGGCGGCCATGGCCAGCTGGCAACCGGGTTTACCGCCATTGGCAACCTGGGTTATGACCCTGAACTCAAGCCCTACCCCTACGACCCGCAACGCGCCCGGGAACTGCTGGCGGAAGCCGGCTACGGCGACGGATTCAGCATTGGGTTGACCTGCCCCGCCGATGCCTACACCAACATCAACGAGGTCTGCCTCACTATTCAGCGAGACCTGGCCGCCGTCGGCGTGGATGTCGAACTCCAGTTCCTGACGACCAGCAAGTTCTGGTCCGAGCCGAATTATGGCAGCACCGGCCCCATGTTCGTCGACGGCTGGTCCACACCGGCGGGAGAGGCCCTGCCCCGCATTGAGGGGGCCCACTATCCCGGCCTCTATTACAACAGCTGGGTCGATGACGGCATCACTGCCTACGTTGACCAACTGGCCTCCACCATCGACCGGGAAGAGCGGGCCGCGCTCTATCGCGAACTCTCGCGCTACCTCTTCGACGACCCGCCCTTCGTCTACCTGTACACGTTGAACATCTTTGAGGCCACGACCAGCCGCGTCACGGGTTACCGGCCCCTGCCGACCGAGACCTGGTACCTGAACCAGGTGGCGGTCGACGCTTAGGTTCAGGATGAAATCCGGACACAGCGCCTGCGAATTCTCCTGCATCCAGGAGTGAAGCGATTTTCCACTTCCTGTATCGTCGCATCCTGCAGTCCATCGCCCTGATTTTGGGCGTGCTGGTGCTGGTCTTTTTCACCGTGCGTTTGACCGGCGACCCGGTGGGCCTGATGGTGGCGCGCAACGCCACGCCCGAGCAGCGCGAGGCCTTTCGCGTGGCCCATGGATTCGATCGGCCCCTTGCTGAACAGTTCATCGGATACCTTGGCAACGCACTGGGCGGCGATCTGGGCAAGTCGCTGCGATTGCATTTGCCCAACGCAGAACTCATCATGCAACGCCTGCCGGCGACCATGGAACTGGCGCTGGCGGCGTTGCTGCTTTCACTGGTGATCGCCGTGCCGCTGGGCATCATCAGCGGCGTATTCCCGGGTTCGCCGCTCGACCTGCTGGCGCGTCTGATCGGCCTCGCCGGGCAGACCATCCCGTCTTTCTGGCTGGCGATGATTCTGATTCTGGTTTTCGCCGTGAATCTCCGCCTTTTCCCCACCTTCGGACGAGACAGCCTGGAGCACCTCGTCCTGCCGGCCGTCGCGTTGAGCGTCGCCAGCATGGGGCAAATGGTGCGGCTGCTGCGCTCTGCCGTGCTCGAGGTCAGCCGGGAGAACTACATTCGCACCGCCCGCTCCAAGGGCCTGTCCGAAATCGTCATCACCCTGCGCCACGTCACGCCCAACGCCCTGATCCCGCTGGTAAGCGTCGTCGGTGTCAATTTCACCTACATGCTGGGCGGCTCGGTCTATATCGAGACCATTTTCGCCTGGCCGGGCCTGGGCACCCTGCTCAACGACGCCATCAACGACAGTGACTTTCCGCTGGTGCAGGCCATCACCATTTTCATCGCCGCCTTCGCCATCGGTCTCAACCTGCTGACGGACATCGCCTACGACCTGATCGACCCGCGGGCGCGGCAGCGTTGACATGCCAGTCCGCATTTTTGACGCGCTTTCCCCCAGACAGCCCCGCCTGCAACTCCGGGTGCGCCTGCCCTATGGCGTCCATCGCCTGCTGCACGACCCCGGCGCGCTGCTTGGTCTGATTCTCGTTTCCCTGGTTGTGCTGACAGCCCTGTTCGCGGAGCAACTGGCGCCCTACGGACCGACGGAAGGCAGCCTGCTCGACGCCAAGCGCCCGGAAGTCTGGCAGGAACAGGGGTTGGAGGGCCACTTGTTGGGCACCGACCAGCTGGGCCAGGACATCCTGAGCCGGGTCATCTACGGTGCGCGCGTCTCGCTGGCGGTCGGCTTCTTCGGCGTTCTGCTGGCCAGCGCCATCGGCGTGACCCTGGGCATGAGCGCCGGCTATCTGGGCGGGCGGGTTGACGAGGCCATTTCTTCCATCGTCAACCTCTTGCTCTCCTTCCCCTATCTCGTGCTGGTAATCATCATCGCAACAGTCTTCGGACGGAATCTGCTCAACGTCATCATCATTTTCGGCATCACGGATGCGCCCGTCTTTGCGCGCCTTGTCCGCGGTGAGGTCCTGCGCCTGCGCAACGTCGACTACGTCGTGGCCGCCGTGGGCCTGGGCGCGCCGACCTGGCGCATCCTGCTTCGCCATCTGCTGCCTAACCTGGTCGGTCCGCTGGTGACCCTGATGACCTTTGAGATGTCGGCCATGATATTCTACGAAGCCGGCCTGAGCTTCCTCGGCCTCAGCGTTCCGCCGGAGGTGCCCAGCTGGGGCAACATGCTGGCCCTGGGCCGCAAGTTCCTGTACATCTTTCCATGGATGTCCATTTATCCTGGCCTGGCCATCTCGCTCACCGCCTTTGGCGTCAACCTGCTGGGCGACTGGATGCGAGACGTCCTTGACCCGCGTCTGCGCCGGGCCGACTGAGTCCCCCTAAACCGGGATTCCCAAATCCGCCGCGCCGGTCTCCGAGGTCGTGGCCTCCGGACAGTAGCGTCGGATGATGTCCTGCGCGATGGCGGCGCGTCGCACCCTTTCCCGCCCCAGCGCAACGGCCGTCGCCTGCAGATGGTAGCCCGAGGGGTAGATGTTGGGTGAATTGCGCAGCCCCAGTTTGACGTACATGGGCGACGCCACGCGGATCATCTCCGGAATCTCGTAGTGTCGCACAAAGCCGCCGAAGTCGTCGGGCGCTTCCACGTAGACATCCAGGGGCAGTTCACAGGCCTGGCGTATGGCCGCCAGCTGGGGCAGCGAGAGATCGGTGGGCGTGTTGTAGGTGCCCGCGCCCAACTGCTCCATCCAGCGCACCGAAAGGGGGTTGGCCGGGCCCATCTGCACCGAAATCTTGAGCACCAGGTCCGCCGGCAATTCACCGGCGCGCTTCATCTCGTTCACCAGCCAGAGCAGGCCTTCGTCCGCCACCAGCACCGAGCGCAAGCCCAGGGCGCAGGCCCGTCGAATGTCCTCTACCGCGTAGACCACCTGCTCCATGCCGCGCAGGCGTGCCCCGAGGTTCTTGCCCGCGCTGGCCACCACCTGCGCGCCGGTATCCCAGGCGGCGCGCGGCCCGACGAAGAGACTGACCTCAATGCCCGCCTCACGGCCGAGTTGCGCCATCTCCCGGATTTCCGCGTCGGTCTGCAGCATGATGCCGCTGCCTTGCGAAACGCGGTGGATGCGCGTCTGTTGCGCCTCGGCTTCTTCCAGCACGGCGCGCAGCACTTCCGGCCCCTCGCAACTGGGGATTTCGATGCGCCATTGCGCCCCGTCGGGGAAGCGCTTCGTCGAATCGGGCAGGTCGCCCGGGTCACCGCAGGGCAGGCCCAGACGGCTCAGGAAATCTCGCGTCGCCTGCATGTCAACCGCCCCACGCCGGTTCCGGCAGTCCCTTGACCCCGGGTCGGGCCCGGTAAAGGCCGCCCGCCTGCTCCTGCTGGCCGCCGTGTTTGAGCATGTCTGTGCGCGCTGTCGTGATGTAAAGGTCTTCCAGATCGGGGCCGCCAAACATGACGCTGCTGGTACAGGAGGCGGGCACCGCAATCTCGTCGATGACACGACCCTTCGGGTCATAGCGGACGACCTTCCAGCCGCCCCAGTGTGCTGCCCAGACGCAGCCCTCGCTGTCGACGGTCAGCCCGTCCGGCAGGCCGTCCGCGGGATTCGTTTCGGCGAAGGGTCGTTCGTTGCTGACGTCGCCGGTCGCCGGATCAAAGTCCCAAACGCGGATGCCAATTTTGCTGTCGCAAAAGTAAAGGATACGATCGTCCGGACTCCAGCCCAGACCGTTGGAGATGTACACCTCCGGATCGATCGTATGCAGGCTGCGGTCGGGGTCGAGGCGGTAAAGCCCGCCGACCGGCTCTTCGCCGTCGGCCATCGTCCCGGCCCAGACGCGTCCCTGACGGTCCACGGCCGCGTCGTTGAAGCGGTTGGCCGGCTTGTCCGGCTCGGGATCGACGATCAGTTCCGGCGCGCTGCCCGGTTCCCAGGTGTAAAGACCGTTCTGCATGGCCAGCACGAAGTCGCCGCTCGCGCGCAGCAGGACCGCTCCCACCTCCTGGCCCACGTCATACTGCCGGTGCTCGCCGCTGGCCGGGACGAAACGATGCACCTGCTCACCCTTGATGTCGACCCAGTAGAGCGCCTGTTCCGCAACGCTCCACATGGGCCCCTCTCCCAGGGTATTGCGGCAATCCAGCACCAGTTCCACGTCAGTCATCGGCGCACCTCCCTCGTGACAGCGCGTTCAGCCTACCGGTTTTCGCCACAGGCGGCAACGCATGTCACGATTCGGCGCATTGGTGTATACGGGCACTTGACCGTCGCATATGCCCGCATACCATGGCTTCAGCTACGGGACTTCCGGAACGACTTCCATGTTGAACATTGGTGTGCTGGCCCTGCAGGGCGCATTCATCGAACACGTACACATGTTGCGACGCGCAGGCGCAGGCGCTGTCGAGGTACGCCTGCCGGAAGAACTGGAAGGGCTGGACGGGCTGATCATTCCAGGCGGGGAGAGCACCACCATCGGCAAACTGGCCGTCAGCGCCGGTCTGGTCTCGCCACTGCGGGAATTCGCCGGCTCGCGACCCACCTGGGGCACTTGCGCCGGCATGATTTTTCTCGCGCGCGAACTGGACCATCACGCCCAGCCAATATTGGCGCTGATGGACATCAGCGTGGACCGCAACGCCTTTGGCCGCCAACTCGACAGCTTTGAGACCGACCTGGATATCCCGGTTCTGGGCGAGGCGCCCTGGCACGCCGTTTTCATTCGTGCACCAGTGGTGACCGACGTGGGAGATGACGTTGAGGTGCTGGCGCGCCTTGCGGACGGACGAATCGTCGCCGTGCGCCAGGGACATCTGCTGGCCACCGCCTTTCACCCCGAGTTGACCGATGATCTGCGTTTTCACACCTGGTTTCTGAAACTGGTGAAACAGGCCGGCTAATCCCTGCTGAATGTCATTGGCAATACACGAAGCAATCCCTGGAGAAATGATGCACGATCCCGATTCCCCTCTGGCCAATGCATTGAACGCCGTATTCGACGATGACGACATGTTCGACGAACCGACGGACGAGGATTTGCTTGAAGAAGAGACGGACCTGGAGGAAGACCTGGAGCCGGTTGACGACGAGGGCTTTGACATCAGCGAGTTCGACGAAGATGATGAAGGATCGCTCTACGGGGACGATGACGAACTCTACATCGCCGGCGACGAAGACCTGCCGGATGACCCCGACGATGACGACGGTAATGATGACGACGACGATGACGAGGACCCGGCCAGTGACCTTGACGATGAAGAGGGCTGGTTTCCCCTGAGCCTGAACTGAAGCAGAAGGCCCGGACGGTCACGACGTCAGACTGGAGGCATGATGGCCACGCCCCGCAAACAACTGCAACCCAGGGTCGATGAAGCCATTGACGCCGGCGAGATGGCGCGTCTGCGACAGTTGCTGGCCGACCATCACCCCGCCGACGTCGCCGACCTGCTCGAGCGCATGGAGTCGGCACAGCAGCACCGTATCTTTCAACTGCTGGATGATGAACTGGCCGCCAGCGTCCTTGACGAAATCGGACGCGACGCCACGCGCGACCTGCTGGACAAAATGCCGGCAGACAATGCCGCCCGCTTGCTGGGCCGGCTACCGATGGACGACGCGGCCGAAATTCTCGCCGAGGACGTGCCGGAGAAGCAGGACGAACTGCTGGCGGTCATGGACAGGGAAAAGGCCGCCGGCATTCAGCGGCTGCTGCGCTATCCGCCGGACAGCGCCGGTCATCTCATGACCGAACACTACGTGGCCCTTCAGGCAGACATGTCGGCCACGGAGGCCCTGGCCGAGGTCCGCCGCATGAACGAGACTGCGGAGACCGTCAGCGAACTCTACGTGCTGGATGACGGGCGTCAGCTGCTGGGAGTCATCTCCCTGCGCGAACTGATCAATCTGCCGTCGTCCGCCAGGGTTGGCGACCACATGACGACCCGCGTGATCAGCGTGCACCCGGATTCTGACCAGGAGCACGTGGCCCGCGAAGTGGCGCAGTACGACATTCTCGCCATCCCCGTCGTCGATAGCGGACGGCTGCTGCTGGGCATCATCACCGTTGACGACATCATCGACGTTCTGGTTGAGGAGAATTCCGAGGACATCCTGCGCTTTGGCGCCGTTGAAAGCGGTAGCGTGGACCAGCCCTATTTCACCGTGCCCTTGATGCGCGTATTGCGCAATCGCTTTGGCTGGTTGCTCCTGCTCATGGTCGCCGACACGCTGACCGGCGCCGTGCTGCGGCAGTTCAGTACGCGGCTGGCCGCCGTTGTGCAACTGTCCTTTTACATTCCGCTGCTGATCGGCACGGGCGGCAACACCGGCGCGCAGACCGTCTCGACCATCATTCGCGGCCTTGCCATTCGCGACGTGCATTTCAGCGACCTGTGGCGCGTGCTGCGCCGTGAGTTGCTGGGCGGCTTGTTGCTGGGCCTCGCCCTGAGCCTGGTCGCCGGCACCCGCGCCTGGCTCTGGGACCGCGATCTGCAACTGGCGCTGGTGGTCGGAATCTCGATCGTCGTGATTTGCACCTGGTCCAACGTGATGGGCTCCCTGATTCCCTTGCTGGCCAGTCGCCTGGGCATCGATCCGGCCGTGGTCTCCGCACCCATGATTTCAACGCTGGTGGATTCCAGCGGTCTTTTCATCTATCTGAGCATCGCCGGACTTCTCTTGACCGGCGCCATCTAGCAAAACCAGGGGGCTCAGAGACGCAGACGACCGAGTATGCCCCGGCGACCGGTCGGGCGTTCCCTGGTCGCGGAATGAGTCAAGGTCAGTGGGCCCCCGCCCTGAACGTCGAATACCGGGCGCAATTCATCCAGCAACTGCTGCCGGTCCGGTGAGGGACTGCGCGCCTGCGCCAGTTCCCAGAGCCCGGCGTGCCGCCGGTAAAGGGCGCGCGCCTCATCACCACGGGGCGCGCCCTCGCCTTCCTGCGGAACTTCATTGTCTTCAATGTCTCCATCCCAACGCCAGCGCTCGGGATACCAGTAGTAATAGAGCAGGTAGGGCGTGGGGGTCAGCGCGGAGACGCCGCGTACGTCGTATTCCCACAGGGGTTCACCGGCCAGGCTGGCCGCCTCTGCGCAGAGGCAAAGCGCCTGGGCGGTCAGCAACATGCGCCCCAGACTCTCGCCTTTTCGACCGTCAGCGGCGCGGCGGATATAGCCGTCGAAGTGAAGGTCGCGGCGCACGCTCTCGCGAAACAGCTCGCAGGCCCGGTTGAAGCGACCTTCGTCTTCCAGCGCGATGGCGCTGGTCAGGCGCAGCAAATTGAGCCACGTCACCTCGACGTGCAACAGCCCCTCGTCCTGCTTCAGACAAGTCTCCACGCGCTGCGCGTAGTTCCGCAGCCAGGCACCGCGCCCGGAAAATAAGGGGTGGTCGTGCAGCAATTCATGGCATTGCGTCTGGAGCAGGAGATTGACTGTCTGCGCAAGATGGCCGACACCTCGCGCCATCGCGGTCTCCCCGGATTGCAGCAGTTCCAGTGCACGTTCGCCCGCCTCAAGGTCATCGTTCAGTCGATACAGCAGGCTGTCCTGCTGCATTTGCTCCGGCGCGTTGGTCGGCCGGCGACGCAGCAGGGCCTCCCAGGCGCCGCGCAGTGAATCGCTGCTGCGCAGCTCGCGCGCCCGCCTGCCCTGTTCGGCGCTGAAATACAAAGCGCAATGTTGCGGATCAAACATGGGCGTTTACCAGGCTATGCAGGGAAACGTGTTAATTGAAGCCAAAGGGATGTTCGGAAGCTCTGGCGGGCCACAATCCAAAGGGCTAAAGGTCGTCCAGTTCACCCCGGCGCAAGGCACACTCAAAGGCGCGGCCAATCAGGAGGATCTGCTCCACCCACAGGATGAAGTCTTCCTCGTCCAGCGTGTTCTCCAGCGCTTCGGCCACTTCCTCCGGCGTACTGTAGTATACTTCCGTCGCCAGGCACGAGACCGCCTGCTGGACTGCATCGCGGGAGAGCGGTGGATCGCCCTGCATCAACTGTTCGAACCAGCGCGCCACGATCGGGTGCACCTGTTCGCAGGCCGAGCCGTCGCCCAACTGTTCGTTGGCCAGGTCCTCAATCGGACGCAACCAGTGCGGAGAATCTTCGTGATCGGGATGATCGCTCATGAGTATCCTTGTCTGTGGCAGCGCGCCTGCCCACAGTGTACCACTTTTGCGCAATCCCTTCCGCCACGCATGACCGGGAGGCCCGACCCGATCCAGCCATGACGACTCCACTCCAGGTCGGCATCATTGGCGCCGGCGTCACCGGCCTGAGCACGGCACGCGACCTCGCACTTGCCGGTCACAAGGTGCAGCTATTTGAAAGCGGGGAACGCGCCGGAGGGCTGGCGGCCGGCTTCCGCGACGAAGGCTGGGACTGGCACCTGGAGAAATTCTATCACCACTGGTTTGAGGGCGATCGCCACATCCTTCAGCTCATCGAGGAAATGGGTCTGGGCCACAAGCTGGTCTTCCCGCGCCCGAAGACCAGTTACTGGATCAAAGGACGAATTTACCGCGCCGAGATTTCGCCCTCGGCCTTGCTGCTGCCACTTTCGCCCCTGGCCAGCCTGCGAATGGGACTGGCCGCCCTGCGCCTCAAGACGATGAGGGACTGGCGCCCGCTGGAACGGGTGACCGCCCACGACTGGCTGCAACGTCACATGGGCCGGGAAGCTTACCAGGGTCTGTGGCAGCCCCTGCTGATCGGCAAGTTCAGCGATCGTTACCGCGAGGTCAACATGGCCTGGCTCTGGGCACGAATCGTATCGCGCAGCCTGCGCCTGGGGACTTTTGAGGGCGGGTTTCAGGCCTTCCTTGACGCACTCGCCGACGACTGTCGTCAGCACGGAGCGGGGATCCGCTTCAACACGCCAGTGACCCGCGTCTCTCAACTCGGCGACAGGCTCTCCATTTGTCTGCAAAATGGCAGCGAACATCGCTTTGACCGCGTCCTGAGCACCACCTCGCCGCGGCTCATGTTGCGCCTCTGTGAAGGACTGGCCGACAGCGCCTACGGCCGGCAACTCTCGGCTTTGCGCAGCATTGGCGGAGTCTGCGTCGTGCTGGCGCTCAAACGCTCCCTCTTGACCGACGGCACCTACTGGCTCAACCTGCCCGCCACCAGCCCGGACCGCGAGCGCAGCCAGTTTCCCTTTCTCGCCCTGGTGGAACACAGCAACTGGATGGACCGCCGTCACTACGGTGGCGACGTTCTGGTCTACTGCGGTGACTATGTCCCGCCCGATCATCTCTGGTTTCAACTGGATGAAGAGGCGCTGGTGCAGCGCTTCACGTCCGCCCTGCCGCTCATTAACCCGGACTACCGGCCGGACTGGCTGCGCAAGGCCTGGGTTTTCCGCGCGCCCTATGCCCAACCTGTGCCCGGCATCAACCACAGTGAGAAAATCCCGGACCTGAGGACTCCCTGGCCCGGCCTTTACCTGGCCAACATGAGCCAGGTCTACCCTTGGGACCGCGGCACCAATTACGCGGTCGAACTGGGGCGCCGCGTCGCGCGCCTGATGCAGGAGCCGAAGCCCTGATGCCGGCACTCTGTGATAGACTGGCGCAGCATGTAGCCCGGGTACCGAAGGGGGTGCGGTGAAAATCATCGTTGTCGGCGCCGGCTTCGTAGGCCTCACCCACGCCGCCGTAAGCTCGGAGTACGGTCATGACGTATGGGCCTGTGACGTTGACCCGGACAGACTGGCAGCCTTTCGCAGCGCACGCCGCGAAGCCATCGAAGGCTACGTCAATGAGCCTGGCCTGGCCGACATCATCGCGGACAAGATCGACCGCAGCCTGCACTTCGTCGATGACCTGCGGGATGTGATCGACGGTACGGACGCGATCTTTCTCTGTCTGCCGACTCCCTCGGGCGACAACGGGTCCGCCGACCTGAGTTACTACTTCGACGCCCTCGGCAACATCGCGCCCCTGCTGGCCCAACGCAGGGACCCGCGACGGGTGGTCATCATCAACAAAAGTACGGTCCCGGTGGGCACGGCGCGACGACTGGAGGGCTTCCTGCGCGAGCACGGCGTGCGCAACTTTGGCATCGCCTCCAACCCGGAGTTTTTGCCGGAGGGCGAGGCCGTCGCCCGCTCCCGTCACCCGGACCGCGTGGTTGTGGGGGCCGACCGCCAGGAAGACTTCGAAGGCATTCGCCGTCTTTATTCCCAGTTCCACAATCACGTGCGGATTCAGTACATTGAGACCACGCCCGAGACCGCCGAGGCCATCAAGTACGTCAGCAATACCCTGCTGCTGACCTACATCTCCTTCTGGAACGGCGTCGGCGCGCGCCTTGCCGAGACCTTTCCCAACGTGCACATGGAAGACCTTAAACGTGGCGTCACCTCCGATCAACGCATCAGCACCTGGGGTTCCTACGTGTCCAACGGCGCCGGCGGCTCCTGCTTTGGCAAGGACATTCAGTCGCTGGTCCATCAACTGGGTTGCGCCGGTCAAAACACGGACCTGCTGGAGGCGGTGTACCACATCAATGAATACCAGAAGGTCTACCTGATCGAACGCGCTCGCCAGGAAGCCGGCTATGACTTCAGCGGCAAGACCGTCGCCCTGCTGGGTCTGGCATTCAAGAAGAAAACCAACGACGTGCGCGATTCCTCCTCATTGTCCGTGGCACAGGGTCTGCTGGAAGCCGGCGCTCGCGCGCTGCAGGCCTACGATCCCCTGGCCATGGTTGAAGCCAGCCAGGCCCTGGATCCCGCGCGCAATCCGCTCTTCGCCCGCATCCGCTATCACGAGAGCGCCGAGGAGGCCCTCTGCGGCAGCGACTGCCTCTTCATTTCCACCGACTGGGAAGAGTTTCGCGGCCTTTCCGGCAGCATTGAACGGCATCTTGCCCCGCCGGCCCTCATCGTGGACGGGCGCCGCATGATCCCTGATTATCAGGACCTGTTGCAAAAGGGCTACCGCTATCTGGCGGTCGGCTCTCCCTTCCTGCAAGGCGACGCAACGACGAAGCGATCATGATTCCGCCATTCGTCACCAATCGCTGGCATCCGGGTCGCCGACTCTCGGGCTTCGCCTGTCTCGGAATCGGTCGCGTGGTTGCTGTCCTCGTCGTCTCGCTGCTGGCCCTGAGCGTGTTGCCCGCGTTGGCTCAGGAGACCACGCCGAGGGCAGAATCGACGCCGGAAACGCCGACGCCGCTGCCTCCACCGCCCCCGACCCGGCCCGATCCCTCGCGTTATCGTCTGCACCTGGTCGCCTCCGGCCTGTATCGACCGGTCTATTTGACGCACGCTGGCGACGGCAGCGACCGGCTCTTCGTGCTGGAACAGAATGGTCGCATTCGTTTAATGGTTGATGACGTCCTGCAGCCGGAACCCTGGCTGGACCTGACCGCACACGTCAGCAGGGACTCGATGCGGCAGTTTTCCGAGCGCGGTCTGCTGGGTCTGGCCTTTCATCCCGACTTCGAGGACAACGGTCGCTTCTTCGTGCACTACAGCGATCACCGTGGCGACACGGTGCTGGAACGCTACAGCCTGCGGCCGGACGATCCGGCCAGGGTGGACATGGCAAGTCGTCTGCCCATCCTCAGGGTGCAACAGCCCTTCAGCAACCACAACGGCGGCCAGATTGAATTCGGCCCGGACGGCAATCTCTACATGGGGCTGGGCGATGGCGGCTCCGCCGGCGACCCGCTCAAACACGGGCAGAACCCGGCCACCTTGCTCGGCACGATCCTGCGCCTCGACGTGGACGTGGAGGGCGGCTACGGCATCCCACCGGACAACCCCGGCCTGACGCGCAACCTCTTGCTCGCGCCCCAGATCTGGGCCTGGGGCCTGCGCAACCCCTGGCGCTTCAGCTTTGACCGCGTCACCGGCGAACTCTACATTTCCGACGTCGGCCAGAACCGACTGGAAGAAGTCAACGTCCAGCCCGCCGACAGCCCGGGCGGCATCAACTATGGCTGGCGCCCCATGGAAGGCAGCCTGCCCTACAGCGGCGAGACCATCACACCCGACATGCAACTGCCGGCACTGGAATATGGCCGTGAAGACGGTTGCTCCATCACCGGCGGCTACGTCTACCGCGGCTTCTCACTGCCGGAACTGCAGGGCATTTATTTCTATGGCGACTGGTGCAGCGGCTTCGTGTGGGCCGCCTGGCGCGACGCTTCCGGCGTCTGGCAAAACATGCGCTTCGCCGAGAGCAGATTGCAGATTACTTCCTTCGGTGAAGACGAGGATGGCGAACTCTACGTCCTCGATTACGCTGGCGCCATTTACCGCCTCGTCCGCGCCTGAGTCTATTCACGACGACGAAGCCGGGTCATTGTCTTCCTCCTGGCTCTGGCCGCGCATACCCCCCAGGGCATAGAGCAGAACACCCGAGGCGGCCACGCCGAAGCCACCGATGAGACCGGCCGCCTGCAGCGGGCCGAAATAAATGTCCTCGGCATACAGGGCGTGCACGTTGGAACCAAAGCCCAGGACGTCGGCCACGGAGGCCATGGTGGCGAGGAGCAGCGCCGTCAGCGAGAGACGCACTGCGATTTGTTGCGCCAATGTCGCCCGGGCCCGGGGATAAAAGGCGGCCTTGACGTAAAGCAGGGCGCCAAAAATTAACAGGCTCAGCCCGGACAGCATGGCCGCGAGCTGCAGGGCGCCAATACCACCCATCACAGCCTGGCCGGTGAGGCTCGGGAACAGTCCCGTCACCGCCATCACGATGCCGGCCGTTCCCAACAGCATTCCCATCTGTTCGACGCGTTCCACGGTATCAGCCTTCCGGCAACGCAGTCCTCAGCATGCGCAACATGTTGCCATTCATTATCGCCGAAATGTCATCGGACTGGTAACCGCGTTCGGCCAGGCCGCTGCCGATGTCCCTGATATCAGCCACCGTGTCGATGCCTGCCGGCGCGCTCTCCGCACCAAATCCACCATCCAGATCGCTGCCGATGCCAACGTGGTCGGCACTGCCGGTCAACTGGCACACATGGTCGATCACCTGCAACACCACATCCAGCGGCAGGCGTGGCGGACCGCTCCAGTGGTTGCTGAGGAAACGATTGAAAAGGACAGTGCCGCAGACGCCATCACGCTCCGCCAACTGACGGATCATGCCATCTTCAAGGTGACGGTCTGTGGCGCAGAATCGACGCGGGTTGCTGTGGCTGGCAAAGACCGGCCCTTCGTAGCGGTCCAGCGCTTCGCGGCAGGCTTCTTCCGCCATGTGCGACAGATCGAGCAAGGCGCTAAACTCCGCCATGATTTCCAGCAGTTCGCGTCCCTCGTCCGTCAGTGGGCCCGGTTGCCCGGTGCCGCCACAGTAGCGCGAAGCCGTCCAGGCCGGCCCCACGATGCGCACACCGCGCGCATACCATTCCTCAAATTGCTCGGGCTCGATGATCGGGTCGGCGTTCTCCATCAGAATCACCAGACCGACCTGTCGCTCCGATTCGGGCCTGCCATCCTCCCAGGTCGCCAGCACCGCGTCCAGTTGCTCCCTGTCCGTTACAAGGGCGATCTGATCGTGCTCGTCCGCCAGGCGTTCGTAGTAGTCCAGCTGGCTCGAAGCCAGATCGTACGCTTCCCGCGCGTCGCTGTAGCTGAGGCTGTCCCAGGCGCTGGCATGACGGCTGCGCGGCGCGGTAAACAGCGTGGCGCAAATCACGGCCACGTTGCCGGCCAGTGACTCGGGCAGGCCGATGCTGGCCAGGCCGGCCCGCCTCTTGTCCGCCTGTCCCGCCTCTTCGCGCCGGATGTCCAGCGCGCTGCGGCGCCAGTCGCGGCCGCCGGCCATCCAGTTGAAGGCGATGTCCTCGTGCGCATCGACAATGATCATGGGTAAGTTCTCCGCAACCGGGAACGTCTGGAATTGTATGCCCTTGTCCACCACCCCGCCATGCGTAAGGGTTTCGCAAGATGGCCGTGGACAATGTGTTGTATACTGGTCGGATTGATAACAGGATGTGGCTATGACCGAAGAGAGATCCATGTCGGGAACAGTCGGGGGCGGACGGGTCCTCGGCTACGGCGCGCTGGCAGGCTTGTTGCTGACGATCCCGCTGGTGGCCATTTTCTGGCTTGCCGACGCATTTCTGGGCACGCCCTTCGTGCCCTTTGACGTGCTCGACTGGGCGGCGCGCAACATGCCCGGCGGGCTCATCACCTTCGCCATCGATACCATGGTGTCGATCATCACTGCGTTGCAGCTGGGCGAGACCTCCACGGCCGCCAAGGCCGCCGAGCAACTCATGGGAATCGCCGGGATGGTCATTTCCGGCGTAGTCGTCGGCGCCGTCTTCTATCACCTGGCCCGCCGTCGCAGCGCGAAACGCCTCAGCTTTCAGGCCGGCCTGATTCCGGGTCTGGTGTTGGGACTGCCCGTCGCCCTGCTGAGCAATGACGTCAATTTCTCCGCCCTGACCGCGCCCCTCGTCAATTTTCTCTGGATTGTCGTCGGCTTTGCCGCATGGGGCCTCGCCTTGGCCACCATGTACAACAGATTGCTGGCCAGCCCGGAACCGGTGGAGGAGCCTGCCGCGGAGGCATCTGTCGAGACCCTCGACCGTCGCAGCTTCCTCGTGCGTATGGGCGGCGCCGCGGCCACCATCACCGTGGTTGGCGCCGGCGTGGGCTCCTTGCTGCGCGAAAGCGGCGGCAGCGCCACGACCGTGCGCTATGCCAGTTCGAGCGGCGGCGTCCTGCCCAACGCGGACGCGTCGGTGCAGCCCGTGGACGGCACGCGGCCGGAATTGACGCCGGTCGAAAAACACTATCGCATCGACATCAGTTCGCGCCCGCCGGTCCTTGAGGAGGAGACCTGGACCCTGCCCGTCACGGGTATGGTGGACAACCCGCTGGATTTGACCCTGGCGGACTTGCGCAGCGACTTCCGACCCATGGACCAGTACCTGACCCTGTCCTGCATCTCCAATCGCATTGGCGGCGACCTGATCGGCACGCAGAAGTGGACCGGCTTCAGCCTGCAGGACCTGCTGACGCGCGCGAAAGTACAGGAAGGCGCGCAGTACCTGCGCATTTTTGGCGGGGACGGCTTTCACGAAACGGTCGACATCGATCTGATCAATGAAGACCAGCGCATCATGCTGGCCTACGCCTGGGACGACCAGCCGCTTCCTGAGCGGAACGGCTTTCCGCTGCGCATTTACATCCCCGATCGCTATGGCATGAAGCAGCCCAAGTGGATCACGGGTATTGAGGTCGTGGAAGACTACGAGCAGGGCTACTGGGTCACACGTGGCTGGGACGAGGAAGCCTTGATGCAGACCACGTCGGTCATTGACGTGGTGGCCACCGACCAGGCCTTCATGAGCGAGGGCATGACCTTCATCCCGGTAGGGGGAATCGCCCACGCGGGCGACCGTTCCATCTCGAAGGTCGAGGTGCGCATGGATGAGGGCGACTGGCAGGAAGCGCAGTTGCGCGATCCGCTTTCGGACAAGACCTGGGTGCTGTGGCGCTTCGACATGCCCTTCAGTGAGGGCCGCCATCGCATTGAGGTGCGCAGCGTCGATGGTGAGGGCGAGCCGCAAATCGAAAGCGTGCGGGGGACCCGGCCAAGTGGCGCGACCGGCGTTCACGGCCGCAACGTGGACCTTGTGCTGGAGGCCGAAGCCGGGAGCGAAGCGTAGGGGTTTCAGTCAGGGCACGGGCGCCAGGTCTGGAATCGCTTCCACTGGCGCCCCTTGCCTGAACTGCTCTTCAATTTGCTGCGCAATGATGCAGGCCTCGACCACAAAATTGTACATCGCGCCGCGCCCCTTGTAGAAGATTCCGGTGACGTACAGCCCCGGCTGTCCCCGCAGCTGGTAGCCGGTGTGCGGCAGGTAACCTTCATAGACCGGAAAGTCCTGCGCCTCCCGCAGCGGTAACCCCTGCTCATCCACCTCGTAATCCAGGTCGAGGAAATCGAGTACCGGACGAAAGCCTGTCGCCAAAATCAAGATATCCAGCGGCAGCTGGCGACCGTCCGGCAATATCGCCGCTTCGGCCGTGAAGTCGACCGGCACGTCCACCGCCTGCGCTCCACCGCTGCGCACGGCATTGAGCAACTCCGGACCGCGCGTGCCGGCCGCGCCGGTCGTCTCTCCAGGGCCCGGCACCTTGATGCCGCTGGCCGCCACGTCGCGGTACTCCAGCGCCAGCATACGCCGCTCCAGCCAACGCGTCAGGCGGTTGGGCCATTTCTGCGCCAAGAGCATCCAGCCATGCTTGGGCAGGCCCCAGGGGTAGCGCGGTTTGAGCACGATGCCCGTGCGTTGCGCCAGGTAAACGGGCCTGTCCACCGTCGTCGCCAAAGCGACCGCCAGGTCCATGCCGCTGGGACCGTTGCCGACGACCATGACGCGTTGGCCGGCGAAGTCGGCCTCGTTGCGAAAGTCGGCGGAATGCAGGACCTGCCCTTCAAAGCGCTCGATTCCAGGCAGCCGCGCCATCCATGGGTTGCCGAAACGCCCGGTCGCCAGGACTACGGCGCGCCAGATGCACGTTCCCTCGCTGCTTTCCACCAGCCAGCCATTTCCCGCGCGCGTTACGCGCTCTACCTCCACGCCACATTGAATGTTGAAGTCGTGTTGGCTGACGTAGTCCAGCAAATAGTCATGATATTGCCGCGCGCTGGCATAGATGCCGAAGTGCAGCGGAAACTTTTTTCCAGGCATGTGCGAATAGAAGCGCGAGGTGTTCAGTTTCAGCGTGGGGTACAGGCGGTCCCAGGTGGAGCCGATGACGGCTTCCCGGTCAATGACCCGGTAACCGATTCCTCCCTCTTCCAGCGCCAGCGCGCAGGCGATTCCAGCCGGGCCGGCGCCGATGACCAGCACCTCATTGCGAAACTCCATGGCTTCAGTTGCCCGCGCGCGCCGTGGCGGTGGCGATCAGCAACGGCCGCAAGGCTGTGGCCGCCGCTTCTGCCGTTACGGCAAAGTTTGCCGCTTCACCCGTGCCACGCGGCAGGGCCTCTTCGATGAAGGCATCGCGAGTCGCCACAACCCGTTCATGCACTTCATCGTATTCCTCATGGGGATACTGGATGCCCAGAACGCCGACGCCGTACAGCGCCGCCACAAACATGATGCCCGCCAGGAGCAGCACCACCAGCGCGGCGCGGCGGTTGCTGGCCCGCAGCGACGGGGTATGCACGCGCATGGGCAGCGAAACCTCCGGATCGGCCAGGCGCTGCACCAGAGCGTCGAGATCGCCTGGTTCAACGGCTTCCAGGTGTTCGATCAGGGCCGGCAGGCGGGCATCTTCCGCCAGCAGCGGCACAATACGCCGGCCAGCATCAAGGGCCAGTTCCAGTTGCTCCAGCACCTGCCTGTCATCGACGGCGTCGGTCGACAGCAGCACCAGAGTCACGTCGCCCTCCACCGTCGCCAGATTTTGTTTCACTTGTCGTGCCCAACCGGAATCGGCGGGATGGTGAATGATGTCGATCATCGGCCTCTCTGCAGACTGCGAATGTGGTTGACCAGATGCCAGCGCCCGCTTTCCGAAATGTCCCCCGTGCAGGGCGGCAGCGCGCGCCAGCCCTCCTGCGTCATGGCGAAGAGTTGTTCGTCGCGCAGGCGCGGAAGACGCGTGACGATTTCCTCCAGCGCGGCCCCCTCCCAGACGCAGTGTTCATCATACAACGAACGCCCGCGCGCCAGTGAGGCCGCATCGGCGAGCTCCGGGTTGACGATCGTCGGTAGCGGCCACAGCGTCTCGCGCCAGGCGGCGTCGTTGCGCGCCACCAGCGCCACGCCAAGCCCGACGATCAAGCCGAAGGCCAGGGTCGCGCCGATCGCCGTGGCCAGGGTCGTCGGTTGCCAGTTCAGCCAGCGCAGCGCGCACCGCAGCGGCGAATGCATCGACCACAGGATTGCCAGGGCCAGCAATAGGGTCGCCAGCCCATGTTGTATGCCCGTGGGCAGTGACGCCCCCGGCGCTGCCTCCCGCTCAATCTCCCAGGCGAAGGCGGCCCGCTTCGTGGCACCGGTCCCGACCTGGAAATCCACCAGGGTCTGCCAGTGGCCTTCATCGTCGATGAAATCCGTGCTCAAGGTGTAGAGCCCCTCGTCCAGGGCGACCGCTTCCAGCCAGGCGCTGCGCCAGTCCCGATGCGGCGCCACCACCTGCACCTGGACCTGCGTCGCGCCGGGAATGCGCAAATCGAGGCTGTTGATGCCCGGCCCGCCCGGCGCCAGGCTGATGTCGACCCGGTTTTCTGCGACCCGCTGTGTGGCAGAGGGCGCGGCCGGCGCGGGGCCGAACTCGGGTTGCGGCACTGCTGCCGCGGCAAGCAGGGCCAGGGGGACCAGGGTCAATGAGAGCAGCGTGGCTTCCAGTCGCAGACCCGCCAGGACCGGCAGGGCCGGCCAGCGAGAGGGGCGAAACTCCTTCCTTTGCCCGGCCGCCGCCAGCAGCGACAGCGTCACAAGCGCCAGTTTGGCCAGCAAGGCCAGGCCCCAGTCCGTGCCCGTCAGGTCAGACGGACGTTGCAGCCAGTTGAGCGCGCTGAACAGGCCGCTCGCGGTCAACACGGCCAGCGCCCGCAACGCCAGCCAGGTGAAGTGTCGCAGAACGGCCTGCGTCGCCGCACCCCGCTGCGAGGCGGCCAGGGGCCGAAGCGCCACAGGGAGCAGCAGCGCCAAAGCCACCAGGGCGCCGCTCCAGGCAGCCGCCGCGAGGGTGTGCAACCAGTCCACCAGCAGCGCCAGCCAGGGATGACGCAGCGAGCCGGCGGCGTGGCTGTTGATGCTGAAGGTGCCCAACAGCAGCGCCACCACCCACAGGTTGGCCGCCCACAGGGGCCTCACCTGTTCCGGATGATGCCGGCGCCAGCGGACGGCGAGAACGACCAGCGCTGTGCAAAGCAGCAACAGCAGAAAACGGGCGGTCCATACGTCGCCGAAGCGCGAGCCAATGCGAACCACCTGCCACAGGCCCTCGAACAGCACGCTGCCGGCATCGCTGGCGAAAAAGACCATGCTTTGCTGCAGCATGGCCAGCAGGTTGGCGACGAAGGCGACCGCCAGCGCGGCCAGCGCAATGTTTCCCAGTCGACTCATCACCCGCGCTGGCAAGCCGCCGGCCCGTTGCGCCCGACTGCCCCAGGCCGGCAGCAATACCGCGCCGTACAACATATGCGTTCCGAGGAGCAGCAGGCAGGAACCATAAAGCAGGGCGCGCCAAAGCGCTTCCAGCGGCTCGATGGCATAGCCACCACCGCCGCCAACGGCCGCGTCCGCCGCCTGGCCCAGGAAAAAGACGCGCGTTTCGGGCACGACGTGGCCGTCGCTGGCGAAGGCCGGCCGCAAATCGACCAGGTAGACGCCATCCTGAAGATCGGCGGGAACTGACAGGTTCATCTGCAGCGGATTGTCGGGGTCAACGCCACCCTCGGCGACGACGCTCCCGTCCTGTCGGCGCAGCGTGAGCGTGCTAAAGGCCGGCTCCAGACTCTCGCTGAACCAGTAGCGCAAACGGGCCGGCGCGCGCTCCAGTTCGGCGCGGTCTTCCGGCAGTGCGCGCACGATGAATCCATGGGCATGTGCCGGCAGGGCCGGCAGCAACAGAACGAGAGCGCACAACAGGGCGTGGCGCAGCCGCATGAATGCAGTCAGTCCGCCTGGCCGGCGAGTAACAGCAGCATAGCCTTATTTGTACATTAATTCACGATCTTCGTCGCGGAAGCGCTTCAGAATTGCATCATCGCTTTCAGACAGCCGCTGGCCGGGTCCAGCCAGGTCGGCAGGTAATGGATGAGTTCCGCCGGCGTGGCGCGATGCGTGATCCAGGGCGTCGTGTCGATGGCGCCCGTTTCCACCATGTCGATGACCTGGCGAAAATCTTCGGCGGTGCCGTTGCGACTGCTCATGACCGTCATTTCACGCCGGTGAAACTCGGGATCGTGGAAGGTGATGTCGTCCGTCACCAGGCCCACAAAGACCAGGGTCCCGCCCATCGCCAGGGTATCGAATGAGGCGTTCATGGCGGCCGCGCTGCCGGAGGCGTCATAGACCTGGGTCGGCATATCGCCGTCAGTGATTTCGGCCAGACGCTCCAGCGGCCGGTCGCGGGCGTCGACCACGTGGCTCACGCCCGGCATTTCCTGGGCGAACTCGAGGCGCGCCGGATTGACGTCCATGGCGATGATGTCCACGCCGATGGCGGCAGCCGAGGCAATGACCGTCAGCCCTATGGGGCCCACGCCGATCACCAGCAGACAGTCATCCGGGCGGGGCGCGCCGCGCCGGATGGCGTGCGCCCCGATGACCAGGGTCTCCACCAGCGCCAGTTGGTCCAGCGACAGTTTGTCAGAAGGATGCAGCTTTCCGACCGGAACGCGAATGAATTCGCGCATGCCGCCATCCGTGTGAACGCCCAACACGCGCAGGGAATCGCAGCAATTCGTGCGTCCACGGCGGCAGGCGATGCAATGGCCGCAATGTAGATAAGGCTCCACGGCCGCACGGTCACCGGCGCGCAGACCCGCCGCGTTGGGGCCGATTTCCAGGATTTCCACACCCAGTTCGTGCCCGAGGACGCGCGGGTAACTCAGAAAGGGCATTTCGCCCTTGAAGGCCTTGAGGTCGCTCCCGCAGACTCCCACGCGCTGCACGCGAACCAGGGCCTCGTCCTGTGGCAGCGTGCCCTCAGGCGGCGGCGTCTCCCTCAGCGCCAGACTCCCCGGTTGTTCCAGCACGACGGTCTGCATGGTCAGGCCTCAAGCGAGCGCTGCACGGCCGCGACGACGTCCTCCGGCCCGGGCAGAAGGTGTTCCTCCAACGGCTGGCTGAAGGGAATGATGCCGGCGCCCAGAGTGACGCGCACGACCGGCCCTTCCAGCGACCAGATGTTGTTCTCGGTTATCTGCGAAACGACCTCCGCGCCCCAACCGCCGGCGCGCACCGCTTCCTCGACGGTGACCAGATGCCCGGTCTTTTCCACCGATCGGGCGATGGTCTCCATGTCCAGCGGCACCAGTGTGCGCGGATCGATGACTTCGCACTCAACGCCCTGTTCGGCCAGGGTATCTGCCGCCTTGAGCGCCACCCCAACCATGCGCTGCACGGCCACGATGGTGACGTCGCCACCCTCGCGCACGATGCGCGCCTCGCCCATAGGCACCAGGTGGTCGGCATGGTCGGGCACCTCGCCGCGCTCGGCATATTGCCCCTTGTGTTCAAGGAAGATCACCGGGTTGTCGTCACGGACCGCGCTCTTGAGCAGGCCAAGAATATCTGCAGGCGTGCCCGGGACGCAGACCTTCAGGCCGGGCGCGTGCATGAACCATGACTCGCAGCACTGCGAATGTTGAGAACCGAAGCCGCCGGCGCTGCCCTGGGCCATGCGGATGGTCAGCGGCACCTGGATTTGTCCGCCGGACATGTAACGCAGCTTGGCCGCCTGGTTGACGATCTGGTCCAGCGTGACCGCGGCGAAGTCCGCGAACATCAGCTCGATGACCGGGCGCATGCCGGTCACCGCCGCCCCCACGCCCGCACCGACAATGGCATTCTCGGAGATTGGCGTATCGCGCACGCGCCGCCCGCCATACTTTTCGTAAAGTCCAGGCGTCACATAGAAGACACCACCGGCCTTGCCCACGTCCTCGCCGAAGAAAATGACGTCCTCGTCGCGCGCCATCTCCTCATCCAGCGCGCGCACGACCGCATCGCGACAGGTTATGACGGCCATTACGCCCCCTCCCCTACAGCGGCGCCGTCGCCTGACGGCACCCAGATATCTTCCAGTGTCTCCTCCAGCGCCGGCCAGGGCTCGTTAATCGCCCATTCGGTCACGCGTTGTACCTCGGCCCTCTGCTGCTCCCGCAGGGCCTCGAACTCCGCAGCCGTCAACTGCCCATCGGCCTGCATGCGACCAGCCAGAATGTCGATCGGGTCGCGTTCCATCCAGCGCTCCAGCTCGCCTTCCGGCCGGTAGGTCGCCGGGTCGCTGCGCGAATGGCCGCGGTAGCGGTAGGTCAGCGCTTCCACCAGAGTGGGCCCGTCGCCGGCGCGGGCGCGATCGGCCGCCTCAAGCAGGACCGGATACACGGCCTCGGCGTCCTGGCCGTCAACGATGACGCTCGGGATGCCGTAGGCGGCGGCCCGGTCGGCGACGTTGGGAACGGGCGCCGTGTCGTCGTAGGGCGTGTATTCGCCGTAGCGATTGTTTTCGCAGAGGAACACAGCCGGCAATTTCCAGACTGCCGCCAGGTTGACCGCCTCGTGCCAGGCGCCGATGTTTGGCGTTCCGTCGCCGAATATCGAAATGGAAATGGCCCCGTTGCCGCGCATCTGCGCCGTCAGCGCCGCGCCGTTGGTGACGGGCAGCCCGGCGCCGACGACGGCGAAGGTGCCCAGCAGGCCGACGTCCAGGTCTGCCAGATGCATCGAACCGCCCTTGCCCTTTGAGCAGCCCGAGGCCTTGCCCATCATCTCGGCCATCATGGATTCCAGCGACATGCCCAGCGCCAGGGCGTGGCCATGCCCGCGATAGGTGCAGGTCACGGTGTCGCCGCGCGCCGCGTCGATAACTTCGGCCATGGCCACCGAGACGGCCTCCTGGCCGATGCAGAGGTGCGTCGTGCCGCGAATGACGTTCTCAAGAAACAATTCCTGAATGCGCTCTTCCGTATGGCGCACCAGCAGCATGTTGGTCAGCATCTTGTGGCGCACTGCCGCGCCCAGGCTCGTGCTCATTCCTCGTCCTTCCTCATCTTCATCTGCATTCAGGCGCCGCAGGCCTGCAAATGTCGGTCCAGGGCAGCCAGGAATTCTGCGGCCAGCATGCCATCCACGAAGCGGTGATCGGCGGACAGGGTCAGGCGCGCCGTTGAACGGACGTGCAGGCCGCCATCGATGACCACTGGCCGATCGCGCAACGCACCGACCGCCAGTATGCCGATCTGCGGCGGATTGATGATGGCGGTGAATTCGTCGACCTGATCGACGACCCCAAGATTGCTGAGTGTGAAACTGCCGCCCTGCATCTCTTCCGGCCTCAGGCGACCGGCGCGCGCCCGCGCCACCAGGTCGCGGGACCGCTTGGCCAGCCCTTCAAGAGTATCGCTGCCGGCGTCGCGCAGCACGGGCGTCAGCAGACCGTCCGGCAGCGCTACCGCCTGCGCCAGATCGATGCCCTTGTGGCGCCAGAGCGTGCCGTCTTCGAAAGTGGCGTTGAACGCTGGCACCTCACGCAATGCCTGCACGGTCAACCACAGCAAAAGGGCGTTGACGCCCACGCCCTGGGGCAGCGCGCGCAGCGCTGCGCTGAAGTCCAGTTCGGCGCGCACGAAGAATTGCGGCATCTCCTGCATGCCCTGCGTCAGGCGCCGGGCGATGATCTGCCGCATGGTCGAAAGCGCTACGGCCTCCCGCCCGTCCCCGGTCTCCTGCGCCGGTTCACGGGCGGCAATTCGGTCCTCAAGCAAATCGCGCGTGATTCGCCCTCCGGGAGCGCTGGCGGCCAGTTCCTCCAGATCAATGCCATGTTCGCGCGCCAGACGGCGCAGCGCAGGGGGTACGCGCAGTCTGCCAGGTGCGGACCTTGTCGGGGCAGCCTCGACAGTCGTATTCGCTTTTGCTGTAGTGGCCGCCGGGGGCGTCGCTACGGGGGCTTTGGTCTGCTCTGCGGCGGGGGACTCCGCTCCTTCCCCGCGAATGCGGGCCAGCACGCTGCCTACCGGCACGGTCATCCCGGCCGCCACCAGTTGCTCTTCCAGCACGCCGTCTGCCAGGGCCTCCAGTTCCACGGTGGTCTTGTCGCCCTCAATTTCCACAAGGGGCTCGCCCTTGCGTACGGCATCGCCCGGCGCTTTCAGCCAGGCGAGCAATTGCCCTTCTTCCATTCCGAAGCCCAGGTTGGGCAAAACGACGTCAACCAGCACGATTTTCTGTCCGTCCCTACACCTGCATATGCGCAGGCCAGTCTACCAGTGTCGGCCGCAACGACAAACGCTACTCCTCGTCAAGACCGTAATGGTCCCCGTTTCCGGGTACGGCCTCCTCGTCTTCCTCATCCATCAACCTGCGACTGCGCAACCAGCTGTAAGCCATAATGAGGGCGAATACCGCCGTGATGCCGAGGAAGATCACTTCGTCCCAGACACCCAGCGCTCCATGAGCGAGGAAAACCCGCATGTCCCGGGGCTCCGTTAGCTGTACCCCTGACAGGACTCGAACCTGTGCACAAGGTTTAGGAAACCTCTGCTCTGTCCTCTGAGCTACAGGGGCTTCGGCGCCGCAGTATAGCAGAGGCAGTTACCCCGCTCAATGCGCAGCCCGCGCCCACAGGCGCAGTCGATTGTCGCCGCCGCCGCTCGCCAGCCAGCGCCCGTCAGGACTGAATGCCAGCGTCAGCACCGGTCGGTCATGCGCCACAAAGGCGCCGACGGGAGCGCCGTCCCTCACCCGCCAAAGACGTATCTGGCAGTCCCTGCCGCCCGTCGCCAGGGTTCGCCCGTCCGGCGCGACGACGGCGCAGTCCAGCCCCCCGTGCTCGCATGCCAGCGAACGCAGCGGCAGGCCATCGCGACAGGACCTGAGACGCAATTCGCCGTCGCGGCTGGCGGAGAGCAGGAGACTGTCATCGCCGGGCATGGCTGTCAAAACCCGCAGCCAGTCCGCGTGAGCTTCCGCACGCAGCAAGCGCCCACTGGCCCCGTCGTGCACGCAGACCTTCCTGTCGCGACTGCCGCTGACCAGCAGGCGGCCGCCTTCGCAAAAACACAGGGCGCGGACCTCGTCGTCGTGGCTCCCAATCGAAGTCAGTTCTGACCCGCTCCGGACGTCGTGCACACGCAGCGAGGCGTCGGCACCGGCAGAGGCCAGCAACGCGCCGTCCGGAGTGAAGGCCACGCGTTCCACGGACCCACCATGACCGCCCAACTGACGCATGGCGGCGCCGCGCTTCAGGTCCCAAAGTCGTATGCTGCGGTCCGCGCCGGCCGAGGCCAGCATTGCGCCCTCGGGGGAGACGGCGATCCCCTTGACCGGCCCCTCATGGCCTTCCAATACCGCGCGCAAATGCAATTCACTGCGTCGGATGGCGAACAGGGCGATTCCGGTGGCCCCGGCCAGGGCCAACGCCCGACCGTTTGGCGCCCAGGCGAGTTCGCTGATCCAGCCGCGAGAGGCCTCTGCCCGCAAGGTCCAGCTGTCGCCGGGCGACCCTTCGTCATTCACAATGAATCATGCCTCCCGCCTGCAGCAGGACTATAATGGACGATCACAGACCCGCACAGGGACGCGACAAGCGCCATGCCTCACGTCGGCATCAACGCCCACTTGCTGTCCGGCCAAAGCGGCTTTCGCAGCGCCGGGATTCACGGTTATCTGTGGCACACCCTGTCGCACCTGGCCGGCGAAGCGCCGCCAGACTGGCGTTTCACCGTCATGTGCGGGCGGGACAGCGCCGCCGACTTTCCTGGCCTGCAGTTGCGTCGCTCGGGGCTGGACACGCAGAACCCGCTGCGCCGCATTCTCTGGGAGCAACTGGCCCAGCCCTTTCAGTGCGGGTCCTTCGACCTCCTGCACGCGACGGCTTTCGTGGGACCCCTCTTGCAAACCCGGCCCATGGTGGTGACTGTCTACGACCTCAGTTTTCTGCGTTTTCCGCAATTGCTGCCAACAGCGCGACGACGTTACCTGCAACTCCTGACCCGCCACACTTGCCAAGGGGCGCGCCGGGTCATTGCCATTTCGCAAAGTACGGCGACTGACCTTGTCGAATTGCTGGATATCCCGCCGGAACGCATCGACGTCGCCCTGCCCGGCGTCGACCATGACCGCTTTCGCCCATTGCCCCTGCAGGAAGTCAACTCATTTCGGCAGCGCGCGGGCCTGCCGGAACGATTCTGGCTCTTCATCGGCACTCTTGAACCGCGCAAGAATCTGGTGACCCTGCTGGAAGCCTACGCCCATCTCCCTTCAAGATTGCCGCTCGTCCTCGCCGGCGCTCAGGGCTGGGACTACGCAGAGGTTTACGCGACCGTGGAGCGACGCGGACTGAAGGATGAAGTCCACTTTCCCGGGTATCTTCCCGCAAACGAACTCCCTCTCTGGTATAATTGTGCGGAAGTGTTCGTCTATCCCTCCCTGTATGAGGGCTTCGGTATGCCGGTGCTGGAGGCCATGGCCTGCGGCGCACCGGTCATCGTCGCAGACGCATCGTCGTTGCCGGAAGTCGCCGGAGTGGACGGCACCTGCCTGCCGCCCATGGAAGTCGACGCCTGGGCGGACGCCCTGCAGCGTGGTCTGCTCAGCAAAACCTGGCGCGAAGAGGAACGTCGTCGCGGCCTTCAACGGGCCCGACGCTTCAATTGGCGCGCCACAGCCGGGCGCACGATCAGGAGCTATGCATGGGCCCTGAATCAGGCGAGGCCCTGAGAGAGCCGCCGGGACGCCGCAGGACGCGAGGCGAAAGTCCCGCGTCCGTAGCAGAGCGTTTTCCGCCACCTCGTCCGCGCCGCTCGCCCGTGCCCTCCTGGACCTTGCCTATCGCCGACTTCATGCTGGCCCTCCTGGCCTTCGCGTTGGGTTACGTTGCGCGCTACCAATTGACGCCCTTCCGCGCTGTCATGGAGATCAATCAGGCGAACTTCGACCCCTATATCCCCTTCGCCCTGTTCTACGCCTTCATGCTTTACTTCGCCCACCACAGCAACGGCCTTTACCGGCAGATGCGGGGCCGCTCCCTTATTGAAGAACTGACGATCAGCGCCAACGGCATTGCCACGGCGACCGTCACCCAACTGGCGCTTTTCTTTGTGTTTCAGCCCATCGTATCCAGCCGCCTCATGCTGGTCTATGTCGCAGTGATCACCCTGTTGCTGATGGGGTTCATCCGGATCGCCCTGCGTCTGTTGCTCGCCATGCTGCGCGCCCGGGGCATCGGCGTGCAACGCGTGCTCATCGTTGGCTGGGGCGAAAGCGGCGGGGCCATCATGCGGGCAATGGTGGCGCGCAAGGACTTTGGCTACGAGCCCGTGGGTTACGTCGACGACAATCCGCGCATCGGCCACGTCGACCTGGGCCGCATTCGCGGTCTGGGCACACTTGAAAACCTGGACGAGACCATTCGCGAGCATGAGATCGACCTGGTCATCATCACCCTGCCCTGGTCGGACCACGACAGGATCCTCACGATCACGCAGACCGCGCGCGCGAGCGGCGCCGACGTGCGCGCCGTTCCCGACGTCTTCCAGCTCAACACCCGTCAGATGCAGGTCGAGAATCTGGACGGCATTCCCCTGCTGGGGTTCGGCCGCATGGAACAACGCTTCCGCGGCACCGACCGCGTCATCAAGCGCGCCATAGACCTGGGCCTGGTGCTGGTGACGGCCCCGCTGTGGGTGCCGCTGGTCTCGCTGGCGGCGCTGGCCGTCCGCCTCGAAAGTCGTGGGCCGATGACCTATCCGCAGCGGCGCGTCGGCGAGGGCGGTCGCGAATTCAGCATGTACAAACTTCGCAGTATGGTGCCGGATGCGGACCTCATGCGGGAGCAACTGGTGCAGGCATCCGGCGAGGACCCGCGCCATCCCAAGATTCGCAACGACCCCCGCATCACGCGCGTCGGCGCCCTCATCCGCTCCATCAGCATCGACGAACTGCCGCAGTTCATCAACGTGCTGAAGGGGGAAATGAGCCTGGTGGGGCCTCGCCCGCCCACGCCGGACGAGGTGGCGCTGTACGCGCCCTGGCATCTGCAACGGTTGCAGACCATCCCCGGATGCACCGGCCTGTGGCAGATCAGCGGGCGCAGCAACATCCCCTTCGACGAGATGTGCCTGCTGGACATCTACTACATTGAGAACTGGTCCGTGCGTCTGGACCTGCAAATCATCGCGATGACCTTCCCCCACCTGCTGCTGCGCCGCGGCGCCTGGTGAGCGAACAACAAACCGTTTGGCTCGCAGAATCGCTGGCGCGGGCCCTGCTTGTTTGCCTGGGCGCCGGTCTGGTGCTGGGCACCATCGCTTCCGCCGTGCGGACCTTCGTCGTGCCGCGCGCGCAAAACAGTTTGCTGACACGTTTCGTCTTTCTCACTTCGGGGCGCGTGTTCAACCTTTATATGACCTTCCGCCGCTACCGCCAATGGCGTGAACGGGATCGCGTACTGGCTTTCTTCGCGCCCGTGACCCTGCTCATCCTGCCCCTGGTCTGGGTTGTCTGTATCACGCTCGGCTACGCGCTAATCTATCGCGCCCTGGGGGTCGGTGACCTGGAGACCGCCCTGACCGTCAGCGGTTCTTCGCTGCTGACCCTGGGCACGACGCCCTTCATCAACTTCGGCATCACCCTCGTACAGTTCACGGAGGCCACGCTCGGCCTCGGCCTGGTCGCGTTGCTGATCGCGTACCTGCCGACCATGTACGGGGCCTTTTCGCGGCGCGAGGCGCGCGTCGAGATGCTGGCCGTCCGGGCAGGTACGCCGCCCACCGCCATTGAGTTTCTGCTCCGCCTGCATCGCATAGGCGGTCTCGACAATCTGCACGAGACCTGGCAGGAGTGGGAAGTCTGGTTCACCGAGCTGGAAGAGAGCCACACCTCGCTGGCGCCGCTCATCTTTTTCCGTTCGCCCGTGCCCGAGCAGTCCTGGGTGACCGCCGGCGGCGCCATCATGGACGCGGCCGCCCTTTTGACAGCGGCGGTGGACGGGCCGCCGGACCCGGCCGCACAGCTCTGCCTGCGCGCCGGCTACACCTCTCTCCGCCGCATCGCCGATTTCTTTTATTACGAATACGATCACGACCCGCTCTGGCCGGAGGTGCCGATTAGCATCACGCGCGAGGAGTTTGAGAGCGCTTGTGAAACCCTGGCTGCCGGAGGACTGCCCCTGCGCCAGGACCGCGAAGCCGCATGGGCCGCCTTCGCCGGCTGGCGCGTCAATTACGACGAGGTGCTGCTCTTTCTCGCGGACATCACCCAGGCCCCCTGGGCACTGTGGAGCTCGGACCGCGGGCGCGTGGGGCGCAGCGTACGCCGCATTCGGCTGCGCCGCGGTCGGCGGAGGTAGCGGGTCTCTTCGCTGACCGGGCCCATGCGGAGACCTGCGAGGTTACTCGCGCAGCCAGGAATCGCTTTCCTCGTCGAACTTCCAACCGGCCGGTGGTTCTCGTTGGCAGGATTCGGGGAAATCCGTGACGGGTTCGCTCTCAAAGACGATTGTGATGTTGTCGCTGCCTGTCACGGCACTCAGGAAATTGCCCAGCACAAGTTCGGCTTCCTTTTCGGCCTTGGCGAGCAACCCTTCGGCCAACGCCTCATCCCGAATCCTTGTGATGGCGTCGGACTCCGCCAGCAGCCGATATTCGTCCCAGTCCTGCCGACAAACTGTCAGTGAATGTCCCAACTGGCGAATATAGTCTATGCGACAGCTATGAAGTTTCGCTGGTCCCGGACGCAGGACCCAGCTATTGGAAATGACCTCGTGAGTTATGTCACCGGAAGAGATCTGTGAAAGGTCAATGCCAGCCTCAATCGTCCCTTCCACAACGTGATCTACCGATACGCCGCACACGTTTAGCAGACCTGACTGGATTCCAACCTTGACGTCTGCATCTCCGGGATGGCTGGCCGTAAGAAGAGTGCCCATGGAGTTGATCGATTCCGCCAGCAAGACTTTCGTTTCTATGCTTGCCTGCATTTCATTTTTGAACACATCGCTGACGGCACTTGCCACAGATTGCGGAATCGATGCAACGGTGTTTCCCAGGTCCTTGAGGCCCTGACCAATCCCCTCGACCACCCACTCCGCTGTACTCCTCGCAAGAACAAACAGGGCCACCATCACGACAATCGTCACCAGCACAAGAACGCCGATGACCATCAGGCAGCCCCTGACACTGAGGACAGACTCTGATCCGTTCGTCACTTGATTGTTCTCCGGAGAATCGCCCGCCATCAGCGCGGTGGAGGCGCGCTGAGGTCGAGGCGGTCTTCCATCACCTGTTTCAGCTTTTCCAGCGAGGTCGCCATCTGCCCGCGTATACCCGAAAGCACGAAAGGCCGGACGAAAAACATGAACCAGGGGATGCGGATGTCCGTGCGAATGATGACCTCCGTGCCGCCCGCCACCCGGTTGTAGTCGTAGGTCGTGCGGAAGTTGTAGCCGCCCATCACGCCGGTATAGGCCAGGCGCTGGTTGGGCGTGAGATCGACCACGTCGGCGTTGACGAAATGCATGCGACCCAGCATCCGTTGCTGCCCCACGATCATGTCGCCCATGCGCAGCTTGCCGACCCGCTCCAGGCGCATGCCCGAAGGCTGCCAGCGCGGATTGTTGCCAAAATCGCTCATAAAGCGGAATATGTCCGTCACGGAACGATTGATGGTGACGCGTTGTTCAATTAAAGGCATGGCTTTCCCGCCTGTTCTCCGCAGCGACCATGTTACCACGTCACCGACTTCTGCACATGATTGCGAGGCGCCATGAAAATCACGGAAGTACGGGTTGAGACTTTCCGCTACACCAGCGACAAGGCCAAGGACATTCAGGGCCACGCCCATCCGGCGGACCCGCACGACGCCCTCCAGTCGCTGCTGACGATCGAGACCGACGAAGGAGTCTGCGGTTACAGTTTCGGGGAAGAAGTGGGCATGGCGCAAGGTCTGGCGCGTCCCCTGCTGCTGGGTGAAAACCCCTTCTACCGCGAGCGCATCTGGCAGAACCTCTACCAGCGGCAGCGGGACGGCTCGACCCTGAGCGACAGGGGGCTCGACGTCATCGATCAGGCGCTCTGGGACCTGGCCGGTCGCGCTCTCGACCAGCCGGTGTATCGTCTGCTGGGCGCTTTTCGCGACAAGGTGCCGGCCTACGGCAGCACCATGTGCGGCGATGAACTGGAGGGCGGACTCAACACGCCGCAGGCCTACGCCGATTTCGCGCTGCAACTGGTCGCGCGCGGTTACAAGGCCATCAAGTTGCACACCTGGAACACCCCCACACCCGGCGCGCCGGACGTCAGGAGCGACGTGGCCGCCTGCGCCGCTGTGCGCGAGGCAGTCGGCCCGGACATCACTTTGATGCTGGACCCTTTCCACTATTACACGCGGCAGGATGCGCTGCAGCTGGGCCGCGAACTGGAAAGGCTGGACTTCTACTGGCTGGAAGAACCGATGGACGAGGCCAGCGTGTCCTCCTACATCTGGTTGACGGAGCAGCTCGATCTGCAGATCTGCGGCCCGGAGACGGCGAAGGGCGGCCTCAGGACGCGCGCCGAATGGATGCTGCGCAATGCGGCCGACATTTCGCGGGTCGGCACACAGGACGTCGGCGGCCTGACGCCCACCATGAAGATCTATCACCTCGCCGAGGCTTTTGGCATGCAGTGCGAGTCACATGGCAACGGCGTTGGCAACCTGCACGCGCTCTGCGCCACCAGCGTCGCCGGCAAGTACCATGAACGTGGCCTGCTGCATCCCTTCATCGATTACGAGACGCCGCCGCCCTGGCTGAACGCCCTGCCCGACCCCATGGATGACGAAGGCATGGTCACCGTGCCGCAGGGTCCTGGCCTGGGTCTGGACATCAATTTCGACTACATCCGCGACAATCTCGTCAGTTCCTGATGCGGCGGCGATTCAGCAGGCGGTCGTAGAGAGACAGAGTCTCGGAGATCACACGTTCAAGCGAGAATTCGCGTTGCGCCAGTTCGCGTCCGGCGACGCCCATGCGTTGCCGGGTAGCCCTGTCTTCCAGCAGGCGTCGCAGGGCCGCCGCCAGTGCAGCGGCGTTGCGCGGCGGCACGTGCAGGCCGTTGTGCTCATGCCGCACGATTTCACGGCAACCCGGAACGTCGCTGGCCACCAACGCCCGGCCGCAGGCCGCGCCCTCGATCAGCGCCAGTGGGACCCCCTCGCGCCATGAAGGCAGGCAGACGACCTGCGCGTCAGCATAGACCTGCGGCATGTCGTCGCGTTGACCCAGGTAGTCAATGATCCCTTCCCGCTGCCAGGAGGCCAGTGTCGCTTCCGGCACGCTGTCCGGATTGCCCGCCTCGCCATAGCCGGCGATGGTGAAGCGCGCGGGGAACTCTTCTGCCCGCAGCAGACGCGCCGCGTCCACGAACTCGGCCAGGCCCTTTTGCCAAAGCAGCCGGCCGGCATAGAGCACCCTGGGAATGCCCTCAGGCTCGGGCCTGGGGACGAAGCGCGCCATGTCCACGCCCGAACCACGGATGACACAACTTTGATCCTCCTGAACCAGAGCACGGCACAAAAACTGTTCGCAATCGTCTGGGTTCTGGAAGATGGTGCAGGAGTTCGGGTGGCGCAAGAGAGCGCGGTAGCCAAGACTGACAGGGCCGCGCAGCGTACGGGCGCGACGGTCCTCAGAGGAGAAGACATAGCCCAGACCGCTGACCGTGTTGACGACCGCCGGTACACCCGTCAGGCGCGCGGCCAGTCCGCCGTAAAGCAATGACTTGACCGTGATGTGGTGCGACAGGTCCGGGCGCAGCGCTCGATAAAGGGCGTGAATGCTGTGCAGGGCGCGGACTTCATTGAAGGGATTGGTGCCATGCTGTTGTAGTGGCAGCCCGTGGTAAATCAGACCTGTGGCGCGAATGCGTTCGACGTTTTCGCGATCGAATTGCGAGGTGGCCACGTGCACTTCGTAACCCGCAGCGCGCGCCGCCAACGCGAGCGGCAGTCGATGCGTCATGAAAAAGCGCGGGATGTTGACGAGATAGAGAAGGCGCGCCGTCATAATGCCGGCTGCAGCTCACGATAGAGCGCAAGGGTTTCCTGCACCATGCGCTCTTCACCAAAGCAGGACTCGAGTCGACGCCTGCCTCGCTCACCCATGCGCCTGGCCATCCCTTGATCGCGCAACAGGGAACGCAGGGCGTCGCAAAAGGCCGGCACGTCACGGGCAGGCGCAAGCAAACCCGTCTCGCCATCCACGACGACTTCGGGGATGGCGCTGACGCGCGAGGCGAGGACCGGCAGGCCCTGCGCCATGGCCTCCAGCAACACGAGTCCGAAACCTTCCCACAGGCTGGGCATGAGAAAGACGTCGCTGGCCGCCAGCAGCTCTGGCACGTCTTCGCGCCATCCGAGAAAGCGCACGCTCCCGGTCAACCCGGCCTGGGCGGCCTCGTCCTGCAGCCGGCTACGCAGCGGACCGTCGCCGGCGATCAGCATTCGCGCTTGCGGAAAGTCGGCGCGGGTCCCGGCGAAGGCCTGCAGGGCGTCGCTTACGCCCTTTTGCTCCACCAGACGGCAGGCCATGACGACCACGGGTTGCGAATCGTCCAGGCCCAGTTGGCAACAAATCTTCCGACGCAAACGCTGACGATCGACATCCGGCAGGGCAATCTGCTGCAAACCGTAGTGAATCACGCGCAATTTGTCCCGCGGCGCGCCTTCCACTTCAACGGCAAAGTCCGCCACGGCCTGGGAGATGGCGATACCGGCATCCGCCATGCGCCACAAGCGGGCGTTTAGCGCTCGCCAGGGCTGGCGGCGGCGAAAGGCGTTGTCATTGTGGCGGCTGCTGACCAGCGTCGGCACGCGCTCCAGACGGGCCGCCAGCGCGCCGTAGAGGTCAGCATGAAAGAGATGCGTGTGAACAATGGGCGGCTTCCCTTCGCGCGTCAGGGCGCGAAGCCTGCCCAACAGGGTTACGTCGACGTGTCCCCGCATGGGGAAGGAATGAAAGGGAATACCCGAGTCCCGCAGTTGCGCCTCCAGTCCTGGCGTGGGTGTCTGCCTGGCGGTCAAGAGGGCCAGCTGTGCATCGAGGCCGTTTTCGCGCAGCCCGGCCAGCAGCGCCAGGACGTGCCGCTCGGCGCCGGCCACGCCCGTCGCCCGCAGAATGTGCAGGACGCGCATCAGAGACCATTCGTTGGTCGCTGTCGAACAGCCGGCATTTCAGCCCTGCGTTGACGTCGCCGCATGCGCGCCATCAAAAGCCCCGAAAGCAGGAGCGACAACACGCCGAGCGCCACCAGGGGCGGCTGCATGGCCGGCGATGCCTCACTGATCAGCAGCGCCAGCAGGCCGTAAAGCGTGCAAAAGCCGAGCAGCAGCACAAGCGTTTCCCGCTGTCCGCGCCCGGTCGCCAGCAGTCGATGCGACGTGTGGTCCCGGCCTGCCTCGGCGGGCGACCGACCTTCGAGGATGCGCGTCCAGGTGACCAGGTTAACGTCAAACACCGGCAGGGCCAGTACGAAGACCGGAATAAACCAGCGCAGGGAAGGCGCCTGGTCAAACTGCAGCTTGATGGCCAGTACGGCCAGTATGAAACCAAGCGGCAGAGTCCCCATGTCGCCCATAAAGCTGCTGGATGGATTGAAGTTGTAGACCAGAAAACCCAGGGCGCTGCCCAGCACGGCCGCTGCCAGCAGGCTGACCAGACTGAGGTCCTGACTCCAGGCGATCACGAGGAAGAAGAAGGCGGCGATGGCCGTCGTCCCGGCGGACTGGCCGTCCATGTTGTCCAGGTAATTGACGGCATTGGTGATGACAAAGATCCAGATCACGGTCAGGGGCACGTCAATCCAGTCAACCCCGGTAAGCATCACCTTGACTCCGGTGGCGGCCATGCCCGCCGCCGCCAGCAACATCACCGGCGCCTTGCGTCGCCAGGAGAGATCGTAACGATCGTCAAGCAGGCCCAGCAAGGCCAGCAGGGCCGCTCCGGCCAGCACCGCCGCAAGGGCCGCGATGTGCCTCGCCGGACTGAAAAGCAACAGGGTCAGTGCCAGCGCGACGTAAATCGCCAGGCCGCCCATCATGGGCTTGCTGTCCAGATGCAGCTTGCGCTGTGACGGTTGGTCAATGACGCCCAGGCGCAGAGCCAGCTGGCGCGACACGGGAGTCAGGACCAGCGAGGCCGCGAAGCCCACAAAGAGGATGGGGACCACCTGCATGATCTCGGGCATTTCCGTCCCGGGGGAAGCGCCGCGCTGAATTCAGTATAGCGATTACGGGTAAGGGGGTCTACGGACGCTGGCTGCCGTCCATGTTCCAACGCGCCATCCAACCCAGCAGGCGTTGCGCCTTGCTGCAATCGACCGGGCTTGCTGAACCCTGGATTTCCGGCGCGACAGGATAGTCTCCCGGATAGTGGCGCGCCAGCAAGTCCTCGATCGGAATATCAAGCCGGATCTCCGGCGCGGCGATGTAATAGGCTTCGTGCCCCGGCCGGTTGCGTTCAACAGCCAGGCGGCAGGCACTGGCGGCGTCGCGGACGTCCACCCAGGTCCAGAAAGCGCCGCCGCCGGAAGAATCCCGCTGCTCGCGGGCCTTGCGCGCGACCTGGATGTCCTCCTGGTCCAGCACCCAGGTGAAGCGCAGACTGCTGACCGCCAGGTCAGGCATGCGGCGCACGAATCCCTCCGCCAGTTCTTCTCCGGCCATCTTGCACAGACCGTAACTGTCCTGGGAGAGCAGGGGGTGCGTTTCGTCGATCGGGATTTGCAGGGGATTGAAGTCGCGGTGACGAAAGGCGTATCCCAGCGCCGATATGCTGCTGGCCAGCACGACGTTGCGCACGCCGAGCAGTGCTGCCGCCTCCAGCACGTTGAAGGTGGACATGACGTTGTTCCTGAAGACCACCTCCGGCGGGTCTCTCGTGGGTGAGGGGATGGCGGCCATGTGCACGACGGCATCCACGCCATGCATCACACCGGTCACGTGACCGAGGTCCTGCATGTCGACTGCCACCGTATCCTCATGGCGCTGCGCGCTGCGGTCCACGGGCGTCACAAGGTATCCATGGTCCTGCATTTCGCGCACCACCGCGCGTCCCACGCGCCCCGCGCTGCCGGTGACCAATACCCTTTTGGAGGCCATGCCTGACCTGTATGCTTGATGTTCGGATCGTATAGATTACCATCCTTGCAGGAAACAGACATGCATCGCAGGGGGTCTCGTCATGAGCCAGCAAATGCGCGTCGCCATCGGACAGTACCACTCGGCCACCGATGACTATCTGACCTTCGCACAGCAACTGGGCGTCAGCGGTGTGCAGTTCAACATCTCCGGCCCGACCCAGGACCTGCCCGGCGCGGATGGCTACTGGCGCTTCGACAACCTGAAACGTCTAAGGCAGCGCGTCAACGACTTCGGCCTGCGTCTGGAAGCCATCGAAAACGTCCCGCGCAACTTTTACCTGGAGGCCATGCTGGGCCTGCCCGGCAGGGACGCGCAGATCGAGAATTACCAGCGCACCGTGCGCAACATGGGCGAGGCCGGCATCCCCCTGCTGGGCCTGAACTGGATGCCGGGTGGCGTCTGGCGCACGCCGGTCGCGCGGGGTCGCGGCGGCGTGACGGTAACGGCATTCGACGGGGACGCCGCGTTGGCCGGCCAGTTGACGGCCGGCGATCTGGCCCACCAGTACAGCGAAGCGCAACTGCTCGACAGCTATCTGCATTTCATGGCAGAAGTCTTGCCCGTGGCGGAGGAGGCCGGCGTCCGCATCGCCCTGCATCCGGACGACCCGCCCCTGCCCGCGCTCGGGCAGCAGGGACGCCTCTTTTACAAGGTGGAGAACTTCCGGATGGTGCTGGACGCCCTGCCCAGCCCGGCGCATGGCCTGGACTTTTGCATCGGCTGTTTCTCGGAGATGCTCTACAGCGATCGCAGTTCCGGTGAAGGCGTGCTTGACGCCATCCGTCACTTTGGCGGCGACGGCCGCATCTTTTACGTCCACTTCCGCGACGTGCAGGGCAACGTACCTGACTTCCAGGAGTGCTTCCCCAACGAGGGGAACGTCGACATGCTGGCCGCCCTTCGTACGCTGCATGACGTCGGCTTCGACGGTTTCCTGATCGATGACCACGTGCCCGCCATGCTGGATGACAGTGCCTGGCACCATCGCGGGCGCGCCTGGTGCACCGGTTATCTGACCGCGCTGGTCCAGGCGGTGAAGACCCTCAATTAAGTCCGCGACGCCTTGCCCCTGCCGGGCGGCCTGGCTACATTGTCTCCCTGAACCCGGAAACGGGAGCGGCCTTGAACGAGAACATCGCACAGCGGGATGTAGAACCGTCCGAAACCCGGTCGGACGCGCTGTGGCAGGAGACACCTCCGGCCGTTTCAGAGGGGCCAGGCGCAGGCGCGGACCTGGTCGGGCCCGCGCCGCGATCCCTTGCGCCCCTGCCAGGCAGTTCCCGCCAGCAGACGCTGTCGCTCGGTCTCTTCCCTGGTTCCGGCGAACGGGACCTGCTCGCCTGCGCCTGGTATGAAAGCCAGGGCGAATTGCGGCGGGAATCCGTCTGGCTGGAGCGGCGATATCTGCAGCAGGCGGCGGGTAATCTTCTCCCGCTTGTGGCACAGCTCTGGCAGAAGGACAGGGCTCCGACCCCTGCTCCCTGGCCCGCCGAGGCGCGCCGCGACTGTCTTCAATGGCTGATTCAGCAACACGATGGTGATCTGGCCCCCCTGTTGCAGATGCTGGCTGCGGCGCTGGATGAACGCGGCCTGTTGCTGGACGGAGGGGAACGCAGCACGCGCAAGCGACTCGAGCTGGTCCAGGGCCTGATGGCGCTGCTTCCGGCGGATGCCCGGCACTTGCTGGGTTTCGCCAGCAACGTGAATGACATCAGCGAAGGCGCGCCGGCAGTCCTGTTCAGCGATGCCATGCTGCATACAAGACGCTGGCGCGTCAGCGACGAGTTAACCCTGCCTGCCCGGCCAGGCGGGCAGTACCTGTCCCTGCTGGCGCAGTGGTGGGCCGGGGACCTGGACCGCTTGCTGGCGGCCATTGATGGTCTGGGGCCATTTCCTGCCGGAAACAACCTGGCCACCGGTCTGGACCAGTTGGCCAGGTCATTTGAGTTCGCCGGTGACGTCCGTAGCGGTGCAACCCTCCCGGCAGAGGACATCAAGGGCTTTCTCGGATCGGGACTTCCCCTGCCCGCCACTCTGTTGCCTGAGGTCCTGGATCGCTTGCTGCAGGAAGCCCTGGACGAACGCGACAGCGAGGCGGCCCGACTCGTTGCCAGACACATGGATGCGGACCCGGCGCTGGATGCCCGACTTGACTCCGGCCTCGCTGCCGCCCTGCAAAGCCGCCCTGATGCCGTTTACGTCTTTGCGCGAGCGCAACTGACGGCGAATGGAAGCGCAGCGCCACGCTGGCGCAAGCGTCTGCAGGTGGCGGCGCTGTGCTCCCTGCAAATCGCCATTTGCGAGGCGGATGGCGCAACCATCATCAACTGGCTGCGCCTCGTTGCCCTTGAACCGGAGCATTACAGACTCTCGACCATCCTGCATAACGGCTTGCTGGCGGCAAGGCAGCGGGCCCATGACGATGGCGAAATCGCCGGGCATTTGCTGGAACTCGCCGTCCACCACGCACCGAATACGCTCGAAGAGCTGCTGGCGGACAGCAAACTGCTGGCATCACTGCCAGACAACATCGGGCTGGTACTGCGCGACCACGCCGGCGACCCGCTCCTGACCCTGCAACGACGCGGTCCGGAGTTTTTCCTCATTGCCATCGCGCGGGCGACGGCGGCGCGCGTGGCAGGCGCAATCAGCAGCGCGGTCCTCGAACAGATCTGGCTACTGTTTCGCGCCGGTCAGCGCAACAACCTGCCGGCACGTTTTCAGCCGGAAGCCATCGTATCGGCCTTGCTTGAGCAGGGCCCGGCATGGTTGCCGGCGTCGTCTCTGGGCAACATCAGTGCATTGTTGCTGGCGGACCGGCAGGATGCCCTGTTCCTCGAATTCGCGTCCAGCCTGGCGCGGGAGGACATGCTTGCCGGGACTCTGCCGGATGCGGCTCATCGCAGTCAACGCAGCAGTGTGGACCTGGTAAAGCTTTTTGGTCAGCTGCCGGAGGACCTGCCCCGCCAGATCACCGTCGACAGTGTTCTTGCCCTGCTTCGTATGCGCGCCTGGAATCAGGAAGCGCTGCCCCTCGCCGAACTGCTCGTGCGCCATTTGCAGCAGGATGAATCGCTGCGAATCGGCGACGAATCCCTGTGGCAGTTGCTGGATTATGCCGCTGCAACGCGCAGCGAAATGGTCGCCCGCATTGCGGGCCGCCGGCTCTTTCAGACACGCTGCACCTCCGCCCCGGAGCCACAGCTGACCGCCCTGCTCCTGCGATTGCAGGAGGTCCTGGGCTGGAGCGCCACGCTTCAAATGCAACTCACTGACTGGTGGCGGGCATGGGCCCGCACCCTGGGCATGGCCGACCTGACACACCTGGACGAGGTCCTGGCTGCCAGCCGGCCTCTCCTGCGCAAGCGTGAAATCGTACAGACCATCCTCGCCTTCCGCCGCATGCTGGGGACGGATGACATGCAGGAATTTGCGGCCAGAATCGATTCAGTCTTCGACTTGCTGCAACACCTGTCGCAGGCCTTTGACCCGCGCAACAACCAGCCATCCGGTTTCGATGCGGAGACCTTTCGTGCCGAACTGGCCGCCAACGGCGAAGAGATGTCACACAACGCGCGCGCCGTTTTGGCGCACGACCTGCGTGAACTGGCGCTACTGATTGGCACCATGGGCGACCGGCGCAGTCATAACACCCTGGTCCGCCCGAACATCGAACGGCAATTGCTTGCGGGTGAGCACGCGCCGGAAAGCGCTGTCGACGCGCTGAAGTGGATTGCCGCCTGGCTGGAGCACAGCCAGCGGGACGCGCCACCGCCTGGCGAGACGGCGCGAGCGAACGACGACAATTGATCAGGCCGGCAGGCCGGCCACTTCAAGTTCCGCCAGTGTCGGGTTGGAACGATCGCGCACCGACAGTTGCGGCTCCTCCGTTCCCCAGGGGATGTTGAGTTGGGGATCGTCCCACGCCAGACCCTGTTCGTCCGAATTGTCATAGTAATTGTTGACCACGTAGGTCAGGGTAGAGTCATCCAGTGCCAGAAAGCCATGCGCCACTCCCTCCGGGATGAAGAGACCTGGCCCGCTTTCGGCTCCCATCTCGACCCGCTCCACCCTGCGCCACGTGGGTGAGGAACGGCGCAGGTCCACCAGCACGGCCCGGATAAGGCCGCGGGTCACAACCCAGTAGTCCACCTGGCGTCGGTGCCAGTGCAGGCCTCGCAGGACCTGCTGCCGGCTGTCCGAGCGATTCATTTGCAAACGGTCCCAGTTGACCTGCGGAAACCACTCTCGTCGAAAGGTCTCCATAAACCTGCCGCGTTCATCGCTGAAGGCGCGCAAGTCAACCATGCGGACGCCGGCGATACGCTCCGATTCGCGAAGGAATGAGGCTGCGTTCAAGGTTTCCTGCTCCTGTTTTCCGCCACATCCTGCAAGGTTTGCAATTGACGAACCCGGCGTGCGAAGTCCATACCCTGCAGGCGACGCTCAAGCACCCAGGTGATGTAACCGGTCAGCACGCGTTCGATGTCATTGTGCAGGGCCTCCGGCACGCGCAGACCCCGCAACTGTCCCCAGGGGCTGCGTTGCAGGTGTCGCAGGACCCGCAACGTCGCTTCAGCCAGCGGCAACTGACCCAGCCCGCGGCCGGCGCAGCGCGGACAAACCACGCCACCTGCTGCATGGCTGAAGTACTGGTCCTCGGCGACGATTACTTCATCACCCAGAACACAGGATTGTAACTCGGGCCGGAAACCGGTCTCGTCCAGCAATTTCAGCTCGAAATGACGAACGACCAGTCGCGCATCAGGTTCGTCGCAGAGCCGGCCAAAGGTGGCGTCCAGCAATTCGAAGACTGCTCGCAAGTCGTCGTCGCCCGGGTTCGTGAAGCGCTCAACCAGTTCGGCCACGTGCCCGGCCCAGGCGCTTCGCTGCAGGTCCTCATGCAGGGCCTGCCATGGCTTGCGTAACTCCGCCTGAACGGCCAGCCCCAGTTCGCGTCCCCGATGCACCAGAAGTTCACTGCGGGTGAACAATTCCACGTGCCCGGTCTTGGCGCTGGATGGTCGGCGCGCGCCTTTGGCGATCAGGTCCAGTCGACCGCGCTGTGGCGTCAACACCGTAAGCAGTCGATCGGCTTCACCAAAATTGCGGCGCCGCAAAATGATGGCGTCAGTGCGAAAGGTCCTGCTCCGCCGCTCCGCCGGCGCGTCGCTCACCCGACCAGCCCGGAGGGCCCGAAACCGCGCGGCAGCAACTCCTGCAGGGCAACTTCATAGCGAATTTCCCCTTCCAGAGTTGCCACCACCACCTGCATGCCGGGGGAAAACTCGTAGAGCATCTGGCGGCAACTGCCGCAGGGGGAACCACCGCTCCGCGTCACCACCGCGATGGCAAGAAAGTCACGCTCGCCTTCACTGACGGCCTTGACCAGCGCCGTCCTTTCCGCGCAGAGGGTGGAGGGATAGGCCGCGTTTTCGACATTGCAACCCCCGTAGGTTTTCCCCCCGACCGCCAGCAGCGCCGCGCCTACCGGGAAGCGGGAATAGGGGACATAGGCATGTCCGGACGCGGCGATCGCCGTCGCGACAAGTCGGGCGCGATCCCAGTCGGATTTCACGTGTCACCGCCGGATGTGCCGGCCGCCGCGGCCAGGGATTCATCGGCGCGGCTAACCTGCACCTTGCGAATCCGTAGTCCGTCCAGTGAATCGATGCGCAGGGTGAGACCGTGGTCCGTCACCGGCAGGACTTCTCCCAACTGAGGTACCCGCCCCAGCAAATTGTAAATGAATCCACCCAGAGTGTCGCTGGAATCGGTAGGCAGGTCCACCTTGAGCAATTCGTTGACATCGTGCAGGTCCATGCTGCCGTCGATGCTGTACTCACCATCGGTCTGACGGATGAATTCCACTTCCTCGCCGGTGTCGTATTCGTCCTGAATGTCGCCCACGATTTCCTCAACGAGGTCTTCCAGAGTCACCACGCCGGCCGTGCCGCCGTATTCATCCAGCACGATGGCCAGATGAATTTTGCTCCCCTGCAGTTCCTTCAGCACCAGGTCGGCGCGGCGGTCGCCGGCCACAAAATGCGCCGGACGCATGAGCGCAGGTATGGAGGGAGGATCGTTGGCGTCGTTGTGCCAGGCGGCCAGCAGGTCCTTGGCATAGAGCAGGCCCTCAACGTGGTCGATGTTGCCGTCATGCACCGGCAGGCGCGAGTGACCGCTGCCTACAAACAGTCCCAGCGCTTTCTGCAGGGTCGTCTCCCGCGACACGCTGACGATATCGATACGGGGCACCATAACCTCGCGCACCAGGGTGTCGGTAAATTGCAAGACGGAGAAGATCATGGCCTTCTCCTCGTCCTCAATGGTGCCTTCCTTTTGTCCTGCGTCCACGAGAGTCATGATTTCCTGCTCGGTGACGCTGCCCGCCTGCCTCGCGGCTCCGGTGACCCGTCTGAGGTAACGATTGAGCGGCGACAGCAACGCAATTACAGGCCAGGCCAGACGCAGCAGCAGCAGCCCCGTACCGGCCAGCGCCGGGGCCAGCCGGTCCGCCCAGGCGGCACCGGATACCTGGGGAATCATGCGGCCGGCAATCTGCAACAGAAAACAGGCAACAATGACCAGCAAGACCTGCGACGGGCTGTCGGCCTGCATGGGCAGCAATGTGCTGCGGGCCAACCAGGCAAAGGCCACAACCAGGGTGAGCGAATATGCCTGAAATGCGACGTCGAGACGCTCTCTCGCTTCATCCAGCGAAAGCGCCCGGCGGGAGCCGGCATGGCCCGCTTCCGCCAGCTCCCGCTGGTTTGTTCTGTTCATATTTTTTAGCGCTGCCTGCACCAGGTTGATCAGCGCAAACAGGGTAAAGAGCGCCAGCAGCAGGGCGACCTGCGCCGGCTCAGGAGTCAACATTGAAATCTACTCCGGAATGGAAAGGGGCAACCGAACAAGCCATGGCGTCGCAGCCATGGCGATTGTGATCGATATGTTTGTTACGAGAATCGGGTGGGTCGCTGTCTTCGGACACAGCCTGTGGCAACCAGCAGTCGTTTCGCTTGCTACACTTTAGCACGTCTGCCTGCGCCACGCAACGGGGCAAGTTTCCTGAATGTCATCCCCCGCCTCCCTGCAAAGGGCCCTTGAACAGCTTTGCCAACCCGTGCGCCGTCACAATTATCCCCTTTCCCTGGCGTCCATGCGCGCCCTTGCCGCCTCGTCCGGCCTGGCCCGGCGCGACGTCCAGGCAATCGTCGTCACCGGTTCCAGCGGCAAGAGCAGCCTCAGCCATTGTCTGGCAGGGCTGGTGCGGGCAACCGGGCTGGATTGCGGCTGTTACCTCAGCCCGCATTTGCACAGCTTCCGCGAGCGCTTTCTGCTGAACGGGGTGCGCATTGATCCGGCGACCTTTTGCGAGGGCGCAGCGCTTGTGGCGCGGGCGGCGGAGAAGTTGCCCGAAACAGTCAGCACCTTTGAGCGCAGCACGGCCCTGGCGCTCTGGTGGTTTCAACAACGCAGCGCTCCTCTGGTTGTGCTGGAAACCGGCATCGGCGGCCGCTTCGATGCCGTCAACGTCGTCGACAACTGCCTGGCGCTGTTCACATGCATCGAAGAGGAACATACGGAATGGCTGGGGGGAGATCTGGCGAGCGTGGCCTGGCACAAGGCGGGGATTTTGCGGCGAGGGGGCCACGCTATCAGCGCGCCACAGACTCCCGAAGTGCGCGCCATTTTGCAGGCGGAAGCGAAACGTGTTGGCGCCAGACTGCGATTCACCGACCAGGACCTCACCCATGTTGCCATGGTCAACCTGGCTGAACGGGGTCTGCTGCCACATAACCCGGACCCGCCGAAAGTGCCGGTGCCTGCCTTGCCCGGCAGGCTGGAACTCGTGTCGCCTCCCTGCGGCCCACGCCTGCTGATCGACGGCGGCCACACGGCCGAAGCCGGGTGGGTCCTGCGGGCATTCATCGAGCGCGAGACAGGCCCGCGTGGACGTGTCCGACTGATCGCCGGATTTCTGGCGGACAAGAAGGCCTGCGCCTGGCTGAAGGTCTTTGACGATCCACGCTTCCACATCACCCTGACCCGCGCTCCCGGTCACCGCTCCGCCGTCCCGCGGAAAGTCCATGCCGCCTGCCGGCTGGACAAGGCGCGTATTGACCTCCAGCCGGATTTCGGAAACGCGTTGCGGCTCGCCCGCCAAAGCGACGCGCAGCTGGTAGTCGTCAGCGGCTCCCTGCGTCTGGCGGCGCAGGCCCGCGAATCGCTGGGGCTGCTTTCCGATGAGGAACTGGCCGAGGCGCGTCTGACGGCGCAGGTCTTCGGTGGCGACGCTTACCTGTCGCGCCTGCCGGACTGAGAGGCGAGCCAGGCGGCGATTTCCCTTGCTGCATTACGCGCCTGGCGGAGTCGGTCTTCCAGCTGCGGCGCTCCGTAGTCGCTGCCGATCAACGCGACGCCCGCCGGCAAACCCTGCCGCAACGCCGCCATCCTCTGTGCATGTTGCGGCTCGTGGACTTCCAGACAGTCCGGGCCGGGCCAGCGCGCCACCCGCGCGACCCGCTGCGTGGAGGGCCAACCCATGTTCGCCTGCAACTCGGCGATGACCTGCGCCGCCGGGATGTCCGCCGGCACCAAACGCAGCCCCAGTTGCAGCAACACATGGCCGGGCGGCACGCGGGAGGGATGGTCGGTCCAGTGGCAGAAGGCGAAACCTGTGTCAGGCGGCGCGGGCACGGGCAGCGGAACGTCCTCCCGCCGGTAGCCCAGGGTGACGCGTGTAATGGCGTCGTGTTGAAAGTCGCGCAGGGCAGCACCGACCTGCGGGCGCAGGGAATAAAGCATGCGACCGGCGGAATGCGCCGGTGCAGCAATCACCAGTGCAGGCGCCGTCAGTACGATGCCATTCTCAAGGCAAATGTCGAAGCCCGAGCCGAACTGCCCCAGTGAACTGACCGCCATGCGGGTAATCAGGGCGCCGGCGGGCAAGGCATCCAGCAAGGGCCTGGTCAGGGATTCGCTGCCCTCTATCGCGGCGTGCAGCCGCCGGCCGCCTTCCTGCCCCTGTAGTTCGAAGAACGCCTCTTCCGACCAGGGGCTGTCCGCCAGTGGATGCGTCGGGTCCCTTTCAAAGGCCAGGGGGCCGCTGTCCAAAACGAAACCCTCGCAGTGCTCGCTGCGCAGGCTTCCCCCGGCGCGGGGCCGCAACTCGATCAGGGCACAGGGCAGGTTGTGACGCAGCAACTCACGCGCTGCCGCCAGCCCGCTCAATCCCGCGCCGATGACGATGACCCGGTCTGACACGCCCTGCCCCTTCCCTGATTGCGGTCTGGCCTGCGCAGTTATAAACTGCTGTGGGTCAGGCGGCCAGGGTCGTGGCCTGCCGGCGCCGCATTCTGTTGAACAAGGGCAGAAACTTCCGCAACACCGGGACACGATGAAAGACGCTGCGTACATTTCCTCCAGGGAAAGCGTGACAGGGCAGGCAACGCAACAGAATCTGGCTGCGGCGCACGTCGTCCACGGGATTGGGGCGCAGCAGCATCTCGTGCCCTGGCGCAACTTTCGACACTTGCTTGAGACCCAGGCGCGCGTTTCGCCGGACAAGACCTTCCTCATTTTCCACGATCAAGAAGGGTGTCGCAGCGAATACAGCTACGCGTCCTTTACCGCCAACGTCGAACGCATTGCGATATTTCTTGAACATGAATTCGGCATTCGCCAGGGTGACCGCGTGGCGACGCTCTGCAGCAATCACAGCGACACCGTCCTGCTGTATTTCGCCTGCTGGTGGCTGGGCGCGGCGGTGGCGCCGCAAAACATTGACGAAGACGATCGTCGCATCGCCTACATCCTGCGCAACAGCGAGGCCGTCGTCTGTTTCGCCCGGCCGGACCAGCTGCAGCGGGCGCGACGACTGGTTTCCGGCGATGATGCCTCAGGCGCAGCCAATGTCCGACACATTTTGTCCACGGATGCCCTGTCAATGGCGCCAGACCCGGGTCGCCCGGTTGACCGCCAGACGGAGTCAGGGCCCGGCCTGGAGGACGAGGCCCTGCTGGTCTACACCAGCGGCACGACTGGCGCGCCCAAGGGCGTGGTCCTGACGCAGTACAACCTGCTGGTGGACGCCAGCGGCATCAGCGCCTGGCAGGGAATCACGGGCAATCAGCGCATGATGTGTGTGTTGCCCGTCCATCACGTCAATGGCACGGTCGTCACGCTCGTGACGCCGCTGGTGACGGGCGGCTCAACCGTGCTCAACGCGCAGTTTTCCGTGCAGGCCTTCTGGCGCCGGATCGTCGATGAAGGCGTGCACGTCGTCAGCGTGGTGCCGACGCTTCTGCAATTCCTGATTGAGCAGGCGGAGCGCTACCGCCAGGCCGGCCAGGGCAAATTCGGGCCGGGCCTGTCCGCGGCAGACCTGGGGCATTTTCGTCACTTTATCTGCGGCGCCGGCACGCTCGCGCTTACCCTGGCGCGCGAATTTGAGGATTGCTTCAATCTCACCCTGCTGCATGGTTACGGCCTCAGTGAGACCACCTGTTACAGCTGTTTTCTGCCGATTGATCTTTTGCCGGAAGAGCGGCGCCACTGGCTGCTGCAACATGGCTATCCCAGTATCGGTTGCCCCATCGCCCCCAACGAGATGGCGATATTCGCGGCCGATGGCAGCGGGCTGCAACTGGGCGAAGGTGAACGCGGCGAAATCTGCGTGCGCGGCCACAACGTGATGAAACATTACTACCGCCGTCCCGACGCCAACGAGGAAACCTTTCGTTTCGGCTGGTTCCGCAGTGGCGACGAAGGATTCTGGCTGCTGGACGAGATTGGCCGCCGCTTCTACTTTATCTCCGGTCGCATCAAGGAGCTCATCAACCGCGGCGGCGTCAAATACAGCCCGCTGGATATCGAGGAGGTCCTGCTGGAGTTGCCAGGCGTTCGCGCCGGTCTGGCCATCGCCTTCCCGAATACCTGGTACGGCGAGGAAGTGGGCGCCTGGATCGTGCGGCAGGGCGACGCACAGCTCGACGAAGCCGACGTCCTTGCGCACTGCCGCACGCGACTTCCCTTCGCCAAGTGCCCCAAGGCGGTCGTTTTCGGTGAGGACGTTCCGGTCACCTCGACGGGGAAATACCAACGCCTCAAGCTGCAGGATGCCTTCGCGGCCTGGCGAGACACACAGTTCCGCGAAAGCGACAGCACACAGTGATCACTGGCAGCGATCAGCGCCTCCCCCTTGCCCTGGCCCTTGGGATGATTTGCGGCGTGCTGACAGGCCTGATGCTGCAGAATCTCCTGCTTGGTTTCCCGCCCGGAATTTTGCTGGGCGCCCTGCTCCATCGCGCCCTGAAGCCGGAAAGTTAAGGCAAGCCGTGCCTACGCCCTTCACCCACATGGCCGCTGCCCAACGGCTGCTTGGCGACTCCGTCCTGCCGGAAAGTGTGCGCAATCGACTTGCACTGGAACTGCCCGCCTTTCTGCTGGGCAGCATCGCCGCGGACGCCACCCGGTTGCACGCGCCCGGCACGCGCGAGGACACGCACTTCTATCGCTACGACGAGGCGATCCACGAGCAGCCCTGGCGCCGCATGCTGGAGCGGCATCCAGTCCTGCTGCAACCCCGCGACGAGGCCCAGCGGATCTTCCTTGCAGGCTATGTGGCGCACCTGGGCATGGACGAAATCTGGACCCGCGAAATCATGTGGCCCCTGATGCAGGGTATCAGCGACGTTAACGAGCGGCGGCGGCGCGCCCTGGCCATCACCCTGTTGATGACCCGTTGCGATGAACGCGACTATGTGGCGATTGATGAGAGCAGCGTCCATGCCCTGGGGCTGGCGCAACCGCGGGCCTGGTTGCCCTTCCTCAGCGATGCCGACCTGGTGACCATGCGCGATCTCATTCTGTGCCAGCTGCGGGAACGCAGTCAGACTCTCGACATCCTCAGCCGCCGCTGGGGTCTGACGCCACAGGACTTCAGGATGACGCTGGACGACCCGGCCAGATTTGCCGCTGAAGTTCTGTCCTGGATCCCTGAAAGGCAACTGCTCCAGGTTGAACGAAACATGGACCTTTGCATGCGCGCACGATTGCAGGACTGGCTAGCGGAACAGGCGCTTCAGTCCTCCAGCACCGCGCTGACGCGAAACTGAAAGTCTTCCGCGTCCGGCGCGTTGGCGATCACTTCATTCGGCGTCAGCGCCGCACCGACCTCGTCTGCGCGCAAAACGTTGCGCAAGGGCAAAACGGAAGCGGTGGGTTCGACATCGTCGCTGTTCACTTCCTGCAGCTTGCGAAAGTGGTCCAGGCAGGCGGAAAGCTGTTCCGCAAACAACGTGACTTCAGCCTCGTCCAGGTCCAGCCGCGCCAGTGCGGCGATTTCCCGTACGGCTTCCGGAGTTAATTCCATGGGACTGCCCAGGCGATAGATACAGTTGACTTGGCCCGCAGTATAACATCGGCCCTTGTGTATCCGCAGTTTACAGAACTCCCTGCGCGGGTTAACATGCATCGCCGTTGCACAGCCTGGATGCACGGCACCTGGGAACAGGGGGCGGATTGAGGAAGTTCCTGTTTGTGTCTACGCTGGCCCTGTTGCTGGTCAGCGCATCCCTTGCCCAGGAATCCCAGGGCCCACGCATCGAGATCACAGGTGTCAACCCAGGTGGCCTGCCACGCGTCGGCGTGATGATCAACGCCTTCGACAACCTGGGTCAACCACTCCCGAACCTTACAGCAGAAGATTTTCGCGTTACTGGCGAACTGGCGCCCCATGCCAGAGTCAGCAGCGTCGTCAGTTTTAGCGACCCCGAAGCCGTGCCCATCAGCGCCATGCTGGTCATTGACGTCAGCACCAGCATGGCTGGAGAACCCATCGAGAAAGCGAAGGAAGCTGCCGCTGCCTTCGTCAATTCGATGGCCGCGGATGATCCGGTCGCTGTCCTGACCTTCTCATCCAGAGTCAACCTGATCCAGGGATTCACGACGGACCGCGAAAGACTGCTGGGCATCATCGACAGCCTGGCCTATGGCGGCAAAACCCTGCTCTACGACGCCACATTGCAGGCAATCACGCTTACGGCCGCCATCGACAACCCGCGCCGCGCCATCATTCTGCTCAGTGACGGTGTGCATTACGACGACCAGGACCGCTCAAGGGTCAACAGTGCCCAGGCGAACCTTACCGCCGTGGTGGAAGGTGTGCCCGTTTACACGATCGGGCTCGGCTATGGCGCGGACCGCACTTATCTGGAACAGCTCTCCACGGACACCAACGCCTTCTTCAGCGAATCTCCCTCTCCGCAGGAATTGAACGCCATTTACACCGGCCTGGCCGACCTGCTGCGCACCCAGTACGACATTACGCTTGATGTGGACGTGCCGCTGGATGGCCGCGTCTGGCAACTCGAGCTGGAAGTGGACACGCCCTGGGGAGCGGTGCGCAGCAGCGGCAGATTGCGCGCTCCGGTACCCGTGCCGGTATTCAACTTCGCGCCCGTCGACCAGCCCGTCAGCCAACCCCTGGAAATCATGGCCGACATCGTCGCGGATGACGGGATAGCGGGTGTGGCCGTGGCAATGGACGATGAGCGACCGGAAACTGTCACCGGCCCGCCCTTCACCGTGCTGGTCGATCCGGTGACGCTCAGCCCCGGTGAACACAGCCTGACCTTCAGCGCGACGGACCGCGATGGCGACAGCGGCAGCGCCACCCTGGAATTCAGCGTCGCCGCCCTTCCGCCTGAAGTCCGCCTCGATCCGGAACCGGGTGGTGAGCTGGGTGAAGCGGAGACCTATACCCTTGAAGTCGGCGGTCAGACGCCCCTCGATTCCGCCAACTGGCGCCTGGATGACGGCAACGCCCACCCCCTCGACGCAGCGCTGGAATTCACGATTGATCCCAACACACTCGAGCCGGGTGAGCACAGGTTGCAACTCGAGGTCACCAACACCGGGGGTGTGACCAGCAGACCTGACTACTTCTTCACTGTGCCGCCCCTGCCCATCCGCTTTGAAATTGAAGGCCTTGAGGAAGGCGACCTGCTGGAAGACAGCGCAGAAATAGGCGTGTCGGTGCAGAGCAGCCAGTTCCCGGTCACGGACGTCGAGTTCGCTCTCAATGACGTCCCCTTGCCGGACGTCGATGACCGCATTTCCCTTAATGCCGCGGAGCTTGTGCCCGGCGCAGCCCGTCTGGACGTCCGCGTGCGCAGCGCTGGCGGTCAGGTAGAGACTGACTCGCTGGAATTCGAAGTCGCGCGCCTGCCCATTCTCTTTGAGATTGAGGGACTTGAGGAAGGCGATCTGCTGGAAGGCAGCGCGGAAATAGGCGTGTCGGTCCAGAGCAGCCAGTTCCCGGTCACGGACGTCGAATACGCTCTTAATGACGTCCCCTTGCCGGACGTCGATGACCGCATTTCACTTCATGCCGCGGAACTTGTGCCCGGCGCGGCCCGTCTGGACGTCCGCGTGAGCAGCGCCGGCGGCCAGGTAGAGACGGACTCGCTGGAATTCGAAGTCGCGCGCCTGCCGTTGGAAATCGAACTTGAAGACCTGCCGCCCGGAACGTCTATCGATAGCGACGTGGACCTGGGCATTGACGTGAGCGGCCAGGGCAGCGACTTCGAGCTGGAAGTGCTGCTGGACGGTGAGCCCCTGGTGCTGACGGAGGCCAGCATTCCCCTGGAAATCCTGCAACTCGCTCCGGGTCAGCACAGCCTCGTCATTCGCGCCCGGGACGAGTTGGGTAATGTCGGAGAAGAGAGCTTCAACTTTTCGGTGAGCCCGGGGCCGGCGCAGACCGCCACCCAGGCCCTGGCCTATCGCCAGGCCACTCAAGCATCCATCCAGCGACGCGCCACGTCCGCGGCGCGCTCGACACAGGTCTCGTCGCAGAATCGCGCCCGCGCAAGCGCAACGGTCGCCGCACGGTCCACGTCAACCCAGGCCGCCGCCCTGCAAATGGCCACGGCCGCGGCGGAAGCTACTGCAATCGCCCAGGCGACCGGGACGCAGGCTGCCATTGATGGCCAGGCCACTGCATCCGCCCGCTCCACTGCGCTTGTCCAAAGGAACCGCGAGCGTATAGCGGCGACGTCGGCGGCGCGCGCCACGTCGACCCAGGTCGCTGCCGAGCAAGGGGCAACGGCAGTTGCCCGGGCCACCGCCACACAGATCGCCGTGGAGCAAAGGGCCACGCTCAACGCGGAAGCCACTGCAGTCGTCCAGGCGACCGGCACACAGGTCGTCGTCGAGCGCCAGGCAACGGCTGCAGCCCGCTCGACGGATTTCACCCAAAGAAATCGCGAGCGAGTCACGGCAACCCTCGCGGCCCGCGCCACGTCGACCCGGATAGCTGAAGAGCAACGGGCGACGATGGTGGCCGAAGCCACCGCTACCCAGGTGGCGACGCAGCGCATCGCCACGGCCACTTCCGCCGCCGAAGCGACTGCCACCCAGGAATCCCTGGAGCAGATCGCGACGGCCACATCGGCAGCCCGGTCGACGGGCACTCAGGACGCCATCGCCACAGCCACGCGCGCCGCTGAGGCCACTGCTACACAAATAGCTACCCGCCAGATCGCCACCGCCACGCGCGCCGCCGAGGCGACGGGCACTCAGGACGCCATCGCCACCGCCACCCGCGTCGCCGAAGCCACAGCGACCCAGGTCGCTGCCCGGCTTTTCGCCACGGCCACACGCGCGGCTGAAGCCACCGCCACCCAGGTCGCCACGCAACAGATCGCCACCGCCACACGGGCCGCTGAAGCCACAGCTACCCAGGTCGCCACCCAGCGCATCGCCACCGCCACACGGGCCGCCGAGACCACCGCTACCCAGATCGCCACGCAACGCATCGCCACAGCCACTCGCGCCGCCGAAGCCACGGCTACCCAGATCGCCACGCAACAGATCGCCACCGCCACAAGCGCCGCCGAAGCCACGGCTACGCAGGTCGCCACGCAACAGATCGCCACCGCCACAAGCGCAGCCGAAGCCACCGCCACCCAGGTCGCCACGCAACAGATCGCCACCGCCACACGCGCTGCTGAAGCTACGGCTACCCAGGTCGCCACGCAACGCATCGCCACCGCCACGCGCGCTGCCGAAGCTACGGCTACCCAGGTCGCCACCCAGCGCATTGCCACCGCCACGAGGGCCGCTGAGGCCACTGCCACCCAGGTCGCCACGCAGCGCATCGCCACCGCCACAAGCGCCGCCGAGGCCACCGCCACCCAGGTCGCCACGCAGCGCATCGCCACCGCCACGCGCGCTGCCGAAGCTA
>JAPOVC010000028.1:0-120632 GCA_026708325.1 Anaerolineaceae bacterium | reverse complement strand
GCCACCCAGGTCGCCACGCAGCGCATCGCCACCGCCACAAGCGCCGCCGAGGCCACCGCCACCCAGGTCGCCACGCAGCGCATCGCCACCGCCACAAGCGCCGCTGAAGCGACGGCTACCCAGGTCGCCACCCAGCGCATCGCAACCGCCACTCGCGCCGCCGAGGCCACCGCCACCCAGGTCGCCACGCAGCAGATTGCGACGGCTACCCAGGTCTCCCTGTTGCGCAGCGCCACATTGGCGGCCATTGTCGATGAGGCCGCCCGCCTCGGTCTGGAAGCAAGAGCAAGGGCCACAGAACGGGTGGACGCCACATCAACTTCCATCGCCCAGGCGACCCAGGCAGAAATTGCCGAACAACAGATGGCCACCGCGACGGCTGTTGTCGCGGAAGCCGCCACGCGGGTTGCGGCTGAACGCCGCGCCACGCTGGAGGCGGTCGTCAGTGCCGCCGAAGCGTTGAATCGCGAGGTGGGGGCAAGGGCCACCGAACGTGTGGCCGCGACGGCAGCGGCCGGTCAATTGACTGCCACGGCGGCGCAACGCGCCACTGAGTCCCTGCAGGCGACGCAGACCGCCGCTGCACAGGGGACGGCCGACGCCCGCGGCACGAAGAGCGCCCTGGCCGCGACCGAAGTCGTCGCCATGGCGACATTCGACGCCCGGTCTACTCAGGAAGTGCTGGAGGCCACGCAGCGGGTCCTTGCCATCCGCTCGGAGCGGGCCACGGCCACGGCCCAGGCCGATATCGATGCGACCGCCACGGCCAGGGCCGCCAATTTGCTGGAAGCGCTGGCAACGGAAGCCGCCCTAGCGACACAAGCTGCCCAGGTGACTTCCACGCAGACGCCGTCCTCTGAGCCGACCGAGCTCGCGCCGAGCGACACGCCCACGCCGGAGCCGCCGGTTGCAAGTATCACACCGGCGGGAACGCTGGTCCCGGCCCAGGCCGAAACCACGCCTGCAGAGGGCCTTATTACGCCGGTCGTCGTCCTCTGTGCGGCGCTGGGTCTGGTCGGTTTGTTGGGTCTGTTGTTGATCTTCTCGCTGCTACGGGGCGGGCGTCGCCGGCGCTGACGCGGAAGCAAGGGGCGACCTTATCCGAGGATATGGCGCAGGGTCGCCTCATCGACGTTGCCGCCGCTGATCACAAGCGCCGTGGGCCGCCCGTCCAGTTCAACAGCGCCGCACTGCAGGGCGGCGATCGTCACCGCGCCGCCGCCCTCGACCACCTGACCATGCTCCAGCAGCATCCAGCGCATGGCCGCGGCAATGGCCTCCTCGGGCACAAGGACGATTCGGTTGACGAAACGCCGGACAAGCGCAATCGTCATTGAGTCAGGTTCCACCTCACCGGACAGGGCTTCGGCCAGGGTGTCCCAGCGCTGTGGCAGGGCGCTGCCATGAAACAGGTTGGCCATCGCCGGCGCCGAACGGGCGCAAACCCCGATGACTTCCAGCGTCGGTCGCAGCGTCCTGAGCGCCAGTCCCATGCCCGAGATCAATCCGCCCCCGCTTACCGGGACCAGCACGCGCTCCAGATCGCGCAAATCGTCCAGCAACTCAAGACCGATGGTGCCGGCCCCGGCAATGACCCCGGCGTCGTTGTAGGGAGAAATGAAGGTCAGATTCTGCTCCCGTTCCCGACGGCGGGCCTCCGCCTCGGTCTCGTCGTAGGTGCTGCCGAACAATTCCGCCTGCGCCCCGAATCGCCTCACACCCTCGATTTTGCTTTTCGGCGTGTGCGCCGGCATCAACAGGCGGGCCTTGCCGCCAGACAACTGCGCCGCCCAGGCGACGCCCTGGGCATGGTTGCCGGAGGAACAGGCGATGATCCCACGTTCGCGGGCCGGCTTGTCCAGCAGCAACATTGCATTGAGCGCTCCGCGCAGCTTGAAGGAACGGGTGGGGTTGCTGTATTCCAGCTTCAGCCAGACGCGTTCGGCCAGACCTGGCGCTTCCTGCAAGGGAGTCGGCCGCAACCAGGGCCTGAGTCTCTCGCGGGCCGCGACGATGTCCCTGAGTTTCAGCATGCGCGTCCTTCGGCCGGTCGCCTGGTCCGGAGTGTAACGCTATACTGCCGCACCATGCCTTGTTCATTTGTCAGCATTTCAGGGTGAGAGGGAAAGCCGGTGAAACTGGTCACGTTCACGCACAACGGACGTCGTCGTCTGGGCGAGGTCGCCGGCGACGAAGTCTACAGCCTGGCTTCAACCGACACCATGCGAATGCAGGACATGATCGCCCGCGGCATCACACCCGGGCGCGTCAGCCAGCGTTTCCGGCTTGGGGACGTCGCGCTCAACGCTCCGCTGCGACCCGGCAAAATCATCGCCATCGGTCGCAACTACGCCGAACATGCCCGCGAGACCGGCAACGAGCCGCCGCCCCGGCCCCTGATTTTCGCCAAGTTTCCGAGCGCCATCATCGATCCTGGCGCCGCCATCACCTGGGACCGTGCAGTGACCAAAGAGGTGGACTGGGAAACCGAACTGGTCGTGGTCATCGGCAAACGCGCCCGTCACGTGAGCGAGGCAGATGCCCTGCGGCACGTCTTTGGCTACACGGTCGGCAACGACGTCTCGGCGCGCGACCTGCAGCATCGCACGGACGGCCAGTGGACCCGCGGCAAAAGCCTCGATACCTTTTGCCCGCTGGGCCCGGTGATCGTCACCCCGGACGAGATCGCCGACGTGCAGGACCTGGGTCTGACCACTGATGTCAATGACGAGCGCATGCAGGACGGCAACACGCGCGACATGATCTTCAAGGTCGCCTACCTCATCCATTACTGCTCGCAAATGTTTACGCTGGAACCGGCCGACATCATTATGACCGGCACGCCATCCGGCGTCGGCGAGGGCCGCTCGCCGAAACGTTACCTGCAGGACGGCGACCTTGTCCGTTGCAGCGTGGAAGGGATCGGGACGCTGGAGAACCCCTGCGTCGAACGGGACAGCAGCGTCTGAGTCAGTCCAGCGGATACAGGCTGCAACCGCCGTCCACGGTCAGCACCGAGCCGGTCATGTAACTGGCGGCATCACTGCACAGAAAGAGGAAGGCATCCGTCACCGCCTCAAGCGGCTGCAACATGCCCAAAGGTATGGCGCGCCGCGCCCGCGCCTGATACTCCGCATCGCTGTCCCATTGTTTTCTGGCCATGCCGGCGTTGACGATTCCCGGAGCAATGGCGTTGGCGCGGATGCCCTGCTGGGCCAGTTCACGCGCAAGGGAACGCATCAGTTGGTTCATGGCGGCCTTGCTGGCATTGTAGGCGCCGATCTCAGGCCAGGGCGTACGCGCCACCCAGGAGGTGGTGAAGATCAAGTGGCCGGCGACGTCGTCCGCCAGCATGCTGCGCGCCGCAGCGCGACCCAGCAGGAAGGCCGCAGTGACGTTGACATTCTGCGTTCGTTGCCAGTCTTCCAGCGAGTAGTCCAGCAACAGGCCTGGGGCAACCATCCCGGCATGACAGAGCGCCACGTGCAGGGGGCCAAACTGTGCATGGGCCTCCGCCACCAAGTGGTTGACGTCCTCTTCCTGCGTCAGGTCGGCGGGGCAATACAAGACCCGTTGCATCGCGGCTCCGGCCTGCTCAAGTTTCGGCAGCGCCTCGTCGCCATCAAGAACGTCATTGACGGTCACACTCGCGCCATGGCGTGTCAGCGCGCTGACGACGCCGCACCCTATGGCGCCGGCACCGCCGGAAATGACGATGTGTTTGTCAGCCAGCGCGTCTTCACGAAAGGTCATTGCGATTTCTCCCTGGCCAGATCTGCGCCTGAAAGTGTAGCCAGCAGGCGCTGTCGCCGCGAACCCCACCTTCATTAAGATCCCGCGAACGCTATACTGCGGGCGTTCAGGAGGCGTTGTGCGCGTCATCAGCGACAATCCCAGGCAGACGCAACTGGCGGGCATGGCGCTTGGCAGGCTCCTGCAGCCCGGCGACCTCATTTGCCTCAGCGGCGGCCTGGGCGCGGGGAAGACCTGCCTGGCAGCCGCCATAGGCAGGGGCTGGGGAGCGCAGCCACCCTTGACCAGCCCGACCTTTACGCTGGTCCACGAGCACGGCCGCAATTCGGACGACGACGTGCTCTTCCATATCGACTGCTACCGCTTGCGCGATGCCCTCGACGCCATGCAGGCCGGACTGGAAGACGCGCTGTCCAGGCAAGGCCCGGCCCTGATTGAATGGCCGGAACGTATGGGGGAAGCCCTGCCCCCTGGACGGCTGTGGGTCTCGCTCGAAATCCTGGGGCCTGCAAGACGCTGCATTCGGCTGAAGGCCAGGGGTGAACGTCACGAGGGCCTGTTGCAGGCCTTTCAGGCCCAGGCGTTGTGAACCCGGGCATGTTACTTGCCATCGACAGCGCGACCCATCGCATCAATCTCGCCCTGCATGACGGCCATGAAGTGATCGCCGAACACAGCTGGCGCAGCGCCAGGCATCACAGTGCCGGGTTGCCCCCGATGGTTGAACGCATGTTGCCGCAGGGAGGACCGGAACTCGCTGCCATGGCGGTGGCGGCCGGGCCGGGTTCCTTCACCGGCCTGCGGATTGGCTTGGCCTTTGCCAAGGGTCTGGCTGCAGCGCGGGGCATTCCCCTGGTCGCGGTCAACACCCAGGACATACTTGCAGCGGCTCTGCCTCCCTGCCCGGATCATGCCTTGCTCATCCTGCTGTCTGCGGGACGCAAGCGCTATATTGCGGCGCGTTTTCGTCACTGCGAAGGACGTTGGCAGGCGAAGGGCGAAGAGACCCTGACAGATCTGGAGACTCTGTTACGGTCACTGATGGCGCCGACCTTCATCGCCGGCGAGCTGGGCGCCTGCGATCGCGACCGGCTGACAGGGGCGCAGGCGGCGGGTTCGCCCCTGCAACTGGCGTCGCCGGCGCATTCCCTGCGCCGCGCCGGCTTCCTTGCGGAAATCGCTCTGGCACGATTGCGGCGAGGCGCGCCGGGTGACTTTGACCCGGGCACGGTCACGGCCCGCTACATCGCCACGCGTGATACGCCATGAGCGTACATTTGCGCCCCATGCGCCCTGAAGACATCGACCAGGTGGCGGCCATCGACGCTCATTGCTTTCGCCCGCCCTGGCCCAAGCGTTCCTGGCGCGACGAAATCGGCATGCGCAATCACAGCCACCTTGTCGTGCTCTGCGATGGCCTGGTGCCCCGGCCGCCGGGCTGGCGTCGCCATTTGCGATTACCAGGCGCCAGGACGCCAGCAGAGCTCGTCGTCGGCTATGGCGGCATGTGGCTGATTGCCGGTGAAGCCCACATCAGTACCCTGGCGACGCATCCGGACCACCGCGGCCTCGGCTACGGAGAATTGTTGCTGGCTGCCCTGATCCGCCGCGCGCTGGTGCGCCAGGCCTCCAGCGTGGTGCTGGAAGTGCGCGAAAGCAACCGCGTCGCCCGCAATCTCTACCACAAATACGGGTTTCGTCTCTTTGGAATGAAGGCCGGCTACTATCGCGAAGGCAACGAAGACGGCTGCGACATGCGTCTTGATCTTGGGGATGCAGGCGTCCGTGACCGGGTGCTGCAGCACTGCGACGCCATTCGCGTCAGGGTGAGTCACGTGGATGCATTCAACCTTATGCCGCTGTCTTTCGGCGCCTGATCATGCGAATCCTGTTTGTCACGTCCTGGTTTGAACCCGATTCCGGCGCGGCATCCGCCCGATTCTCCCAGCTGGCCCATTACCTGGCGTCACGGGGCCACCAGGTGACAGTGCTGGCGCCCATGCCCCATCACCCCCAGGGTCGTATCGCAGACGGTTACCGGGGCGCATGGACAAGGGTGGAGACGCGCGGCCAGGTGCGGGTCGTGAGGGTCTGGCTATGGGCTTCGCCATCTCCACGAATTCGCCGTCGTCTGTTGACCCAAATCAGTTTCACGATTGGCGCGTTGCTGCGGGGCTGGTCCCTGCCAGGACCGGACCTGCTGCTCGTCGAATCCCAGCCCATGCCCACTGCCCTGGCCGGCAAGCTGCTGGCCCGCTGGTTTCGCGCCCCCTACGTGCTCAGCGTGAGCGACCTGTGGCCGGACCATCTTCTTGGAATTGGCGCCATGCAGGAATCACATGCCGTTTACCGTCTTGCGCGGAGTGTCGTCAACAGCCTGTATCGTCATGCAAGGGCAATCGTGACCATCAGCCCCGAATGGGCGCGCAGGATCGCTGAACGCATCCGGCCGGCGCCGGAGATGCATACCCTCCTCTTCATGGTCGATTTGCGGCGTCTGCGCCCGGACCTTTGCGGGCGGGACTTTCGGATACGTCACGCGCTGCAGGACCATCGGATCGTGGCATGCATCGGCACCTTCGCCACCCAGTATGATTTCGACATCCTGCTGCAGGCGGCCCGTCGCCTGGAACCCCGCGGGGACCTTCTTTTGCTGCTCATTGGCGATGGCAGCCAGCGCGACATTCTGCGCGGTCCGGCCGCAAACGTCAGACTCATTTCCTGGCTGACAAGTGAGGATATTCCCTCCGCCTGGGCTGCCGCCGACATTTCCTGTTTCGCCCTGCGTGACCATGAACTCTACCAGGGGACCTTACCGGCGCGCCTTTACGAATCCCTCGCCAGCGGCACGCCGGTCGTCGCTGCCTGCGCCGGCGAGTCGGCGCGCATCATCCGCGATAGCGGCGGAGGCATCGCGGTCAGCCCGGGCGACGTCGCGGGGTTCACCGACGCCATTGTCCAGCTGCTGGATGATGAGGAATTGCGCCAGCGCTGCGGCCGCAACGGCCGGGCCTGGGCCAGGGACAACGTCGACGTAGAGGTCCAGTGTCTACGTTACGAGCAAATCCTGCTACGGGCGGCCGGAAAGGAGGAGGAGACATGAGCAGAATTGTGGCCCTTGGCGGCGGCGGCATGGTGGAAGGCGAAAACCTGCCCATCGACGAGCGGATTGTCGCGTTGACCGGAAAGGACCGGCCCCGGGCGCTCTTCGTCGGGACTGCCAGCGGCGATGACCCGGAAAAGGCAGCCGAATTCCAAAGGCACTACGGCGAGCGTCTCGGCTGCCACACGGACACGCTGACCACCCTGCGCGATCGCCCAACTGCGGACGCCATCGCGCACAAGTTTGCCTGGGCCGACCTGATCTACGTCGGTGGTGGCAACTCGCTGCGCATGTTGAAACTGTGGCGACGCCTGGGCATCGATCAACTCTTCCACGCAGCGCGAGACCGGGGTTGCGTGCTGGCCGGCCTTAGCGCGGGCGGCCTGTGCTGGTTCCGCTACGGATACAGCGCTTCACGCCGCTACAACAACCCCGACGACTTTCCCTACATCCGCGTTCGTGCCCTGGGTTATTTCAATGCCGTTTTCTGCGCCCACGCCGTCATTGAGGAACGACTGGAGCCCTTTCGTGAATTCATGCGGGGTCAGACCTGCGTGGGCCTGGCGCTTGACGACCATTGCGCCATCGAGATCATTGACGACCGCTGGCGCATCCTCAGGAGTCGTGAGGACGCCCATGCCGAGCGCATCTGGCAGCGCCGCGGCCAGTTGTTCAATGAAGTCTTGACGGGCGGGAATCCTCGGCCGCTGGCCGAACTCTTGCGGCGCTGATTGGCTCAGCCCTTTGTGTCGCCCCGTTCGTCCGCGGACGTGCGGTCCAGCAGACCCACCAGGTCCGTGCCAAAGGTGCTTGCCAGACCCGTGCGCCGCTCATTCAGCAGGGCCTCGTCCACCTCGACCCCCAGGCCGGCGCCTTCCGGCACCAGCAAGTGGCCCCCCTCGTAGCGCAGCGCTTCCCGGACCACGTCAGCCGTGTAGAGTTCCGGGCCTGTGTTGTCCGCGGGATAGTCCAGCACGCGGGCAACCGCGCCCAGGTGCGCCACGCCCGCCGTGCCGAGGTTGAGTTCCTGGGTGGTGCCAATGAGCACGCTGGCGTGGGCCGCCTCGGCGAGGGCGATGGCGCGCAGGCAGGGCCGCAGGCCGCCCAGGACGTAGGGTGATACGTTGAGAATGTCCACACAGTCGCCTCGCAGTAACTGCCAGCCATGCCAGAGATGGTTGACGTGTTCGGAGACCGGCCAGCGACTGCGGCGCCGAAATTCCGCCAGGCCGCCGTAGTCCTCTTCCGGCGCCGGGCTTTCAATCAGCATCCAGTCCGCCAGGTCGGCATAACGCTCCGTGGCGGCCAGCGAACGACGCCAGTCCAGCAGATTTGAGAAGTCGATGGACTTGATGCGTATGCTGTCGCCGAAACGCTCGCCAAAGGCCTGGAAGAATCGCAGGTCCGTCTCCACGTTGGCCCCGACGTAAACGCGAATGAGATCGAATCCCCGCTTTGCCATCTCCGCGATGCGCTCCAGGTTGGGCGCGATTTCGGCCTCGGAGCGCATGCGAAAGATCGGGTAGCACACCTTGAAGCGATCGCGCAGCGCGCCGCCCAATAGTGCGTGCAGCGGGACTCCCGCGCGCCGCGCCTGCAGGTCGTGTAACGCCAGGTCAATGCCCTGGCGCACCAGGCCGGAGCGGCTGTACTTGTGCCCCTCGACAGTGTAGGCGCGCTCCATCAACTCTTCGATCGGGGCAATGGCGCGCGCGTCCACGCCGACCAGCAGGTCATTCAACGCCCCTTCCAGGTTGGCCAGGTCCATCTGGTAGAGCGGCAAATGCGACAGATCGCTCATTTCGCCCCAGCCGGTCCAGTCACCCGCCGCGTCCAGGCGTACGATGACGTGACGATTGTCTATGCCGGTGCGGCGCGGAATCATGACCGGAATCAGACGAATGCGTTCGATTTTCATGCCCTGCCCCATGTCTTCAGTTCGCCGTCTTTCGCATCCCAGCCGCCGCGCCCATCGGCATCGCGCCAGCTGAGGGTGATGTCCGCCGTGAGACGCTGTCCAAGGATCAACGCTGTGTTTGGCCCGTCGCTGCGGGCGTAATGCCCCACGACCCAGTCCTCGTCGTAACCGCCCCGCAACTTTCGCTGGCGCAGGCGCTCGCGCGTCAGGTCGACGTCCGTTTCGAGGAAGATGCCGAAATTGGCGAGATCTCGCAGTTCGCGCCAGCCAGGCACGTCCAGCAGCACGTAGTTACCCTCAAGGATGAGCAAGGGACTGGTGACGGCGATGGCGTCCTCTACCGGATCGTGAATCTTGCGGTCATAGAGTGGCCAACGAATGGAATCGCCCTGCCGCAGCGCCGACAGTTTTTTGCGGATGCCGGCCAGATCGAAACTTTCTGGCGCGCCCTTGTAATCGTGCATCAACCGCTGCTTGCCGTCGCGCAGGATTGTGCGTCGCTTCATGACCCGGTTGGGAAAGTGAAAGCCGTCAATCGACAGGGCCTGCGCGGAGAGCAGTTCATCGTCCTTGTGGGACAGCAACTCCCAGAATGCCGCCAAAATGGACTTGCCGGACCCGGCCGTGGCGCCCAGCAGCACAATGAAAGGGGGCCTTGAGTCGCGTGCCAGGCGGGTCAAATGCCGCAGCAGCGGTCGATGCAGCGTCTCGATCTCCCCGTCGTCGAAGACCGCCCGGTCTACAAAGCCACTGACTTCCAGTTCCAGTTCCACGCAATCACGCCCTTTGCTTGCCACAGCGCGGCCAGTCTAACGCAAGAACACTCTGCGAGTGAGCCCTTTACTCGCGCAGCCAGCCGGCGAGTTCGCTTTGGATCAGGGCGGCAAAGAGGCATCGCGCGCCCTCACTGTAGTTCAGACAGGGCACGGTCGAGAAGTTTTCGCCACCCTCCTCCTCGAAGACTTCCTGCAGTCCGATGGACAATTCCTCAAGCGTCTCCAGACAGTCCGCTACGAAACCCGGCGCCACGACGACCACGTTGCGCGCGCCCGAGCGGGCCAGTTCGCGCACCCTGGCTTCGGCGTAGGGCTGCAACCACTCTTCCCTGCCGAAGCGGGACTGGAAGACCACCTCCAGCTTGTCGCCATCAGGTCCCATGCGCCCTTTCATCAGTTTCAGAGTCCTGTAACACTGCTCAAGATAAGGGTCCCCCAGTTCGATGTTGCGTTTCGGCAGACCGTGAAACGAGACCAGCACAACTTCCGCTTCCCAGGCCAGCGAATCCAAATGGCACTTCAAGTTGGCGCAGGTCGCTTCAATGTACAGGGGATGGTCGTAAAAGGCCGGCACTGTTCGGATGGCGGGCTGCAGACGCATGCCCTTCAGGACGTCAAAGGCCTTGTCCTGCACACTGGCTGTTGACGTGGCCGAATACTGCGGATACAGCGGAAAAAGCAGAATGCGATCGCAACCTGCTTCCGTCAGGGCGAGGATCCGCTCTTCCATCGACGGGGACCCGTAACGCATGGCCCAGTCAATGTGCAGCTCCGTGAAACGTTCCAGCGCTTCCGCTATCCCGTCGCACTGTTCGCGCGTGATGGTCTTGATCGGCGATTCGTTTCGTTCCCGGTCCCAGATTTTGGCATAGGCCCTGCCCGATCTGAAGGGACGACGCGGCAGCACCAGGCCGTGCAGAATGAGCCACCAGGGCAGTCGCGCCGTCTCAATGACGCGTCGGTCCCACAGGAATTCAGCCAGGTAGCGGCGTACGGGCCAGTAACCGGTGCCATCCGGCGTCCCCAGGTTGACGAGCAAAACGCCGATCCTGCCACCCGCCGCGGCGGGAACACCGGACGTTCCAGTTCCGGGATCGAGCATGAATTTCCTGTCCTGACAATGCGAAATATCGAGGCGACCAGTCTGGCCGAAACCGCTACCAACTTCAACCGCGGACCATTGAACGTCCCTTCCCTCGCTGGTATGCAAGTTCCTGTCTGGCTATAGTTTCCAAATGATCGTTTCCATATCCTTGTTACTCATCAAAAGCCTGACAGTGCCCGGGAAAACAGCATGACCCCACCCGATAACGAACTCGCCGGGCGCATCGCCATCATCACCGGCGCCGGGCGCGGCATCGGCCTGGGCATCGCCCGCGCCTTCTGCTCAGCCGGCGCCACCTGCGTCATCGCCGAACTGGAACATGCAGCGGGCGAGGCCGCCGCGCAGCAACTGCGGGACTGCGGCCACAGCGCCTGGGCGCAGCAGTGCGACGTGCGCTCCAAGGAGAGCGTGGACGCCCTGGTCGAGGCCGCGCTGCAACGCCACGGGCAGGTCGACATCCTTGTCAACAACGCCGGCATGAACATCATCAGCCCAACCGAGAGTCACCCGGACAGCGACTGGCAGCTGCAGGTGGACGTGATGCTCAACGGCGTCTTCATTTGTACCCGCGCCGTGGGGGCCGTCATGTTGCGTCAGGGGTCGGGCGTCATTTTGAACATCAGTTCCATCGCCGGCTACGGCGCCTGGCCCCTGCGCGCCGCTTACGATGCCGCCAAGGCCGGCGTCATCAGCCTGACCGAAAACATCGGTTGCGAATGGGCGCGCCGTGGCGTGCGCGTCGTCAGCGTGGCCCCGGGCGTTACCCGCACCAGTATTCTGCAGTCCCTGGTCGAACAGGGCGTGGCGTCGCTGGACCAGTATGAGCGGCGTACGCCCATGGGTCGCGTGGCGGAAGTGGAAGAGATCGCCAGCGTGGCGCGTTTCCTCGTCAGCGACCGCGCCAGTTACATTACCGCGACCACCATAGCCGCGGACGGCGGTTGGATCGCCTGGGACGGCCTGCCGGCCAGGGAGGCCCGGTGAGCCCACGTCTTTCGGGCCAGGTTGCCCTCATCACCGGGGAATGCGATGCGTTGTGTCTCTCGCTCGCCCGCTCCTTGCTGCAGGAGGGCGCCCAGGTGGCGCTGGCCGGCAGCGACGGCCGGGGCGGCTCTGCGGCCGAGGCCATCGGCGTACGTTGGTACGCCCTCGACCTGCGGGACCACGAGGCGTCAAGGGCCGTCATTGGCAACGTCGTCGACCAGCTGGGCGGGATTGACGTCTGGCTGCACCACGCTTCGCCGCCGGACGGAGCGTCAGCAGCAGCCGGGCTGGACGACATTTGCAACTGTGCACAGGTCGTTGGCGAGAACATGAAGTCCCGCGGCGCAGGGCGGGTCATCTTCCTGGCGACTGTAGCGGGCCTTTTCGCGCCGGCCGGGCAGGCGTTGCGCAACTCGCAGGAGGCCGGCCTTTACATGTTGACAAAGTCGCTGGCGGTGGACTGGGCGCCGCTGGGCCTGCGCGTCAACGCAATCGCCCGGGGCGTGGTGCAGGACGCCGCCAACCCGCCCGACGACCACCTGTTGGAGCGCATTCCGCTGGGCCGGGCGGCGCGGGCCCAGGAAATGGTGGAAGCCGCACTGTTCCTCGCCGATGACAGGGAGTCCTCCTTCGTCACCGGTGAGGTGTTGCGGGTTGACGGGGGCTGGACGGCCTATCATCTCTTTCACCCCTTTGACGACGCTTTTTAGCAGGATTATCCTGTCAGCAGGAATGCGATTTGCGCGCTCCTGGCGCGCAGCCAGCCTTCCACCTATTGTTCATGCAGGGAGCGAACGATCATGGGCTTGCTGGAAGGAAAGGTCGCCATAGTCACCGGCGCCGGCCAGGGCCTGGGGCTGGCCATCGCCCGCGAATTCATTGCGGAAGGCGCGGCCGTGGCCATGCTGGAACGCAACGCCGACACCCTGGCGGACGCAAGTGCCGACATTGAAGCGGGGGGAGGCTCTGTCCTGGCGAGGCAACTGGACGTCAGCGACTATGAAGCCTACGCCGCCGCGGTCGCCGCTACAATTGCCTGGCGCGGCAAGATCGACGTGTTGGTCAGCAATGCCGCCTTCTCCATCCTGGATTCCATTTTTGACAGCAGCCTGGAGGACTGGCGCCGCGTGATAACGGTTGATCTTGAGGCCGTTTACATGGGAGCGAAGCTGGTCGTGCCTCACATGGCGAAACAGCGCAGCGGCCGCATCATTAACATTGCATCCATCCAGGCCTTCGCCATGACTCCGGGGTTGGGCGCTTACAACGCTGCCAAGGGCGGCGTAGTCTCCTGGACCAAATCAGCCGCGATCGATCTCGGAGAACACGGAATTCTCGTCAATGCCGTCGCCCCCGGATTCATGGCTACACCGGCGACCTTCGTGGATGGCAGACCGCAAAGCGAACAGCCCTGGTTCCAGGATTTCTACGTCGAGCGCGGCAAGGTGCCCCTGCGCCGCGAGGGCACACCTGAAGATGTCTCCGGAGCAGTCGTTTTCCTGGCTTCAGACTACTGCCGCTACATGACGGGTCAATTGCTGGTGGTTGATGGCGGCGTGACCTGCACCTTCTAGCGAAGAGGGGGCGCCAGCAAGGCGGGAGGATTTCGTGGCGGAATACGAACTTGAACTGCGGGCACTGCCCCACGACATGGACCATCCCGAAGGGGTTGCCGTGGCGCCAGACGGTCGCGTGCACGCCGGCGGCGAGGCCGGCCAGATTTATCGCGTCGACCTTGTGGCCAACAGCTGCGAGGTCATCGCGGACACCGGTGGATTCATTACGGGTCTCGCCCATGATGCAGCCGGCAACATCTTCGCCTGCGACGTGGGCAACCAGGCCGTGATGCGCATCACGCCTGAGGGCGCCATCGACGTCTATTCGCGCGGCAATGCGGACCAGGGGATGCGCGTGCCCAACTTCCCGGCCTTTGACCGCGCCGGTAACCTCTACGTCTCGGATTCAGGGGCCTGGGCACAAAGCGACGGCTTCATCTGGCGCATAGGGCCCGGCGGCGAGGCAGAAGTCTGGGACCGCCAGGCCTGCGGTTTCACCAACGGCCTGTGCATGACGCCCGATGGTCAGGCGCTGATCGTCGTCGAGTCTTCTCCCCCCTGCATCGCGCGCGTACCGGTCCGCAGCGATGGCAGCGCGGGGCAGCGGGAAAAGTTGCTGGACCTGCCGCGCAGCGTGCCTGACGGCGTAGCCTTTGATCGCGAGGGCCGCCTTTACATTTCAGTCTACACACCGAGTATCATTTATCGGCTGGAGCAGGATGGCAGCCTTACGACGCTTTACGAGGAATGGGAGCGCTTCCTGCTGGATTCTGCCACGAACGTCGCCTTTGCCGGCCCGGACCTCAGGACCTTGCTGGTTGCCAATCTGGATGGCCGCAAACTGTTGTGCGCTCCAGTCCAGGTCCCGGGTATGCCTCTGAATTATCCGCAGCTGCCGGACTGAGCGTCAGGCTTTCGGCGCTTTCTCAAACAGCTCAAGAATGATGCCGTTGGGGTCGCGCAAATAAAGGGCCCAGCCGCCCCTGTTTGGCCCTTCATCGAGGTAAACGGGCTCCGAGATGAACTCAAGCTCAACCAGGTCCTGCGCTTTGAGCCGCCTGTGGAGCGCGCGCAGGTCGTCCACGACGTAGGCGATGTGGCTGCTGCCGGGATTCTGCGGGCGGTTGTCCATGGGCTCACCGGCAGGATGTTCGTAGACGAACAACTCCAGGTGATGATCAGTGCCGGGAATGCGCAGATATAGATCGCGCACAACCGCGTCGGGGATCCCTATGATGTCGCGAAAATAGCGGTTGGTGATGCGCGGCCGTGCGTGGGCGATTTCAAAACCCAGCAGTTCGCAATAGAACAGGCGCGCGCTTTCCAGGTCCCTGACTGTATAGCAGGTATGCTCCGCGCCAATCACGTTCATCAGGACCTCCTGTTGCTCCACGGGACCAGTTTAGCGCATCCTGTTGCAGGTCAAGGCACTCCAGTTGATTGAAGATGGCACGATATAATGTTTTGCCACTGGTCGCGCAACCCGCCAGGCATCACAGGCAATCACTGAACATAACAGTTGACCGGCAGGACACATCTTTAGGTGGATGTCAGCAAGCACACAACAGTAGCGTTGCCCCTGGCAACGCTTTCCGGGCTGGTTGTTCTGTTTGGGATGTCTCTGCATACCAGCCAAAATGCCGAAGTACTTGGACGCTGGTCCCAAAACTATACGTACCTGCTGGGTTTGGTGGCCACAGGAACGCTCCTGCTCGCAGTTTTCTCGGTACCCGACTGGCGCAGAGGCCTGCTTCAACGGTCCTCACAGCCTCCTTCGCAACGCTTGATCCGGGCGCTACCGACGGGTGGCCTGCTGCTCCTGCTGGTTTCCTGGCTTGCCCTGATCAACCTGCTTCCCGTCGAAGAAGGCGGGCTGACTCGAGTCCTGGTCATGCTTACTTTGAGCGGCCTGACCTTGCCCGTGCTTTGGCTCATGCATCGCAGTGGCGTGGCCCATCAGCTGGTGATTTTGCGGAAACCAGGAGCGATCCTGCTGCTGTTGCTGGGCCTGCAACTCATCCAGGTGTTCTTGTGGATCGGGCTTGCGCCGCAGGTTCATCGCACAGGGGAATTCTACCCACTCATCGCAGGTGTGCGTCAGTCTGCCGACATTCGTTCCTTCATCATGACTCCGGACCGAAACGCGGACACCTGGTTCAATTTTTTTATGCTGTGGCCCATCTCCGGCTATTACATGCGCTTCTTTGGCGTCGGCATCGATCAGGCCCGATTTTTCTATCTCCTGGTGAGCGCCCTGGCCTTGCCTTTCATTGGCGCAATCGCTTCTCGACTTTATGGCAGGACGGCTGCATTCTGTGCAGTCGCCGTGGGAATCGCCATTCCCCTGCAATACAACTGGGCGCTTTCCCACTGCTGGGTGGCCACTTCAACCGCTATCGCTATCTATGCCACGTTGCGGGCCCATGATCGCGATCGACCAATGTTCTGGAGTTTCGTCGCCGGCATCGCGGCTACCTCGGCGGTAGAGGGCCATGTCTACGGTGGCGCTTTTTCGGTCACATTTTGTTTGTTGTGGTTTTGGCGCTGGATTCGAGCCCGACGTCGCAGTTTGCCCGCTGCGAACACAGCATTTTTCAGATTCCTGGCTGGATGCCTGATATTCACCCTGATTTGGGGCGCTTATCACATCGCATTGCCGGGCCTTTCCCTGTCTGAAGTCCCGGGAATTCTCAGGGAAACCTGGGACTGGGAGGCCGCCATCAGCAATCCGACGGCACAGGTCGGTTTCACTCCGGCGAATGTTCTCCTTCAACTGAAGATCTATCTTTACTCTGCGCCTGTGGAGTTCCTTTTGCTCATCGTCGTGGTGGTGGCCGCGCTGTTGCGTCGTAGCAGGGCAGATCGTCTTCTTCTCACTATTTCGGCAGGAGCCCTGATTCTGACAGGCCTGTTCTTTGCACATGTTAACGATTTCTACCTGATATTTGTTTTCCCCTTCTTTGCCGTCTGGTTCGGCGCGTGGCTGAGCCGATTGGGCCGGTCGACCGGCGCCAGTTCGTCACAGGAAATTTCGCTCTCCGGCGCAGGGTTCCTTGTTTTGATGGCAACCATTCTGCTTTACGCCCTTTTCGCGCATGCGCGATCGCTGGAGCATGGTCTGATCCAGCACCGGCGACAAATCGAGCGAATGACCGTCATCGGGCGAGAGATTGACTCCCTGCTGCCTGCCAGCGATATCGTCGTCGCGGGTGACGCCGGCTACTACCTGGGCATGCCGCATCGCCTGAATTACGCAGCCGGTTTCTCATTTACCTGGAATCTGCCGAAGTACTGGGCCTTTGACAGGCCCGAAGCCGTCATCGTCACGGCTGGTGTCGACGATGGCTATTCCAATCTGGGCTCCTGGCTCATCGACCACGACTTCCGACCGGCGCGTTGCTTCTCCCTGCCAGGCCTAGGCGATGAGACCACCATTTTGTTTCTGACACGCGACCTGATGCCACGCGAAGACGCCAGCAATTGTCCTGCCGCCTGGCTCGCCACGTTGGCGACACCATGAAGGCGAAGCTGACGACTTTGCTCCAGCAACACTCCCGGGGTCTAACCGTTATTCAACCTTCGTATTTCTTCCCCCTTCTTGCTCTCGCAAGTCTGATCGCGTTTCTTCTGCTCGCGAGACACACCAGTACCCAACCGACGGTTTTGGGTCGCTGGTCTTCCGGTTACTCCAGTTTGCTGGCCGTGCAGGCGATTTTGACCCTCGCGCTGGCAGTTTTGTGCGTGCCTGCCTGGCGAACAAGGATTCTGCGCCGAGCGGTCTGGTCGGGTTCACGTAGACGAGCCTGGGCATTTGTGGGTATCGGGGCGGCAGCCACGCCCTTTCTGCATGTTCTGCTGCGCCACACTCTTTTTGCCGACAGGGATTCCCTAGTCGTTGTCTTCACAGGACTAGCACTTGCCACAGTTTTCGCAGTGATTCTGCTGTTCCTGTGGCGCAAGGGCGTAACCGCACTGACCGCCACAGCCTCAATTCCCCTGGTTCTGTCGGCGTTAATGATCTGCCAGCTGCTCTTGACCGCGACTTACCTGGGAAAGGTCCCGGCATTTGACGTTTTCGATGAAACCCTGTTTGTAGGAAATTCCCTGAGACAAATCGAATTTCCGGACAGATTCGTCCAGGTATTGGCGGATCGGAATGCAGACACCTGGTTTGACTTCAAGGGTTACTGGGTGCTTGCCGGCGCCTGGATGAAACTGACCGGCGCCGGACTGTTGCAGGCGCGCCTGTTCAATCTGTTTACGGTCTGGATCGGGATCGCATTCATGTCAATGTCGGCGCTGAAACTGACGGGGCAGAGGGCGGCGTTCCTCACCGCCGCATGCGGGATTGTGCTTCCACTGCATTTTGTGATCGCCAGGTCCGATGTCTGGGTGGCAACCGCGTGCTCAATCGCCTTTTGTTGTCATGTTTACGGGAGAGAACCTGGCAGGACCCGGGTTCGCATGCTCAATTTCGCTTGCGGATTCTTCGCGTTGTCGGCCATCGATGGCCATCCCTATGGTCTGGCATTCGCCCTGATGTATTGCCTTCTCTACCTGGGGCCGCTTGTTCGTGTCTTGCGCAGGGTCGCCATAAGGCACGAAGAAATGATTGCAATTGCCTTTGTTGCGGGATGTATCGCTTACCTGGCGCTGTGGACCGGCTATCACATCGTCCTGCCGGGCATCCAGGTTTCTTCGATTGCGAGCCTGGTGCGTGCAACCCTGGATTATGAAACCAGCCTGGGGGCTGCAAGAACGGGTTCAGGTTTCAACTTCTCGAATCTCTTGAGATACTTCCAGGGAAATCTCTACTACAATCCATATTCGACCCTGCTTTGCCCGGTGGCCCTGTTGTTGTCGCTGAGGTACAGTCCTGGTCCCGCAAGACTGTCCCTGACGATCGCCGGCGGAGCCGGCCTGCTCATCCTCATCTTCCTTGCTCACTTTACGCCGCATTACCTGGTCTTTTGGCTCCCCTTCATGTGCCTTTGGTTGGGAACCGGACTGTCCAGTCTTGACCTGACTACACAGAGTTTTGGTTCTCGCACGAAGGTGCAGGTTTCTTTCGGCATGGTGTATATCCTGGCGGCCTTCCTGTTGTTGGGCACCCTTCACCTGGATGACACTTCCAGTCTGCAACAGCTCGCCCATGATCGCCTGGAGAGCGTCACCAGGACCGGTCAGGAAATCGACAGGATGCTTCCCGCAGAAGATATCGTGGTCGCAGGAACAACCGAGACCTGGCTCGGTATGCCCTGGCGGCTCAATTTTGGCGGATCCTGCGGTTTCACGCGCAGTAATCCCGCGTTCTGGCCCCTGGATCCTCCTTTGGCCGTGATTTCCACACCAGGCTGGGACAGGGGATGCGACCAGCTTGCAGACTGGTTGTCACAACACGACTTCCGGCCGGCTCGCTGTTTCACCGGGCATGACCTTGGCGAGGGTGTCACCATTCTTTTCCTCTCACCGGAATTGATGCCGCCGGAGGACGCCATCGACTGCTCGCCAGAGCAACTTGCCTTGCTGGAGGTCGCATGAGGATGTGGCGCAAGGGGCCGTTCAGACGCGCCAGTGCCGATTTCAATCCTGTCTCGCTGAAGAGAATTATCCCCCTCCTCGCCCTGGTTAGCCTGTTCATTCTGCTCCTGCTGGCCAGGCACACCAGCACGGAGCCCACGATTCTCGGTCGCTGGTCCTCGCGATACGCCGGTTTGCTGGCGTTTCAGTGCACGATTACCATCGCCCTGGCTCTTGCCGGTATTCCCGCACTTATATCACGTCTTCAGCGCCGGTCCGGGTGGACGGGATCGCAACGGAAAGCCTGGAGCTTGCTGATCGCCGGACTGCTGCTGTTGCCGGCGCTTTGGCTGCTGCTGCGCAAGGTTTTTATTCCGGGACCAGACCCTGTATTTGCGCTGCTGGCCGGCCTCATACTGGTCTCTACCGTCACTGTATTGACGGCTGTCATGTGGTGGTCCGGCGCCACTGAATTGACCGTCTCCCTCTCTCCTTACGCACCCTTGCTTGTCTTGTTGCTGATTGTCGTCCAGTTGCTTCTTTCAGCGTTCTATACCGGCCAGGTGCCATCCTTCGATCTCGTTGACGAGATCAATCAAATTGGCCATGGCCTGAGACAATTCGCCTTGCCGGAGCGATTTGTTCAGTTGCTTCCTGAACGAAACGCGGCGACCTGGTTTCGTTTCCAGGGATATTGGTTCTTTACCGGTGCGTGGATGAGCCATTTCGGGGCAGGCATCCAGCAACTGCGTTTCCTGAACCTGCTGGTTGCCTGGATGGGGGTGCCCTTCATCTATTTGACTGCTCGCAGGCTGTTCGGGCATGTCCCCGCGTTGATCGCAGCCGTCTGCGGCATTGTGTTTCCGATGCACTTCGTTACGACCCGCGCCGACGTTTGGGTGGCCACGGCGACCGCCATCGCACTATATTGCTATGTCTCGGCACGAAATCCTGGGGCATCCAGGGCCTTTTGGGCCAGCTTCTTCTGTGGCCTGGTGGCCCTGTCAGCCATTGACGGACATGCCTTTGGCGCCGCCTTCGCTCTAATGTTTTGCCTGTTGCACCTGCAGATGTTCCTGAGAATCCTGGCTGGAAGAGCATGCAGGCAGGAAAAAAGGATTGTGACCGGATTCCTTGCCGGTCTCCTTGTCTACGCACTGGTCCTGTACTCCTATCATGTCCTTCTTCCAGGCATCGACCCGGCCACGGTGGCTGAAGCGATTCAGGCGAACCTGGAGACCGAACGGGGCTTTGGGGAAAGTTCATATGGGACAGGGCCAACCACCGGCAATCTGCTCAAATCCCTGCAATTCTTTCTTTACAAGAATCCCTATGTTTTCGTCTCTTCCCTGTTGGGTCTGCTCGTTGTGCTTCGTTTGGGCAGGTCAATGGACAAAACATCACTGATTGTTGCCACCGGAGCGGGAATGGCGATTTTCCTGAACCTGGCACACGCTTCCAAATATTACGTTGTCTTCTGGTTTCCATTTCTGTGTCTGTGGACGGGAGTCGGTCTTGCAAAATTGTTCCCGTTTCCAGCAAGGCCCGAAATCCGGGACTGGAGGATCATGTCCCTGGGGACCCTGTATCTGGTACTGGCCCTGGTCCTGCTGTGCACAATTCAGCTGGTTGAGACGGCAGGGGTCTATCGGGAAGACTACGAACGCACCTGGATTCTCGGTGAAATCGGTCGGGAAATTGACCGGGTGTTGCCGCGAGAAGACGTCGTCGTTGCCGGCACAAGAGACATTTACCTGGGAATGACATGGCGACTCAATTATGGCGCGTCGTGCAACTTTACACGCGACGACCCGAAATACTGGCCACTGGATGAGCCGCAAGCAGTTATATTTACTCCCGGGCGGGACACACGGTGCCCGTTGCTGTCCGACTGGTTGATCGACCACGACTTTCGACCGGCGCGTTGCTTCTCCGGCCATGACCTCGGCGAAGGCGTCTCCATCCTCTATCTCCCGCCTGATCTTATGCCGCAGGAAGTCGCCGTTGACTGCTCGCCGGAAGTCCTTGGCTGGCTGGACGTTTAAATGAGCGCGTGGCCAGGGCGACCGATTCGAAGAGCTTTATTCATTCTCCTCCCCGTTGCACAGAAAAAAACATTCCTCCTCCTCGCTGCTGCAAGCCTGTTTGTTTTGCTCCTGCTGGCCAGGCACAGCAGCACAGAGCCGACGGTATTCGGTCGCTGGTCCCCCCGTTTCGCCGCAATCCTGGCCATCTGGTTCCTGCTGACGCTGACACTCGCCGTGTTCGCTGTGCCGGCCTGTCGCAGACCAATCCTGCGACGGTCAATCTGGTCAGCCTCGCGCGGGCGAGCCTGGGCGCTCATGGCCCTGGGTCTGGCTGCCCTGCCGCTGCTTCATTTCCTGCTTCGCAAATGGCTCTTTCCCGAAAAGGACCCGGTGTTTGTGCTCTTTGCGGCCCTGGTGCTGATGGCGTCTGTCTCGCTAATGTCGCTGATGATGTGGCGATCCGGCATGGCCTCCATCACGATCTCACCCTCCTTCAAAGCGATCATTCTCGCGCTGCTTGCCAGTCATCTCCTGTTGGCGACCATTTACCTGGGTCAGGCGCCGGGCGTGGATATCGTTGACGAAACCAGGATCATCGGCAATTCAGTCCGGCAGTTTGCCTGTCCGAACTGCTTCGTCCATCTCCTGGCAGAGCGCAACGCATTCACCTGGTTCAACCACCTGGCGACCTGGCCGTTGATCGGCGCCTGGCTTCAGGCCTTCGGCGCGGGCCTGCTTCAGGCGCGTTTCCTGAGTCTACTGGTCGCCTGGCTGGGGGTCCCCTTCATTTTTCTGACGGCGCGCAAAGTCTCCGGGCCGTCAGCGGCTCTCATCGCCGCTGTTTGCGGCATTGTGCTTCCTCTGCACTTGGTGACCGCCAGAACCGATGTATGGGTAGCCACCACGGTCTCCATTGCCCTCTGTTGTTACACCCTGGCGCGCAAGCAGGATAGCTCCCGGCGGCGTGTTCTCAGCTTTTTCTGCGGTTTTTTTGCCCTCTCGGCGATAGAGGGACATGCCTATGGCGTCGGTTTTGCGCTTGCGTTTGGCGCACTGCATGTGCCGGCGCTTCTGCGCGTCCTGCGCGGGCGCAGCACCGGAAACGAGCGGGAAACAGTGACGGGCTACACCGCCGGCAGTCTCGGCTTCCTGCTCCTGTGGGTGATTTACCACATCGTCCTTGCGGGCGCGGACGTAACCACATTGCCCGAATTGCTGCAGGCAACGCTGGATTACGAAAGGGGACTTGCAGGCCCCGGAAGCGGCGTCGGGCTCTTCCTGAATTACATTCGGCGCTTTACCCAAAGGCTTTTTTACGACAACCCGTATGTCCTGTTTTCTGCCGCCTTTGGTCTGATGCTGGCGTTGAGACAGGATCGCGCCGCAGCCAGGTCATCCCTGACCATTGCCGTCGGCGGCGGCATCCTCATCCTTCTGATGCTGGCGCACTTCTCTGTGCAATACTTTGTGTTTTTCCTCCCGTTCTTCTGCCTGTTTGCGGGAACCGGTCTCGCAGGACTGTTCCCGACCCCTGAAACTACCGCCTCGCCCGGCACAACCTCGATGTCACTCGGAACCCTGTTTGTCGTGGCTGCCTTTGTATTGCTCAACACGCTTCAACTTGATGAGACGGCAACGTTGCAACAGGAAAGCAATGAAAGAGCCGAGGCAATTGTCAGCATCGGCCAGGAGATTGACCAAATGCTCCCTGCCGAAGACATCGTTGTCGCCGGAACTCCCGAATTCTACCTGGGCATGACCTGGCGTTTGAACTATAGTGGTCTCTGCGGCTTTACCTACAGCGATCCCGCTTACTGGCCCCTGGACAAGCCCCAGGCTGTTTTGTCCACTCCGGGCTGGGACAAGGGATGCGATCTGCTTGCAGACTGGCTGATTGACCACGACTTCCAGCCGGCGCGTTGCTTCTCCGGCCATGGTCTGGGCGACGGGACCACCATTTTGTTTCTGACTCCCGACCTGATGCCACGCGAAGACGCCATCGACTGTTCACTGGAGAATCTTGTCTGGTTGGAGACCCCGTGAACGCCAGGTTGACAGGTTTGTTCCAGCGACGCTTACGGAGTCTACCCGTTTTTGCACCTTCGTATTACTTCCCCCTTCTTGCTTTCGCAAGTCTGGTCGCGTTGTTTCTGCTCGCCAGACACACCAGTACCCATCCGACAGTTTTGGGACGCTGGTCTTCCGGTTACTCCAGTTTGCTGGCCGTGCTGGCGATGTGGGCCCTTGCACTGGCGATCCTGTGCGTACCTGCCTGGCGAACACGTGTTTTGCGTCGAGCGGTCTGGTCGGGTTCACGTAGACGGGCCTGGGCACTGGTAGGTATCGGGGCGGCAGCCATGCCCTTTCTGCATGTTCTGCTGCGCCATACACTTTTGCCCGACAGGAATTCCTTGAGCGTCATCTCCACAGGGCTGGCTCTTGCCACAGTCTTCGCAGTGATTCTGCTGTTCCTGTGGCGCAAGGGCGCAACCGACCTGACGGCAACAGTCTCGATTCCCCTGGTTCTACTCGTTTTGGTGGCCTTCCAACTGCTAGTGACCGCGACTTACCTGGGGAAAGTCCCGGCATTTCACACCTTTGATGAATCCTTGTTTGTCGGCAATGCCATAAGGCAATTCGAAATACCGGACAGATTCGTCCAGGTTCTTGCGGACCGGAATGCAGACACCTGGTTTGACTTTAAGGGTTACTGGGTGCTCGCCGGTGCCTGGATGAAACTGACCGGCGCCGGACTGTTGCAGGCGCGTCTGTTCAATCTGGTCACGGCCTGGATCGGAATCGCCTTTATGTCTATGTCGGCGTTGAAATTGATGGGCCAGAGAGCGGCGTTCCTCACCGCCGTATGCGGGATAGTGCTTCCACTGCATTTCGTGATCGCAAGATCCGATATCTGGGTGGCAACTGCGTGCTCAATCGCCTTTTGTTGCCATGTTTACGGGAAAGATCCTGGCGCGACCCGGGTTCGCCTGCTCAATTTCGCCTGCGGTTTCTTCGCGTTGTCGGCCATCGACGGGCATGCCTATGGATTTGCATTTTCCCTGATGTACGGCCTGTTGTATCTGCGACCGCTTGCTCGCGCTTTGCGCAGGGTCGGTACAAGGCACGAAGAAAAGATGGCAATCGCCTTTGTCGCAGGATGCATCAGTTACCTGGCACTGTGGATTTGCTATCACATCGTCCTGCCGGGGGTCAATCCGTCCTCAATTCAGGGCCTGTTGCATGCAACCCTGAATTACGAAACAAGCATTGGAGCTGCCAGAACGGGAACAGGATTCAGCTTCACGATTCTCCTGGAATATATCCAGAGCAGCCTTTTGTACAATCCGTATTCGACATTGCTTTGCCTCGCGGCCTTGCTGTTTACGGCCAGGAACAACAGTACTTCTGCAAGGATGTCGCTAATGATCGCCGGCGGGGCCGGCCTGCTCATCCTCGTCTTCCTCGCTCACTTTCAGCGATATTACCTGGTCTTTTGGCTTCCATTCACATGCCTTTGGTTGGGAACAGGACTGTCCAGTCTTGACCCGATTCCCCGGACATTCATCTCTCGTACAAGGGTGCGGGTTTCTTTCGGCACAGTTTATGGCCTGGCGGCCTTCGTGATGCTGGGCACTCTTCATCTGGATGACATTTCCGGACTGCAACATCTGGCCCATGAACGCCTGGAGAGTGTCACCAGGACTGGTCAGGCAATCGACAGGATGCTCCCCGCAGAAGATATCGAGGTCGCTGGGTCAATCGTTCCATACCTCGGAATGCCCTGGCGGCTCAACTTTGGAGGATCATGCGGGTTTGCTCATGGTGATACTCGATACTGGCCCCTTGATCCTCCGCAGGCTGTGATATCTACACCGGGCTGGGACGAGGGATGCGACTTCCTTGCAGACTGGTTGTCACAACAAGACTTTCGACCGGCTCGCTGTTTCACCGGGCATGACCTTGCCGATGGTGTAACCATTCTGTTCCTCTCACCGGAATTGATGCCGCCGGGGGATGCCGTCGACTGTTCGCCGGAACACCTTGCCTGGCTGGAAAACACATGAGGACGTGGCGCAAGGGACTTTCAGGACTCGCCAGTGTCCGTCTCAATCCTCTTTCGACGGACTGGCTTTTCCCCTTTCTCGCCCTGGTCAGCCTGGTCGTGTTGGCTCTGTTGGCCAGACATACCAGCACGGACCCATCCGTGTCAGGCCGCTGGTCCTGGCGCTATGCAGCGCTGTTGGCGTTTCAGGGCATGTTGACCGCTGCCCTTCTGGTCATCAGTGTTCCGGGAGTGAGAGCCACGCTCTTGCGCCGGTCTGCGTGGAAGGGAACACGGCGAGAAGCGTGGTCCATTCTGATAGCTGGTCTTGCGTTCCTGCCTCTGCTGTGGCTTTTGTTGCGCAAGGTCCTCTTTGTGGAAAGGGACCCGGTATTCGCGCTATTCGCGAGTCTGATACTCATGGTCGTCGTCACAATTGTGACGACATTCATGTGGAAGTGCGGTGCATCATCACTGATCGTTTCGCTCCCTCCTTTCTTGCCATTGATTCTGTTCTTGCTCCTTGCAGGCCAGTTGCTTCTGACAACGCATTTTTCCGGCCAGGTTCCAGCGTTCCATTGGCAGGACGAATCACGGATTGTTGGCAACTCCCTGAGACAGTTTGCCTTTCCGGACCGTTTTGTTTTGCTCCTTCCAGATCGAAACGCGTCGACCTGGTTTTACTTCCTGGGATACTGGTTCCTGGGCGGTGCCTGGATGAACCTGGTTGGAGCAGGTGTCCAGCAATTGCGTTTCCTGAATTTCCTGGTCGCCTGGCTGGGCGTCCCCTTTCTGTTTCTGACCGCACGCAGGCTGTTTGGCCATGTTGCGGCACTGATCGCGGCCGTCTGCGGCATTTTGTTTCCCATTCATTTCGTTTCGGCCCGCGCGGACATTTGGGTGGCAACCGCCACCACAATCGCATTTTGCTGTTTTGTTGCGGCTCGTGACCCAGGGGCGACCAGGATCCGCCTGCCCAGCTTCCTTTGCGGTGCGCTGGCCTTGTCAGCCATTGACGGGCACCCCTATGGCAGCACCTTCGCTCTCATGTTTTGCCTTTTGCATGCACCACCATTCCTGAGAATGTTACGTAGAAGAGCAGGGAGCAACGAAAGAAAGATGCTCGCCGGTTTCCTTGCCGGTTTTTCGGCCTATGCCCTGGCCTGGTTCACATACCACGTCGTTCTTCCTGGTGTCAATCCGGCCACATTGCCTGACGTGATAAAGGCAACCATGGACCTTGAATCAAGCTTAGGGGCAGCTACTCACGGGACGGGTCTGACCATCGAAAACCTGATCAAATTCGTACAGTTGCTTCTTTATTTGAATCCCTATGTCTTCGTCACTTCCACGCTGGGTCTGCTGGTTACGCTTCGATATGGCGGTGTGCGCGGGAAGTCATCGTTGCTTGTTGCAATTGGGGCTGGCGCAATAATTCTTTTGACCCTGGCGCATTTCACCAAATTCTATGCTGTGTTCTGGCTTCCGTTTATGTGCCTTTGGACGGGATTTGGGTTTTCGATGCTCTTTTCGTCTCCTGCGAGGCCCGATGGCCGGGACAGAAGACAATTGACTTTGGGGGGGGCTTTTTCTGGTGCTGGCCCTGGTTTTGCTCTGCACAATTCAGGTTTTTGAGACGGCAGAAAACTACAGACACGAATACGATCATGCTTGGCAATTGAGCGCAATCGGCCAGGAAATCGACCGAATGTTACCCCAGGAAGACATAGCGTTGGCTGGCGCTCCGGAAATTTCCCTGGGTATGTTGTGGCGACTAAATTACGGTGCCTTTTGCAGCTTCACGCTTGACGATCCGAAATACTGGCCGCTGGACCAGCCCCGGGCCGTGATTTCTACGCCTGGTTGGGACAAGGGATGCGACCTGCTTGCCGACTGGCTGACCGAACATGACTTCCAGGCGGCGCGTTGCTTCTCCGGCCATGGTCTCGGCGACGGTGTCACCATTCTCTACCTGTCGCCGGAACTGATGACGCCGGAAGCCGCCGTTGACTGCACGCCGGCGCAACTCGCGCTGTTGGAAGCAACGGCCTGACAAGACAAGAACCGGCCAATGGCCGGTCCGGTTTTGGGCAATGCAGGACTCGAACCTGCAACCTCTCCCACGTCAAAGGAACGCTCTGCCAGTTGAGCTAATTGCCCCTGCCCGCCAGTATACCCGCAGAGTCCACCGTTGCAAGTCGGTGGCGCGTCGGGCCAGGTTCCTGTGCTATCATGGCGCCGCCATGGGAACACCTCACTTCAGGGAGAAGAATCCATGCCCGAAAGCGTTCACCAGCGTCTCGTCCTGCCCGGCCCGGTAGAAGTACGGCCGGAGGTCCTGCAGGCGCAGACTGCATGGATGATCGGCCATCGTACGGCGGCATTTGAAGAGCTCTTCGCCAGTCTGCAGCGCAAGCTGCGCCAGGTCTTCCTGACGGACTCCCGCGTTTACGTGAGCGGCTCTTCAGGCAGTGGCCTGTGGGAAGGCGCGCTGCGCAACAGCGTCCGCCCTGATCGCAAGGTACTCCATCTGACCGGCGGTGCCTTCAGCGAACGCTGGGCCCAGGTCAGTCGCGCCAATGGCCTCCATGCCGATATCATCGCCGTCGACTGGGGCCAGGCACACGATGCGCAAATGGTCCGCGACGCCCTGCAACGCGAGCGCTACGACGCCCTCTGCGTCGTCCACAACGAGACCAGCACCGGTGTTACCAACCCCCTGCGTAACATCGCCGACGTGCTGCGCGACCACGAGGAGACCCTGTTGCTGGTCGATACGGTCAGCGGCCTCGCCGGCGCGGAACTGCGCGTTGACGACTGGGGCATCGACGTGGCGCTCACCTCTTCGCAGAAGGCTCTGGCCCTGCCGCCGGGAATCGCCTTCGGCAGCGTCAGCGACCGCGTGCTGGAACGTGCCGCGACAATTGAGCATCGCGGCTACTATTTCGATTTCCTCGAGCTCGAGAAGAGCCTTCTGAAGAACAACACGCCGACCACGCCGCCCGTTGCCCTGATGTTCGCCGCCGATCTCCAGCTGGATGACATCCTCGCCGAGGGTCTGGCAGTGCGCTGGGCACGTCACCTTCATATGCGCGACCGCGTACACAACTGGATGCGGTCGAGGGACTTCGGCTTTTTCGCGCAGGCCGGTCACCGCTCGCCGACGGTCACGGCAGTCGAAAACACGCCCGGCATCGACGTCGGGGCCATGGCGGATTTCATGGCCGGTCGCGGCTTCGCCATGGACAAGGGCTACGGCAAGATCCGGGGCCTGACCTTCCGCATTGCCCACATGGGCGACATGCAGGCGGAGGAACTGGAAGAGATTCTGGCCGGTCTTGAGGCCTTTCTGGAGACGCAGGCATGACCTGGCACATTCTGATCCCGGACAACGTCAACCGCCGCGCCATTGACCTCTTGGCGGCCATCCCTGACTTCAGGGTGACGGCGCCCGGCAACATGCCGCGCAACGAAGTTCTGGCAGAGGTTGGCAGCGCGCACGCGCTCATCATCCGCAGCGCCACCACCGTCGATGCGGAGTTGCTCGCCGCTGCGCCCAATCTGCGCGCCATTGCCCGGGCCGGCGTCGGCGTGGACAACGTCGACCTGGAGGCGGCGCAGGCGCGCGGCATCATCGTGGTCAATACGCCAGGCGGCAACACCATCTCCACCGCGGAATACACGCTCGCCCTGATCCTGGCACTGGCGCGTCACATTCCCCAGGGGCATGCCTCCCTGGCCGCCGGCAAGTGGGAGCGGGTGGCATTCGGCGGCGTGGAACTGCAAGGTCTGACCCTGGGCATCATCGGCATGGGCCGCATCGGGCGCGACGTCGCCGCGCGCGCCAGCGCCTTCGACATAGTCTGCATCGGTTACGACCCCTTCGTCGACGCGCACAGCGCGCATGCCGCCGGCATCGAAAAACAGGACAGCCTGGAGCAGCTTTACGGCCGCGCCGACTTTCTGACCCTGCACGCACTGGTGACGCCGGACACGCGACACATGATCAACGCCACCAGTCTTGAACAAATGAAGCCGGGCATCCGTATCATTAATGCCGCCCGTGGCGCCCTCATCGATGCAGGGGCGCTTGCCGCTGCCCTGCAGAGCGGTCACGTCGCCGGAGCGGCCGTTGACGTTTATCCGGAAGAACCGCCACCAGCGGACTATCCCTTGCTCAACCTGCCCAACGTCATTCACACACCGCACCTGGCGGCCAGCACCGACGGCGCCCAGGTGCGCGTCGCCGTCGAGGCCGCCGAATTGCTGCGCGACGGCCTGCTGCGCGACGACTGGCGCAACGTCGTCAGCAGTGGCTGATGCCCGGGTGGATGCAGGGACCAGGCGCCGGGAACGGGACAGGAGCATCCTGACATGAGATTGCTGTTCATCGGTTTCGGCGTGGTGGGCCAGGGACTGACGCGCCTTCTGTTGGGTGGCAGGGAATCCCTGCGCGACAGATTCGGCTTCGCGCCGATGATTACCGGCGTCGTAACCGGCAGCCACGGCAGCCTGGCGCATCCCGCCGGACTGGACATGGAAGCGCTGCTACGTGCTTCTGCAGCAGGGGGCCTAGCGCAGTATCCGCAGCGGGCTGGACTGCTGCGGGACGAAGGGTCGCTGCCGTTGATCCAGGCCGGTCTGGCCGACGTCCTCGTCGAGGTCAGCCCTACCAACCTTGTGGATGCCCAACCTGCGCTCGATACCTGCCGCGCGGCGCTGGACCAGGGGATGCACCTGGTGCTGGCCAACAAGGGACCGGTTTGCCTGACGGCGGCCGGGCTGGAAGACCACGCCCGGCAGCGTGGGCGTCAACTGCGCTACGAGGCGACCGTCATGGCCGGCACGCCAGTGGTCAGTATGTCCCGCGAAACGCTGGCCAGCAGTGGCTTGCGCGCAGCCCGCGGCATCCTCAATGGCACCTGCAACTACATGTTGACGCAGATGGAAGCCGGCATGAATTATGCCGATGCCCTCGCCCAGGCCCAGGCGCTGGGCTACGCAGAGAGCGATCCGCGCGCCGACGTCGAGGGACACGATGCGGCCAGCAAGGCCGTCATCCTCGCCTGGGCGCTTTTTGGCCGCTCGCTGCGCCTCGATGACATGTCGATCGAGGGGATCACCGGCCTGGACGGCGGCGACATCCGGACCGCGCTTGACGCTGGCGAGCGCTGGAAACTGATTGCCAGCATCGATGAAGGGGGCGCGAGCGTCGCGCCGCAACGTTTGCCCCTGACCCACCCCCTGGCGGCGGTGGCTGGCGTGAGCAACGCCCTGACCTGGACCACGGACAACCTGCAAGAGGTCACCATCGTGGGGCCTGGCGCCGGGGCCGAAGCCACCGGTCAGGGCCTGCTGGCGGACCTGCTGGCCATACACAGGCATCCCCGGGTAGACTCGTGAAGGGCCGCCTGCCTGTGCCAGTGCCAGACTGAAAAAGTCGGGATCGAAGCGGAGAGAGACATGGCCCCATCCTTTTTGGAGAAGATCAATACCCTGATCGGAGCCAACCTGCATGGCATCGTCGACCGGGCGCTGGAATCCAGGTCCGTGCGCGTCATGGATGAATACATTCGCCAGGCGGAGCGAAACCTGGACGCCCTGGAAGATTCCGCCGCCACCGTCGGCGGTACAGTCAAGACCCTGAAACGCAAGTATGATGAACTGGCCGCCTCGGCCGAAGCGCTCGACCGCGACATCGATTCACTCATCCTCAACGGGCGCGAGGACCTGGCGTCGGCGGCCCAGGCCCGCCTGAACACCCGTCAGGAACTGGCCGCCGACTACTACGAGCAGTGGCAGGAACAGGAACGGCAGTACAACATGATGCTGGACATGCGCGCCAAACTGGTCGCGCGCCTGACCACCATCCGCCAGGAACGCGAGCGCCTGATCGCGCTCATCGAACTCACCGAGGCGCGCAAGGTCGCCACCCGGACCATCCGCAGCCTCGACCAGCTGGCCCACAGCGGCGACACGCAAATCACCGACCTGGCGGAACGCATCCGCAGCAATCTCGATCGCGAGGACGCCCGCCTTGAAATGGCCACCGCCAACCTTGGCAGTCGCATCGACGATGCCATCGGCAATGCCGAGGTGGACCGCCAGCTGGAAGAACGGCGCAAGCGTCTGGGAATCCAGCAGGATGAGGACGAGGCGGCCGGCCGGATGAGCGCCGGGGGCTGAGAAGGACGGAAAACCATGATCGATGCCATTCGGGGCAACGCACGCGAAGTCGGGGCGGAAGAGTTGCATCGCAGTCTGGGCGGCATTCTTGCCGATGACGAGTACATCGACAAGGGCTTCAAGATGGTGCGCGACCTGATCGTCTTCACCAACAAGCGCCTGATCCTGGTCGACAAGCAGGGCGTGACCGGCAAAAAGGTCGAGATTCAGTCCATCCCCTACCGCTCCGTGACCCGCTTCGCCATAGAGACCGTCGGCACCTTTGACATGGACTCGGAAATGAAGATCTGGCTCTCGGGGCACAACCAGCCCATCGAACGCAAGCTGCAGGCCAGGGCCGACATCGCCGGTGTGCAACGCATTTTCGCGACCTACGTCCTCTCCTGAAGCTGCGTTCTCGAAAGCCCGCGCCGCCGCGAGGGCAGGGCCGGCGAGAACGGGGCCTCCGTCCGACTGATGAGCGACCAGGAGTTATCCATCCGGCAGCGGGCCCGCAGGGCCCTGCTGACCCGCGCGCTCCTGCGCCGGGAAAGCCTCATAACCCTGACGCTGACGGCCCTGCTGGTCAGCGCCGACCTCCGTCCCCTGCCCGACTGGCAGCCATGGTACTGGCTGGTCGGCGGGGCGCTGTCGCTGGCGGCGCTGGTCGCCGGACATCTGGGCGACGCGGAAAGCGCCAGCCAGGCACTGCACCAGGAATTTGCCGCGCGTTTTGAGATTCACAGCATCCGCAATGCCAGCTCCCGCGAGCGACTGCGCCGCGCCCTGGAATACAGCGGAGCCATGCATCACATGGCCGACCTGCATCAGGGGGCGCTGCGCGACAGTTTGCGCCAGACCGCGGCAGACGTGGAGACCTGGATCGCTCACATGGTCCAGCTGGCGCGACACATCGACACCTTCGAGGACAACGACCTGGTCTCCCAGGACCTGAGGACCGTGCCACGCAGGATCGAGCGTACCCAAAGACGCCTGGCAAGCGAGCAGGACCCGGCCATCCGCGGCGAACTGCAGCGCCAGCTGCAGCAATTGCAGCAACAGCTGGAGAACCTGAATGCCATTGGCAGCCACGGGCAGCGCGCCGTGCTGCGTCTGGAGAGCGCGCTCGCCTCGCTGGGCACCATGCACGCGCAAATGGCCCTGCTGGGTACGCGCAAGGCGGACAGCAGCGGCGCGCGGCAAATGCGCCAGGAAATCCGTGAGGAAGTCAGCCAGTTACAGGATACAATAGAGGCGATGGACGAGGTGCAGGCCGGGCAATCGCGCCTGGGTTAAATGTTGGCATGTCTGAATCCTGTTGCGGACCGGAAACTGCAGCGAATTGCTGTGAGGTCACGCCAGTCCGGAGTTGTTGTGACACGGCCGGCCCGGCGGACTGCTGCGGGACCCCCATCGGTCAGGCCGCAGTGGCGGACTGTTGCGACCATGGACAGGCAGATACCGGGATCGGCCAGCGCGGCGGCATCGCGGGTTTCGTCGATTATCTGCTGGCCCGCCCGGAAACCCGCCTGACGCTGGTCGGTGGCGGCGGTGTCCTGCTTACCCTGCTGGCCAGCCGGACGTTGGCGCTGCCCGGCCTGTGGATCTTTTCCGCCTACACTCTGGCGCTGATGATCGCGCTCTGGCCAGTCGCCCGAAGCGGCCTTGACGCGCTGCGCCATCGCCGCGCGTTTAACATCAACCTGCTGATGACCATCGCAGCCCTTGGCGCCATCGCCCTCGGTGAATTCCTGGAGGCGGCGGCAGTCGTCATCCTCTTCTCCCTCGGCGAAGCCCTGGAGGGTTACAACATGGGTCGCACCCGTGCCAGTCTGCGCAGTCTGATGCAGCTGGCGCCGGCGCTGGCCCTGCGCCTGCAGGACGGCCAGGAATCGCAGGTGCCGGTCGCGGACCTGAGGCTCGATGATCGTGTGCTGGTGCGCGCCGGAGACCGCATCCCGGTGGATGCTGTCGTGCTGGATGGCTACAGCGATATCAATCAGGCATCCCTCACGGGTGAAAGCCTGCCCCGTCCCGTCGGCCCCGGCGATGAAGTCTACGCCGGCACCATCAACGCAGCGGGCGGGCTCGAAGTGAAGGTCACGCGACTGGCGCAGGACAGCGCCATCAGCCGCATCATTCGCATGGTGGCGGAGGCCCAGGAGACGCGCGCACAGTCCTGGCGAACAATCGACCGCTTTGCCAGCATCTACACGCCGCTGGCGGCCCTGCTGGCCCTGCTGGTCGCCACCGTACCGCCGCTGTTCTTCGGCCAGCCTCTTCTGAATGAGGGTGGCAGCGTGGGCTGGATCTACCGCGGCCTGGCCTTGCTGGTGATCGCCTGCCCCTGTGCCCTGGTGATCAGCACACCGGTCACCGTCATTTCGGCCATCAACGCCGCGGCCCGGCACGGCGTACTCATCAAGGGCGGCGTTTACCTTGAGTTGCTGGGGCGCATTCGCACCATCGCCTTTGACAAGACGGGCACACTCACCACCAACCAGCCAGGAATCACCGGACTGTATTCTCTCGACTGCAGGGATGAGGAAGACATCTGTCACGAATGTGAAGATGTGCTGGCGCTGGCCGCGGCGGTTGAACGCGGCAGCAGTCACCCCTTCGCCCAGGCGATCAGGGCCAGATCAAATGCGCTCCACCTCACCGACCGTTACGCTACCGCCACCCAGGTCACGGCACTGGCCGGCCGCGGCGTGCAGGGCTATGTGAACGATCAGCTGGTGACCCTGGGCAGTCACGTCCTCTTCGAGAACGAGCATCCGCATCCCCAAGCCCTGTGCGACATGATTGCGGAGACCGAAAACCGTGGCGAAACGGCCGTGCTGCTCTGCGACGGCGCGCGTGTGCGTGGATATATCAGTCTGGCCGACGAGCCGCGCGAGAACGCAAGCGAGGCCATTGAGGCACTGCATGACCTCGGGCTACGGACCGTGATACTCACCGGTGACAACCAGCAGGCGGCCAACGTTATCGGCGCCATGGTGGGCGTGCGAGATGTCCGTGCCGGGCTGCTACCGGAAGACAAACTCGACGCCGTGCGCGATCTGGAAGCATCCGGTCATCCGGTCGCCATGGTTGGCGATGGCATCAACGACACGCCGGCCCTGAGCGCCGCATCCCTGGGTATCGCCCCGGGCGGCATCGGCAGCGACCAGGCGCTCGAAAGCGCCGATGTCGTGTTGATGGCCGACGACCTGTCGCAACTGCCCTTCGCCATTCGTCTGGGGCGCCGCGCGCTTTCAACCATTCGCAACAACATCGTTCTCAGTCTGTCGATGAAGGCCGCTTTCCTCGTCCTGGCCGTCACCGGTGGAGCCAGTCTCTGGGCCGCCATTGTCGCCGACGTCGGCCTGACGCTGGTCGTCACGCTCAACAGCATGCGCCTGCTGCGCGCCCGCTGAACCCCACGCCCGACAGTTTCAGACTGGAGGCAACTCCGCCATTGCGCGCTCTATCGCCGCCTGCGGATACTCGTAGTCCGTCAACTCGCCGCCGAGGTAGGCATCGTAGGCGCTCATGTCAAAGTGACCGTGGCCGCAGAGATTGAACAGGATGACCCGTTCGTCACCGGCTTCCTTCGCCGCCTGCGCCTCGCGGATGGCGCCGGCGATGCCATGGGCGGCCTCCGGCGCGGGGATGATGCCCTCGCTGCGCGCGAAGGTGAGCGCGGCCTCGAAGGTCTCCAGTTGGGGCACGGCCTGGGCTTCCATCAGGCCCTGATCGTAAAGCTCGCAGATGATGCTGGCCATGCCATGGTAGCGCAGGCCGCCGGCGTGCAACGGCGCCGGCACAAAGCCGTGGCCGAGCGTGTACATCTTCACCAGCGGCGTCATGCCGGCCGTGTCGCCGAAGTCGTAGGCGTAGGTGCCGCGCGTCAAACTGGGGCAGGCCGCCGGCTCGACGCCCAGCAATCTCGTTGACTGTCCATCGCGCAGGTTGCGGTGCAGGAAGGGCAGCGCGATGCCGGCAAAGTTGCTGCCGCCGCCCACCGGCCCCACCACCACGTCCGGATATTCGTCCGCCAGCGCCATCTGTTGCAGACATTCCTGGCCAATGACCGTCTGGTGCATCAGCACGTGATTGAGCACCGAACCCAGCGCGTACTTGTATCGTCCGCCGCTGGTGGCCGCCGCCTCCACCGCCTCGCTGATGGCGATGCCCAGCGAACCGGTGCTGTCGGGGTCCTGCTCCAGAATCATGCGTCCGGCCTGGGTGCTGTCCCCCGGACTGGAACTGACCTCCGCGCCGAAGGACTGCATGATGGCGCGGCGATAGGGCTTTTGCTCGTAACTGATGCGCACCATGTAGACGCGACAGGTCATGTCGAAGAAGTTGCAGGCCTGGGCCAGCGCCGTGCCCCACTGCCCTGCGCCGGTCTCGGTCGTAAGGCCGCCGATTCCCTCCGCCTTGTTGTACCAGGCCTGGGCCGTGGCCGTATTGAGCTTGTGGCTGCCGCTGGGTGAGACGCCTTCATACTTGTAGTAGATGTGCGCCGGTGTATCCAGCGCCTTTTCCAGACGACGCGCGCGCAGCAACGGCGTTGGCCGCCACAGCTTGTAGATTTCGCGCACTTCATCCGGGATGTCGACGTAACGCTCCTGGCTCACTTCCTGACCGATCAGCGCCATCGGGAAGAGCGGCGCCAGGTCGTCCGGACCGACCGGTTGCTTCGTGCCGGGGTGCAGCACGGGCGGCAGCGGACGCGGCAGGTCCGCCTGGATGTTGTACCATTGCCGCGGAATGTCCGATTGCGCAAGATCGTAGCGAAGGTCCTTTTCGCTCATGGCGTCCCGTCCTGTTCTGCTGTCGCTGTGGGCGAAAACTATAGCCAGGGCCGGACTGGCCCGCCAACGCGTCGGCAGGGTTAACCGCGTCAGCGCGCTACGCTACAATCGCGCCGCAGCGACGCAAGGAAGGAAAAACGTATGCCAGTTGCCACCCCGGCCCGATTCGCGCTGGACGACGTTCGCGAACTGGCGGCCCGCATCGCGCCCCGCGCCGACGCCGCCGACCGCGCCGGCCGCCTGCCCGCCGAGGACGTCGCCGACCTGCGCGCCAGCGGCTATCTGGCGCTTAGCGTGCCGCGCGAGCATGGCGGTCACGGCGCGACCTTGCGCGACTGCGCGTTGGCCCAACTCGAACTGGCCCAGGCCAGCGGCTCGACGGCCATGGTGGCCGCCATGCCGCTGCATCTTTTCGGCGCCATGCGCGAGCACACGGCCTGGTCGGAAAATCACTTTGAGCAACTTTGCCGCCTCACCAGCGAGGAGGGCGCGCTGCTCAACAGCGTCGCCAGCGAACTGCAACTGGGCAGCCCCTCGCGCGGCGCCATCTTCCGCAGCAACGCCCGGCGCGTCGACGGCGGCTGGCTGGTCAACGGCCACAAGAACTGGTCGACGGGCGGCAGGCACCTGACGCATTTGCTGGTCAGTCTTGATATTGAGGGCGATCCGTCCCAGATGCTGGTGCCCAACGACGCGCCCGGCATCTGCTGGGAGCCGACCTGGCGCGACGCGCTCAGCCTGCGCGCCAGCGACAGCGACGACGTCTATTTGAAAGACGTCTTCGTCCCGGGCGACCATTTGCTGGCGCGCCATGCCGACAGTTCGCAGCGCAACCGGCCCACGCCCTGGTTCCCCCTGCTGACGGCCGCGACCTACCTGGGCGTGGCTCTGGCAGCGCGCGACGCCGCCATCCGCTTCGCATTGGAACGCGTGCCCACGGCCCTTGGCAAGCCCATCGCGTCGCTGCCCGGCATCCAGCGCCAGATTGGCGAACTGGACGTCGAGCTGCAGGCGGCGCAAATGATGCTGCTGGAGGCCGCGCGGCAGTGGGACGAGGGGCGCGACATGTCCGCGGTGGCCCCGGCCAAGCTCTTCGCCAACGACGCCGCCATCCGCGCCACCGACCGCGCCATGCGTATCGTCGGCGGCCAGGCGATCACCCACGCCCTGTCGCTGGAGCGTTACTACCGCGACGTGCGCGGTGGCCTGACGCATCCCCCCTCCGGCGACCTGGCGCTGGAGGCGATCGGCCGGAATGCGATTGAGGCGACCAGGTCTGGACACTCAGATGCGTGACAGGCACACTTCTGGCGAGTGAGTGTCGTCACCAGTTTGGTGAGCACATCGTTGCTTCAATGTTGCCCGGAAAGAATGAAATGTCACCGTCTCACCATCCACCCGTGCTGTACAAAAAAGTCGTGCTGACTTGTGACGTTCCCTCAGCAGGTCTTCGCAAGGGAGACATGGCTTACTACGTTGATTATCTTGAGCCTCTAACCGGCGCGGGGCCAGGCGCAATTCTTGAATTGTTCAGTTCGCACCCGAAAGGCCCAGGAGTCGCCACAGTCCCCTACTCAGCCATTGCGGCGACGCTTGACTGACCAGGTAAACGCCACGGTACGCCCTTGTGTTACATTTCCTGTCTGCCATGTCGGGCGGGCGGCGCATGCACGGCCCCGTCGCGGCAGACCCGACTGCGAAAGGAGTCCCCCATGACCCTCGCCCGTGACCTGGACACGCCGGCCGTCCTCATCGACATCCCGACCATGCTGCGCAACATCGAGCGCATGCAAGGTTACTGCGACAGGCACGGCATCACCTTCCGCCCGCACATCAAGACCCACAAGAGCCCGGAAATCGCCCGCATCCAGCGCGAGGCCGGCGCGGTCGGCATCGCCTGCCAGAAACTGGGCGAGGTCGAGGTCTTCCTCGACGCCGGCTTTGACGACATCCAGCTGCCCTTCAACATCGTCGGGCCGCAAAAGACCGCGCGCCTCGCCAGCCTGTCGAAGCGGGGACGCATCACCGTCAGCGCCGACCACAGTGACGTGCTGGCTGGCCTGGAAGCCGCCGCCGCAGACGCCGGCGTGCGCATCCGCGTCATGCCCGATCTGGAGACGGAGATCGAGCGCACCGGCGCCGCGCCGGAGCAGATCGTTGCCCTGGCGCAGCGAATCGTCGCCAGCCCGCATCTGGAATTCGCCGGCCTCTTTCTCTACCCCGCCAACCCCGTCATCCGTCCGCGCCTGCAGGAGGCCTTGAAACGCCTCGACGACGCCGGCATCGAAGTGCCGGAAGTCAGCGGCGGCGGCACCAGCGCTTCAAGGACCGCGCATGAAGTGCCTGAAATGACCGAACTGCGCGTGGGCACTTACATCTTCAACGACATGAACGTGGTCACCAGCGGTGGCGCAACGCTTGATGACTGCGCCATGAGCGTGCTGGCCACGGTCGTCAGCCGACCGACAGCCGACCGGGCCATCCTCGACAGCGGCAGCAAGACCCTCGCCGCAGACCGCGTCAGCGACGGCCACGGCCACATTCGCGAATATCCCGAAGCGCGCATCTACAAGCTCAACGAGGAGCACGGCTTCGTCGACCTTTCGGACTGCGAGCGCAGGCCGCGCATCGGCGAACAGGTCCACGTCGTGCCAGTGCACACCTGTGTCGTCAGCAACCTGCACTTTCAGCTGCATGGCGTAAGGGATGGCGTTGTTGAACAGGAATGGCCCGTCGCTGCGCGTGGCCTCGTGCGCTGAATTCAGTCGCCGAAGGGGTCGCAGTATTTGACGCCCAGGGGTCGCAGTCGGGGCAGGTGCCCGCGCAAGCGTCGCTGAAAACTATCGAAGTCCCGTAGAGCAGGCGCCGTCCACAGCGCTTCCGCCAGGGCCGCGGCCCGCGGCCAGGTCATGTATTCGACCTGGTCCGTGGTGGGCATGTATTCCGTCCAGACATTCCCCTGGCCGCCCAGCACGTGGGGGTGATGCTCCGGCGCGATCCCGGCGAGCGGATCGATTTCGTATACGCGCTCCAGGGGCAGGTAGCCGCCGATGGCCGGCGGCTCGGATTCCACGTCCTCGCGTTGATAATAATCGAGATAGCAATGGGTGTTGGGCGACATGACGACGTCGTGGCCGGCGCTGGCGGCCGCAATGCCGCCCTCTGACCCGCGCCAGCTCATGACCGTCGCGCCGGGCGCGAGGCCACCTTCCAGGATTTCATCCCAACCGATGAGGCGACGTCCGTGTCCGTTCAGAAAACTTTCGATGCGCCGAATGAACCAGCTCTGCAGTTCGTGCTCATCTCGCAGCCCTTCGCGCCGCATGCGCGCCTGACACTTTGGGCAGGCCTGCCAGCGTGTTTTGGGGCACTCGTCGCCACCGATGTGAATGAACTCGCCCGGGAAGATCGCCATGACCTCCAGCAGCACGCTCTCCAGAAAGTCGAAGACAGCGTCGTTACCGGCGCAGTAGACCTCGTCGCTGATGCCCCAGTGGCAGCGCACCGCGTAACCGTCTCCGCGACAACCCAGCTCCGGGTAACTGGCCAGCGCGGCCTGGGCGTGCCCGGGCATTTCGATTTCCGGAATGATGGTGATGTGCCGTTCAAGGGCATACGCAACGAGGCCGCGCGCCTCTTCCTGGCTGTAAAAGCCACCGTAGGGACGACCGTCAAGCGTGTGACGATCGGCAGGTAGCGGTGTTTCCGAGCGCCAGGCGCCCACTTCAGTCAGGCGCGGCCAGCCCTCAATTTCCAGGCGCCAGCCCTGGTCCTCGGTCAAATGCCAGTGGAAGCGGTTCAGCTTGTGCAGGGCCATCAGGTCCAGCGTTTTGCGCAGAAAGTCGGTCGGAAAGAGGTGACGGCCCACATCCAGGTGCAGGCCGCGCCAGCGATGACGCGGAGCGTCTTCGATATTCAGACAGGGGATGGTCGACTTTCCACCTCCCGGCAGCAGCTGTCGCAGGGTCTGCGCGCCATAGAACAGGCCGGCTGCGTCACCGGCCTGCAGGCTGATCCCCGAGGGCGCCACTTGCAGCCGGTAAGCTTCGGCCCCGAGGTCAGGGGCCAGGGATAAATTCAGGGTTTTCCCGGCGCTCCCGCCGTTCGTGAGCGGCAAGGGCAGGCCCGTCGCCGCGCGCAGAACGTCGGCGCAGGCCTGCGCTGCACCTTCCAGGCCAGTCTGGACACAGACGCGCGTCTCCGCCGTCAACTCAAAAACGCCCGGCTCGCGCCGCAGCGACTGTGGCTGCGGAACGAGCGCGGGCGTATCGGCCGCGGTACCCATACTTCTCAGGTCTGCTTGAGCAGCGGCTCGTCGCCGACGCGCTCGCGATAGCCGGCGACGATCAGGCCGGCCCGGCCCATGCTCTGGCCGTACTCCTGGCGGTTGTGCGGGTCGCGATAGCCCATTCGCACCATGCGCCGCGGCTTGCGCGTGCTGTTGATGTAAGAGCCGTGCACAGTATGGTAGCAGAATAGCACCACGTCGCCGCGTTTGGCCGGCACGGGCACAGTGTCCTCCAGGCGCCAGTCATCGGTGGGAAGGTGCGGCGTGCAGGGGCCGTCCTCGGTCATGGTGATGTGCTCAAGCGCGCCGTTCTTGTGCGACCCCCTGAGGAATCGGATCTCGCCGTTCTCGTGGCTGGTGTCATCCAGATGCACCAGCACGTCGATGAAGCGGCCGTTCTCGTGGGCGTAGAAAGGGTGGTCCTGGTGCATCGGAAAGGGGTGACCGGTCTGCGGCGGCTTGATGTGCATGGTGGTGTGGTGCAACTCAACGTTGGGGCCGATCAGGGCCGCCAGCGCGGCAGCCAGTTTCGGATTGGTGACCGCCTTCATCCAGGCTGCGGAATAGAGATGCAGGTCATGCATCGCCGTGAGCTTCGATTGCTTTTCAACCTCGGGATTCATGTAGGCCTGGCGCCAGGGCCCGCTCCAGCCCGGGCTGGTGAAAGACCAGTCCTGCACCAGGCGGTCCAGTTCGTCGGCCAGTTCGTCGGTCTCTTCCACTGTGAAAAGTCCGGGAATGCGCAGAAAGCCGTTCTCGTGATAAAAGTCGATATCCTGTCGCGAAAGCATGTCCTGTGTCCTTCGTGCCCTGGTCAGCAACTTCCGCAATTATACTGTGATTGAAGCATTTTCAAGCGTCTGCCGCAGAGTTTCCGGCGGCAGGGCTGTTGTATAGTAAAGGCCGTCTCAGTTCAGCGTACCGGAGCCGGATGAATCGCATACGCCTTTACCTGCGACTCGCCTGGCAGAACCTGCTTGGTAACGTCCGCTGGACGAGCTTCGCCGTCCTCGGTGTGGCTGCCGGCGTGGCGGCCATGGTCGCCCTGCGCAGCCTCGGCCTGACCATCAACGATGCCCTGTTGCTCAATTTGCGCGAGGTCAACCGCGGCGACATCAACATCCGCAGCGTCGTCAGCGGCCCCTTCGCGCTGACAGTCAACGAGGGCGCATGGGAACGCAGCGTCTTTGACGAGTCAGACCTTCTCCGCCTGGAAGAAGTCGTCGCCGCTTATGACGGCCTAATGGCCGCCTACAGTGTCTATCACAACGTGCAGCTGGCCCGCCACGACGACGCAACTGTCCGCGCGCCGGGCATTATCAGCAGCTTTTTCATCGATCCGTCCAGCTACGGCAGCGAGCGCCAGATCTTCGCGGAAATCCCGCCAGGCATGACCCCCGGCCAGCTCCTGACCGGCGCCGCAGAGGTTGTGCTCAGCCGCAGACTGGCGGATGCCCTGGAATTGCAGGTACGGGACCAGGTCCGCGTCAGCGGCACTGACCTGCCCTACACCGTGACGGGTATCGTGCCCGATCACGGCGAAGCCAACATCCGGGACCTGACGTCTTCGCTCTTCGGCTTCGCCTGGTTTCATCACGACCAGGCGCTGCAAATGCAGTTGAACCCGGCGCCCAACCAGATCAGCATTTATCTGCCGCCTGGCAGCAGCGGGGACCTGATCCGGCAACTCGGGCTGGAGCTGTGGGCCCTTGATGCCGGCATCCACTCGATGACGACGACGCCGGACCTGCTGATTCGCAACAGGGACCTGACGGAATTCATCGAACGCCTGGTGGTCCTGACGGGCCTGGCCGCCCTGCTGGTCGGTGGCGCCGGCATCGTCAATACCATGCTGGTGCTCACCGGTCGCCGACTGCAGGAGATCGCCACGCTGAAAGCGGTGGGCATGCAGCGCCGCCAGGTCGCCACCGTCCACGGGACAGAAGCCCTGCTGCTGGGCCTGGCGGGATCGCTCGCGGGCATGCTGGCCGGACTTGCGGTCAGCCGGGCCATCAACCGCCTGAGCGAAACGCTTGTGCAGAGGCCCGTCGCCTGGCGCCTGTATCCGGAAGCGTTGCTCTTCGGCCTGGCCCTGGGGTTGGCCGTGACCCTGGTCTTTGGCATCCTGCCCGTGAGCATCGCGGCGCGCGTACGTCCGGCCGTCCTCCTGCGACCGGCGCAGGGGCGCCTGCCGCGCCCCGGTCTGGTGGAAATTGCACTGGCGCTCACAGTGATTCTGCTGGTCGCCGGACACTTCACGGGGACCATCGTCCATCCCCTGGTTGACCGCGGCCTGCCCGCCATCACGCCCGACGCCACCCTCAGCGGCATCCTGATCGTGGCCGCGGCCACTCTCCTGCTGGCCATCCTGACGGCGGGCCTGTGGCTTCTGGTCTGGCTGTTGAGTGTACTGCCCGTCCCCGGCGTTTCAGGGCTTCGCCTTGCTCTCGCCAATCTGGGCGCCCGCAGGTTGCGCAGCGCCATTACCCTGCTGGCCCTGGCGATCGGCGTGTTCACGCTGAGTCTGATCAGCTTCCCGGCCACAGGCCTTCGCCAGGTGCTCCAGTTTCGCTTTAGCGAATCGCTGGGCGGCAACGTACTGGTACTGCCCCTGTTTCCACAGGCTCCCGGTCTGGTCTTGCGCAACCTGCTGCCCGAACTTCAGCAGGACCTGCGCCACAACACGCAGACCGACCTCTGGCTGGCGCAACTGGAGGCCATCGATGACGTCCCCGTCGACAACAACGCCGTCCTGCCAGTCATCGTGCGGGATTCACAGAAGCCTGACCTGCGCAGCGGTGACCTCGTCGCCGGGCGCGACCTGAAAACCGACGACGCCGGTTCGCCGTTGCTGGTCCTTGCCCGCGGCTCGGCGCTTGAAGCCGCCCTGCGGCCGGACGCCATACAGGGGCGGGACATTTCCCCAGGCGCCATTCTTTCGCTGCGCATCAATGACGCGCTGCAAAGGGTCGTGGTGGTCGGCATCGTTGACAGCGCCAGCAACGCCCTGTTCCCCGGGGTCGCCGCCGCCTTCCTGCCGCCTGCCGTACTCGATCCGGGCGGCAGTCTGGCCCGCTTTCACATTCTGGACGTCACAGAGGACAAACTGGACAGCGTGCTGGCCCAACTGGGCGCCGTGCCCCTGCTGCTGGCTCTGGACGTGAACCTTCTCGACCAACTCGTCGTAAACCTTTCAGGGCAACTTGGCGCCCTGCCCGCAGCAGTGGGCGGTCTGACCCTCATCGCCGCCGGAGTGATGATGGCCAACGGCGTCGTACTTGCCACGCTTGAGCGGCAGCGCCAGACCGGCATATTGCGGGCCCTGGGCTTGCGGCGCAGCCAGGTTCTGCAGGTCCTGTTGCTGGAAAACACCCTGTTGGGTCTGCTTGGCGCGTCGGCCGGGATTGCAGTCGGCGTCGCCGCCCAGGGGCTGATCACCGGGCTCGGCACAGGGAAAGCGATGCCGCTGCCGGCGGAGGCGGGGCCGGTGCTGGCCGGTCTGTTGCTCGTCGTCCTGCTGATCGCCTGGCTGGCGACGCTGGTCGGGGCGCGGCATGCGTTGCGTATGCCGGTGGCAGAGGTACTGCGTTACGAATAGTCGTTCCCGATGCGCTTTTCGAGGGTGTCGGGCCCGTTGAACAGGAGGTTTCATGTTTTATCTGCGCTACGCGATGCGCAGCTTCTGGCGCAACCGACGCTGGTCGCTCTTTGCCGTCTTCTCCATCGCCGCCGGCGTGGCTGCCATCGTGGCCCTGCGCAGCCTTGGCCTCGCCATCGGCGACTCCCTGACGGGCAACCTGCGCGCCAGCAACCACGGGGACATCACCATCAGCGTTCCTGGCGAAGGTTTTGGCGTGACCTTCGGCTTTGACGGCAACGACCAGGACGACAGACCGCAACTCGATGCGGAGCTGCTAGACGGGATCGACAGCTGGGTACGGGAACGGGATGGCGAGTGGAGCGCATGGACGGCCAGCAATGCCATTCAGATCGCCTCGCCAGACAGCGTTTCCAGTGGAAGACCGCAATTTGTCACCACTTTATTTGTGGACTCTGGCGTCTGGCCGGTGTCGCACGAGGTGGTGGCGCTGGACCCGCCGGGCGTGCCCCTGTCCAGCCTGCTGACCGGCGGGGACGAGGTGGTGGTAAGCCAGAATCTGGCCGACCAGCTGGAAATCGCCGTGGGAGATTCGGTACGCGTCAGTGGCACGGAAGAGGAATTCACAGTGCGCGGCATCGTCGCCACCGATTACGAGGCCAGCTTGCGCAATCCCCTTGCGGCCTTTTTTGGCTTCGCCTATCTGAATTATGAAAGCGTCGACAAGCTCGCGCTGAAAGGTAGCCCCAACCGAATCAGCATTGCGCTGCCGCCGGACCAGGCGCCGGCAACCCGGGAAAAGGCGGATACCATGACGGCCGGCCTGCGCAGACTGACCGGGGACGGATTGCGCTACTCAACGGTCCCCGAATTGCGCGAGGAAAACCGTCTCATCTCGGACCTGACGGGCCAGTTCATTGTGGTCATGGGCCTGGGCGCCATGTTGATCGGAGGCGTGGGCATCGTCAACACCATGCTGGTGATGGTGCGTCGCCGCACACTGGAAATCGCCTCGCTCAAGACCTTCGGCATGAAGGGCCGGCGCATCGCCCTGCTCTTCCTGACGGAAGGCCTGTTGATGGGCCTGGCGGGCAGTCTTCTCGGCGCGGTCCTTGGCTTCTTTCTCGGTCGGCTGGCCAACCAGTACGGCGAAGCGCTCATCCAGCAGCCGCTCGCCTGGAGTCTGCAACCCGAGGCCCTGCTCTTCGGCATGGTTATCGGACTGATCGTCTCCGGCGTATTCGGCGTGTTGCCGGTCCTTACCGCCCTGCGCGTGCGGCCCGGCATCATCCTGCGGCCCAATGAGACCGTCATTCCCCGCACAGGCCTGCTGCATTCTCTACTGGCCCTGCTGTTGATCGTGGTAACCCTGGGTCTCATCGCCGGGCAAATTTTGGCGAACCCCCTGGCGGGCATCATCGGCACGGCATTGACCCTGCTGCTGCTGGGCCTCCTCATCGCGTTGCTCTGGTTGCTGGTGTGGGTCGTCGGGCGAATGCCGGCCTTCGGCAACGTCGACCTGCGCCTGGCGCTGCGAAACCTGCGCTCCGGCCGCACGCGCACGGCCACCACCTTGCTGGCGCTGAGCGCAGGGATGTTCGCCTTGAGCAGCATCACATTCTTCGGCGCCGGCACGCGCCAGATCCTGCAGACGACCCTCAGCGAGTCGCTGGGCGGCAATGTCATGATCTTCACGCCCCTGCCGTCGGCCATCGTCAACCCGCTTATTGAGAGTCGTCTGGATGGCCTGGAGGGAGTCCGGTCCACGACGCGCATCCTGAATTACAGTGGCGAGGTCATCGCCATCAACGGCGAGGCAACCGACAGCGAAGAAGTCATAGAGCGGGCGCGGCAGCTGCGCCGGGAAATGCGCAACGCCACTCGCGAAGGCGATCTTGGACGCATTCCTGAACTCGGCGCTGAACTGGATGCCCTGCCCGATTACACCCTGGACATCACCGTGCGCGATACGACCGGCGTCAACCTGAATGGCAACGCGCGCATCGTCGCAGGCCGCCCCCTTGACGTCGACGACATCGGCCAGCCCGTGCTGCTCTTGTCCGAAGAGGACCAACTGGTCAACGTAGGGGGAAGCATCACCCTTAAGGTTGGTGACGAAGCCTACGAGTTTGAGGCCGTCGGCGTCCAGGCGTCCAGCAACCTCTTTCAGGGGCCGGACCAGATCATTATTCCGCCCGGTGTCCTGCCCGCCGGCGACACCGGTTTCCCCTTCACCCTGGTGGACGTCGAGGACGAACATCTGGACGCGGCCCTTTTGAGCCTCTCCGCCCTGCCCCTCGTTTTCACCATCGACGTCGGCTTCATCGACGGACTGATCGGGCGCTTCATCGACCAGTTCAGCGCCCTGCCCATCCTGGTGGGCCTGCTCTCGCTGGGGGCAGCCGGCATCATCATGGCCAACACGGTCGCCCTGGCGACGCTCGAACGAAGGCGGCAAATCGGCATCCTCAAGGCCGTCGGCCTCAAGGGACGCCGTGTACTGGGCGTCATGCTGCTGGAAAACCTGATCATCAGTCTGCTGGGAGGTCTGCTGGGCCTGGGGCTCAGCGCCCTGGGAGTGGCCATCATGAGCCGCCTGGGCATTGAGGCCACCATTCTCATCCCCGACGACGCCACGCCGGTCGCGATTGCCCTCGTCATCGCCGCCGTCGGCATCGGCGCCCTGGCGACGCTGCTAAGCGCGCGGGTGGCCATTCGCGAAAGGGCGCTGATTGTTTTGCGCTACGAATGATGTGGTGGCCGTGCTACAATGCCCGGGGAACGCCAGCGAGGGTGCATGGAAACCGTTGCCGCCGCTGAAAATCTGACCATTGAAATGACGCCGGATAGCTGGCGTCTGTACGTTGACGACCTGCACGGCGCCCATGAGTTGCTCGACGCCGTGCCCGACGGTCGCCTGCGTTACTCGGAAGCTTTTGCAGATTCACGCCGTCTTCCAGCCAGCGGAACGCTGGCGAACGCAAATGTCGAGCATATCCTGCTGGGCTGGTCACCGTCGGATGAGGCATGGCACCTGGGATTGCTGCTGGCGCCGCAACTGGCCAGCCTGCGCGACAGTCGCTGGTGCGAACTGGCCCACTGGCCGGACCCGGACCAGGGCGCTTTCCGTGAACTGGCGGAAAGCAGCGGCCTGGCCCTCGCCAGCGTGGCGGGCCGGCCATTTCGCCTGATTGAGCCGGAGGCGCCGGCCACGATCGCGGCTGTGCGGGAATTAATCTTTGAGGAGGAACCACCGGCGCCGGCGGAGATTCCCCTGCCTCGTTTGCCACTGGATTTCAGCGGCGACTGGTCGTTGGAGACCGGCACCACCGGTATGTTGCAACTGGTGCGCAACCCGCGTGTCGCGCGCGCGTCATTCCGTCGCAGCCTGTGGTACGCCTTCTGGGCGGCGGTCTTTGTCTTCCTGCTCGTCGCCAGCCACCTGAGCGGAATCGCCCCGCCCGGTCAACCCTGGATACCGCCCCTGGCGTTGCTTTCCGCGCTGGCGCTTTTGGCGCTGGTCGTCCGCAACCAGTTGCGCTTCCACAATTCGCCCGACCTCTATATCTTCGACAGCTACCAGATGCAGATTCGCGCCCGTCACGGCATGCGGGTGCTCTGGAGCAAACGCGCGGCGCAGATTCAGTCGCTCTATGTGTCGGAAGTGCGCCAAAGACGCCGCAGAGGCGGCGCACCCGCCTACGCCGAGTTGAACCTGCATCTCAGCACCGGTCAATTCCAATACCTGGTGCCCAGTCGTCAGTTGCGCCTGCTTGCGCGCGAATCCATGACTCTGGAAACCGGCGTCTCCGAGTTGCATTCCTGGCACTGCAACAGCAACGCGCAGGCCGTCGCCCTTTACGTTGGCAAGGCGCTTGAACTGCCCGTATGGCTGGACCGGCGCGACAGCTGAGGACCGTGCGCCGCGTCGTCCGTTGCCTGCTGCTGGTTTTCCCCTTGCTGGCCACTGCCACCGCCGCGCCGGCGCAGGGCGACGCCACACTGACCCCCGGCGCATCGCTCGATGGTGAAATCAACGATCGCTGGCCCCGCATCTCCTGGACCTTCGACGGTCTGCAGGGGCAGGTCATCGAACTGCAACTGGAAGTGACGGACGGCAATCTGGACCCCGTGCTCCTGCTGCTGGATAGCGAGGGGCAGGTGCTGGCCGCTTCCGACGACAGTCAGGACGGTCTGGTGCCCTTCATCGCGCCGCTGAGCCTGCCCGCCAGCGGTCGTTACACGGTGGTCGTCATGCGCCTGGGTCAGGCCCTCGGCAGCACCTCCGGCACCTTTCGGCTGGGCCTGCAACAGATCGGCGTCAGTTCCAACGCCGGCAGCGTGCTGCGCTATGGCGACCAGGTCATCAACCGCATTTCGCAGGAGACTCCGGTCGTCGCCTACCGCTTCCACGCGCGACGCGGCGACGTCGTGCAGCTCCACCTGCGCCGGGCCTCGGGCGACCTCGACCCCTGGTTGCAACTGCAGGACAGCGACGGACGTGAACTGGCCAGCAACGACGACGCCCTCGACGGCCCGGCCCCGCGCGACAGTCGCATCAGTGACTTTTTGATCGAGGCCGACGGCGAATACCGGATTCTTGCCTCGCGTTACGGTCAGGAAGCCGGCACGAGCAGCGGCAACTTCGTGCTGTCGCTCAACGAGGCCCTGTTTAGCGGGCTGGGCACGACGGCGGCCACGGCCATCCCCATCCGCCCCGGCATCAGCGGTCGCGGCAGCCTGGACGACGGGCAGCACCAGCGTTTCTACCATTTCGCCGGCCAGGCCGGTGAGAGGGTGCGCATTCGCATGGCGCGGGCCACTGGCGGGCTCGATCCCCTGTTGCTGTTAAGCGACGGTCAGGGGCGGGAACTGGCCCGCGATGACGACGGCGGCGGCGGCAAGAACGCCCTGATCGAAGACTTCCGCCTGCCCGCCGACGGTCTGTACACCATCACCGCCACCCGCTATGAACTGGCGGAGGGCCAGACCAGCGGCCCCTATCGCCTGGAACTGATGCTGCCCGACCTCGTGCTGCAAGACTTGCCCGCCGGGACGCAACTGGTCACCTGGGGCCGGGCCGTCGAGGGCCGCCTCGACAACGCATCGCCGGCGCGCCTGTATGCCTTTCAGGGCGGCGCCGAAGACGTCGTCACCATCACCATGGACCGCAGCAGCGGCAACCTCGACGCCGTGCTCAACCTGCTGGACGAGGAACGTGAGCTGCTGACCAGCGACGACGACACGGGGCCGGGCCGCAACGCCCGCATCGGCGACTACACACTGCCGGCCGACGGCATCTACCTCGTGGAGGCCACCCGTTACAGCGGCGACGAGGGCGCGACCGACACGGCCGGCGGCTTCACGCTCAACCTGTCGCGGAGGATCAGCCCCTGACCTCCCTTCTCATCGCGACCGGCAACGCCGGTAAACTGCAGGAATACCGTGAACTGCTGTCTTCGCTGCCGCTGCAGCTGATCAGTCCCGCGGACCTGGGCCTGCAGGACCTCGACGTCGCCGAAGACGGCGACAGCCTGGAGGCCAACGCGACGCAGAAGGCGCGCGTCTGGGCCGCCCGCAGCGCCCTGCCGGCCCTCGCCGACGACACCGGCCTCTTCGTCGACGCGCTGGATGGCGCGCCCGGCATCTATCCGGCCCGCTGGGGCGGCCCCGGCCTGAGCATGGCGCAGCGCCGTCAGAAGCTGCTGGACGCGCTGGGCGACACAGCGCCGGAGGGTCGCGGCGCCCGTTTCGTCTGCGTGATCGCGGTCGCTCAGGGCGAACGCCTGGAACTGGCCCGCGGCGAGTACGAGGGTCGCATCGCCATGGCGGAGATGCCCGGCCCGGCCGGCTTCGGTTACGACTCGATCTTCATCCCGCAGGGCGAAGAGCGCTCCTGGGCGCAGTTGCCTGAAGACGTCAAGCAGCGCGCCAGCCACCGCAGCCTTGCCGCCGCGCGTATACTGCCTGTGTTGCGGCAAAAGCTGCTTTAGATACGGCACCGCACCTGGTGAAATTGCACGTTCTGGAGCGATTGGATGTCTGAAAGACTTCCCGAAGTCCCTGAACCGGATAGTCAAGATCAAGCCAGAAAGATCATTTTGGGAGTCTTGGGATTTGTTCCTGGAGCCTCTACTGTTGCAGACCTGATTCTTGCGTCGCCCCACCAACAGCGGTTAATCGATTTTCTCAAGGTCTTTGCCGTAGAATTTGAACGCCTTTGCAAACAGGTAGACGCAATCGATCCAAAAAGACTTGCCCAGTCTGAAGAGTTCATGACAACTTTATATATCGTCCTGAGAATGGTTCCATACACTCATAGACAAGAGAAACATAAAATTCTTCGGAATGTGCTTCTGAATTCTGCACTGCCAACCGCTCCTGAAGACGACGAGCGAACAGTGTTTCTCAACCTTGTAGAGGAGTTTTCTGTGGCACATATGCAGACACTCTTGTTGTTCGAGCGATTTGATGCTCCAAGGGGTTTGATGCTTTCACTTTCAGATCCCGAGTGGCGGATCAATGCATTGGCTCTTGGCGAACTTTACAATTGCTGGGAATTGCATTTTAAAAAAGGTAGACCACAGTTTCACTTTTTTGTTTCGATTGTTTCTTACCTCTCAAGCAGAGAGTTGGTTTCGAACTCACACTCGGACGAATCGAACCCCACATTGCCTCTTAGGAATAGCAACTGGCCAGAATTGACAAACTTCGGCAGTAGATTCCTGAGATTCATCGAATCTCCCCTCGAGGACGAAGCCTCCTGACCTACGCCCGCGCGGCTGAGTTACGTTGGCCGTGGTTCATGCGGAAGACCGGCGTGGGCGACTCGTAGCTGCCGGACTTGCTCATGGCGCTGCAGCGCCGCAGGGAACCATCGCCGAAGCGATTGCGAATGTTGTCCAGCGCCGCCTGCAGGGCCAGTTCGCGCGGCGTTTCCCACAATTCCAGCTGCCGCCCCTGTCGGTCGGGCTCCAGGCCGCTGACGCGAACGCCAATCAGGCGCAGCGGACGGCCGCGCGGCCAGTAACTCTCCAGCAACGCCTCCGCCGCCTGCCAAATGTGAAGGTCATCGTTGACGGCCATCGGCAGCGTCGTCTGGTGCATGACGGTCGTGAAATCCGACCAGCGCAGGGTGAGCGTCACTGTCCTGCCGCGCAGGTGCTGGCGGCGCAATCGCAAGCCCACGCGTTCCGCCAGTTCCCGCAGCTTGCGACGAATCGGCAGGGCCTCGCGCTGGTCGCGCAGGAAAGTGCTGCTGTGCCCCACCGATTTGGTGACGAAGGTCGATTCGACGATGCGCTCGTCGATGCCGCGGGCGCGTTGACAAATATCGTAGCCATGCTTGCCGAAACGCCGCATGAGGTCGCGCGTGGGCCAGCGGGCCAGGTCGCCAAGCGTGCACACGCCCATCTCCCGCAGTCGTTCCGTCGTCTTCGGGCCGCAGCCCCACAAGGCCTCCACCGGCAGCGGCGCGAGGAAGTCGGCCTCCGCGCCGGGCGCGACGATCTTGATGGCGCGCGGTGGCGCGGCGCCCCCGCCTGCGTCCTTGGCGGCATTGGTGGCCATCTTGGCGATCAGTTTGTTGCTGCCGCCGCCGATGGAACAGGGCAGGTTCAACTGGCGTCCGATGCGCTCCTGCAAGGCGCGCGCGACCAGGGCAGGGTCGCCCGGCAAACCGGTGATATCGAGGAAAGCCTCGTCGATTGAGACGGGCTCAACCATAGGCGTCAGTTCCTGCGCCAGGGCCATGACCCGCGCCGAGACCTCACTGTAGTTGCCGAAACTGTGCGAGACGACCAGCAGCCGGGGGCAAAGACGCACTGCCTCGCCCATGGGCATGCCCGAGCGCACGCCGTAACGGCGCGCCGGCCAGGAGCAGGAGGCGACCACACCGCGCTTCCCTGGCTGGCCGCCGACGGCGAAGGCCACACCCGCCAGCGAGGGGTCGTTCAACTCCTCGACGGCGCAGAAAAAGGCGTCCAGATCAAGATGCAGGATACTGCGGGTCATGCGGGCCATGGCGCGAACCCCCCTTGACAGTCATTTCGGCCATGATAGAACATATGTTCTTTTGTGTCAAGTCCTGTGCAGCGCACCTCTGGCAACGCTACAATCGCCCGCGGCGTCCCGGCAAACTGGTGTAGCCTGCCCCCATGCGCATCGAGCACCTTTCGCTGAGCAATTTCCGCAACTACGCCCGCCTGGAATGGAGCCCGCCGCCGGGCACCACGCTCATCCACGGCGCCAACGCCCAGGGCAAGACCAGCCTGCTGGAGGCCATCTGCTACCTCGCCCTCTCGCGCTCCCCATGGAGCAGCAGCGACCGCCAGCTCATCCACTGGCGCAGCCAGGATGATCCCATCCCCTATGCCCGCCTCGCCGCCGACGTCAGTTCGCGTCACAGCCCGCTGGAACGCCTGGAAGTCACCCTGATGCTGGAGGACAGCGGCCAGGCGACGCCGCGCTTCAGGAAGGTATTGCGCCTCAATGGCGCCGACAAACGGGTGATGGACCTCGTCGGTCACCTCAACGTCGTGCTTTTCCTGCCGCGCGACCTGGCGCTGGTGGAAGGGTCGCCGGCGGACCGGCGTCAGTTCATCGACAACACTCTTTCCCAGGTTGACGCCGCTTGCCTCGAGGCCCTGAACCGCTTCGGCAAGCTGCTGCCCCAACGCAACGCCCTGCTGCGGCGCATTCAGGAAAGGCGCGCCGCGCCGCACGAACTGGACTTCTGGGACGCGCAACTGGTTGAAGCCGCCGCCGTCATCATCGCCGCGCGCCAGCGCTTCCTGCGCGAACTGGAAGCCAGCGCCTGCCGCGCGCACCATGACCTTACGGGCGGGCGCGAGACCCTTTCGCTGCGTTACCAGCCCAGCTTTGCGCCCACCGCCGGCGGCGACGGTCAACTCTCCTTCAATTCGCAAGGCCTTGATCTGCACCGCGAACTGGACGCAGAGGACATCGCGCCCCAATACGCCGCGCGCCTGGAAGAGGAACGTTCGCTCTCGATCCGCCGGGGCTTCACGCCAAGCGGCCCGCACCGCGACGAATTGCGCATCGCCATCAATGGCCACGACGCCGGCCTCTACGGCAGCCGCGGTCAGGCGCGCACAGCGGTGATGGCACTCAAGCTGGCGGAACTGGACTGGATGCAGGCGCGCATCGGCGAGCCGCCCCTGTTGCTGCTGGACGAGGTCGTGGCCGAACTGGATTCCAGCCGGCGCAACTGGCTGCTGGAACGGCTCGACGGCGTGGCCCAGACGCTGTTGACCACCACTGAACTGGACATCTTCACACCGGGCTTCCTGCAGCACGCTTCGGTGCTGCGGATCGCGGAAGGACAGATCGCCAGCCAGAACACGGAGGCCGACCCGTGAGATGGCTGCGCGCCATGCGGGTGAGCTACTACGGCTGGCGCATCGCCCTGACCCTGGCCATCACCGAGACGATCTCCTGGGGCATTCTTTACTACGCCTTCGCCGTCTTCATCCGTCCCATGGAACTGGACACCGGCTGGTCGCGCACCGAACTGACCGGCGCTTTTTCGCTGGCCCTGCTGTTGCGGGGCGCCATGGCCGTGCCGGTCGGCATCTGGATCGACCGCCACGGCGCCCGCCTGCTGATGACCGTCTCCTCCCTGCTGGCCAGCGCCCTGCTGGTCCTTTGGTCGCAGGCCGAGGATCTGGCAATGTTTTATCTGGTCTGGTCTGGTCTGGGTCTCTGCATGGCGGCCCTGTTTTACGAACCGGCTTTCACCGTCATCGCCAACTGGTTCCTGCGCAAACGGGCGCGGGCGCTGGCCCTGATCACTCTCGTCGCCGGCTTCGCCAGCACGATTTTCCTGCCCCTGGCCAATTCGCTGCTGCAACAGCATGGCTGGCGCACGGCGGTCCTGTTGCTCGCCATTCTGCTGGCCGCGACGACCATCCCCCTGCACGCGCTGGTGCTGCGCCGGCGACCGGCCGACATCGGGCTGCAGGCAGACGGCGCCAGTGAAGATCCCGGCGGCTCGCCGCCGTCTTCGGACGTGTCCGCCAATGACTTTTTGCGGGGCAGCGTCTTTTGGTCACTCACCGCGGCCTTTTCCCTTGCCATGCTGGGCGGCACGGCGATCCGGGTCCATTTTGTGCCCTACCTGCTGGAACAGGGCGTGGACGACAATCTGGCGGCGGCCGGCGCCGGTCTGATCGGCGCCGCCCAGGTCCTGGGCCGCCTGATTTTCGCCCCCGTCGCCGAGCGACTGTCGCTGCTATGGCTGACGGGGCTGTCGCTTGCGCTGCAACTGCTGGCCGTGTTGCTCCTCTTGCTGCCAGGCGCCGACTGGCGCCTCTGGCTGTTCGTCCTCTTGTTTGGCGCGGCCGTCGGCTCCGCCACGCTGCTGCGGCCTGCCCTGCTGGCAGAGCGTTTTGGCCCCGCGCGTTTCGGGCGCATCAGCAGCGTCATGGTGGTCTTCCTGACCCTGGCGGGAACCGTCGCGCCGGTCGGGGCCAGCGCCATCCACGCACTGGGCGGCGGCTACGGCCCGGTCCTGTGGGGCATCGCCGGCATTACGCTGGCGGCGATGCTGGTCCTGCTGCCGGCGCGTGGCCCAACTACCAGGGCCGCCGGTAAGTGAAGGACGGCAGTTCTTCCGGGTCCTCCGTGCGCCAGTGGAAGGTATTGATTGAGGCCGTCTCCGGGTAATCGTCGCTGACGCCATAGTTGGGCATGTGGGCCTTGAGCTTGACCTCCGGCGGGTCCCCGGCGGCGAGGACGATGGAAAACGCGATGATGTCGCCATGGGTGACGGCGGCCACTTCCCCACCCGGCCAGGCGCAGCGCACGGCGGCGAAAAAATCCTGACCGCGACGGGCCACGTCCTCCGCCTGTTCGAATTCCGGTCCGCTGCCGCTGTACATGTCCCAGTCGCGTCTCAGCAGTTCCAGCAGCGGCCGACCCTGCCAGGGTGTGTAGACCTCGTTCAGGCGCCCGTCAACCTGGAGCGGCAACGCAGCGCCGGCTTCCGCCAGGATGGCCACTGTTTCCCTGGCGCGTTGCATGGGGCTGCTGTAAAGCGCATCGAGCGGGCGTCCCTGCAACCATGACGCCGCAGCCCGCGCCTGCTCCTGTCCGCGCTCACTGAGGCGAAAGCCGGGCAGACGCCCGTACATGATGTGCTGCGGGTTATGGACCTCGCCGTGGCGAACAAGATGGACTGTGCAACTCATGAGCTGTGACTCCCGGGACTTGACGAGCAATGAGTTCAGAATCATTGGTGGTTAACTTTGACAGATAATGCCCTGCCATGATACAATTTACATGGATTAACTTTTCCGGATCAACACCTCAGTGAGGAGAACCCCATGCTTAACGAGGCGATGCAGGAAGCGCTGAACAGGCAAATCAACGCGGAACTGGGTGCCTTCTACACCTATCTTTCGATGAGCGCCTGGTTCGAGTATCGCGACCTGCGCGGTTTTGCCGCCTGGATGCGCAATCACGCGGACGAGGAAATGACTCATGCCATGAAAATCCTCGACTACATCAACGAACGCAACGGCCGCGTTTTGCTGCTTCCCCTGGACCAGCCACAAAGCGAATGGGAATCGCCCCTGGACGTCTTCCAGGATGCCCTGAAGCACGAACAGCACGTCACGCATCTCATCAACGACCTTGTTGCGCTGTCCTCCAGCGAAAACGACCCCGCCTCCTTCAGCTTTCTGCAATGGTTCGTGGACGAACAGGTGGAAGAGGAAGCCCTGGTCGACGCCGCCGTGCAGGACCTGAAGCTGGTGGGCGATTACGGCCCCGGCCTCTTCCTGCTGGACCGCGAACTGGGCGCTGCTCAGCCTGAAGACGGCGCCTGATCCTCGCCTTCCGCGACGGCCAGCGCCACGAAGTCGATCTCCAGCCTGACCTCCTCGGCCACGTCCGAAACAAAGGGCACGGACGGGATGGTCAGGCCGAGGTCGGCATGTTGCAGGGAACTGCGCGCCGACCCGCTTAAGCGCTCCTCACTCTCCAGCGTTATGGTGGCATCAAAGGTCAGGGCCTGCGTTGCCCCGGCGATTCGCAGTTCTCCCAGAATCTGTATGTCGAAGGGCTCGCCGACGGTCACGCTCTCCGGCATGCCCGTCACTTCCGACGTTTCAAACTCGGCATACTCGAATTCGTCCTCGGCCGATTTGAGGATGAAAGTGCGCAACGCGCGGTTGCGGTTGCCGTTGTCTGTGGTCAGTGTGCGCGCGTTAATGCGAATCAGGCCGATCTCTGATGCCGCCGGGTCGCCCTTGTCGACCCGAAGGTCACCGGCAACCTGGTCCGTGGCGCCGACAACCGTGAAGTCCGCGCCGCGCAAAACCTCGTCAATGAGAAAGCGGACTTCAGACTCCTCCTGCGCGATGCGAAAGACCCGCGCGCCCGCTTCTTCCTCAAGGCCCGGCGCCGTGACCGGCCCGCTGGCCTCTTGTTGGTCGCCCTGAATGAACGCGACGATGGCGTTCAGGGCGTCACCCAGACCCTCCGGGCCTTCACCCACAACAATCAGGGCTACCGCGGCAAAAAGGCCCACCACAGCAATGACCACCAGGAAACGGATGATCTGCAGCAGTCTGCGCATGTCTCACTCCTCATACAATGTTGCGCATGATAGCGTCCTGCCTCAGGACTGAACAGACCCTGTGCTATCATGGCGCCGATGCCTCACGTTCTGCTCATCTCGCGTTGCCCGCCCTGGCCGCTGCACCTCGGCGACCGTCTCATCGTCTGGCACCTGGCGCGCGAACTGTCCCGGCGCGGCTGCGTCATAGACCTGCTGGCCTTTACCGACCAGCGGGAGGACCATGACGATGTTGAACACTATCGCGCCCATTTCGGCGAGGTCGCGCTGTTTGACGAAACCGCGCGACCCCCGTCCACGCTGCTGCGCCGCCTGCTTTTGCCAGGCTCGCGCTTTCCTGTCCGGGCTGCAGGAGTCTCTTCCCCGGCCATGTGGCGCGCCATCGAGCAGCGGGTTGCGGTCAACGACTATGACTGCGCGCATTTCTTCGGCGGCATTCAGGTCAGTGAGTATCGCCATGCCGTGGGTGAGCTGCCGACCCTGATTACGCCCTATGAGTCCTATAGTCTCTACATGCGGCGCGCGCTGGAAGCCAGCAGCGGACCTGCGCCTGCGATTCGCCTGCGACACTTCCTGGCGCGCCGTTTTGAATCCTGGATGTATGTCCCTTTCGGACGGCGCGTCGTCGTCAGCGACCGGGACCGCGCGGAGCTGCGCCGACTCAATCCGTCGCTGGACTGGGAAGTCATCCCCAACGGCGTCGACGCAGAGCACTTCCGGCCCTCAGGTGATGCGCGTGAGGCAGCCAGCCTGCTCTTCACCGGCAACTTCGCCTACGAACCCAATGTCGACGCCGCGCTCTGGCTGGCCCGCGACCTGGTTCCCCGCCTGCGCCAGGAGCATCCGGAGCTGCAACTGTGGCTGGTCGGCAACGCGCCCCCGGAGTCCTTGCGTACGCTGGACGGCGAAGGGATACGGGTCACCGGGCGTGTGCCCGACCTGCGGCCCTGGCTGACTCGTGCGACGCTCTACGTCAGTCCCTTGCGCATGGGCGCCGGCATCAAGAACAAGGTACTGGAAGCGCTGGCGACGGGCTGCCCGCTGCTGGCCACGCCCCTCAGCGCGGAGGGCATCGCTCTTGAACATGGCCGTCATGCCTGGCTGGCGGAGCGTAGTGACTTCCCCGCCGCGGCCAGCAAGCTCCTGGCGGACGTCGCCTTGCGGGAGCGCCTGGCGTTGGCCGGTCGGCAACTGGTTGAGTCGCGCTACAGCTGGCGACAGGTGGCGGAACGCTATGCCGCTCTGTATCAAATGCTCGCTTCGCCTGTCCGGTCGCGGTGAACTGGCCCCGCCTGGTCTCCACCCTGCTGAGTCCGCCACCGGTCTGGGCGTTGATGGCTCTGCCGGTTTCCCTGCGCGATGCCGCTTCCCTCTCCCAGGGCCTGGTCAACGCAGGCATTTACATAGTGTTTGTCAGCCTGTTGCCGATGCTTTACGTGGCCGCCATGGTGCGGCAGGGTCGCATCACGTCGCTGGACATGCCGCTGCGCGAACAGCGACGCCGTCCCTTCATGGTCTCCATCGCCTGCACAACCATCGCCTGGTGGCTGTTGCGAAGCACGGCGGCGCCGGGCGTCATGCCCTTTCTTGCCCTGTGCAGCCTTGCGCTCATCGTATCGATTGCCTTCATCACCCTGGCGTGGCAAGTCAGCATGCACATGATGAGCATGACCGGCGTACTGGTGGCCGCCTGGGCTTTTTTCGGGCCGGTCTGGGCCCTGGCGCTATCTCCGCTGTGGTTGCTGGTGGCAGCGGCCCGTCTGCGACTCGGGCGTCACAGTCCGGCGCAGTTGCTGGGAGGCGCAGCGGTTGGTGTGCTGGTCCCGCTATTGCTCTTTGCGCTGCAGTGATTGCGTTCAGCTGCCGGCGAGCAGGGCTTCTACCTCGGCGCGGCGGGGCATGGCCGGCGCCGTCCCGGGGCGGGTGACCGAGAGCGCCGCTACGGCGTTGGCGAAACACAACGCCTCTTCCAGAGCCCGCCCTTCCGCCAACGCCACTGCAAGGCCGCCGTTGAAGGCATCGCCGGCGCCGGTGGTATCCAGCACCTCGACTTCAAAGGCGGGCACCTGCCCGCTCGCGTCCTGCGTCGCCCAGCGCGCCCCTGCCGCCCCCATCGTCTGGATGAGCGTCTGGCCCACGCGCGTGACCAGCGGCCGCATATCGTCCGGCGCTTTACCATAAAGCGTGGCGAGTTCGGTCTCGTTGGGCGTTAGCCAACTGGCAAGGGCCAGCATCTCCGGCGTCAGGGCCTGGGCCGGCGCCGGATTCAGAATGCAGGGGACGTCCAGATCATGCGCAAGTTTCAGCGCGTGCGCCACGGTTTCCAGCGGCACTTCCAGTTGCAGGACGAGGATGTCGGCGGCGGCGATGCGATCGGCCGCCGCGTCGACGTGTTCCGGCGTCAGCCCCAGGTTCGCGCCCAGCGCGCACACAATGGCGTTTTCGCCGGCGTCATCCACCCAGATGGGCGCGACGCCGGTGGCCAGCTCTGCATCGCGGCCGACGTGCCCGGTGTTAATTCCCTCTTCCTGCCAGCAGGCGAGGGCGACGTCTCCCCAGGGGTCCTGGCCGATACGGCCCACAAAGCTGACGTCCGCGCCCAGGCGGGCGGCTGCCACCGCCTGGTTTGAGCCCTTGCCACCGGGCCCGGTGCTGAAACGCCGGCCCTGTACGGTTTCGCCGGGTAGCGGCAGGCGCTCCATGGTGGTGATCATGTCCAGATTGAAGCTGCCAATGACGACGATGGTCGCGCTCACGGGTCCTTCCTCTTTTCCGGCGCCAGTTCGGGAATGGATGGGAGTCGAACCCACCGCGGCCTGCTCTGCGCAACCCGCCACCGGTTTTGAAGACCGGGGCATCCACCGGGACACATCCATCCCCCTGCGGCCAGTATAACAGCCAGGGCCGACGCCAGGAACGTCAGACCCCCCTGTTGCAATAGCGGCATTTGCTATACTGGCCCATCCTGAACCAGGCATTGAGGTGAACGCTGACAGCAGCAATTCGGCTTCTGCACAGGCGGCGGCGACGGCGCGCGCGACACAGGGCGCGGCAAATGCGCGTCGGCCTTGGGCTGGGCGTCCTGCTGCTGTTTCTGGCGCTGCTCGTGCTGCTCCCGGCGGCCGGCGCATGGTGGATGTACGACGAGGCGCTGAAAGCCACGCCGCCGCTTCCGGCCAGCGGCATGGCCATGACGGGCGAGGGGCCCTCGCACCTCTACGACCGCAACGGGCAGACCGTTTTGCTCAGCGCAGGAAGCGTCGCAGGCGGCGCGCGAAGCTGGCGCGCCCTGGAGGAACTGCCGGACACCCTGATCGCGGCCACCCTGCTCAGTGAAGACCCCGACTATCTTGATCGTCCGCCGACCTCACCGGTGACCCTTGGCATTCAACTCTGGCGGGGCGCACTGGGCGAAAGCATTCGCGAAGAGTCGCTGGGCGTGCGTCTGGTGCGCAACCTGTATTCGGGGCCGTTGGCGGCGCCCGGCGGCCTGACACCCGGCCGCGAACTGGTGCTGGCCGCCGAACTGGAGCGTTTGCACTCACGTGGGGACCTGCTGGAATGGCACCTGAATACCAGCCATTACGGGAACGATGCCTGGGGCATCGAGGCCGCCGCCTGGCTTTACCTTGGCAAACCGGCGACACAGCTCGCCCTGGACGAAATCGCGCTGCTGGCCGCCATCCCGCCGCAGCCGGAGTCGAACCCCTTGCAGGCCGTTTCCGCGGCGCGCCGCCGGCAGGACGAGCTTCTTTACAGCCTCTTGCAGGCCGGTCATATCGACGCGCGTGAAGCCACCGCGGCTCTCGGGCGCGAGACGCCCGTCCTGGCCCGCAGGGACCAGTCGTCGCGCCTGGCCCCGGATTTCAGCGACCTGGCCCTGAATCAGGCGCGCGCCATCCTCGACTCTCTGGGCCTGGATGGCGGACGCATGCTGGCACAGGGCGGCCTGCGCATCCTGACGACTCTCGATCTCACGCTTCAGGAACGGGCTTCCTGCCTTTTGCAACTGCATCTTGACCGCCTGGCCTCAACGGCCGCGACTGGCGACTGCCAGGACCAGGACCTGTTGCCGCTTGCGCCGGCGATGAATTCTCCGCCACAGGAGGCCGCGCTGGTCATCCTTGACGTGCGGACCGGCGAGTTGCTCGCGCTGCTGGGCGAGGCGGGCGAACGGCGTCAACCACCGGGCCCCCTGTTGCTGCCCTACGTGTACTTTGAGGCCTTTCGCAAGGGGCGGACCGCCGCCGACATGTTGCTTGACGTCCCGCTGGAGTTACCCGGCGACATTGAAGGTCTGCTTTACGCACCGGCAAACGACGACGGTCTCTTCCGCGGCCCCCTGCCCCTGCGCGAAGCCATGAGCGCCGGCCTTCTGCCACCGGCCGTACAACTGGCCAGTGAATTGCGCCTCGAAAACGTCCTGGCGCGCGCCGACAGCCTGGGTCTGGGAGGGCTGGAAGCCGCCGGCGGGGCCAGTCTGTCCCTTCTGGAGCGAGGCGGCGCCGTCTCCTTGCTGGATGCCGCCGGCAGCTACGCCCTGTTTGCCACCCAGGGCGAACAGCGCGGCCTCCTGCCGGGTTCGGCCGCCGGCACGCAGGGCGCCGCTCCGCTGAGCGTGCTGTCCATTGAAGATTCCAAAGGAGAGGTCCTGTGGCGGGCGCAACAGTCAGCGGACCTGGCCTGTAGCGAAGCAGCGGACTGCAGGTCGCGATTCGCCAGTGAACTGGGGTTTCTGGTCAATGACGTGCTGGCCGACCAGGTGGCGCGGGTTCGCGTGCTGGGAGAAGCGGACGTGCGCCTGCTGGACGTCGGGCGGCCAGCTGCTGTCGTAAGCGGCCAAAGCGGCCGCCGCGAGGTGGCCTGGACCCTGGGCTACAGCCCCGGTTATCTCGTCGGCGTCCAACTGGGGCGTGACGCGAACGGCCCCATGAGCGCCGACGCGCCCGTGAGCGGGCCGGCAGCCCACCTCTGGCATGCCCTGATGACCCTGCTACACGAAGGTCAGTCCGCGGAGGGCTGGCACAGGCCGGACAACATCATCGAGCTGGAGGTGTGCGAACGCTCCGGTTTGCTGCCCAACGGCATCTGCCCGACCCGCCGCGAACAGTTTATCGCCGGTGTGGAACCGCAGCGGGTGGACACCTTCTGGCAACTTTTCGCCATCAACAGCGGCAACAATCGCCTGGCAACCGAAAACACAACGCCGGATCTGTTGGGCCAGCGGGCCTGGTTTGTACCGCCGCCGGAAGCCCTGGCCTGGTGGCTGGCCCACGACCAGCCCCTGCCGCCGAAACTGCTGGATGAACCCGGTCAGGACGTCGTCAGTCTCTCCCGGCCCCTGCCTTTCGCCTGGGTGGGCGGGCTGGTTGAAATCCACGGCGAGGTCGACCGGCAGGGCCTGAACTACTATCTGCTGGAACAGGGTGAAGGTCTCAACCCGCAACGCTGGCAGTCCATCGGCGCCGGACGCAACGCGCCATTTGCGTCCGGACTGCTCGGCACCTGGGATACCGGCGGTCTCAGCGGTCTGCACAGTCTGCGCCTGACCGTGGTACGTAGCGACGGCAGCCGAGTGACGGAGAAACGTCAGGTCACCGTGGACAACCAGGCGCCAACACTGGAACTGGAACCGGGCAACCTTGAGCTTCGCTGGCCCGCCCTGCGCGAGATCCACCTCAACGCCGAGGTGCAGGACAATCTTGCGATTGAACGGGTGGAGTTTTACCGCAATGGCCACCTGCTGGGCATCGACCGCGAACGACCCTGGGGCTTTGACTGGGAGATTGAGGGTGTCGGCAGCGACGTCTTTCGCGCCGTGGCCTACGATGAAGTGGGTAACCAGGCCAGTGACGAAATGGTCCTCAGGGTAGTCCCTGGCCGGGCCGGAGTCGATTCACCATTGGAGAGCTAGCCATGCATATTGCAGACATGCACATCACGCCCGTCGCCACCAGCGACCCTCCCCTGCTAAATGCCGCCGGCCTGCACGCGCCCTACGCCCTCCGGCTGATCGTCGAACTGGTCAGCAACGAGGGCATCTACGGCCTTGGAGAGATTCCGGGCGGCGTGGAGAGTGAAGCCGCCCTGATTTCCGCCCGTGAGGTCGTGGTCGGCAGGGACCCCTTTCAATTGACCACGCTGGAAAGCACGCTGCGCTCGCACCTGGGCATCGGGGAGGAGCAACGCGGCGACTCACCCTGGGATGATCGCGTCTTCATGCACGTGCTCAGCGCGGTGGAAGTCGCCAGTCTGGACCTGCTGGGCAAGGCGCTCGACCGGCCGGTTTGCGACCTGCTCGGCGGCCGCGTGCGCGACCAGGTCCCCTTCTCCGCCTACCTCTTCTACAAGTACGAAGGCGCCGGTGGCGCCCACGGTTTCGAGACTGATCCACGAGCGACGGGTTGGGCCGCGGCACGGCAGGCGGCCGCGCTCGATCCGGCGGGCGTGGTGGCCCAGGCGCAGGCCATGTGCGCCCACTATGGCTTCAAATCCATCAAGCTCAAGGGCGGCGTCTTCGAACCCGACGCCGAGGTGGCTGCCATGCAGGCCCTCCACGAGGCCTTTGGGCCGAAGGTGCCGCTGCGACACGACCCCAACGCCATCTGGCGCGTGGAGACGGCCATCCGCGCCGGCAAGGAGATGGAGAACATCCTCGAATATTTCGAGGACCCGACGCGCGGCCAGGAAAACATGGCGGCCGTGGCGCGGGCGCTGGACCTGCCCCTGGCGACCAACATGTGCACCACCTCCTTCGCAGACCTGCCTGGCAGCCTGCGCCTCAACTCCGAGGCCATCATTCTCAGCGACCATCATCTCTGGGGCGGCCTGCGCAATTCGCTGGCGCTGGCGCGCATTTGCCAGACCTTTGGCCGCGGCCTGTCGATGCATTCCAACAGCCATCTCGGCATCTCGCTGGCGGCGATGGTACATCTGGGCGCGGCCGTGCCGAACCTGACCTATGCCTGCGATACGCACTACCCCTGGCAATACGAAGAAGTGCTGGAAGGCGGACGGATCGGCTTCGAAGAGGGGGCGGTCACGGTATCCGATGAGCCGGGGCTGGGCATCGCGCTGGACCGCGCAGCACTGGCGCGCCTGCATGAACAGTACCTGGCCTGCGGCCTTGAACGCCGTGACGACGAAATCGAGATGCAGAAGGTAAACCCGGGCTGGACCTTCAGGGCGACTCGCTGGTAGCCAGAAAGTCCCGCACCCGCGCGCTGACTTCCTCAACGCCGATGCCGTGCTCACGCCAGTTCCAGCCTGGCACGGCGCCGGCGCTCACGCCCACCCGGGGCAGCGGCCCTGACTTCCACAGGACCAGCACAGCCGGCCCGGATGGAGCGTAACGCCGCGGGTCGCTGGGGCCGAAAATGGCGACCGTACGTCCCCCGGCAGCCGCGGCCAGGTGGGTCAGGCCGCTGTCGTTGCCCATGCTGACGAGCGAACGCCTCGCCAGCAGGGCGATCTGCGCGAAGGTCAGGTCACCCGCCAGGGTGAGGCTGGCCCGCTCAACAGCGGCGCTCACTGCGGCCAGGGCAGCGCCATCCTGCGCCCCCCCCACCAGCACGACGTCGAGATCCAGTTCCCGCGCAAGGCAAGCGAAGTGCCGGGGCGGCCAGCGCTTTTCCAGCAACTGCATGCCCGGGTTGCTGCCGCCGGCAGGAAACAAAAGCAGGTAACGCTGCGGATCGATGCCGGCCTCCTGCAGACGCCGCCGCAGTTCCGGCCACAGGGCTTCCCGCACGGGCATGCGGGCCGGGCAGTCGCTGACGTCCAGGCCCAGGACGCGCGCGGCATCAAGGTAAATGTCGGCTTCGTGGCGCAACTCGCCCGGGTCCAGCGGGACGCGCAGGTTGTAGCCAAAGCCGCGGCCGGCGCTGTCCAAACCGACGCGCTGCGGAATGCCGCTCAACCCGACGACCAGACTGATCAGGGGCGAGCGCGACAGCGAGAGGAGCAGGTCGAAGCGGCCGCCGCGCAGCAGACTTGACAAGTGCCACAGTGTGGCCGGTGAGCGTTGCGGCAGGGGGTCACACTCCAGGGTAGCGTCCAGCTGGTCGTGATCGCTGATGAGCGCCCTGGCGGCGCCCCCGGCCACCCAGCTGACATGGGCGTCCGGCCAGGCGTTGCGCAGGGCGGCCAGCAGGGGCGTGGCCAACAACACGTCGCCGATGCAGCAGGGCAGCAGCAGCGCGATGCGTCGGGGATGCAGGTCGGGGCTCACGCCCTTGTGGCCAGCCGGCAGCGCAGGACGTGCAGGGTGCAATCCCTGGCCGCGACGTCAGGGTCATGCAATTTGAACGTAACCGCTTTCCCGGGCCTTCCAGTGGTTGCCTTCATGGGCGCAGACTCGCTGCTTCGCAGGCCGAGTATAATGCCGCGTTTCAGGGCTCACAATTGCCCCGCCTGGCTGAAAAGGAGACTCAGGCTGTGTCGAGCGACATCAACATTCCGCACGTCGACGTCAGCGGCGAAACTCAACGACAGGTCGTCGTCGATCGCGACCCGCAGCGATACCTGGGCCACGTCACCACCGTTTTGCTGGAAGACGGGCGCACCATGTACGCCACCTACCCCACGGGTCATGGCGTGGGACAGATTCTGCTCAAACGCAGCGACGATGGCGGCCTGACCTGGTCGGAGCGCTTGCCCGTGCCCGAAAACTGGTCCACTTCGCTGGAGGTGCCTACGATTTTCCGCACCATTGATAAGGCCGGCGTACGCCGACTGCTGCTTTTCTCGGGCATGCACCCGATCCGCATGGCGGTATCGGAAGACGACGGCCGCAACTGGTCCGCGCTGGAAGCAATCGGCGACTACGGCGGCGTGGTGGCGATGTCCTGCATGGGCCGCCTGCGTAACGGCGACTACCTGGCGTTCTTTCACGACGACGAGCGATTGCGAGTCCCCGATGGCGCAGCGGCCAGGCGCCTGATTGTCCGCTGCGTCCGCTCCGCAGATGGCGGGCTGACCTGGGGCGAACCGGTCTTCGTGACCGCGCATGAAGAGGCGGAACTTTGCGAGCCCTGCTGGTTGCGTTCACCGGATGGCCGGCATATCGCCATTCTGCTGCGCGAGAACAGCAGACGCTTCAATTCCTTCGTCATCTTCTCCGACGATGAAGGCGAAAGCTGGAGCCCGCCGCGTGAGTTGCCGGCTGCCCTCACCGGAGACCGACACATCGGCCGCCACACACCGGATGGCCGACTGTTTGTCACCTTTCGCGATGAGGCCAGGGAAAGCCCCTTCCTCGCCGACTGGGTGGCATGGGTGGGGACCTTCGATGACATCGTCGCCGGCCGCGAAGGTCAATATCGCATTCGCCTGATGCACAATCGGGAGCACGGGCGTTCCATGCATAACGGCATTGTTTTCGGCGATTGCGGCTATCCCGGCCTTGAGCTATTGCCGGATGGCACGCTCGTTACAACGACCTACGGTCACTGGAGCGAGAACGACCCTCCCTACATCGTCAGCGTGCGCCTGACCCTCGCGGAGATGGACGGCAAACTCCCGGTCACCCGCTAATCGCAGGCAGAGGACAGCATGGTACACTGGCCGAACGCGTACCTGCAGGGAAGCGGATGAAGGGACGTCACGAGCCGGACTACACGGTGCTGGACATCGCCACGCCGCTGGAACAGTTGACCTGCTGGCGCGTTGGCGAGCCGCGCGACGTCGTGGTGCAGGCGGCGATCGCCCACAACCTGACCTTCATCCCGGTGCGGGACGGAAAGGGTCTGGGTGGCATCATCAGCCGCGAGGACCTGGCTTCCGGCGCAACGCCCCTGCCGCTCACGGCGGACTGGCTGCTGGCGACCGACACCTCCATCCTCGAAGTGATACGGCTCTTCGCGCAGCAACCGGGTCGCGTATTCCTGGTGCTGCAGGCCAGCGCCGTCGTCGGCCTTGTGGCGCCTGCCGACCTCAACAAGATTCCGGCGCGGGCCAGCGTCTACCTGCTGGTCGCGCACTTTGAGATGGAGCTGGCCCGCCTGCTGCGGCTGGTGCTGGGCGGTGACGAGGATTTTCGCCCCTTCTTCACCGCGTCACGCTGGGAAAAGCTTCACGAGGACCGCCTGCGCCAGGCCCGTGGCGACGTCGAACTGGAACTGCTGCAGATGATGGACCTGGGTGACATCACCGATGTCGCCCGCAAACACGATGGGGTCCGCGGCCTGTTGGGATTCGCATCAAACAGCCAGTGCCGCAAGGCGATGGACCTGCAGGGCGTCCGCAATCGCATCAGCCACCCCACGCGGCCCCTGATCGAGCGTCGCGAGGACATCGTCGAGCTAAACGACGCCTGCGGGCGCCTGACCGACCTGCATCAACGCATTGAGAAGGCGATTTCCAGGGCACAGGAGCGCTGATGGCGCGCAAGGCCCGCATTCGCCCCATGGCGCTCTGTGTCTTCCGACACAGGGGGCGAATCCTTGTGGCCAGGGGTCGCGACAGCAGCAACGGGGCGAGTTTTTACCGGCCCCTGGGCGGCGGCATCGACTTCGGTGAAACCGGGGCCGGGGCCATCGTGCGGGAAATCGATGAAGAACTCGGGGCTGCGATAAGCGCTCCGCGCTATCTGGGCACCCTGGAGAGCATCTTCACATATCGCGGCAAGCCGCGCCACGAGTTGCTGCTGATTTACGACGCCGACTTCCTCGACCCCGACATCTACGACAGGGAGCGCGTCGAGGCGCGCGAGGGCAAACGTCGCATCATCGCGCGCTGGCTGGCCCCGGATGCGATTCATGACGCCCCGCTGGTGCCGGAGGGGCTGTCCGATCTGCTGCAGTCACAGCCGTGCCCCTGAACAGCAGCCTGAACGAAGAAAGCGGCGACGTCCTGGTCCTTGTGCCAACGCCGCCCTGGAACTGGAACGACCTGCACAAGGGGATGCGGCGCGCCGCCCTGCAACTGGGTCAGGCGGGGCCGCCCGTCGAACTCGTGCTTGACTTGCGCAGGGCCGGGAAACTGCCGGCCGGCGCTTTCGGTCACATTCGCAGTCTTGGCGTTGCGCTACACCCGCGCATGCGCGACCGCCTGCTGGTCATCGGCCTGGAGCCGACCCTGGCGGGTATGCTGGGCGGCGGGGTCGGCGTCTATCGTGACAGCAAGCGCACGCTGCGTTTCGTCGACGATGAGAGGGAGGCGGCAACGGTGCTGGCGCTGTGGCGCCGGGATGCGGGGGGCGCGTCTTGACGGCCGGCGAACCGGTCTCCCCGGCCGACACGCAGCGCGCCCTGCGCAACGTAAGCGCTGTGACGCTGTCCCTGATCATCTCCAGGGGCCTGCTCTTTCTCTGGCAACTCGTACTGGCCCGTTTCCTCGGCGAAGCCGGCTACGGCGTTTACGGCGGCATCGGCTCATTCATCGCCATTGGCGCAGCCTTTACCAACTTCGGCACAGGGGCCATCATCGTGCGCGAGGTGGCGCGCCAGCCGGGGCGTGCCGGAGACTATCTTGGAACGTCGTTGATTTTGCGCAGCGGCATGGCCATGCTGGCCTGGCTGCTGTTGAACATTGCCGCGCCCCTTGCCGGTTTCGGTCCGGAATTCCGCAACCTGCTGGCCCTGGCCACCATCAGTCTGCTGGTCGACGCCTGGGGAAACCTGTGTTTCGAGCAGTTGATGGCGCAGGAACGCATGCGCTCAACTTCCCTGGTGACGGTGTTGCACATGCTGCTGCTGCTGCTCGCTGCGGCCCTGGTCCTGGCGTCCGGTTATGGGCTGCCGGGCCTGTATGTCGCTACGATCGCGGCCGGCCTGGCGCGCGTGGCGATGCTCTGGGGTCTGGTCCTGCGGAGCGGTCTGCGGCCCGCGCGAATGCGAATCGACTTGCTGCGCAGCCTGCTGGTCGAAAGCCTGCCCCTTGCAATCGCCGCCCTCCTGTCCCTCGCCTGGATGCACGCCGACAAGCTCATGACCATTCGCCTGCTGGGCGAGGCTCAAAACGGCTGGCTCACCGCCGCCTTCGTAATCGTCACCGGCATGATCGAACTGCTGGGCACGACCGTTCTGACCTCTCTGTTTCCCATGATGTCGCGCGCCAGCGGCGCCACCCTGAGCAGCATCGTCAGCCGCCTGGCCTGGTTCACCCTGCTGGCCGGCCTGCCCCTAACCCTGCTGCTGTCCCTCTTCGCGCCGGAGATCACGGTCCCGCTCTTCGGGGCCAACTATGTGCCGGCGGCCGCCGTCCTGCGCATACTGGTGTGGTACGCCTTGCTGCGCCTGGTGGCCGACGTTTATATCCAGGCGCTTATCACAAGCAACCGCCAGCGACGCATGTTGCTCGTGCGCGCAGGGGGGCTGTCCCTGAACATCGCGCTGAACGCCCTGCTCCTGCCGCGCCTGGGCATAAACGGTGCAGCCCTTGCTTCCCTGGGGTCCGTCCTGCTGGTCCTGGTCACCTTGCTTCACAGCACGCCGGTCGCGGCCTGGCGACCGCTGCTGAAACGCTGCGTACCGCTTGTGTTCCTGGCTTTGGCGCTGGCCGCCTGGATGTTCGTCGTCGCGCATTTCCTGAGCCCGCTGGCGGCCATGGTGACCGGCATGCTGCTTTATTTGCCCGGGCTGATGCGGATTCTGGATGCCGGCGATCGCGCCCTGTTGCTCAGCCTGGCCCGGACCTCGCCATTGCCCAGGCCATTGCGCAAGGTCCTGACGGGGCCGGTCCCGACGTCCGGCAAAGATCAGGACGACGCCGGGGACGCCGTCAGCTCACGGTAGACCGCCACCGTCGCTTCTGCCACGCCGGCGTGGGTGTAGTGCTGCAGGGCCCGCTCCCTGCCCCGCTGCGCCAGGTGTCGGCGCAACCCGTCATCCCGCTGCAGGCGCCGCAATTGCCCGGCCAGCGCCGCCGCATCGCCCTCCGGGAAGATGAGCCCCGCGTCGTCGATAACATCGGGTATCGCGCCACTGTCTGAACCGACCACGGGCACGCCGCTGGCCATCGCCTCGACGAGGACGCGACCGAATTGCTCTTTCCAGTTGCGTCGCGTCAACGAGGGCAGCACCAGCGCATCGATACGCCCGTACTGCGCCGGCATGGCGGATGAAGGTTGCGCCGCTTCAAGGCGCACGCGCCCGTAGAGATGCAACTGACCCACCATGGTTTCCAGTTGCGGGCGCAGCGGCCCGTCGCCGACTGCGAGCAGATGGCTGTCAGAGTCCATCCGGGCCAGCGCATGCAAGAGGCTGTGCAGACCCTTCTCGGGCACCAGACGCCCGAAATATCCGATCGTGAAGAGACGCGGCGATTTGTCCTCCGCGGGCCGAAAAAGCTGCGGGTCGATGCCGAATTGCGGGATGACGCTCATTGGGCCGCGATAGCCCTTGGCGCGCAGTACGTCGGCGGCGCCCGTCGTGCCCGCGATGGCGTGGTCGGCTCCGCGCAACACGTAGCGTTCACCCAAGCTGAAGGGCGGCGGATAACGCCGCAGGATGTTTTGCCAGCAAAAAAACAACGTTCGACAAGCGGCGCGGCGCCCCAACCAGAGTGCCTGCCAGGCGGCCAGATTGTAGGGCTCCTCGTCGACGTGCAGCACATCCGGCCGGAAATCGCGCAGGGCCTCACCAAGTCCGGGAAAGTGGTGCAGATGAAAATGGCCGTTGGCCCGGATGGACGTGGTCTCCAGGCGATAGCCACGGGTATGGAGACGTTCCAGACGGGTACCGCCGCGGCCTTCCCGCCAGTACGGGGGCACGAGGGTCAGCAAATCCACGCCGCGGGCGGCGATCTCCTCCAGCTTGCGCTGGTAAATGCCCACCATGCAGGCCCTGGAGAGCATGAGAACGCGCATGGGACAGCGGGCGCTCAACGCGGCTGCGGCGGGCGCAGCAGATTGATGAAGATGGCCAGGGTGACCTTGATCATGTAGTAAATGCCATCAAGTTGACCGATTGAGGACCGGCCTGCCCTGCGGGGGCGCATCGTCACCGGCAACTCACCCAGACGCAGGCCCGCGCGATGAGCCTGCACGAGTCCCTCGGGTTCCGGGTAATCATGCGGGTACTCCCGCGCAAAGAGACGGACCGCCCTGCGGCCAAATCCCGCCTGGCCCGAGGTGGGATCGCTGATCCGCTGGCCGGTGATGAGCGAAAGTAGCCCCGCCAGCAGGACGATCCCCAGGCGGCGGCCGGGCGAGACCGAGCGGTCGCCCTTGTGTGCGCCAAAGCGCGTGCCGGTGACGATGTCGCAATCGCCCGTCTTCAGCGCCTCCAGCACGCGCCGCAAATCTTCCGCCCCGTGCTGGCCGTCGCCATCGCTGCGCAGCACAAAGGCGTAGCCGTGACGGTCGGCGAACTCGAAGCCTGTCTGCACGGCCGCCCCGATGCCCAGGTTGTAAGGCAGCGACAAGACTATGGCGCCGGCGCTTCTCGCGACAGCCGCGGTACCGTCACAGGAGCCGTCGTCGATGACCAGCAAGTCAACCTCCGGCAGGTGCCGCCGTGCGCAGGCCACGACGCGTGCGATATTGGCGGCCTCATTGAGAGCCGGTATGATCAATAGCGTCCTGGACGTCACTTGCCTGCCAACGTGGCCCCGGGATACCTGGCACGTGATTCTGTCCCTGTTGTCCGGGTGCGTCAACCTGCAACACCATCATTTCCCGGTCTGGCGCGCCTTATTGATACCATGTATCATTACATATCCCTTTGGTAGATGTCCAGGAGTGTCGCCGTGTATCGTGTGAAGACTGGCCTTTTGTTCTCCTTGCTTGCGCTTTCGCTTCTGTTGAGTCCGTCCCTGAACGCCCAGGAAACGCCGTTAACGATAGTCGCCAGCCACAGCATCGCGGCCGACGTCATCGCGCGCGTCGCCGGGGACGATGCGGAGGTTGTGACACTCATCCCCCGCGGCTCAGACCCGCACAGTTTCCGACCAACACCCGCTTCCCTGCGGCTGCTGGCGGACGCGGACCTGGTCTTTGTCAACGGCGCCAATTATGAGGAAGGCCTGCTTTCCGTTATCGACGTCGCCGTTGAACACGAGAAACTGTTCGTCATTTCAGAATGCGTGCCGATTGTTCCCGGCGGCCACACGCATGAACACAACGGCCATGGCCACGGCCATGGCGAGGATGACGATCACGGCGATGAGGACCACCATGAGGGCGAGGACGACGACCACGGCGATGAAGACCATCATGAAGGCGAGGATGATGACCATGCCGACGAAGACCATCATGATGACGAGGACGACGATCACGGCGATGAAGATCATCACGAGGACGAGGATGACAATCACGGCGATGAAGATCATCACGAGGACGAGGATGACGACCATGCCGATGAGCATGATCACGAAGACGAGGATGACCACCACGAAATCGCCATCCACGAAGACGCGGAGGAACGTTGCGCGCAGCACGAGATGGAGTTGGGCGAGCGCTTCCTGAAACTGCAGGACGACGAGGCCAGCCCCGGTCCGCTTTACGCCGTGGACTGCGAAGCGCTCGGCGGCTGTGACCCGCACGTCTGGCTGCAGCCACGCAACATCGCGCACTGGACGCTGACGGTACGGGACATTCTTGCCACGCACGACAGCGCCCACGCCGAAGGCTATTTCGAACGCAGCGAGGCCTACCTGCAGGAGATTGAGGCGCTGGAACAGGATGTATTGCTACCCCTGATCGCGACCCTGCCGGTAGAACTGCGCCTGCTCGTCAGCCACCATCTCTCACTGGGCTACTTCGCCGGTACCTACGGTTTTGCGGAACTCGGCAGCGTCGTGCCGGGACGCAGCACCATGGCCGAGCCGGGCGTGGCGGAACTGGCGGCACTGATCGACCTGGTGCGGGAACGCAACCTTCCCGCCATCTTCGGCGAAACGACCTCCAGCGACGATCTCATTCGTCAGGTCGCCACCGAGACAGGCGCGACTCTGGTCAATCTTGACATGGAGTCTCTGGGCGAGGAAGATGGCCCGATCGGCACCTGGATCGGTATGATGCGCAGCAATGCCGAGGCCATTGTGAATGCGCTGGCCGACGAGATGAGTGGATGACACCCAACGGTCACGCGCCGGAACCGCCGGCGCTGGTGGTGCGGGAGCTCGGGGCAGGCTATCCCTGGGCGCCCCGCACCATCGATCAACTGAATTTCACCATGGAGTCCGGCGATTGTGTGGCGCTCGTCGGACCCAACGGCGCAGGAAAAAGCACCCTGCTGCAGGCCATTGCCGGCCTGATCCCGATTGACACCGGCGAAGTGCTGGTACATGGCATCGACTGCCATGACAAGGACGTCCAGGTCGGCCACATTCCCCAGCGCAACGCCATCGACTGGAACTTCCCGGTCACGGCCCACGACGTGGTGGTCATGGGGCACGCACGGGGCAATCGCTGGTTGCCCTGGTGGCCAAAAGAGGACCGTCAACGCGCGCTTGAATTGCTGGAACTGTTTCAACTCGCGGACTTCGCGGAAAGGGCTTTCGGCGAACTCAGCGCCGGGCAGCAGCAACGAATCCTGATCGCCCGCGCTCTCGCCCAGGAGGCCGACATCCTGCTGCTGGACGAACCCTTCAATGGCGTCGACGTGGCTGCCGCGGCCGAAATCACCTCGGCGCTGGAACTCCTGCGCGAGCAGGGCATCACCATGCTGATGGCGACCCACGACATGGCCCGCGCTGCCCGCGATTTCGACCGGATGCTGCTCATGCGGGGCACCCTGGTGGCCGATGGCCCGCCCGACGAAGTGCTGCGACCGGACTTTCTGCACCAGGCCTATGGCGATTCAGCGGGCGTCCTGCCCGTGAAGGACGGCGTGTTGCACGTTGCGAGTATCCGTGAGCCCGTAGGTCTGAACGATGATTGAGATCCTGGATTCCTTGCTTGAGCCGCTGTCCTACGGTTTTGCCCAGCGCAGCCTGCTGGCCCTGATGCTGGTTGGCAGTCTCAGCGCCGTGGTCGGCAGCTTCATGGTGGCGCGAGGTCTGGCCTTCTTCGGCGATGCGCTGTCCCATGCGGTTCTGCCCGGTGTGGCCGTCGCCTATACCGCCGGCGGCAACCTGTTCGTGGGCGGCCTCGGGGCCGGGATCCTGACAGCCCTGATCATCGTCTTCATGACGCGCGATCGCAAGGTGAAGGAAGACACGGCGATCGGCATCGCCTTCGTCACCATGTTCGCCCTGGGCATCGCCATCATCAGCACTCGCCCCAGCTACAGCGGTGACCTGACTCACATTCTCTTTGGCAGCATCAGCGGCATCGACGATGCGGACCTGACCTTCATGGTCGTTCTGGGCAGCCTGGTCCTGCTACTGATTCTGGTCTTTTACAAGCAGTTGCTCATCGTCTGTTTCGACCCTGAACTGGGGCACGTCTTGCGCTTCCCCGTCAGTTTCCTGCGCGCGCTGCTGCTGGTGCTGGTCGCCGTCACCATCGTGCTCAGTCTGCAGGCCGTTGGCGTCGCCCTGATGCTGGCGCTGCTCCTGACGCCCGCGGCGACGGCGCGCCTGCTCACCAAACGCATGTCGCACATGATTTTGCTGGCCGGTCTGCTGGGCTGCGCCGGCGGCGTAATCGGCTTTTACCTGTCCTGGTGGACCAACGTACCGCCTGGCAGCGCCATCGTGCTGGAACTCAGCGCCGTCTTCGGCCTCGTGTACGCGTATCGCACGCTGCGCCAGCGCAGGCGCCGCACGGGTCTCGGTGTGCCCTCAATGCCTGGTCGCTGAGGCAGGGAGTTTCCGGCCCGGCCTCTGCGCAAGGGATCAGTCCGTATCCGGCCGCACAAATCGTCCGCCGCCACGAACGCCAACGATCTCCCCGTCAGCGAAGACCGTCGCCCCGTTGACCAGCGTTCGCGTGACCCGGCCGCGGAAGGTCATGCCTTCGTAGAGCTTGTCGCAAGCGCGCGCCTTGCTGAACAGCATGTCCGGATGAATGGTGGTGCTGGCTTCAGGGTCGTAAAGCACCAGATCCGCGTCCGAACCGGGCGCGATGACTCCCTTGCGCGGGTAAATGCCGAATCGCTTCGCCCCGTTGCTGCTGATCAATCGCAGCGCTTCTTCCACGGACAGGCGGCCGGACAGCGCTGCGTCCATCATTGACGGCACCAGTTCCTCAACGCCTGGCGCGCCCGGTGGAACGGCGAAGATATCAGTCTTTGCCCGTTCCTTTTCCTCCACCATAAAGGGAGAATGGTCCGTGGTGACGGCCAGCAGCGAACCGTCGGCCAACCCTGCCCAAAGGGCGTCCTGGTCGTCCTGCCCGCGAATGGGCGGGTTGACCCGCGCCCAGGCGCCGATACGAAGAAAGTCCTCCTCGGTGAAAAACAGGTAGTGCGGACAGGTCTCGCCGCTGACGTCCGCGCCTTCCGCCTGATAGCGCTGGATCGTGGCCAGCGCTGCCCGCGAACTGACGTGGGCGATGTGCAGGCGGACGCCCGCTAGTTCGTTCAGGCTGAGCAGGTTGGCGATCGCCAGCGCCTCAACGTGCGGCGGTCGTGACTCATTGTGGGCCTGCAGATCATTGCGGCCGGCGGCCCGCAACTGCCCCATATAATGCTCCAGCAAGGCGTTGTTCTCGGCATGCGCGACCAGCACCCGGCCTGTCTCCGCCACCAGTTGCATCGCCGCGAGTTGCTCCGGCGCATCGACCAGACACAGCCCTTCGAACTCGTCGTCCCGTCCCGCCGGCGCCGAGGTCATGAAAATCTTGAAGGCGATGGCGCCTTCCTCCGCCATGCCCAGCACTTCCTCCCGTTGCAACAGGCCCGGCGCAGCGTACAAGGCATAATTGACCCAGGCGTCGGCGTCCGCCAGGGCCCTGCGCTGACGAAAGATGTCGACCGTGGCGCAGCAGGGTTTGGAGACCGGCATCTCGAAGATGGTCGTTACGCCGCCGGCCGCTGCGGCCCGCGTCTCGGTCGAGAAGTCGCCACGTTGCGGCCAGGCGGGCGCGCGGCAATGAAAATGAATGTCGATGGCGCCGGGCAAAAGCAGTTGCCCGCTGGCGTCGATGGTCTGACGGGCATTGATGCCATCGCTGCTGTCCAGCAGGGCCGCGATGCGTCCGCCTTCAATGCCGACGTCGATGCGGGCGATGCCTGTTTCCAGAACGACCCGCGCATTTTTGATCAGGGTGTCCAATGTCACGGTCCTGTCCTCACGCCTGGGTTAATGTCACGCCTCGGAGTACAGCGTCCGCCGCAGAAAATCCAGCAAAATTCGGGTCGTCGCCTGATACTCCGACAAGACCACGTGTTCGTCAGCGCCATGGGCGACCTCGTAGCTGCCTGGACCAAAGATGATCATGTCGCCCCGCGCCAGACCGGTCAGATGCTTGGCGTCACTGCCCGGCAAATAGCCGACCGGTCCGCCATTCTCCCCGATCTCATCCTCAACGCAGGACAGGAAGGTCCGCCCCGCGTCGCTGTCGAGCGCGGAATCGAACCAGGGCGAGTGGACGAAGCCGTCAATGCTAACCCTTGCCGGCGCGACGTCGACCGAATTGACCACCCCGACAAGCTCCGCCTGCACCTCCTGCGGGTGTTCGCGCGGGATCATGCGTCGGTCCAGCCTGACGTGGCAGGCGTCCGGCACGGCGTTGGCCGTGCTGCCCCCTTCAATGACCCCGATGTTGCAGGTTGGGCTGCCGACCACGGGGTGCGTCCGCTCAGCCAGTCGCTGATGATAGCTGTGCAGCGCTGCGATGACCTCCGACATGGCGACGATGGCATTGATGCCGCGATCGGGATTGGTGGCGTGCACCGCCTTGCCATGTGTATGCACCGTGGCGCGCATCACGCCCTTGTGCGCGATCGCCACCCGATTGCCCGTTTGCTCGCCAACGACGATGAAGTCGCAGGCGGGCAGGTGGCCCCCGTCCGCCATCCATTTGCTGCCGAGTTGCCCGCCAACTTCTTCTTCCGCAGCCGCCACCAGCACCAGCCTGCCCCGCAGGCCGCCCTGCCCTGCCGCGTCCTGCATGGCCATCATCATTGACGCCAGCGGCGCCTTGTCGTCGACGCTGCCCTTGCCGTAGAGCGCGCCATCCTGCACGACCCCTGCATAGGGGTCGACGCTCCACTTTTCGGCCTCGTTTTTGGCGATGGGGACGGTGTCAATGTGGGCATGCAGCATGACGGTGGGGTCGCCCTCGCCCAGGCTGGCGATGGTGTTCAGGGCTTCCGGCTTTTCTGGCGGCGCCACCATGCGCACGTCGCAACCGATGGCCTCCAATTGCCGGGCGACGAATGTCGCGATGGACCGCGTATCGCCCGGCGGATTTGGAGAGGGGATCTGTACCAGCTGACGCAAGAGTTCGACGCCGTCCATGTCCGCTTTGCCCCGGGTCGTAGCGCGTCGCCGCGATGAAATGAAAAGCCGCTGCCCACGCAGCCTGGATGCCCTGTTTAAATGCCCTGTACCGCCTTGTATTCTTCCAGTTCTTCCGGCGTGTAGACCTGCATCAATTCCAGTTCGATGCCACCGGGCTCTTCCTCCAGAAAGGCGACCCAGCCTTCCGGATGCACGTGGCTGCCCATCACGTTGCAGGCCGGGCACAGCTTTAGGGTGCCGCCCTTCGTCTGGGCCTCAGCCAGCGCCGCCTCGATGTCCGGCACGGCGTAGCAGATGTGATGCAGCCCTTCCTGGCCGCGGTCCTTGATCCACTGGTCGTAGCGACCGCCTTCGTCCATCGACTGGCAAAGTTGGTATTCCACGCCGGCAACTTCAAAGAGGACGACGCGATTGCGCGACTTTTCGTAGTCCTCCATGCGCCCGTCATGGCCGATGCCGAGGAAGTCCTTGTACTGTTGCCAGGCGAGCGCGGCGTCATTCACCGCGAAGGCCATGTGCTTGATGTATCGCCCTTCCGCCATTCCTGCCTCCTGAAATTGCATTCAACCGCGAACAGCGCCGGAACGCCGCCGGCATCGCGTCCGCAAGGTGCGGCCTTCACCATGCCATGCCCACGGCTGTGGCCCGTCATATCCCGGCCACCGGCCCTGGTTGACAGTCGCAGCCAGTCCGCCTATACTTTGTGTGTCGCCAGTCGATTGTCGACAGCGAGCCGGCATCGGGAGTATAGGATGACCAGGCAGCCCTGTCAAAATATCCTCCATGCCTGACGCCCCGCTTTCCCTCGGCCAGTTGCAGAGCAAGTCCCTGCGGGAACACATCGTCGACGTCCTGCACGAGGCGATTCTCTGCGGCGATCTCAGTCCCGGCCAGCCCCTGATCGAGACGGACCTGGCGGCCCAACTGGGCGTGAGCCGCGCGCCGCTGCGGGAAGCGATTCAAATCCTCAACAGCGAGGGCCTGGTCGAGACCATCCCCAGACGCGGCACGCGGGTCTCCACCCTGGAGCGCAAGGACATTGTCGAACTTTACAGCTTGCGCGGCGTGCTGGAGGCGCTGGCCATCCGCTGCATTATCGACCAGAGCGATCCCTGCGATCTGCGGCGTCTGGAGGCGATCAGCGAGCGGATGCTGCGCGCGGCCAACCGGGGCAACCTGCGCAAGGTCAATGAACTCGACCACAGCTTTCACGACACCCTCATCGCCATGAGCGGCCACTGCCTGCTGCAGACCACCTGGCATCTGGTGGCCCTGCGCGTGCGCCGCGTGATGACCCTGCGCAACATGCGCAACGATGACATTCGTCTGGTTGCCTACAGCCACCTGCCCATTCTGGATGCCATCCGCGATCGGGACGGCGAACGCGCCACCAGCGCCATTGAGGCCCACGTGGCCACGGGCGGCGATCTGGTGGCCGAGGACTGGGAAGTCGGCGCGATGCCGGCGCCACTGGACGAACGGGATCTTTGAGAACAGGCCCCGGTCCGGTCAGGCAGGAGGCCGGGGACCGTCGCCGACAAATTGCCGGGAGAAATGACATGACCATTCGCACTGCCGTGATCGGCGCCAGTTTCGCCCGCGATGCCTATCTACCGGCCCTGGCCAACATCGATGACGCCGAGGTCGTGGCCATCGCCAGCGCGCGGTTGGAGAGCGCCCGCGCCACGGCGGAGCAGTTTGGCATCCCGCAGGCCTATGACGACTGGCGCGTCATGCTGGAGCGCCACGAGGCCGATCTGGTGTGCATCGCAACCCCGCCCGTGTACCACGCGCCCATGACCCTGGCTGCGCTGGAGTCCGGGGCCCACGTCCTCTGCGAAAAACCGACGGCCATGAATGCCGGCGAGGCGCGCGACATGCTGGATGCCGCCGAAGCCGCCGGCGTCCTGCATATCATCGGCCACGAATTGCGCTTCAACCCCAACCGCCGTCGCATCAAGGCCCTGCTGGATGCCGGCGAAATCGGGGCCGTGCGACACGTCAACATGACCAGCATCAACGCCGGTTGGGGCGACCCCGCCTCGCGGCCGGCCGGAGACTGGTGGTCCATGGCCGACATGGGCGGTGGGCGCCTCGGCGCCGCCGGCTCGCACGCCATCGACCTCATGCGCTGGTGGCTCGGCGACGTCGCGGCGCTCAGCGGCCAGGTCGCCACCATGGTGCCGGAGCGCATCGACGCCAACACCGGCGAGGCCTGGCGGGCGACGGCGGACGACCAGTACAGCGTTCTGCTGGAAATGCAAAACGGCGCGCTCGTGTCGGTGTTTATGAGCGGCGCCGCCCGTCACAGCGGAGGCAGCAGCCTGCAGATCTTCGGCAGCGAAGGCACGATCGTGCTCGGCGACGCCGACGAACGCCTGCTCGTGGCCCGCGCCGGCGAAAACTTCGAAGACTTCAGCGTGGACGACCCCAACGCGCAGTTGGCGCAGGTCAACAGCGGCATCTGGAACGTGTCCTTCGTCGCACTGATGCAGGAACTCTTCGCCGCCATCCGCGAGGGACGCCCGCTGCAGGCCGGCGCCACCTTCGAGGACGGCCTGCAGTGTCAGTTGGCGCTGGATGCGCTAAGGCGATCTTCACAGGAGCGTCGTTGGGTCCGGCTGGACTGATCCGGCCAGAGGGCCGGGAGTCAGGCGAAAATCACGTACTGCTGCAGGAAACGCAGAACGCTGTTGTAGAAAGCCTCGACCGTATCCGGCCGGCGCCAGCCGTGTCCCTCACCCTCGTAAACATGGTATTCGTGGGGCACGTTTCGCGCCTTGAGTGAGGCCACGATGGCGTCGGACTGGTTGCGCGGCACCACCTGGTCGACGTCGCCCTGAAAGATGGCGATCGGATCGACGATTCTCTCAGCCTGGAATTCCGGTGATCGCTGACGATAGATTTCTGCGGCGGCCGGCAAGGGGCCCAGCAGCATGTCCAGGTAGCGCGCCTCAAACTTGTGGGTCTCCATCGCCAGGCTGAACTGGTTGGCCACGCCGTAGAGGCAGACGCCGGCACGAAAATAGCCCGGGTGGTCCACCAGCGCCTGGTACACGGTGAAGCCGCCGGCGCTGCCGCCCATGATGACCAGCCTTTCGCGGTCGGCCAGGCCGCGCCGGACCAGGTGCTCCGCGCCGCTGAGGGCATCCTCCACGTCGCATACGCCCCAGTTGCCGTAGAGCCGCTGCATGTAGGCGCGCCCGTAGCCCGTGCTGCCGCGGTAGTTCACGTCCAGCACGGCGACGCCGCGCGTTGCGAAGAACTGGGCGCGACCGTCATAACCGGCCCTGCTCTGGGAGGTGGGCCCGCCGTGTACCATCACGATCAGCGGCGGCAGACCCTCGCCGCAGTAGCGCTCGCTGTGCGGCGCGTAGTAGAGACCGTGTACCCTTTCGCCATTCTCGCCCTGCCAGGTCAGGGCCTCCACGGCGGCCAGCTGGTCGCCGCTCGCGTTCTCTGTCGTGGAACGACGTCGTACGCGGGCAGTGCCCTTCGCGTCCAGGCTGACCAGCCGGGACGGAATGCGCGCCGAACTGGCCAACAACGCCACCTGACCCTGCGGCGAGACGGCCGGCTGCCCCAGGCTACTGTAGTCCTGCAGCTGCCCGAGGCGCGATTCTGCGCCCGCGGCCAGGTCATGGCGCCACATGCTGACAAAACCCTTTTCGTTGCGCAGAAAGTAGAGCGCTTCCCCTTCCGTCGACCAGGCGAAGGCGCGCATCCCCTGCGCCCAGGCGGGCATGCCGTGCTCGGCGTCCGCATTGGTAAGCGGACGCTGCGACCCGTCTTCCAGAACTTGCAGCCAAAGCTGCCCAATGCCGCTGACGTCGCTGACGAAGGCCAGATGGCGTCCGTCCGGCGAGAACTCCGGCTGAAAAACGGCCGTGTTCTCATCGCCGGCCAGCAGGACCTCGTCCACAACCTGCGGCAGAGTCCCCCCGCCCTCTTCCAGCGACAGCAAACGGAGGTTGGTGCCGTCCCAGGGCATGTTGGGCTGATTCCAGGTGATGCAGGCGATTGCCGTCCCCTGCGGGTGCCAGGCCGGTTGCATCACAAAGTCGCTGTCGGCGTACGCCTTTGCGGGCCAGGCCGCGCCCCCGCTGTCCACCAGCGCCAGGCCGTCTTCGCCTTCATGGCTGTAGACGTAGGCCAGCCAGCGCCCGTCCGCGGAGACCCGCGGCGCGGCGACGGCGCCGAAACCCGGTGTGACCGGTCGCGCCTCGCCACCGGCCAGCGCCTGGCGATACAGCCGTCCGCCGGGACCGGCGTAGTAGACCTGGCCGGCAGCGACGGTGAAGTCACCGCCGCCATAACCCACCATGGCTCGCACCGACAACTCCGACGTCAGGTCTCGCGGCGCTTCTTCGCCATCTTGCGCGACCAGCACGCCCTGTGCGCCGCGATTCTCCAGCCACACCAGGGTGTCGCCCTCCGAATCCCACTGCACATCCACCAGGCTCAGGCCGGCCGCCAGCGATCGTGGCGTCAATGCACCGGGCCAGGTTCCCCAGGCGCGAACTTCCTTTTGCATTTGCAACTCCGTTTCGTAGTGTCAGGTAAAAATGTCCGCCAGGGTGGCGGCGCGCGCCTGACGCGCAATTTCGCTCCTGGGCGTGTATTCGTCGGAAATGATCTCGACCAGCGTACCCACCTCGGCCCAGTCATAAAGTGAGCGGGCGTTGTCATCGATCGACATGATGCAGCCGAAGGTGGCCGGCACCCCCACGATGCCGTTGTTAAGCAGCGCTCCATTCGGCAATTCCACCGCGCCGTGAAAGCCGTTCATGAGGCCCGGCCGAACTTCATAAACACCCATGAACCAGTTCATCTTCCACTGGCCGCAACCCTGGGCGCCGCAAAGGTTGAAACTGCTGCCATGCGCAATTTCGTCATGGGTCAGGATCTGGTAAATGCCGGGTGAGGTCGGGTTGCCCTCTATGCCGGAGGATACTTTCCAGTCGAAGATCGGCCTGCCGTTTTCGTAGGCCGTCAGACGCTGGTAGGTCAGGTCGACGATGATGCGTTTGTTGCGGACCGGATCCAGCGGGACGGCCACATCTCGCGATGGCAGGTTTAACACGTCACCGGGATAGAGGAAGTCCATGTCGTAATCGCGGTTGACTTCCTCAATGAGGAAATAGGGGATGCCCGTCTTGCGCGAAATGAAAAAGCCGCGGTCGCCGCGCTGGACCACGTAATGGGTGGGCCGGTAGCGAATGCGCAACTGTACGTTGGGGCTGCGGCTGGCGATCGCGCGTCTCATTTTCTCCAGCGTGTCCACCTGGTCCAGGTAGCGCGGATCGGGCGTGCGCGGTGGATTGAGCGTGGCGTTCTGGGCGTGAAAGAAGGGCAGGAAGGTCTCCTCGCGCAAGGTTGGGCCGAATTCCTCGACCTCCAGCCAGGAGACAAAGGTCTCGGTCGTGGTTTCCCACACGACGGTATCATCCAGGTAGGGATCGTAACCAATCATCTGGAAGGGCCTGCGGATGAGTTCCCGCACCTCCTCCAGGTACGGCGCCGGATCAATGACATCGGGCACCAGTGGCCGCGTCACGAGTTCAAGCTGGCGGCGCTGTACCACGGCTGCGCCGTCGTCGATCAGTTTGCCCATCGTCTGGCCGACTTCGAGGACTTTCCCCACGCGTCCGCGGACTCCGACCAGGCGCTGTTCGTCCATGCTGAAGCTGGCATTCGCCGGCGCCAGCTCGACTTCGGGGACCAGATCCAGCAGATAGCTTTGGGCGGTGATGTATTCCGTTTCAATTTCCGGCTCGACGTTCCAGCCAAAGGGTATGCCCGCCATCCCCACGCCCCGTGCTGCGGCGACCGCCCTTTCCCTGTTGAGACTCAATCCCAGGTCTGCCGGCGTCGCTTCCCAGTAGCGGTCCAGGTCCACCAGGCGCAGGACAACCTCCCGGCCCCAACCCAGCAGCAGGGCTTCCTTCGCCTCCCCTTCCGTCATACCTCCTACGTAAACGCCGGCGACCCACACTCCCGGGAAAATCCGGGCCTGCGCCACATGCACAGCGGCGAAGGCCAGCAGGGCCAGAGCCAGCAGCGTTCCCGCCAGCGCCAGCACCACGTTCGTGCGACGCAAGTGCCATACTGCGTCGCGCAGGGGCAGGGACAATTCCTGCAGAATTTGAGCGGCAGGCGATACGGCCGGTTGACCGGGGTTTTCGCCCCGCAACATTTGCCGCTGACGGCGACGCTGTTGCCGGGCACGGACGCGACTCGCCGGGCGTTGCCGCCGCGGCACCCAGGTATCGTCCATTGACACACCCTCCCAAACGTGTGCCGGACGTCAAAACATGCAAGAAGTATACATGAAGTCTAGCGGGCTTCGCTGCGATAGTCCCTGCGGGGCGGGGAAAAAACATCGATTGAAAGGGAATCCACAAGCGCTTTCGCGCTGTGTTCAACACCGCCAGGGATCGCGTAGCTGTCCCCCGGATTTACCACACGGGTTTCGTTTCCAATCGTGATCTCCACGCGGCCGAATACCAGGTAAGCCACCTGATCGTTGCCGTGGCTGTGGGGCGGGACCACCGTGCCGCGTTCCATCAAAAACTCACAAAGCATGGCTTCGTCGGTTGTCGCCATCGTGCGCCGACGCAAGCCGCTGTCCATTTCAATTTGCCCGACATCGCCGGGAGTCACAAAGTAACCCATGGTGTCTGATCCTGACTTTGCCTGACGTCTGCATTATGCCGCATGGCCATCGCCGTGGCCACGACCCTGCTACAATGCGGGAGGCCCGCCGCTTCAGGATACACCATGTCGCAAACGCAGAAACCCGTCATCCTTGAACTCAACACCCGTGTCTGGCTGCAGTCCCTGAACAGCGACGGCCACAGTCCGCTGACCCTGGCGCAGGTGCCGGATGCGACCCTGGACCGCATTGCCGGCGTTGGCGCCAACTTCCTGTGGCTGATGGGCGTCTGGACCCGCAGTCCGCAGGGCCGCGATCAGGCCCTTGCGCTCCTGCCGCAGTTTCGCGGGGCGCTGCCGGACATCGTGGCAGCCGACGTGATCGCCTCACCCTATGCGGTGTTCGATTGGCAGGTGGCGCCGGAACTGGGCGGCAGGGAAGCCCTTGCCGATCTGCGTCGACGGCTGCGCCAACGCGGCATCGGGTTGATTCTCGACTACGTGTCCAATCACGTCGCGCGGGACCATCTCTGGCTGCACAGTCAGCCGGACTGGTTCATTCAGGGCAGCGAGCCTGACCTGCAGGAACGCCCTGGCGACTTTTTCGCGTCGCAAACGCGGGTCGGCCGGCGGATCTTTGCGCATGGCCGGGACCCCTGGTTCCCAGGCTGGACGGATACCGCGCAGGTCAATGCCTTCAGTCCCGCCTACCGCCGGGCCGTCCGCCAGGTGCTGTTCGACCTTGCGGCGCAATGCGACGGCCTGCGTTGCGACATGGCCATGCTGTTCTGCAACGAGGTCTTCGCAACCACCTGGCGCGACCATGTCGACCCCCTTGACTGTCCGCCGGAGGAATTCTGGCAGGAACTCATTGTTGCCCTGCGCGAAGAGTTTCCGGACACGCTCTTCATCGCTGAAGTTTATTGGGACATGGAAGCGGAACTGCTTCGTCTCGGCTTCGATTACTGTTACGACAAGCCCCTCTACGATGCCCTGCTCCATTGCGACGCCGCTCGTTTGCGGTCGATGCTGTCCGCACCCGTCGCGCATCAGGGCCGACTGTTGCGCTTCACCGAGAACCATGACGAGCGCCGCGCCCTCACGGCCTTCGGTGAGGCCCGCAGCCGGGCTGCCTTCACCCTCGCCGCCACCTTGCCCGGAGCCTTCCTGCTGCATGACGGCCAACTGGAGGGTCGCGCCACCCACCTGCCGGTGCAACTGGCGCGACAACCGGAAGAAGCGTCACTGCCGGACCACGAGGACTATCAGCGGCGCGTGCTGCGCGAACTGGGCGCGGTGCCCTTTCGACAGGGCCAGTGGCAGCTGTTTGAAGTGCTCCCCCCAGGCGACGGCCACGACCGGCCTGACCAGCTTTTCGCCTGGGGCTGGACCTCCCCGGGCGACCGGCGACTGGTGGTCGTCAACCTGGGCGCATACCCCGCCTGGGGGCGCGTGCCGCTTGCGGCCTGGCCGGAAATCGCCACGGGCATCTGGAGACTGGAAGACTGCCTCGACGATGCCTGCTACGAGCGCGACGGCGCCAGCATGACGCGTGAGGGTCTTGAGATTCTGCTGCCGGCCCGCGGCGCGCATTTGTTCCGCTTCCGACCCGCATGAACCGCTCCCCGGCGCGCAACAGTGGACCACGTCTCGCGCTCCTGCTGACCGGCGCAGCCGCCCTGGTATGGCTCCCGCTTGAAGACCCGTCCCTTTGGCCGCCGCTGAGTTTGGGCACAGCATTCGCCAGTATGCTCACGCTGCAGATCTTCGTTGGTCACCTTTACAGACGAGATGTCAGTGCAGGCCGGCGCATGTTGCTGACTGCGGCCGGCGGAACCCTGGCCGGCGCCTGCGCCGCTCCAATTGCCGTCGGCCTGATGCTGCTAAAGAACGTGCAACACGCCCACAGTATTCCGGATTTCCCCTTCGCTGTGCTGTTTTCCACCCTGCAACTTGCACCACAGATGGCCCTGGGCGGCGCGCTGGCAGGCACGGTCCTGGGCCTGTCGGGTCACTTTTTTCGGGAAAACGGGAAACCGGCGCATGAATTCGGCAGGCGGGGCAAGTGAATCCGGCTGTGTTACTGTACGGCGGCAGGAGAATCCCCGTGGAAAGTCAATGGCCGATTGGGCCCGTCGTGGACCCGATCAGGGCCCGCCCATGAACCCGACCCTGCGTGACTGGCTCTGCCAACAACTGCGCCCTCTGGTGGACGTGCGTTTCTGTATGCCGGCGCTTGCAGCATTGAGTCAGGCGCGGCCCAACGCCCCGGCCTTGCGCGTGGGCCTGTGGACGGGCGTTTTCATTCATGTCCACAGCCTGACGACGGCGCCAAAGGCGCGCCAGCTGCGCCGCCTCTTGCAGGAAGACGAAGAAGCCAGTTGTGCATCGCTCTTCACAATGGCCGTCACCCTGGCGCCACAGGCGGACCAGACCTTCAAGCCGCCGGACTGGATGCTGGCCCTGCACAGCCTCGGACAGGAGCAAATCTACGTCGGATTTGTGCGAGACAGGACTCCCGGACTGCAGCCCTTCCATCTTGAGCCGCTGAACGGCGGTCTGCGCCACGTGGCGCGCTTCGGGCCGTCGCTGCTGCCGCGTCGCCTGCACGTGGGTCGCGTCAGCATCCGGCATCGCAGCGTGAGAGGGTTCTGGAACCTGGCCCATTTCGGCGTCGAGCCATTCTGGCAACAGGCCGCGCAAGAGCGATTCGCCAACGCCAGGCGCATCGACGGGGACACAGGTCAGGGGGTCGCCGGGCGTCACGCCGAACCTGGCGATCACATTCTGCTGCGCAGTTACGCCCTGCTGGGTCTGCAACCGGACGCCGCCCGCGAGGAAGTGCAGGAGGCCTGGCGTCGCGAGGCCTTCAATTTGCACCCGGACGTCAGTGCCCTGCCGGTGGACGTCGCAGAGGAGCGTTTCCGCGCCCTCAGCGAGGCCCTGGAACGCATACGCGCGGCCCGCGGCTGGAACAGGTAGGGAAGTCCATTGCGAGCGCTGCGCTATACTTGACGAAATCAGCGCGGGGTCAGACAACCGTGGGTAGCGTGTGGGATGCGGATGCAGTTCTGGGACAACGCGACTGGACTGTTGAAGCGCTGTACGCCGCCGGCTTTCGCCACTTTCAACCGCGCAAACGTCTGGTCATGGCGCGCGAACTGGGGCGCGCACGCACGGTCAGGACGGCCGACGGTGCGCTTCAGGCCCGGCCCGGCGACATGCTGTGCTATCGGCCGGACGAACAAATCCGCGCTCACCCGGAAGAACACGAACACTGGCCGGTGCGCCGGGACCTCTTCGAGAAGAATTATCGCCCCTGGGACGAGCAGTTGCCGGACCTGGCAGATCTCCCCCTTTTTTTTCAGGCCGGCTGCTCCGCCTGGTACAAGCACGGCGGCGTCTGGGCCCGGAGGCTGACAACGCGGCAAATCATTCAGTCGCTGGAAAGCGCGGCCCCGGTCCAGGTTGCGGCAGGTCAGTGGTTGTTGATCGGCTCGGCCGGCGAGCCCTGGCACATGAACGATGCGGCCTTTCGCAGCCGCTATCGCGAAGCGTCTGACACAGCGGGTCCGAACTGATCAGTTTTCCTCATCGCTGAGGAAGACCTGCCATTCCCCGTGCATGCCGCTTTCGGCGACGCCGTAATAGACGCGAATGTTGCCGTTGTTGCGCTGCGCCAGGTCAAAACGGGGTTTGCCATCGCGCTGGTAGCGCCGCACCAGGCCGATGTCGCCCTGCCATTGCACGTTACCGGGGCGCACCGGGTTGTTTTCGCGCCGCGTGATGGCGTAGTGCCAAAGCCGGCGTGCAGAGGAACGCGTCACGTTCTTGACGATGTTGCCGTTGCGCAGGTCGCGCAGGACGTGATAACGCACGTCGTTGCGCTGCTCGGTGCCGACGATCTCGACGCCGCCACGTGGCGGTTTGACGCCCTTGTCGTCAGCGCCCGCTTCCCTCGCGTTTCCCGCCGCTGAATCTTTGGCGCCCTCGTTGCCCTGTGCGTCGTCACCACTTTGGGCCGCTGTGCCGCCCGCGGCGCCAGACGATTCCGCTTCGGTCTGTTGTCGCACCAGATTGACAATCTCGTCGCGCACGGCGAGGCTGGTCTCGCTTTCGGAGCGCACGTAAATCTTGTAGTCCTCAATGGCGTAGGGCTTGTCCTCCCCGCGTGGCACGCGCAGGCGCACCACCTGCTTGCCCTGGCTCTCAAGGGCGTCAATGGTGACTTCCAGCGTTGGCGTCAGCATGCTGTTGATCGCCTCGCCGAGGGTCTTGATGCTGTCCTTCACGCGGCTCACGCCGGCGGGCGCCTGCTTGCGGTCGTCGCTGGCCCCCACCCAGATGGTGCCGCCATTGCCGTTGGCGAAGGCGCAGACGTCGCTGATGATATTGTAGAGACGTCCGCCGCGCCGCGTCATCGATTCGTGGAAAGACTGAATGACGCTGCTGCCATCCTCCCGCGCCAGGGCCACGTAGTCGTAGTTTTTGCTGCTCACGGTGAAGGGTCGCGAACGCGAGAAATCGTTACTACGGAATAAATCGAGCAGCGCCGGGAAGGAACGTTCCGGCAATTGCACCTCAGTCACGCGGTCGCCGATGCCGAGGTTGCGGGCCCTTTCCCTGCTTCTGGCGGCGCGCAGCCGATGGGCGTCCGAGCCCTGAACACAGCGCATGCGTCGCGGATATTCGGGCTTGGTGCCCGAGAAGAAACGCTGGGTGCTGTTGCGCGCCCTGCTCGTCAGGTCTGTGACTTCCAGCGCGTGCAGGTTGGGGTCCTGGGTGTAGGCGATGCGCGTCTGGCCTCCGAAATCCACGCCGCGCATGGCCACGCCGTGCGTGCTGTTGACATGGGCTGCGATGCAGATGCCACCGGCCTCGTTGATCAGGCGATAGGCCGTGAGCACGTCGGCGGAAGCGCCGACCCGCGAAGAGCCGGCTTCCAGCGCTTCGGGCGGCACGTTAAGACTGAGCAACACGTGCTCCAGCTGGCGCAGGGGGGTCTCCGGCGCGAAGATTCCGAGGATGTGGAAGCCCAGCGTGGCCGTGAATTCGAAGCCGGGCAGCACGAGGATTTTCTCCAGCAGGCGGCGATAGTCCACCAGCTTGTCCCGCTCGCCGGCCTGGATGCGACCCAGTTGCTCCAGCCAGGCGAGTTGCTCGATCTCCTGCTGCATGGCGGCGTATCCCCCGACCGTGTTGTGGTCGGTGAAGGCCACGATGTCGAGGCCGCGACTCTCGGCCTGGCGCAGGATATCGAGGGTGGAAACAGAGGGCTGCTGATAGTCATCAGAAGCGGGTGTGTGCAGATGCAGGTCGGCGCGGTACCACTTCATGCGCGCCTTGCGTCTGGATGGCAAGTTTTTCGTCTCTCTCACAGCGGCCGACGATTTCAGGGCCGCATCGGTTTTCTGCTGTTCGGCAAGGCTTCTCTCTTAAGCCTGGCCTGCCGCTGCGCCACAGTATAGCGCAGCGGGGACTTCAGGTTAATTCCACTTCCCCCAGCGAGGCCCCCAGCACGTCGTCGACGCGTTCCGCCAGCACAAAGTCCAGCGAATCGCGGACTTCACCCGGCAGATCGTCAAGGTCGTTTTCGTTCTTGTGCGGGATGACTACCGTGCCCACGCCCAGACGATGCGCCGCCAGCACCTTGTCCTTGATGCCGCCCACCGGCAGCACCTGACCGCGCAGGGTGATTTCGCCCGTCATGGCCACGTCGCTGCGCACCGGGCGGCCGGTCAACAGGGAGGCCAGGGCCACGGCCATCGTCACGCCGGCGGAGGGGCCGTCCTTGCGCACCGCGCCCGCAGGCACGTGCAGGTGAATGTCGTTGTTGTCGAAGAGCGCCGGATCGATGTCCAGCGCCTCCGCCTGCGAGCGGACGTAACTGAGCGCCGTCAGCGCGCTCTCCTGCATGACCTCGCCCAGTTGGCCGGTGTACTGAAAGCCCTTGCTGCCCGCCATGCGCGCCGCCTCGACGAAGAGCACCTCGCCGCCCACCGGCGTCCAGGCCAGGCCGGTCGCCACGCCCGGGCGGTCGGTGCGTCCGGCGATCTCCTCGCGCCAGCCATGCCGCGGCTTGCCCAATAGTTCGCGCAGCGTCTCCGTGTCGATCTCCACGCTGTCCTCTTCGCCCTCGGCAATGCGCGTGACCACCTTGCGCGCCGCGCGCCCGATTTCCCGCTCCAAACTGCGTACGCCGGCCTCGCGGGTGTAGTCCCGAATGAGCAACTGCAGGGCCTCGTCGTCGAAAGCAATCTCTGAAGGGCGCAGACCGTTTTCGCGGGTCTGTCGCGGCACGAGATACTGCTTCGCGATCTCCTGTTTCTCCTGTTCGGTGTATCCGCTGAGCTGAATGATCTCCATGCGGTCCCGCAAGGGCCCGGGAATCGGTTCCAGCTCGTTGGCGGTGGTGATAAACAGCACCTCGCTGAGGTCCAGCGCCACGTCCAGATAGTGGTCGCGAAACTCAAAATTCTGTTCGGGGTCGAGCACTTCCAGCAAGGCGCTGGCCGGGTCGCCACGGAAATCGCGCCCCAGTTTGTCGACCTCGTCCATCATGATGACCGGGTTGATGGACTCGACGCGTCGCAGGGTCTGAATCAGGCGGCCGGGCATGGCGCCGACATAGGTGCGGCGGAAGCCCCGAATCTCGGCTTCGTCGCGCACGCCGCCCAGGCTCATGCGCACAAATTCGCGCCCCATGGCGCGCGCGATGGAGGCACCCAGCGAGGTCTTGCCGACGCCTGGCGGCCCGACGAAGGCCAGAATGGCGCCCTTGCGATCCCGCCGTATGCGGTCCGCCGGTTCATCCTGCGCGTCCTGTTCTTCGGCGCGTTCGGCGCGCAGCTTGCGCACGGCCAGGTATTCGAGGATGCGCTCCTTGATGTCCTTGAGGCCGTAGTGGTCTTCATCCAGCACGGCGCGGGCGTGGCCGATGTCCAGTTTGTCCTCGCTGCGTTTTGACCAGGGCAGGCTGGTCAGCCAGTCCAGCCAGGTGCGGATGACGCCGTATTCGGCGGCGGCGGTCGGCAGGCGCGACAGGCGCTCCAGTTCGCGCAGTCCTTCCTTTTGCGCCTCCTCCGTCATGCCCGCTTCCCTGATGCGCTTGCGAAACTCTTCGATTTCCGCCGTCTGCTCGTCGCTTTCGCCCAGCTCCCGCTGAATGGCCTTCAGCTGTTCGCGCAGGAAGTACTCGCGCTGCACTTTTTCCATACCGGACTGCGCTTCGGTCTGGATCTTGCGGCCCAGCTCCAGCACCTCCAGTTCCTTGCCCAGCAGGGCCATCAAATGGCGCAGCTTGCTCTCCAGCGAGTCGATCTCCAGCAGATTCTGCGCCTCGCCCAGTTCGATGCGCACGTAAGTGGCGATGGCGTAGACCAGTTGCAGCGGGTCTTCCATGTTCAGTGCGGAAGAAATGAGTTCTCCGGGAATGCTGGGTACCATTTCGGCCATGCGCGTGAACTGGTCGACCACGTTGCGCGTCAGCGCCTCGATTTCCAGTTCCTCGGCCTCGGTGTCCTCCGGAATCTCGCTGACGCTGGCCTTCAGCCAGGGCTCATGCTCCACGAATTCGTCGATGCGCAGGCGCGTCAGGCCCTGCACCAGCAGGCGCAGGGTGCCGTCCGGCGAGCGCGACAGCCGGTGGATCGACGCGCGCGTGCCGACGCGGCAGACCTCGTCCGGGCCCGGCGTCTCGTTATCGGGGTCCAAAGAGGCCACGAGACAAATGACCCGATCAGAGTTGACCGCGTCATCCACCAGTTTCATGCTGCGGGGCTGGCCGACGGTCAGTGGCACCGCCGTTTGCGGGTAGACGACCATCCCGCGCAGCGGCAGGACCGGCAATTCCAGAGGCTGCGGCCCGGCTTCGTCCTGTTCGCCGTCGGCGGCCGCTTCGGCGCCGTTGACGACCGCGTTTTCGCTGACTTCTACCGCTTCTTCGTGTTCCGCGACAGGGTCGCTCATAGTGTCGTCCAGGTTTTCGGCGGGTTGGCCCGCTTGCAGGGTACCTGAACATTGTGGCACAGGGGAGTTAACGTCGCGTTGGAATCCACGCCCAACCTGCGAATTGCCATGCGTCCATTTTACCAGTCACCGGCGTAGGCGACGCTCCAGGGACCCATGCGCTGCGCCGTCCATGCGTAGTGCAATTCGACCAGTTGACGCAAGTGCAGGAGGTCATGGGCCACCCAGGCGGCGAGCATGTCGCCGGCGCGAATGCGGCCGCCCCAGGGCGCGGGGGCCGACATATTCAGGTCTGTATCGCCAAGCGAACGCAACCACTCCAGCGACTCCTCACGCGCCGCGCTGAAGCGTTGCAGCGACTCCCCCAGGTCGCGCTGGTTGTAGCGGCGCTCCAGCACCCAACCGGCCGGGTCAATGGGCGGCCAGGGGTCGTCCGGGCGGTGCAGGATGCAGTCCAGCCTCGTGCGGAAATCCGCGCGCTCCTCATCGGCCAGGTGGTTGATCACCTCCAGTATCGACCAGGCGTCCGCGTCCGGACGCCAGCGGGCCTGCGAGTCATCGACGCCCGCACAGAGTTGTAGAACGTTCTCCGCCTGGTCCGCCAGTTGACTGAGGGGAAACGATTCAGTCATTGCGGCGGCGCAGTTTTTCAATGCGCGACCGGATGGCCTTGTGCAGGGGTTGCTGCTGCGTCCGGCGGCGTTCGGCGGCGGCCTCGCGGGCGGCAATCATTTCCTCTTCCGCATGACGCGATGCCCGTTCCTGCTCACCGGCCTGCGCCAGACGCGCCGCGAAGGCCTCCTCGCCACCGCGCCGGCGGTAGAACAGCAGGGCGATGGCCAGCAGAAACAAGAGGCCCACGATAGCCTGGTTGACGTTGAGGGTGTTGATCAGCACGACCTCGACGCGAATGAATTCCAGCAGAAAGCGGCCGGCGCAATAGAAGGCCACGTAGGCGATGAAGATGTCGCCCGGCAGTCGCCGCTGCCAGCGGCGGTGAAGATTGAGCAGGACGAGGAAGCCCAGCAGGCTCCAGAGCGATTCATAGAGGAAGAGCGGATGAAAGCCGGTGTCCAGGGGGTAGTCGATCAGGCTGCGATAGGGCGCGACCCGGCTGGAGGCGTCGATGGTGATGCCCCAGGGCAGGTCGGTAGGCGTGCCGTAGAGCTCCTGGTTGACGAAGTTGGCCCAGCGGCCGATCGCCTGCCCCACCGGCAGCGCTACCGCGGCGATGTCCAGCCAGGGGCCGGGCATCAGGTTGTTGCGGCGCAGGTAGAGCAGCACGCCCAGCAGTCCGCCACCCACGGCGCCGAAGATGCCCAGACCGCCGCTCCAGATGGCGATGGCGCCCTGCTGCATGTCGAAGAAGTTCTGAAGCATCCAGATCGTGGTGATGCCTTCATCCACCAGCGCCGCCGGTGGGAAAAAGACGAACCACAGGCGCGCGCCAACGATGGCCGGGATGATGCCCCAGGTCAACGCGCCCCAAATGTGTTCCGGGTCATGGCCGCTGCGACGGGCCAGGCGCGCCGCCACGTTGGCCGCCACCAGCATCGCCACGACGAGAATGATACCGTAATAGCGCAGCTGAACGCGGTCAAACAGGACGATCAGCTCTCGCTCGAATTCCATCTGCCTTCTCCCTCAAGGTTCCTGTCGGTAGACCAGCCACAGGCGTTGCAGCGCTGTCAGGTTGCTCCCCAGGGCCAGCAGCCACAGCCCCGGCAGCAGAAGCCCTGGGATCAGCAGGGCCAGCAGCAGGACAAGGACGCGCTCCAGGCGCGTGAACAGGCCTTCCCGCAGTTCAATGCCAGCCTCGCCGGCCCGGGCGCGCACGTAACTGACGCCGTAACTGCCTATCAGCGCCAGCAAGGCCAACGCCAGATGCTCCCTCTGCCCCAGACTGGCGAAATAATACACCAGCGCCGCGAACATTGCAGCGTCGGCGTAGCGGTCCAGGGTGGAATCGAGCACGCCGCCGAAACGACTGTCGCGTTGCGCCGCCCGCGCGACCGCGCCATCCAGCGCGTCCAGCGGCAGGCTGATCAGTAGCAGCAGACCGCCACCCTGCAGGCTTCCCCGGGCGATGAGGAAGGCCGCCAGCAGCGTCAAGGCGAAACCGGCCAGCGTGACGGCGTCCGCCGACACCCCCAGACGGTGCAGGGCCAGCCCGACGCGCGCCAGCGGTCGGGCCGCCAGCAGGCGCATGCGGGCGCTCAACGTTGCAGGATTATCCCTCACAGGCGACTCTTGCCCTTCGCGCCATTCGTCGCTACACTCGGGGCGTTCGGGGCGTGGCGCAGCCCGGTAGCGCGCACCGTTCGGGTCGGTGAGGTCATGGGTTCAAATCCCGTCGCCCCGACAGGCATCCCGCACTTCCGGTGCGGGATTTTGCTTGCCCCCTCATGGTATCGATCCTGCGACACGGGCAACAGACCCCTGCCCTACTCACCCGCCTCCAGCGCAGCGCGCAGGGCGGCGCGCCGCCCGGCGAGGTCGAAACAACCGTATTGATTCGCGTTCATCAGTTTTGTGGCCAGCGCCATGGCCTCGCCTTCGCCAAAAGTGCCCCCATCCACCTCGGTCTGCAGGGCCCGAGCCAGGCCTCGCCGCGCCTGTTGCGCATAGGCCACGGCCATGTTGGGCCAGGCTGTGTCGCCGCCAAACGCGAAAATCTTGTTCAGCGGCACGCTGTGGATCATGCGCCGCAGAAAATCGACGTTGCTGTGCGGGTCGATGCTCCAGGCCCAGCACATATCCACCCATACATTGGCGTAGTGTTTGGCCAGCGCCGCCAGTTCGGCGTCATAGGGCCAGCCGCTGTGCATCAGCACAAAACGCGTGTCGAGGTGTTCGGCCAGCAAGGCGCAAAGGTGGCCCGGCCGGATGAAATCGACCGGCATGCGGTTGTTGCCGGCGTAGTAGCCCGTGTGGATCTTGAGCGGGAGATTGTACTGCGCTGCCAGCGCCGCGCCGCGGTCCAGGCACCAGTCGCCGAGGCATAGTCTTGCGGCCACGTCCAGTGCCTCACCGCGCAGGTGCCGGGCCAGCACTGGCGCCACCTCATCGGGCCCGCGTTTGCGCCAGAGCAAGGTTCGGTCGTAGGCGTGCTGCGTCTTCACCGCAATCGCCAGCGGGCCATATTTTGCGTAAAGCGATTCCAGGCCGGCATCCAGACTGGCAAGGTCACGAACTTCGATGCCAGTCTCCTCCGCCAGGGCCCGCGGGTCAAACACGCCCACGGCGAAGTCGCGCAACGAAAAATCGTAGAGGAAAAAGTCGGGGCCGGATGCATCCGGCGCGCAGTGCCACTGCATGTCGTCGGTCTGGATGTGGTCCAGACGCCCGCGCTCACGCAAGATGCGCAGGCGCTCGCCCGGCTGTCGCATCTGCCGGTTCAACTCAGCCGCGGCCTCGATGCCCGCCACGCTGATCTCGTCCATGCCGTAGACCTCGCGCGCGACGCTGCGGGTCGCCTCACCATAGCCCGTGTAACGACAGTGCTGCCAGGCCTCACGAACGCCCGCCCAGCGCTGCTCGATATCCGCATTGCTGCTGTCGAGCAGAGCGTCGACGGCCCCCTGTGTGGCGCCGGCGGAAATCAGGTCCGCGGCCACGTAGTTGCCAAACAGGTCCACGAGCACGTCTGGCCCCTCTTCGACGTAGCTCTGCTCCGGCCGCATGTGTTCGTGCGTGTCGACCAGCATGGTCTGCTGAATGTGTTCCGCCAGGGCGTTCATCGTCTCTCTCCCTGTTTCCCTGTCCCTGTCCTCATAACATCTCCGAGCGACGGCGCACCCGACCGGTGGCAAGGTAGTCGCGCAGGGTCAACGTGCGCTGCTCCAGCAAGTCCTCCATCCGGCCACGCAGGGCCGGCGCCTGGCGATTGGCCACCAGCCAGCGACATGAGGCGACCAGGCGCGCGGCGACCAGCGTTTCCAGGTCGGCTGGCCCCGCCGGAGCGAGCGACCTGCGCGCTGTATAGCCCGTCCAGAGCGCCTGCGTCAAGGCCTCGGCGAGCGGCAGGGCGCTGAATTGCAGGGTCGCCGGCGCCAGGTCATACAAGAAGCAGCCATGGCCGCAGTTGTCAAAGTCCAGCGCGCGGGCTCCATCATCGCCGAAGAGACAGTTCTTCGCAATCAGATCGCCGTGAATCAGCCCCCAGGCGTCCGGCAGGCCCCGGGTGCGACATAAGAGGGCGCGGGTGTGGAGTTCGACGCATTGCATCGCTTCGCGCAATTCGGTGGAGAAAAACGCCTCACTTCCCGCGGAGGCATAGGGCGAGCATTCGCCAAACAGGCCCTCGGCATCCAGACATGGCCGCACGAAGCCGGCCGGCGCGGGCCAGCGCGCAGCGTAGTCGTGCAGGCGCGCCAACAGGTCGCCCATGGCCCGGGCGTGATCGGGCGTCATTTCCTCCGGCGTCAGCGCCGTCCCGTCAAGCCAGGTCAGCAGACTGCAACGTTGGGTACCCGGCAGACCGTCCAGCGCCAGCGCCGCCAACCAACCGCCTCGCAGCGTCCTGCGGGGGCGCGGCACCGGGAAGCCGGCGGCGGCCAGGGCATCCAGCCAGGTCAGTAGCGATTCCAGCTCGTCAACGCGCGCGTCGTCGGGGTGAACGCGCAACACAAATCGTCCCTCCCCGGTCTCCAGGGCGAAGACGGCGCGGGTCAGGGAGGGCATGCGCCGGATGCCAAACAATATCAGGCCGAAAGCCGCGGCGATTTCGGGCGCGGCGGCTTCCAGCGCAAGGTGACGCAGATCATGACCAGGGACAGTGCACACAACTCCAGCATAGCGGGTCGGTATTGCGCTGTCAGCCAGCGGAATGCATGATGCCCCTGCACAGTACGCCACCACCGGGAGAAATGTTCTTGTCCTGCGCAAGCCACACGCCCTCAACCCGATGAACGCCCCCCGTCGTCGCAAGGCGCAGGCGCGGCCGCAACAGCTCTGCGAAGCCGAGGTCGTCGCCGGCCTGAAGGACCAGGCGGCCAGCGAGTTGCGCACGCGCTTCGGTTCCGACGCCCGACTGTTGCGCAAGGCGCGTCCCGATGAACTGCCCTTCCACTATCGCGGGGAACTGGCGGCGCTGGGCACGGTCGGCAAGAGCAACGCCATCAATCTGGTGCAGCACTTCGACATCCCGCGGCCGGCAGCCTTTCTGGGCCACCAGCATCAGACGCGACTGCTGCGACAAATCGACAGCGTGCGCAGTCTGCACGAATCGGGCAGCTTCCACAGCTTTCGCATCAGCGCCGCCGGCCGCGAGTCGCCGGTGATGCAACGCCTCAGAGATGCCATCGCGAGGCAGACAAATCTGGTTTACGACGAGCGCGAGGGCGACCTGCTGCTACGCATCCGCAAGGCGGACCTGCACCAGGCAGGCTGGGAACTGCTGACCCGCCTGACGCCGCGGCCCCTGTCCGCGCGGTCCTGGCGGGTGCGTAACCTGCCCGGCGCCCTGAACGCCACCATCGCCGCCGCCATGATCGAATTGACTCACCCCCAGCCCGAAGACCGCTTTTTCAACCTGATGTGCGGCAGCGGTACGTTGCTCGTCGAACGCCTGTTGCGCGCGCCCCTGATGGCGGCGGCGGGTTGCGATACGGACCCTCACGCGCTGCGCTGCGCTACGGACAACCTGCGCGCCGCCGGCGCGGAGGAACTCGCGCAGCTCTTTCCGATGGATGCGACCCGGCTTGAATTGCCGGACGCCAGCATCGACGTCCTCTGCGCGGACCTGCCCTGGGGCCAGTTGCTGGGTTCGCACGAAAACAATCTGACGCTATACCCCCTGGTGCTGGCCGAAGCCGCCCGGGTGGCGGCGCCAGGCGCGCGCGCCGTCTTCATCACGCACGAAATTCGTTTGATGGAACGCACGCTGCGCGACTTCGCCGACCGCTGGACCACCCAAAAGGAAGTCAGGGTCTTTCAGGGCGGCCTGCACCCGCGCATTTATCTGCTGGCGCGGCGCGACTAGACGCGTCGCTACAGGCCGGCCTGCTTGGCCTCGTTCCACAGGGCATCCAGTTGCGCCAGATTGTGTTCGCTCAGCGGCTGACCGGTGTCGCGGGCACGTTCTTCGACATAGCGAAAGCGTCCCCGGAAACGGGCGTTGGCGGCGCGCAACGCGCCTTCCGGTTCCAGATTCATCCAGCGCGCAAGGTTGACCAGCGTGAAGAGCAGATCGCCCAGTTCATGCTCCCTTTCTGCATCGCCCTGCGCCGCCTGCAGTTCCTCAAGCTCCTCGCGCAACTTGTCCAGCACCTGGGACTTGTGCGGCCAGTCGAAGTTGACCTTCGCCGCGCGCTCCTGCAGGCGCAGGGCTTCCAGCAGCGCCGGCATGCCGCGCGGCAAACTGTCCATCAGAAACCCTTCCTCCACGCCGAGGGCCGCCTTCTCGGCGCGTTTAAGTTCCTCCCAGTTGCTCACCACGGCGTCAGGATCGCCCTGAACGTCGACGTCGCCCCAGACGTGCGGGTGGCGGCGGATCATCTTGGCGTTGACGTGTTGCAACACGTCACTCATGCGGAAGCGCCCTTCTTCCGTGGCGATCTGCGCGTGCAACACGATCTGCAGCAGCACGTCGCCCAGTTCCTCGGCCAGCGCCGTCGCGTCGCCCTCCTCGATGGCCTCCAGCACCTCCCAGGCCTCCTCGATCATGAAGCGGCGCAGCGATTCGTGCGTCTGTTCGCGGTCCCAGGGGCAACCTTCCGGCGCGCGCAGATGGGCAATGATCTCCTGCGCGCTCTCGAAGCTGCTGTGTTCTCCGAGCGCGGGCAGGTAGAGCGCCGTCATCGCGCCGATCTCCTTGCTGCGATCAATCGCATGGAGCGGCAGGGTCTCAACCCCTGCGTCGGCCGTGCCGGCGCCGTGCACCAACTGCAGCTCAAAGTCGTCAGGGTACTGGTTCATCAGGGTCAGCTTGATGTCCGAGGCGACCGCCGCGCTGTAGACCTGGGCCAGCAGGGCCGGGAAGGCGGGATTAATGGGAGGGTGATGCATGGCCGCCACCTGCAGGCCATCCAGCAACTGCAGACCGTCCAGCGCGTCAACGCCCAGCTGCGCCAGCAGCGGTTCCACAAAGCTGACGCCGCTGACGACGTCGACCGCGATGCCCGCTGCACGCGCCGCTTCCAGCAGGCCGGTTGTGGTGGCTTCGCCCACCAGCGGGTCGCCCGGCACGGCGTAGACCAGGTCGCCCTCGCGCGCGGCGGCCATCAGCGCGTCGATGATCGCCCTGTAAACATCTTCAAAGCGATCATGCGTCTCGTAGAGCTCGTCAAAGCTCTCATAGCGCAGCGACGGCGGAAACCCCGCCACACAACCATGTTGGGCCGTGCGCAGATACAAACGCGGCGCTGTCTTCAGCGCAGTCCAGGCCCGGCGTGTCAGGTCCTCCGCCGCGCCTGGCCCCAACCCCACTATCCTGATGCCCATCTGAGCCCCGTCCCGTCATTGTCGGCTGCGAACACCTGTGCTATGCTAGCCGCCCCTTACCCGCCTTGCAAGCCAGGAGTCGCTTGTGACTGAATTGCCCTCCAGCCCAATCCCCTTGCGGGCCGGCCGCGCGCTGACCTTGCACGCGCAGTGTCTGGCGGCCCCTGCCAACATTGCGGACGAAGACTCCATTGTCAACACTGTGCATGCTCTCGGGTCGATTCAGATCGACACCCTGCAGGTCGTCGCGCGCAGCCAGTACCTGGTGCTGTGGAGCCGCCTCGGCTGTTACGATCCGGCACAGCTGGACTCGCTGCTCTTCAGGCCGGGCAGGAAGCGCTTCTTTGAGTACTGGAAGAAGGCCGCCTCGATCATCCCGCTGGAACACTATCGCTTCAGTATGCCCCGCATGCGGCAGCGTCTGGAATCGCCGCGTACGAACTGGCAAAACTGGCTCAAACGCGAGGACTCGGCGCCCGCGCTGGACCTGGTGCGCCGGCGCATCGCCGCGGAGGGGGCCTTGCGCGCCGCCGATTTCGCCTACGAGGGCGAGAGGCGCGGCATCTGGTGGGACTGGAAGCCTGCCAAGGCCGCGCTGGAGTATCTTTACGGCATCGGCGAACTGATGATCAGTGACCGCGTCAATTTCCAGCGGGTCTATGACCTGCCGGAAAGGGTCCTGCCGGACTGGGTCGATACCTCCCCCGCCACCAGCGAGGAGGCTGATCGCCATGATGTTGAACTGGCCCTGCGCGCACTCGGGATTTGCCGCCCGCGCACACTGTTTGACTACACCTACATATTGCGTCAACGCATCGGGCCCGTCCTCGACATTCTTCGTCAGGAGGGAAAACTGCTCACCGTGAAGTGCGAGGTCTGCGACGGCGGCAGCGAAGAACTGCTTTTGCATCGCGATCGCCTGCCGGACCTGCAGCGCGCACTGGACGGCGAGTTGCAGCCGCAGCACACGACCCTGCTTAGCCCCTTCGAAAGCCTGCTCTGGTCCAAGGAGCACGGCCACGCCCTCTGGAACTACCACCATGACATCGAGCTCTACGTTCCGCCGCCGAAACGCAAGTGGGGTTACTTCACGCTGCCGATCCTGCATCGCGACCGTCTGATCGGTCGTCTCGACCCCAAGCTGGAACGCGAAAGCGACACATTCCACATCCGCGCACTGCACCTGCAGCCCGGCGTCGCGCCGGACGATCGTCTGGTCCGTGAACTGGCACATGCCATCCGCGACTTCATGGCGTTCCACGGCGCGACGCGTTTGAAATTCGGTCGCAAGGGACACGTGCAATTTCGCGTCAGGCTGCGCCGCGAACTGGGCGTCTAGCGGACACGCCGACGACGAGGACTGTTCTCCAGCGCGCGGACCAGAAAGCGCACGGCCGCGTTCACGCCGTCTTCGGCGCGGACCTGGCCCGCAAGCGTTTCCGCACGGCGGCGCAGGGTCGCATCCCTCGTCAACTGCTGCAGCGCATGGGCCAGTCGCTCCACGTTGAGCCGCTTGTGCGGAATCGGCGGCGGACTGACTCCGAGAGCATGAAGCCGCCACGCCCAAAAGGGCTGGTCGGCGAAGCGTGGGATGACCAACGCCGGCCGACCGGCCCGCAGTCCGGCGCCTGCCGTGCCCATGCCACCGTGATGCACAAGCGCTGCCATGCGGGGAAACAGCCAGTCATGCGGCGCATAGTCCAGACGCAGCACGGAGTCCGGCAGATCCTGTTCGCCGAGGCCGGCCCAGCCGCCCTGCAGCAGGGCGCGCAGACCGCTGCGTCGCGTGGCTTCAAGGATGATGTCCGTCGTCCTGTCTGCATCGCGTTCAAGCATGCTGCCGAAGCCGATATAGACCGGCGGCGGACCGTCCTGCAGGAAGTCCAGCAAACGGTCCGGAGGCCGCCAGTCCCTGTCGTCCAGAAACCAGTACCCGCTGATCTGTGTCAGATCGTCCCAGTCTGGCGGCCGCGGGACCACGTGCCGGCTGAAGCCGTAGACCACCGGGTCCGGCCGCATATGCTGGTCGTCATAGGGACGTCGGGCGGGCGGAAGCCCCAGGTGCCGGCCGCGCACGACATTGAACCTGTCGCGTACCAGATGCCAGGACAGGCGGCGTTGCAGGTCGTAGGTCATCCTGTTGTAGCGTCCGGCCAGGGGCAGATGCCGCGGCCAATTGGGAAAAAGGAAGGAGGGAAAGGCGCGCGTGGGATGAAAGGGTTGCAGCCAGACGCCGGCGGCCGGCACGCCCAGCCTTTCAGCGACCGGCGCTACGGCCAGCATGGTCGTGACCGAATACAAAAGCGCGTCTGATTCTTCGCAGAGCTGCAGCACAACGCGGGTCTGCGCCTCCAGCATGTCCCCGCCCAGATCGCGCATGGCCCGCAGATTGGCCAGTGGATTCCCGCCGGTCTCCATCCAGCGCATGCCGGCCTCCGAGCCCAGCAGGCCCTGCGGGCTGGCGTCCGTCAGCGCGCGAAACTCAAGGCCCTGTCGGCGCACCAGCGCTTCGTGATAGCAACTGGTTGCGATACGCAACTGAACACCGGCTCGCTGCAGCCCCTGGCCCAGCGCCAGGTAGGGCTGCACGTCACCGCGTGAACCGAAGGTGCAGAGGGTGAGGCGCAACCGCGTGCCCTTTGACGCTTCAGGGGGGTGGCGCGATACACACCAGCAGCGTCAGGCGTTCCGCACCTTCGTTGCGCACGCCGTGCGGCACACCGGCCAGCGCCCAAACGACGCTGCCGACGCCGGCGTAGCGCTCTTCCCCGGCGACGCTGAAGAGACCCTCGCCCTCCAGCACCTGGTAGACCTTGTCCTGGTCGCTGTGGTCGTGCACCGCCTGCTCCTGGCCGGGCTCCAGACAGTTGAGGCCGACCATCATCCGGTCGCCGCTGAAGAGCGTGGTCTTGTAGTGCCTGTCCGCCCTGGAGCCGACGTGCTCGCTGTAATGCGTGAAGTCGCTCATGCTGTCCCCCTGCGTGCAAAAGGCAGGCCCGCCGGCCTGCCCCGCATTCTTGCATTCGCGCCAGCTGTCTGCGTTAGCGCTTGGTGTAGGTGGGCGCCTTGCGCGCGCGCCGCAGACCGGGCTTTTTGCGCTCCTTGACGCGCGGATCGCGCGTGAGCAGGTCTTTCGACTTGAGTTCCGGCTTGAGGTCCGGGTCGATCTTCAGCAGCGCGCGGGCGATGCCCAGACGAATGGCGTCGCGCTGGCCCGAGATCCCCCCGCCCTGCACGTGAACGCTGATGTTGTACTGCCGCTCCTGGCCCACGGCGCGCAGCGGCTCGGAAATGTTGTCCAGGTCGCCGTGGCGCGGCAAATAGTCATCGGCTTCACGATCGTTGATGATGATGTTGCCCGTGCCCCCGGGAAACAGGCGCACGCGCGCGGTAGCCGACTTGCGGCGCCCGATACCTTCGTAATATTGTGCCGACATGTCAGTTGTTCTCCTGAAGCAGCAGCGGCTGCGGATTCTGTGAGCCGTGCGGATGCGCTTCACCGGCGTAAACGCGCAGCTTTTTCATGGTGCGCCGGCCAAGGGCGTTCTTCGGCAGCATGCCCCGCACCGCCGATTCGATGACGCGCTCCGGGAAGCGCTGCAACTGGTTGCGCAGTGAAATGACCTTGAGCCCGCCGTTGTATCCCGAATGGCGATAGTAATTCTTCTGGTCCAGCTTCTTACCGGTGACCGCGACCTTTTCGCAATTGATAACGATGACGTAGTCACCGACGTCCGCGTTGGGTGTAAAGGCCGGTTTGTGCTTGCCGCGCAGGACGGGCGCAATGCGTGAAGCAAGACGACCGAGCGTTTGCCCGCTGGCATCCACCACCCACCAGTCGCGTTCGATTTCCCTTTCGCGCGCCACCCAGGTTCTGTATTTCGCCACGTCTTCCTCCGGCAGGCCCAGGGAGGCCCGCCCTCGCCGAACCGCGCCATTCTACGGGCTGCGCCACGGGGATTCAAGGCGCAATCAGTCCGCGTAAAGGACCTCAAGCAGCACGAGCCCCTGTGCCGGCGCCAGGGTCCCTGCCTGCGCCAGATCGCCGCTGCGGAAGACCTGTTCAAAGGCCGCCAGGTCCAGCCGCCCCTGCGCCACGTCAACCTGCATCCCGACCATGCGCCTCACCATGTGGTAGAGAAAGGCGTTGCCTTCGACCCGGTAGCGCAGCAACTGGCCGCGCCGCAGAGGTTCTCTTGTCCAGCGCGACAGCGTGACCTGACGCACGGTGTTGTTGCCCTGCGGCGCCTGACCAAAAGCGCCAAAATCATGTTCACCAACCAGCAGGTCCGCGGCACACTGCAGGGTGTCGAAATCCAGGGCGCCGTACACCTGCCAGGCGCGACGCCGCCACAAAGGCTGCCGCGTACCGGCATTCACGATGCTGTATTCGTAAACGCGCGAAAATGCATCGAAGCGCGGGTGAAAGTCCGGCCGGGTCGCTCGCAAGGACTGCAGGGCGATGTCTTCGGGAAGCAAGGCGTTGAGCGCGCGCAGCAACTGCAACTCGCTGTGGCGCCAGGTCAGGTCAAAGGCGATGACCTGTCCGCTGGCGTGAACGCCGCTGTCGGTGCGGCCGCTGGCATAAACGGTGACGGCCTCGCCCGCAAGTTGCGCCAGCGTCGCCTCTACTGCGCCCTGAACAGTGGTTGTGCCCGCCCTCTGACGCTGATAGCCGGCGTAGGCGCTGCCGTCATAGGCCAGCGTCGCCCGGTAGCGCAGCCTCAGTCCTCCTCGCGGTCGACCAGCTCGAGCATCACCATGGGGGCGTTGTCGCCCTTGCGCGGCCCCAGGCGGTAGATGCGCGTGTAGCCGCCGGGCCGGTCCTCGTAACGCGGCGCCAGTTCGTCAAAGACCTTGCCCACCAGGTTCCGGTCGTTGTTCAGCCGGCTGGCCACGATGCGCCGCGCGTGGACGGCCCGCTGCGGGTCTTCGTGCGCCAGGCCGCGGCGGGCGATGGTGATCATGCGCTCGACCTTGCCGCGCACAAAATCGGCCTTGGCCCGCGTGGTGCGAATGCGTTCGTGCGTGATCAGTTCGCGCGAGAGGTTCAGCGCCAACGCCTTGCGCTGCGCGGCGTCGCGGTTAAGTTTCTTGCCCTTGACGTGATGTCTCATCCCTGTTCACCCAGATCCGGCATTTCCTCGCCCACCGCCGGGACCGTGGTCTCGGGCTGCGGCAGGTAACCCTTGTCCTGCAGTTTTTCGACCAATTCATCCAGCGACTTTTCGCCGAAGTTGCGGATCGCCAGCATGGCGTCCGGCCCGCGGTCCAGAATATCCAGCACGCTACCGATGGAAGTGATGCCGGTGCGCTTCAGTGAATTGAATACGCGGACGCTCAGGTCCAGTTCCTCGATCTGACGCTCGTACAACTCGTTCTTCTTGCGTTGCTCTTCGTCGTCAACGCCCAGCGCAATGCCGTAGGAGTCGTCGGCGTCCAGCGCCATCATCGGCTCCACTCCCGCGATCGGCGTGAGATGCCGCATCAGGATCTGTGCGGCCTTGCCCAGCGCGTCCTCGGGTCGTACAGTGCCGTCCGTCCAGATTTCAATGACCAGCTTGTCATAGTTGGTTCGCTGCCCCACCCGGGCGCGTTCCACGTCGAAGTTGACGCGGCGCACCGGGCTGAAGACAGCGTCCACCGGCAACTCGCCGATGGGCAGACGGCCGCGTTCCTCGGCGGGGCTGTAGCCGCGCCCCGGTTGCGCCTCGAATTCAATCTCAAGGCGTGTGTCCGGCTCGTCGACGGTGAAGAGGTAAAGATCGCTGTTGATGATCTCCACGTCCGAGGGGCAGATGATGTCCGCTGCCGTAACCGTCCCCTCGCCGTGGTGTTCAAGGCGCAGCCGCGCCGACTCGGCGGTATCAAAGAGTTGCAGCCGCAGTTGCTTGACCTGCAGCAACAACTGGGTCATGTCCTCGCGCACGCCAGGGATGGCCGAGAATTCGTGATGCACGTCCGAGACCCGCAGGCTGGTGACAGCCGCGCCTGGCAGCGAGGAGAGCAGCACACGGCGCAGGGCCGTGCCCAGCGTCAGGCCATAACCGCTTTCCAGCGGGCTGATGATAAAGCGTCCATAATTGCGGGAAGTCGCTTCCCCCTGCACGTTGTGGGGGAGCACGAAATTCCAGGTGGCGACCAAGACCGATCCTCCTGAATTCAAACGCCTACATACGGCGTTTCTTGGGCGGGCGCACGCCGTTGTGCGGGATCGGCGTCACATCCGTGATAGAACGAACTTTCAGCCCGCTCGCCTGAATGGCGCGGACCGCCGCCTCGCGGCCGGGCCCGGGGCCCTTGACGAAGACGTCAACTTCCTGCATGCCGTGCCCCTGCGCAGCCTCGGAGGCGTTTTGCGCGGCCAGTCGCGCGGCGTAGGGTGTGCTTTTGCGGCTGCCCTTGAAGCCCGAGGTGCCGGCGCTGGCCCAGGTCACGACGTTGCCGGACTGGTCGGTCAGGGTAACGATAGTGTTATTGAAGGTCGCAAAGATATGCGCCTGGCCATAAGGAATATTGCGGGTCACCCGACGCGCCGTGCGGCGGGCACCACTTCTGGCTTGCTGACGTGCCATGCATGCTCTCCTGTCGGGCGCTCCGCCCGATCACGACCCGAACCCAAAGGGCAGGGAAAATCGTTGGCCCTGAAATGCTCTACTTCTTGGTCGCGCCGCGCCGGCGCCCGCGCCCGGGGACGGTCTTTTTGGCGCCGCGCAGTGTGCGCGCGTTGGTGCGGGTGCGCTGGCCGCGTACCGGCAAATTGCGCCGGTGCCGCAGTCCTCGATAGCTGCCAATTTCCTGCAGCCGCTTGATATTCAACTGGACTTCACGCCGCAAGTCACCCTCGACCGTCATTTGCGACAAATGCTCACGGATGCGCTGCAGTTCGGTCTCGCTCAGGTCCTTGACGCGAGTATCGCGATTGATGCCGGCGGTGGCCAAAATCTTGTTGCTGGTGGGCACGCCCACGCCATAAATGTAGGTCAGTGCAATCTCGACACGTTTGTCGCGCGGCAGGTCAACCCCTTCGATGCGTGCCATGACGAGCCCCTCCTGCCCCTAACCCTGACGTTGCTTGTGACGCGGGTTTTCACAGATCACCCGCACGCGCCCGTGGCGCTTGATGATGCGGCACTTCGGACAGCGCCGCTTTACCGATGCCGAAACGATCATGGTTGCTTTCCCTGCTGGTGATGCAAGCGATGCATCATAGCATCCCCCTCGTCCCTTGTCCAGAGCAAGTCACGGCAAGGTCAGTACCAGTGGCTCGCCTTCCGTGATGGCGATGCTGTGTTCAAAATGCGTGCAAAGTGAGCCGTCGCGCGTCACAACCGTCCACTGGTCTTCCATTTCTTCCGTCTCCGCCAGGCCGCTGTTGACCATCGGTTCCAGGGCGATCGTCATGCCCGGAGAAAGCGGCACGCTCTCCCACTGGGGTTCCTGCCTGCGCCTGCGGGGCCACCAGTTGGGCACCTGCGGTTCCTCGTGCATCGACCGCCCGACCCCGTGACCCGTGTATTCCCGCACCACGCTGTAGCCCTTGCGCTCCACGAATCGCTGGATCGCCTGGGCGACGTCCCGCGTTTCAGCCGGCATGACGGCGGCGCGGATGCCGACCCACAGGGCTTCCTCGGAGACCTCCAGCAGTCTCTGCACCGCCGGTGGCACCTCGTCAACGGCATAGGTCCAGGCCGCATCGCCGACAAACCCCTTGTAGCGGGCGCCGATGTCCACGCTGATGATGTCGCCGGCCTGCAATTCGCGCGGACCGGGGATGCCGTGCACCAGTTCCTCATTGACCGAGGCGCAAATCGAGGCCGGAAAGTCCGGCGCGTTTTCCTTCGGATAACCAAGAAAAACGGGCTCGGCGTCGTGGTCGCGCAGAACTGTCTCAACGAGGTCGTTGAGTTGCGCCGTGGTGACGCCTGGTCGCAGGGCGGCGCGCAGTTCCCCGTGGGCGTTGGCCACGATGCGGCCGGCCTCGCGCATGATGGCAATGTCGTCGCCGGATTTGTAGTGAATGCCGCCCGTCACCTCAGGACCGGTCGGCCTCGATAACCGCCTGAATGGCCGCGCTTACGTCCCCGATGGACTGTTCCGCATCAACGCTACGCAAGAGACCGCGGTCGCGGTACCAGTTCACCAGGGGCATCGACGTTTCCAGGTAGGTGTCGATGCGGCGGATGACCACGTCAGCGCTGGCATCGTCCGGGCGACGCACCAGGGACATGCCTGTGTCGCGTTCGCTGCCGGCTACCCGCGGCGGCCAGGCCTTGTCTGGGTGTTCTTCCAGCTGCCAGTCGATGTTCTCGTTCTGGTAATAGAGATTGTAGATGCGCGCGCCATCTTCCGTGCCGATACGACCGTAGGCGCGCTTGAAAGCAACGTAGAGATCGATCTCCATCAGCAGGACGGCATTGACCGCCTCGCCCCTTGAGGCCAGATAGTCGTCCAGCCAGGCCGCCTGCGCCTCGTTGCGGGGAAAACCATCCAGGATGACGCCACCGGCCGCATCCGGCTGCGACAGACGGTCTCGCACCACCTCGTTGGTAATCTCGTCGGATATCAGTTGACCGGAAGCCATGATGGCCTGAATGCGTTGCGCCAGTTCGTCTTCACGCGTGCGCATGGCGCGAAACAGGTCACCGGTGGATACATGCGGAATGCCGTAATGCTGCTGAATCCAGGCCGCCTGCACGCCCTTGCCCGCGCCCTGAACGCCCAGCAGGATCAGATAGAGTCCCATCGTTCGCAGTTTTCTCCCGCTTTAGCGCATGAAACCTTCATAGTTACGCATGACCAGCTGCGCTTCCAGCTGGCGCATCGTGTCGATCACCACGCCGACCACGATGATCAGACCCGAGCCTGTGATGACGCTGGCGGCATTCAACGTGCCGGCGCCGGCCACAAACTCGGTCGGGAACAGCAGACTGTTGAGCAGGTCCACCATACCCGGCACGACGGCGATGGTCCCCAGAAAGAGCGCGCCCACCAGCGTAATTCGCCGCGACACGCGCAGAATGAACTCCTGCGTGCGTTTCCCGGGACGGATTCCAGGGATGTAGCCCCCCTGGCGTTGCAGGCTTTCGGCCAGATTCTGGTTGGCGATCATGGTCTCGGCGTAAAAGAAGGTGAATCCGGCCGTCAGCAGGAAAAAGCTGCCCCAGTACCACAGGCCCTGCTGGTTGCCAAAGGTGGTGTTGATTGTCTGGCCGACCGGCCCGTCGGGAAAGAGATTCACCAGAATGGCCGGAAAGGTGATGATCGACTGGGCGAAGATCAGCGGGATCATCCCCACCGGGTTGACCCGCAGCGGGATGTGCGTGCTGGCGCCGCCGTACTGCTTGCGCCCGCGCACGCGCTTGCCGTATTGCACAGGGATTCGGCGAATCCCCTCCTGAATGAAGACGATGACCACGATCGTCACCAGGACGATTAACACGAAGAGCACCGCGTTGTACACCGGTTGCGTCGAGGTCGTCAGCAGGTTACCCAGGTTGGAGGGCGCGGATGCGACGATGCCGGCGAAGATGATGATGGAGATGCCGTTGCCAATGCCCTGTTCGGTGATCAGGTCGCCCAGCCAGACCGCGAACATGGTGCCCGCCGTCATGGTCGAGATGACCGTAATCGTCACCAGGGGATTCTGGCCAAACTCGGGGATAATGGGCGCGCCACCCAGATTGCCGAAGATGGCGATCTGCCCCACGCCCTGCAAAATGGCCATCGGGATCGCCAGGTAGTAGGTGTAACGCTGAATCTTTTCCTGGCCGCCCGGCTCGCGCTGAATCGCTTCCAGCTGTGGAATCACCGGCACCAGCAACTGGAAGATAATCGAGGCCGTGATGTAGGGGTAGACCCCCATGGCAATGACGCTGAAATTGGAGACCGCGCCGCCGGACAACAGGTTCAGCACACCGACCAGACCGCCGGCGTTGCTTTCCATCACGGCCTGCAGCGCGTTGCGGTCCACGCCAATGACCGGCACGTGGGCGGCAAACTGGTAGACCACCAGGATCAGCCCGGTGAACAGCAACTTGCTGCGCACGTCCGGCAAACGCCATGCGTTTTTCAGGGCTTCAATTGCCTGCATGGAGCTCCTCCATCGCCCTCTGTCAGCCGCCTGCGGAAAGGGACGTCAAGCCTGGGCGTCGCCTTAATCCGCCAGTATTCTGGCCAGTTCTTCCTTTTTCGGCAGTTTCACGGTCGCGCGGGCGCCGGTCAGCTTCAATTCCAGTTCCCTAATCGTACCGCCGGCCTCGCCGATCTTGCGTCTGGCGCCTTTCGTGAAGCGATGCGCGCTGATGGTCAGCTTCTTCGCCAGGTCGCCATCGCCCAGGATGACGACCGGGTCGGTCGCGTCGCGAATGATGCCCAGTTGCGCCAGTGAGGCGGGCGTCACGACAGCGCCGTCCTCTATGCCTTCGTGCTCGTTGAGCAGGCCGACATTCACTTCCTCGTACTCGATGCGGAAGATGTTGGTAAAGCCCCGTTTGAAAGGCATTCTGCGCACCAGGGGCAGCTGACCGCCCTCAAAGTAGGGACCCTTGCCGCCACCGGCGCGGGCGCCCTGGCCCTTGTGACCGCGACCGGCAGTTTTGCCGCGTCCTGCGGAAATGCCGCGGCCCGCCCGCCGACGCTTCTTGCGAGAGCCGGGGTCCGGCCTCAGGTCATGCAGTTTCATTCTGGTCCACCTTTTCCACCGTCACGAGATGCCGGACCGTATAAATCATGCCCCGAATGGACGGCGTATCGTCATGGATGACGCTGGCACGCAGTTTTTTCAGGCCCAGGGCCCGCACGGTTGCCCTTTGGTTGGGCGCCCGACGGGTGGCGCTGCGTTCCAGGGTGACCCTTAGTTTGCCAGCCATCAACGCCCGTCTCCGGCATCTTCAGCCTGGCCAAAGGGCATCAACCTGGCTGCCGGGACGCCACGCATGGCCGCCACCTGATACGGGCTGCGCAGCGATTGCAGCGCCTGCAAGGTCGCCATGGTCACGTTCAGCAGGTTGGCGCTGCCCTGGCTCTTGGTCAGGATGTCGCGCACGCCGGCGGCTTCCAGCACGGCCCGTACCCCGCCCCCGGCGATGACGCCGGTGCCGGGCGTGGCCGGCTTGAGCAGCACTCTCGCGCCGCCGTGCCGCCCGACGATCTGATGCGGAATGGTCGCCCCGGCCAGGGACACGCGTTCCATGTTGCGACGCGCCCGCTCGGAACCCTTGCGAATGCTGTCCGGCACACCCCGCGCCTTGCCGACGCCGACGCCGACGCGGCCGCGATTGTCTCCGACGATCACCACTGTCCGAAAGGCAAAGCGCCGGCCGCCGCTGATCACCTTGGCCACGCGCTTGATATCCACGACGCGCTCGTCAAGTTCCTCGCGGTCGTCATCCCGGCGTGAACCGCGCCGTTCCCGTCTTCTGTCTGCCATGTTTCGCTCCCAAACCCCGGAAGGTTAAAAGTCCAGCCCGGCTGCGCGCGCACCTTCCGCCAGGGCGGCCACGCGCCCGTGATAGCGGTAGCCGCCGCGATCGAAAACCACCCGTTTGACACCGGCCTGCCGGGCGCGCTCGCCGACCAGCTGGCCCACCATGCGCGCGGCCTCGATCGGGCTCTTGTCCGCGACCAGCGCGCGCAGGTCCCGATCGATCGTGGAGGCGGCGGCCAGGGTATGCCCCTGGCCATCGTCGATCAGCTGGGCGTAAATGTTGGTCAGGCTGCGATAGACGCAAAGACGCGGCTGTTCGCTGCTGCCCTGCACGCGCGCGCGCAGGCGACGATGCCGTCGCTCGCGTGCCTTGTGTTTCCTTTTGCTGGCGTCCATTATTCCATCCCGGACCGCAGCGGCCCTGTTTCAGCTTCCCGTCCGTTCCTCTAGACCTTGCCGGCCTTGCCCGCCTTTTGGCGGACGTATTCGCCAACGTAGCGCACACCCTTGCCCTTGTAGGGTTCCGGCGGTCGCTTGCTGCGCACGTCGGCCGCCACCTGCCCCACCTGCTGCTTGTCTATGCCATCGACGTGGATCAGATAGCGGTTGTCGGGGGCGCGCTCCGCAGTAAAGCGGATGCCCTGCGGCGCTTCCATCTCCACATCATGCGAGAATCCAAGGCGCATGACCAACGTATCGCCGCGCACTTCTGCGCTGTATCCCACGCCCCGGGTCTCCAGCGACTTGCGAAAGCCCTGGTCGACGCCCGTCACCATGTTGGCGACCAGCGCCCGCGTCAGACCATGCAGCGAGCGATGCTGGCGGTGATCGCTGGGACGCGTGACCCGCAACACGCCATCCTCCTGCTCCACGCTGATGGAAGGGTGCACCTCATGCGCCAGTTCGCCTTTCGGCCCGTTGATCGTGACGCGTTGCCCTTCAATGGTCGCACTGACCTTCTCGGGCAAGGGGACGGGCAGATTGCCGATGCGTGACATCCTGATCCTCCCTTACCAGACGTAGCAGAGCACTTCGCCGCCAACTCGCTGGCGCCGCGCCTGCTGGTCCGTCATGACGCCCCGGGGCGTCGTCACAATGGCGATGCCGATGCCGCTCATCACCCGCGGCATGTCCCGCGTGCCGCGATAGACGCGCCGTCCGGGCTTGCTGACACGCTGCAATTTGGAAATGACCGGCCGACGATCGCGCCGGGAGCCGAAATACTTCAACTGGATGGTGATCATCTTCGCCGGTTTCTCATCGCTGACATTGAAGTCGTCGATGTAGCCTTCGGCCTTCAGAATGCGCGCGATTTCCACCTTGAGCTTCGAGGAGGGAATGCGAACCTCCGGCTTGCCCACCATCAGGGCATTGCGCATGCGCGTCAGCATGTCTGCAACGGGGTCTGTCATCATGGCAGCGCCTCCTACCAGCTCGATTTCACGACGCCAGGGATCTGCCCCTGCAGCGCAAGTTCGCGAAAGTGGATGCGGCATAGGCCGTAGCGGCGAATGTAGCCGCGCGGGCGCCCGCAAATCTTGCCCGAATTGGGGTCCACGAACTGGCAGCGGTTGCGCACGCGCACCGCGTACTTGCGCCGCTTTTCCCTGGCGGTCATGGATTTCTTGGCCATCGTCAGGCTCCCTGATATTCCTGGAAGGGCATGCCCAGCAAACGCAACAGGCGCCGGCCCTCCTCGTCCGTGCGGGCGGTGGTCACAATCGTGATCTCCATCCCGCGCACCTTGTCGATACGATCGTAGTGGATTTCCGGAAAGATCAATTGCTCGCGCAGGCCGATGGTGTAGTTGCCGCGGCCGTCAAAGCTGTCCGGCGACACGCCGCGAAAATCCCGCACGCGCGGCAGCGCGACGTTGATGAAGCGGTCCAGAAAGGCCCACATCCGCTCGCCGCGCAGCGTCACCTTGACGCCGATCGAGCGGCCCTCACGCAACTTGAAGTTGGCGATGCTTTTGCGCGCGCGGGTTACCACCGGCTGCTGCCCCGTGATCGTGCGCACGTCCTCAATCGCGCCCTCAAGAGCCCTGGGGTTATCCAGCGCCTCGCCAACACCGACGTTGACCACGACTTTCTGGATCGCGGGCACCTGCATCAGATTGCCGTAGCGAAATGCCTCGACCAGTTGCGGGACGGCTTCCTCCCGATAACGTTGTTTCATCACTGGTGTTGCGCTCATCGTTTGCGCTCCGGTCAATCGAAATCTGCGTCGCACTTCTTGCAGTAACGCGTTCTGAAGCCGTCACTCTCACGGATGCGACGGCCGACACGCGTACGCTCGTTACACTCCTGGCAAACCAGCATCACGTTGGAGACGTGGATCGGCCCCTCGAATTCGAGGATCTGGGCCTGCACCTGCTGCCGCCCGGCCTGCTGCGCCTTCTGGTGTTTCTTGAGGATGTTGACGCCCTCGACCACCACGCGATTCTGCTTGCGGTAGACCGAGATCACGCTGCCGCGTTCCCCCAAGTCCCTGCCTGCGATCACCTCAACCTGGTCGCCTCTTCTGATTCGCTGCATCTCCGCCTCTCAATCCGGCCGCGTCAGAGCGTTTCCGGGGCCAGGGACACGATTTTCATATAGCCCTTGTCCCGCAACTCTCTGGCAACCGGCCCAAATACGCGCGTGCCGCGCGGGTTGGTCATGTCCTCCGCCAGCACCACCGCCGCATTTTCATCAAAGCGAATGGTGGAGCCGTCACGGCGACCGAATTCCTTCGCCGTGCGCACAATGACCGCTCGCACGACTTCGCTCTTTTTCACGCTGCCATCGCTGGTGGCCGCCTTTACCGTCGCCACCACCACGTCACCAACGCGACCGTAGCGCTTGCGCGAACCCCCCAGCACCCGAATCACGAGCAATTCGCGCGCGCCGCTGTTGTCCGCGACCTTGAGCCGCGATTCAGTCTGGATCATGTCTCGACCGCTTCCCCGGCGGCCGCTTCGGGCGGGGCGTCCAGCACGACATCGACCGCCCAGCGTTTCAGCTTGCTGCGGGGCCGGCTTTCCACAACGCGCACCAGGCTGCCTTCCCGGACCGAATCGGACTCGTCGTGGGCATAGACTTTTCTGACCGTGCGCACGACCTTGCCGTAGACGGGGTGGCGACGGCGCCGTTCCACGGCCACCACCACGGTCTTTTGCATCTTGTCGCTGACCACCCGCCCGGTCAGACGTTTGCGTTTGTCAGGCATCGTCGCTGTCCTCACCTGCAATGTCGGCCGCCAGTTCGCGCTCGCGCAGAACTGTCAGGCAACGGGCAATATCTCGTTTGGTCTCGCGCACCACGTTGGGGTTGGCCAACTGGCCGGAAGCCTTCTCCAGGCGCAGCCGAAAGTGCGTCGCCTTGAGATCCTCGATCGTATCAAGAATGGCCTCCCGGTCCATGGCGCGTATTTCGCTGATGTGCATCAGTTCAACTCCTGGCCGGAAATCGGATCGATGCGCTTGATGATCCGGGTCTTGCAGGGCAGTTTATAGGCTGCAAGGCGCAGGGCCTCGCGCGCCTCTTCCTCGCTGATACCGCCCATCTCGAAGAGCACGCGACCCGGGCGAACGACGGCCACCCACTTTTCAACCGAGCCCTTGCCCTTGCCCATTCGGGTCTCCGCGGCCTTCTGCGTGACCGGTTTGTCCGGAAAGACTCGGATCCAGACCTTGCCCCGCCGCCGCACGTAACGCACCATCGTGCGGCGCGCCGCCTCGATTTGCCGGCTGGTCATCCAGACCGGTTCAGTGGCCTGCAGACCATAGTCGCCAAACTGCACGCGGTTGCCGCGTTGCGCCGTTCCGCGCATGCGGCCGCGACTCTGCTTGCGCCACTTGACCCGCTTGGGCATCAACATGGTTTGCTTCTCCTGCCTAGCCGGGCCCGCCGGCGCCGACACGCGCCCGCCCGATCTCCCCGTAATCGAGGACCTCACCGTTGTATACCCAGACCTTGACGCCGATGCGGCCAAAGGTCGTCAGGGCCTCGGCCGTGCCATAGTCCACGTCCGCACGCAGGGTGTTGCGCGGAATGCGGCCCTCGGTCTGCCATTCGCGGCGGGCCATGTCGGAGCCGCCCAGGCGACCGCTTACCTCGATGCGAATACCCTGGGCGCCCTGGCGCATCGCCTGGCCGATGGCGCGCTTGATGGCGCGGCTGTGGCCGATACGCCGCTCCAGCTGGCCGGAAATGTTCTCGGCCACCAGCTTCGCGTCGGTGTCAGGCTTGTCGATCTCGCTGACTTCCACCTTGACCTTCTTGCCGTCCGTCAGCTTCTCGAGATCGCTGCGCATCTGCTTGACGGCCTCACCCTTGCGGCCGATCACAATCCCCGGCCGCGCCGTGTGGATGTTGATGACCAGCTGGTTCGGATAGCGCTCAATCTCCACGCGCGAGATGGCCGCGCGCGAGCCCTGATTGCCGATGTAGCGGCGGATCGCGAAATCTTCCTGCAGCAGGTCCCGGTATTGCTGTCGTTCGGCGTACCAGCGCGCGTCCCAGTCCCGGATGATTTTCAGGCGGAAGCCAACGGGATGTACCTTGCGACCCATGGCTGCTTACTCCTCTCGCTCGGAAAGGATGACCGTGAGGTGCGAGGTGCGGCGCAGGCGCGGCTTGTAACGACCGCGCGCGCCGGCCTTCATACGCTTCAGGGTCACGCCTTCGTCGGCATGAATGGTGGAGATGAACATCGCGTTCCGGTTCAGGTCGAAATTGTTTTCAGCATTGGCCAGCGCCGAGGCCACGGCCTTGCCGGTGAAGTCGGCGCCCTTTTTCGGCATAAACTTCAGAACGGTCAACGCCTGGTCCGCGTCCATGCCGCGCACCTGGTCGATGACCAGACGCAGCTTGCGCGCCGATATGGGTAAATGTTTGGCTGTTGCCCGAACGTCCATGATTACACCACACGCCTCTTGCGTTCGACCAGATGGCCGCGATAGGTGCGGGTTGGGGCAAATTCACCCAGTTTGTGGCCGACCATGTTCTCGGTGATGTAAATGGGAACGTGACGCCGGCCGTCATGCACCGCAATGGTGTGGCCCACCATCTGCGGGAAGATCGTGCTGGCGCGGCTCCAGGTGCGCACCACAGTCTTCTGGTTTTGCTGGTTTAGCCGCTCGATCTTGCGCATCAGCTTGTGGCTGACGAACGGCCCCTTCTTCAGTGAACGTGACATTCGCTCCGTCCCCCTCTGCTACCGCCGCCGGCCGCGCCGACGAATGATGTAGCGGTTGGTCCGCTTGTTGCGACGCGTACGCTTGCCCAGCGCCGGCTTGCCCCAGGGCGTCTTGGGCCCCGGCATGCCGATCGGCGAGCGCCCTTCGCCACCGCCGTGTGGATGACTGGCCGGGTCCATGGCCGAGCCGCGCACAGTGGGGCGCCAGCCCAGCCAGCGCTTGCGACCCGCCTTGCCGATCTTGATGTTGCCGTGATCGGTGTTGCCGACCTGGCCGATCGTGGCCTTGCAGCGGCTGTGAATCAGGCGCACTTCCCCGCTGGGAAGTCGCACCTGCGCCCAGTCGCCCTCGCGGGCCATCAACTGGGCGGAGGTACCCGCCGCGCGCGCCAGCTGGCCGCCACGACCGGGCTGCAATTCGATATTGTGAATCATCGTGCCCAGGGGAATATCGCCAAGGGCAAGGGCATCGCCCGTGCGCAGGTTGGTGTTCTCGCTGCCGTTGCCGATGCGGTCGCCGACCCTCAGCCCCAGGGGCGCGATGATGTAACGCTTCTCGCCGTCCTCATACTGCACCAACGCAATACGCGCGGAGCGGTTGGGGTCGTATTCGATGGCGATCACCTCGGCCTGGGCGTCCATTCGGTCGCGCTTGAAGTCGATGATGCGATAGCGCCGTTTGTGCCCGCCACCGCGGTGACGCACGGTGATGCGACCGGTATTGTTGCGACCGCCCTTGCGACGCAGCGGCTCCGTCAGCGAACGCTCCGGCCGCTTCTTCGTGATTTCCTCGAAGGTGTGGCCCGTCATCCCCCGCCGGCCGGCAGAGGTGGGCTTGTAGACCTTGACTGGCATCGTTATCCCTCGCCTCCGCCGCTCATGGATTGAACAGGTCGATTTCGTCGCCGGGCGCCAGGGTCACGATGGCCTTCTTCCATTCCTTCGTGCGCATCATCCAGTCCCTGCCGCGACGGCCCCGCTTGGCCGGCTGCACCATGGTGCGAACCTTGGTCACGTTGACCTCGAAGATGACCTCGACCGCCTCCCGAATCTGGATCTTGTTGGCCCGCCGGTCGACTTCAAAAACGTACTGGTTGAGTTCATCGGCCTGAACGGTCGCCTTTTCCGTGATGACCGGGCGGCGGATGACGTCGTAAATGTGAAGCTCGGGCATGCCTGCTACTCCTGGCCCCAGATGAGCTGGATGGTGTCCAGCGCGTCCAGCGGAACGATGACCTTGTCGTGCCCCAGCAGGTCCCGGATGTTCAGCAGATTCGCCCGCAGCCAGCGCACCTCCGGCAAATTGCGGATGCCGCGTTGCACGTTGTCGTCGCGCTCCGCCAGCAGCACCAGGGTCTTGCCATCGCCCGCCAGCGTCCTGATGGTCTCACGCATCTCGCTGGTTTTGGGTCGGTCGGCCTGCAGCCGGTCCACGAAGATCAGCTGGTCATCGCGGGCAAGCGCGCTCAGGGCCGAACGGATGGCGCCGCGGCGCATCTTGCGCGGCATGGCCTTTGTATATTTGCGCGGGCGCGGACCGTGGGCCACGCCACCCCCGACAAAAATGGGCGCGCTGCGGGCGCCGTGTCGGGCGCGCCCGGTGCCCTTTTGCCGGTACCACTTGGCCTTCGTCAGACGGACTTCGCTGCGCGTCTTGGTCTTGTGGCTTCCCTGGCGCGCATTCGCCATCTGCCGTACATAGGCCTGATGCATCAGGCCCACGTTGATTTCGACGCCAAAAATGTCGGCCGGCAACTCGATCTGTTGCACTTCCCTGCCACTCTGGTCCAGCACCGGTACCTGCATGGCCGTCAGCTCCTCTCGCGCCGGGTGCGTCTGCGCTCGCGCGCGGGTTTCAACATGACGATGCCGCCGCGGGTGCCGGGAATCGACCCCTTGACTGCGATCAGGTTTTTCTCTGCATCCACCACGACGACTTCCAGGTTCTGCATCGTGATACGATCGTTGCCCATGCGACCCGCCATGCGCATGCCCTTGATGACGCGGCCCGGCGTGGAGCCGGCGCCGATCGAACCCGGAGCGCGCTCACGGTCGGACTGGCCATGGGTCTTCGGCTGACGCCGGAAACCGTGACGCTTGATCGTGCCCTGAAAGCCGCGGCCCTTGCTCTTGCCAATGACGTCGACGCGGTCGCCGACCTCGAAGACGTCGGCGTTGATTTGCTGCCCTTCCTCAACGTCGGGCTCGCCCTCGCGAATGCGAAATTCCCGCAGGTAGCGCAGGGCCGGCAGATTGTTGCGCTGCAAATGCCCCAGTTGACCGCGCGTCAGGCGGCGGGGTTTGGTCTCGCCAAAGCCCAGCTGGATGGCGGTGTAGCCGTCGCGCTCCGCGCTTCGCACCTGGGTCACGTAGCAGGGGCCGGCCTCAATGACCGTGACTGGGACGACGTCGCCACGCTCGTCAAACACCTGGGTCATGCCAACCTTTTTACCGATAATGCCCTTCATCCTGGCCTCCCGCGGGGACGCAACCCCGCGACTTCAGCGCAGCGGCAGGCCGGGCAGGCCTGCGTGCGGGTCAAATCCTGATTTCGATATCCACGCCGGCCGGCAGGTTCAGCCGCATCAGCGTGTCGATGGTCCGGCTGTCCGGGTCCAGCACGTCGATCAGGCGCTTGTGGGTGCGTATCTCGAAGTGCTCCTGCGAGGTCTTGTCGATAAACGGCGAGCGCCGCACGGTGAAGCGCTCAATGCGCGTGGGCAGGGGCACGGGCCCCACCACGCTGGCGCCGGTGCGCTCGGCCGTTTCCACGATACGACTCGCGGACTGGTCCAGCACGCGATGGTCGTATGCCTTCAATCGGATCCGGATCCTGCTCTTTGCGGCCATAAACCTCGTCTCACTCACAGGGGCGGCGGCGGCGGGTTAAGCGCCGCCACGCCCTCAGTTCAGTCCAGAATCTCGGTAATGGAGCCGGCGCCGACCGTCAGACCACCCTCGCGAATGGCAAACTTCGAACCCTGCTCCAGCGCGACCGGGATGATCAGTTCCACTTCCAGCTCGACGTTGTCGCCAGGCATGACCATTTCCACGCCTTCCGGCAGGTTGATCGTGCCGGTGACATCCATGGTTCGAATGTAGAATTGCGGACGGTAGCCAGGGAAGAAGGCCTTGTGGCGGCCACCCTCGTCGCGACGCAGTACGTAGACCTGGCTTTTGAAGCGCTTGTGCGGCTCGATGCTGCCGCTGCGGGCCAGCACCTGGCCGCGCTCAACCTCGTCACGCGTCTTGCCGCGCAGCAGAATGCCGGCGTTGTCACCCGCCACCGCCGCGTCCAGTTCCTTGTAGAACATCTCGATCCCGGTGACGACCGTCTTGTCAATCGAGTCGCGCAGACCGACGATGTCGATTTCCTCACCCTTGGTCAGGCGGCCACGCTCCACGCGTCCGGTGACCACGGTGCCGCGGCCCTTGATGGAAAAGACGTCCTCGATCGGCATCAGGAAGGGACGGTCCTCCTCGCGCACCGGCGTCGGGATCCATTCGTCCACAACGTCCATCAGCTCTCGAATGGAGACATACTCGGGCGCATCGGGGTCGCTGCTGTCGCTCTCCATGGCCGCCAGCGCCGAGCCGCGCACGATGGGCGTGTCCTCGGGGAAGCCGTAGCTGTCCAGCAATTCGGCCAGCTCCAGCTCGACCAGTTCCAGCAACTCCTCGTCGTCCATCTGGTCAGTCTTGTTGAGGTAGACAACCATGGCCGGCACCTCCACCTGACGCGCCAGCAGGACGTGCTCGCGCGTCTGCGGCATCGGGCCGTCCGGCGCGCTGACCACCAGGATGGCGCCGTCCATTTGCGCCGCGCCGGTGATCATGTTCTTGATGTAGTCGCGGTGGCCGGGGCAATCCACGTGAGCGTAATGCCGGTTCTCGGTCTCGTACTCCACGTGCCGAATGTTGATGGTGATGCCCCGGGCCTTCTCTTCCGGCGCGCTGTCGATTTCCTCGTAGGCCATCAGTTTGGCGCGGCCGGCCATGTTCAGCACCTTGGTGATGGCGGCCGTCAACGTGGTCTTGCCGTGGTCGACGTGCCCAATGGTGCCGATATTGACGTGCGGTTTGCTGCGGTCGAACTTTTGCTTGCCCATGTTTTCCTCTTGCCTGCTGCAAACAATCTGGCGCCACCGCGCCTTACGAACGAACTGACACCTGACCGCCGCCATGCATGACCCCGTCAGCGATGGCGGGCGGCGCTGTCGCATACCTGTCGAACTCCATGGTGAAATTGCCGCGGCCCTGGGTCAGGTTGCGCAGGCCCGTGGCATAGCCGAACATCTCGCCCAGCGGCACGCTGGCGCGAATGGAAGTGGAGCCGTCACCACGCGGCTCCATCCCCTGCACGACGCCGCGCCGGGCGGAAAGGTCTCCGACCACAGGGCCGGTGTAATCATCCGGCGCGACAACCTCAACGCTCATGGTCGGCTCAAGCAATACCGGGCTGGCCTTCTGAACGCCTTCCTTGAGGTTCATCGACCCGGCGATCTTGAAGGCGATCTCGCTCGAGTCCACTTCGTGATGGCTGCCATCCACCAGGCAGGCCTTCAGGCCAACCACCGGGTAGCCGGCCAGCACGCCGCCCTGCATGGCCTCGCGGATGCCATTTTCGACCGGACGGATAAACTCCAGGGGGACGGCGCCGCCGCGAATGTTGTTTTCGAAAAGCAGGCCGTCCCGCGCCAGCTCCTGCTCCTCCTCGCCGAGCGGTTCATAGTCCACCGTCACGCGCGCAAACTGGCCTGACCCGCCCGTCTGGCGCCGGAAGATCGTGTCGACGCGGGCGGAGCGGGTGATGGCCTCACGGTAGGCGACCCGCGGCCGGCCCACCCGGGCATCCACGCCGAATTCGCGCATCATGCGGTCGACCAGCACCTCCAGATGCAACTCACCCATACCGCGGATGCGCGTCTGGCCCAGCTTGTCGTCCACCTCGACCTTGAAGGTCGGGTCTTCTTCTGCCAGGCGCTGCAGGGCAATGCCCATCCTGTCCTGGTCGCCGCGCGTATTGGGCTCGATGGCAACCTCGATGACGGGCTCCGGAAAGCTGATCTGCTCCAGCACGACCTGATGATTGCGGTCGCAAAGGGTGTCGCCGGTAAAGGTGGTCTTGAGACCCGGGATGGCGGCGATGTCGCCGGCATGCACCGCGTCCACGTCTTCGCGCCGGTCGGCGAACATGCGCACGATGCGGCCGATGCGTTCGCGTTTTTCGCTGGTCGAGTTTTGCAACATGGTGCCCGTGCGCAGCACGCCGGAATAGACGCGGAAGAAGGCCAGTCGTCCCACAAAGGGGTCCGTGACGATCTTGAAAACCAGCGCGGCCAGGGGTTCGCCGTCGTAAGGCGCACGCGAGACCGCTTCACCGGATTTCGGATCGATGCCTTCCACCGGCGGAACGTCCAGCGGCGAG
>JAPOVC010000005.1 GCA_026708325.1 Anaerolineaceae bacterium | reverse complement strand
AGCCACGATTGTACGGGCGACATATCATGTCGCCCGACCCGTAAGTTGCCGGAGGAATGACGCCAAAGGGGGAGCCGTGAACGGCTCCCCCCGATTGCGCAGGCCGCCATGGCGGCCGTGCTGCCTACGCGCGGGTGCGGGCGAAGAGCGCTTCCAGCTCCGCCTGCGCCTGGTCCAGCGCGTCCTGCGGCGAGAGCTCGCCGGAGAGGGCCAGACCGGTGAAACGCGTGTGAATGCTGGTGACGGCGTTGGCTTCCGGCGGCGCCGGGATCGGGCCCGTGTCGGGCCGGTCCACGGTGTCGTAGAAGACCTCCCAGTTGGCCGGGCCGCTGGGCTCGTAGGCCTCCGCGTTGGCCATCGAACGACGCACCGGTGTGGTCCGCATCAGGGGCCGGAACATGTCCTTGAACATGAGCATGGACTCGGTCCTGATCGAGAACTTGAGCAGTTCCCACATGCGGTCCGGGTTCTGGCTGCCGGTGAAGATCCAGCGGCCGCCGACGCCCAGCTGGTGGCGCTGCGACTTCCATACCGGCCAGAACTGCACGTCGAACATGCCCTTTTCCATACCGGCGTTGATCAGGCCACCGGCCCAGAAGCCGCCGGCGGGCGTCATGCCCAGCTTGTCGCCGACGAAGATGCCCTGCAACTCGGCACCACCGCCCAGCGCAATGCCCGGCGCCTTGCCCTGTTCGGTCAGGGACACGACGTATTCCAGCGCCTCGACCATGTTGGGGTGGTTGGCATTGGGTTCCGGCCAGCGGAAACCGCCGCCGCGATGCGACACGGTGTCGTTGTCCGAATAGAAGGTCTCCCAGAACCATTCACCGCCCTCCGAGCGTTCCTCGGTCAGGAAGTTGGTGTCGTTGACGAAGTACCACGGGCCCCAGCTGCCCCAGAGACGGTTGACCCACGCGTAGCCGAAGGTCTCCTCGCCGCCGACGTTGGTCAGGGCCGTGCACATCTCGTCGAAGTCATCCTTGGTCCACTCCGGCCCCGGCACTTCCAGGCCCGCCGCGTTCAGCAGGTTCACGTTGAAGTACATGTTGGGTGAGTTGAAACGCGCGGGCAACTCGTAGATGTCGCCTTCCCACAGCATCGTTTCGGGCAGGATCGGCGCCATGTCCGAGAAATACTCGGCCAGCTCGTCCTGTGCGTCCAGCACGCGCCCGGTCATCGACGCGGCGACGCCCTGGCCGGCGTAGAGCACGGTGGCCTCGGTCGCGGCGTAACCCGCGTCCAGCGGCTGACCGGAGGCCAGCAGCGACAGGATCTTCGCGGCGACTTCCTCATGGTCGATGCCGGTGATGTTGAGGAACTCGACCTCGGTGCCAGGGAAGAGTTCGGCAAAGGCCTCAACCACCGGCGTCCAGCGCGCCTCGTTCTCCGAGAAGCGCAGCTTCACGACATCCTGCGCGGGCGCCATGGCCGGCGTCAGGCCCGCTGCAAGCCCGACCGCGCCGGCGGCCGTGCCCTTCAGCATGTCACGACGACTAATTTTGTGATCCATGTTTATCCCCTTACAACTAATTTCTGTCAGCGTGAGTCAACAAATACGGACCGGTCCTGTTTGCGTATGGTGCACCTCCCTGAATCGATTTCGGGGCGATTCTAACATTTCGCGCCATGCCGGGCGAACCTTGCCGCGCGCCACACACGATTGTACGGGCGACATATCAAATCGCCCGACGCGCAATCTGCCGGCCGTTTAACGCGAAAGGGGGAGCCATCACTGGCTCCCCCTGAATTGCAGGTCCGCCGTAGCGGGCGACTCTATCCGCCGCGGGTGCGGGCGAAGAGCGCTTCCAGTTCCGCCTGCGCCTGGTCCAGCGCGGCCTGCGCCGACATCTCGCCGGACATGGCCAGACCGACGGCGCGGTTGTGAATGCCGGTCATGCCGGCGGCTTCCGGCGGCGAGGGGATCGGGTAGGTGTCCGGCCGGTCGATGGTGTCGTAGAAGACCCGCCAGTTGGCCGGGCCGGTCGGCTCGTAGGCCTCTTCCGTGACCATCGAGCGACGCACCGGCGTGGTCCTCATCACCGGACGGTAGCGGTCCTTCAGGGCCAGCATCTGGTCTGTCCTGACGGAGAACTTGAGCAGTTCCCACATGAGGTCGCCATTATCGGTGACGCTGGAAAGCCAGTTGCCGCCGACGCCCAGCTGGTGCCGCTGCGACTTCCACTTCGGCCAGTACTGTACGTCGAATTCGCCCTTCTCCATGCCGTTGTTGTACAGGCCGCCGGCCCAAAAGCCGCCGGCCGGCGTCATGGCAACCTTGTCGGAGAGGAAGAGGCCGCTCAAGGATTGACCGCCGCCCAGTTCGATACCTGGCGCCAGGCCGTCGGCCGTCAGCGACATGACGAACTCCAGCGCCTCGACCATCAGGGGGTCGTTGGCGTTGGCCTCGGGCCAGCGGAAACCGCCGCCGCGATGACCCACGTCGTCGTTGTCCGCGTAGAAGGTCTCCCAGAACCATTCACCGCCCGGCGCGCGTTCCTCGGTCAGGAAGTTGGTGTTGTTGACGTAATGCCAGGGACCCCAGCTACCCCAGATGCGAATCGGCCAGCCGTAGCCGAAGGTCTCCTCGCCTCCGAGGTTGGTCGTGGCCTTCGCATATTCCACGAAGTCGTCCTTGGTCCAGTCCGCCGGCGGCACGTCCAGGCCCGCCTTGTTCAGCATGTTCACGTTCAGGAACATGTTGGGCGCGTTGCAACCATCGGGCAACTCGTAGAGGTCGCCTTCCCACAGCATGGTCTCGGGCAGGATCGGCGCCATGTCCGAGAAGTACTCGGACAGTTCGTCCTTCGCATCCAGCACCCGCTCGGTGAGCGGGGCGGCGATGCCCTCGCCGGCGTAGAGCGCGGTGACCTCGGTGGAGGCCTTGCCCGCGTCCAGCGGCTGCCCGGAGGCCAGCAGCGTCAGGGTCTTGCTGGCGACCTCTTCATCGTCGATACCCGTGACGTTGATGAATGCGACCTCGGTGCCGGGGAAGAGTTCCTGGAAGTTCTCAACCACCGGCGTCCAGCGCTCAATGCTCTGATGAAAATGCAGCGTCACCGTGTCCTGCGCGGGCGCCATGGTGGGCGTCAGGCCCGCCACCAGCCCGGCCGCGCCGGCGGCCGTGCCCTTCAGCATGTCACGACGACTAAGTTTGTGAGTCATTTCTCACCCCTAAATCTCTTTCGATCGATGTGGTCCAACGCTCACTTTACCGCTTGGCGATCAGCGCACCTCCCCTTTTCTGGCATGCCCGGTCAATTGTACCGCCCCGTCTCACAAACACCAACTTCCCCGCGTGTATAGTTGTCGCCATGTTGTCGCGCCCCCCCTTGCCCGCCCCGTCACGTCGCCTTGTCGCCCTCGCCTGGACGCTGCTGCTCTGCTTCATCCTGCTGCAGCCGGGCCGCGACCCGCTCATCGGGCCCGCCGCCGCCGCCGACCACGACGCCTTCGGCCTGCTGCTGCTGCATCTGGCCCATCTCCTCGGCTTCGCCCTGATGACCTGGCTCTGGTGGCGGGCGCTTAATACCATTCGCCCGGCCCTGCTCATATCGCTGGCCTGCGGCCTGCTGACCGAAGTGGGCCAGACCTTCGTGCCCGACCGCGGCCTCTCCGCGCTGGATCTGGCTCTCAACGGCGGCGGGGCACTGGCCGTCGCGCTCTGGCTGCGGTGGCGCGGGAGGTAGTCCCTCAGGCGTGCTGCATCAGGATGCCGCCCAACAGCGCGATTGCTATGCACACCACCACCAGACCGGCCAGCGGCGTGCCCAGCAGCACGGAGGCCACAATCGCGAGGCCGAAGCTGGCGCCGGTGCCCAGCAGCCGCGTCTGCAGTTCGCGCGTGGCCGTCATCGCCGCCGCGCCGCAGAGCGCCAGCAGCAGCCCCAGCAGGGGAATGGTCATGACGCCCGTGATGAGGAACTCGAAAAAGAGTTCCGGCGGCACTTCCTGCAGGAAACGAAACCACGCCAGCAGCGCGCCGACCAGCAGGAAGGCCAGCGGCAGCAGCACGTCGGCCATGAAGATCTGAAAGCCGTCCAGGGGCAGGAACTGGCGCAGGAAGGGCTCCTGCACGTCGCGGCGGAAGGTGTAAAGCAGCCCGATCGGCGGCGCGATGCCGGCGATCAGCAGCCAGCCGATCCACAATGGCACCGGCAACTCGTTGACCAGAATCAGGCCCGCGGCCCAGGTCATGCCCGCGCCCCAGAGCGCGTTGACCAGCATCAGCGAGGGATGGCGCAGGCCGGCGATGGCGGAGCGCACCACCATCGCCCGCTTGCCATAGACGCTCGGGATGCGCAAACGCGGCCGCTGACCGGCGCGCGCCTGCTGCAGGCGGATGCGCAACTGCAGGTCCGGCATGCGCCAGGCCAGCAGGCCCAGCGCGGCCAGACGCGCGTACACGGCGCTTTCGTCCGCCGCCTGGATCATGTTGATGCGCGCGCCGAGGATCACGAAGCTGGCCACCAGCCCGGCCGCCACCAGCGCGATCAGGGCCAGCGCCGTCAGCGGCGTCAGGTCGTAGACGCTGAGCACCAGCAGGCGCCCCGGCCACAGGGTCTGGTCCGGCGCCACTTGCGCCAGGGGCAACAGCAGCAGCGGCGTCAGCCAGAGCCAGCGCCAGCGGCTGACTTGCGGATACACCAGGCGCAGGATGCCCAGCAGCCAGGCCAGCGACCAGGTCAGCACCACCAGCAGGCCCACCACCAGCACGACGCGCAGGCTGTCCAGCGGCGTGGCCGGCGTCAGCGGCGCGCGCAGCAAGACGGTCAGCAGGGCCCAGATGGCGCCGAAGATGATGCAGCGCGTCAGCACCTGGCGGATGAAGCCCGGCAACACCGGCACCGAACGCGCCAGCGGCGAGCCCACGATCCAGGCCATGTCGGGGAAACTGAGTTTGAGCGGCGTGCTGCGCAGCGAGGCCATCATGGCCCACACCTGCAGCAGCAGCACGGCCGGCGGAATGCGCTCCAGCAACTGCGCCAGGGTCTGCGGCGCCATGGACTCGCCGATCGACAGGGCGAGGTCATGGCCCCAGGCCCACATGGCGAAGAACCAGATCGAGCCGATGCCCAGCAGATAAAGCACGTAGACCCGCTGCATCCAGGAACTCGCCTGGGCGTCGTAGCCCAGCAAACGCAGCCAGAAGACCGCGCCGGAGCGGAACTGGCGCCAGCGCAGGCCGAAAAGGATGCGCAGGTCAGTCAGCGGCAGCGGCGTCATCGGGCCTGCGTGTGTTGCGGCGGCGGCGCAGGGCGGCGCGCAGCATGCTGTCGAGGGTCAGGGGGTCGTCCGCGCCAAGGCCCAGCGAGGCGCGCAATTCGTCCGGCGTGCCCTGGCCGATGATCTCGCCCTGTTCCATGATGAGATAGCGATCGGGCCAGGCTTCATGCGGCAACTGGTGACTGCTGAGCAGAATCGTCATACCTTCGTTGCGGTGGCGGTTAAGTTCGATCCACAGCTCGTCGGCGGAGACGGGGTCCAGCGGGCCGAGGGGCTCGTCCATCAGCAGGATTTTGGGCTCGACCAGCAGCGCCATGCACATGGCCAGCTTGTAGCGCATGCCGCGCGAGAAGGCGAAAGGGAAGGCGTCGCGGTTGTTGAAGAGGCCGTAGCGCTCCAGCAGGTCCTCGCCCTCGTCCTCCCAGTCGCGCCAGCCATGCGACTGCGCCGCGAACTGCAGATGCTCCCAGGCCGTCAACTCGTCATAGAAGGGCGGCGTATCCGGCAGCAACACCACGTGCTCACGCGCCTGGCGCTCGTTTTCCGCCAGCGCCTGGCCCATGATGTGCACCTCGCCATCGCTGGCGCGCGACCAGCCGGCGATACAGCGCAGCAGGGTGGACTTGCCGGCACCGTTGCGCCCGACGAGCGCGATCAGTTCGCCCGCGCCGGCCTGGAAGGACACGTCGCTGAGCGCGTGGAAGGACCCGTACTTGTAGCCGAGGCCCTGCACCCGCAAAAGCTCGCGGGGCGCATCGTCGGCGTTGCGGGCCGCAGGCTTGTCGTCGTTCATGAGCTCCCGTCATCCGGCGCCGGCTCCACGCTGAGCAGCGTGGCAGGCCGCGCCACATAGTAAAGGCGGTAGGTCGCGCCATCCTCAATGGCGGCGAGGGCAGCCTCGGATACGGCGAATTCCTGCTCCGCCACGCGCAGATAGTAACCGGTGCGCGAACCGGGCCGGCCGGCGATGTCGTCCGTGCGGCGTTCGCGCAGCACGTAGCAGGTGACCGGGCCGCTGACGCAGAGGACCAGACCGGGCGCGAGCAGGGCGCGAAAGCGTTGCCACAGTATCCACAGCAGAAAGGCGAGGCCCGCCGTCAGCGCCTCGGCGCCGAGGGCCAGCACAATGCCTTCCGCCGTGGCGCCCGGCAGCAGGCCGAGGATGACGCTGGCGGCCAGCAGGCCGATCAGCAGGGTCAGCAGGGCGAGGACGACGATCAGCCGGCGGCGACGCGCGAAAACCCGGTTGCGCTGGCGCGCGCTGAGGCGTCCCTCGCGGTTGGCGCGCAGTTCCGCCTCGTCAAACTTCAGGGCCTCGCCCGCGTCCATCCCCGCTCCGCTGCCATTGCCCGCATCCGGCACAGGCGCCCCGACGGACCGGGCGGATGCTGCCGGCGGTCCTGTTTTTCCCTGCCGCGCCTCCGGCGACCCGGCGCCCCGGGCGGCGGCTGTCCGAACGCCATGATACTGCCGCCGCAAGTGTGCTGCCAGTCGCAGGGCCCTCAGGCGACGGGGCTGGTGTAGCGCCGCAGACCCGGGTAGCGCAGCGCGATCGCGCCGGTCAGCGCCAGCGCGGCCAGGCCGCCGGATACGATGGCGAAGGGCGCGCCGAAAAGCGCCGCCACCAGGCCGGCCTCGATCTCGCCCAGCTGCGGGCCGCCCATGGCGAAGACCATGTTCACCCCGGTCATGCGTCCGCGCAGGGCGTCGGGCGTGTTCACCTGGCGGATGGTGTTGCGGATGACCGAGGAGACGGTGTCGCCCGCGCCGGTTAGCGCAAAGAGCAGCCAGGAAAGCGCCAGGCTGGTGGAGAGGCCGAAGAGCGCAGTCGCCAGCGCGTAGAGCCCCACGCTGGCCAGCAACACCAGCCCCTGGCGCCGGATCTCGCGGCCCAGCGCCAGCAGGCTGCCGGCCAGCACGGCGCCGGTCGGCTGGGCGGCCGCCAGCAGACCGTAGCCCTGCGCGCCCACGCCCAGCACGTCCACCGCGATGATGGGCAGCATGCTGCGCGCCGAGGCGAAGAATACCGCCAGAAAGTCCAGCAGCATGGTGCCGCGGATGATGCGCGTGCGAAAGGTGAAGCGCAGCCCGTCCATGAAGGCGCCCGGGTTCAGCTGGCGGCGCCCCGGCGCCGCGCCGCGATGCCGCAACAGGGCCACGGCGAGCGCCGCCAGCAACAGGGCGAGGGCCGTCAGTGCGTAGACCATCCCGACCGGCCCGCTGAAGTGCGCGCCCTGCCGCTGCGCGGCGCCGATCAGCGCTCCGGCCAGGGCCGGCCCGAAGATGTTGGCCAGTTGCCAGACCAGCATCTCAAGGCTGATGGCGTTGCTCAGGTGCTCGCGGCGCACCAGATGCGGCACCAGCGACTGGCGCGCGGGCAGGTCGAAGGCCATCAGGCCGGCCGCCAGCGCCCCCGCCAGATAGACCGGCGCCAGCGTCGCGCCGCCGCCGAGGGTCAGCAGCGCCAGCCCCAGCGAAAGCAGCGCGGCCAGGGCGCGCGTCACGACCATCAGACGGCGTCGCTCCCAGGCGTCCGCCGCCATGCCGCCCAGCAGCGAGCAGAGGATGATGGGCAGCATGCGAATCAGGCCCAGGCCACCCAGACCGAGGGCCTCGACACCCAGCGTCAGCTCCTGCCCGAAGAGTTGCAGCGTCAGCGTGCGGTCGTGGAGCAACTGGAAAACGTGCCAGTTGATGGCGAAGGTCTGCATCTGCGAGCCGGTGGTGGAGAGCAGCTCGGCGCTCCACAGCAGACGATAGTCGCGGTAGCGCAGGGCCGCGAGGCGCACGTTCAGGCCGGCCGCATGCGGAAGAGGGCCGTGCGCGTCACCTCCACACAGAGCACGCCGTC
>JAPOVC010000007.1 GCA_026708325.1 Anaerolineaceae bacterium | reverse complement strand
CCATGGGCGAAAAGCACGTAGACGCGCGGGTCGCCGTCCACGCCCGGCCTGTTTTCGCTGCCGAAGAGAGCGCGCAGCGGCCCGTAGACCTGCTCGTCGAAGAGGTCCGCCAGGGTCTGCAGGCTCGTCAGGTCGACGTCGACGCCGCGTTCGACCCAGAGCCAGACGTGCTCGCCGCCGACGCGCATGCTGGCCTCGACCTCGAAGCGACGGTTCTGCCCCTCGTTGGTGACGTTGAAGCGCAGGACGTCGCCGGGCTGCCAGTCGGGCGGGGCGGCTGGCGTCGCACTGAAACCTTCGCCGGTTTCAGCATAAACCAGGGACGTGGGCGGTTCGTCCACCAGGCCGATGACGCGCCGCGCCAGCTCGACGCGGTCGCGCGCCGGCACCTCCGCCGCGGCGAGGGCAGTCAGGGTGTCGGGTATGGGCTGCGCCGTCAACGGGGCTTGTGCCGGAACCGGCGAAGGTTCCGGTAAGACGGTAAGCAGGAACAGAAGGGTCAGCAGCAGTACGGGGCGTCGCAACGAAATCCTCCCCTTGTCATCCTGTACGCATTGTAGCCCGCCCCGGCGTTGCCCTGACGCCTGGCGCCGCCTACAATCGGCGCTTCCCTCAGCGCAGGACAGGAGCGCGACCCTGGGCGGCACCCTGCTCAACGCCATCACAGTCCTCTTCGGCGGGCTGACCGGCCTGGTCATCGGCCAGCGCCTCAACGAGCGTCTGCGCGGCGCGCTGGTCAGCGGCATCGGCCTCGTGACCGTCGTCGTCGGCGTCAGCAACGCCGGCCAGAGCGGCAACATCATCATCCCGCTGGTCAGCATCGTCAGCGGCGTGGTGGTCGGCGAGCTGCTGAATATCGACCGGCGCCTGCAGGGCTTCGCCGGCTGGATGCAGGCGCGAGTGGGGGATTCCTCTGATGGACAGGCCCGCGCCCGCTTCATCAACGGCTACCTCTCGGCCAGCCTGGTGTTCTGCGTCGGGCCGCTGACCTTCGTCGGCTCGCTGCAGGACGGTATGGGGCTGCCGATCGGCTTTCAGCAGCTGGCCATCAAGAGCGTGCTGGACATGATCACGGCGGCGACCTTCGCGGCCAGCATGGGGGTGGGCGTGCTCTTCAGCATCGTGACCATCCTGGTGCTGCAGGGCGGCCTGGCGCTGCTGGGCAGCACGCTCGGCGAGGTGATGAGCGTCGCCATGATCGCCGAAATGACGGCCGTCGGCGGCGTCATTCTGATCGGCCTGGCGCTGGTGCTGCTGGAGCTCCGGCCGTTGCGCGTGGCCAACTTCCTGCCGGCGCTCATCATCGCGCCCCTGCTGGTGGCCCTCGCCGAGGCCACCGGCATCATCCTCTACCCTTTTTAATTTGCAGTGGCGGATGTCCGGGTCAGGGCGGCGCCGTTCGGCGGCACACGGCGGTACTTGTGCTGGACGCGACCATGCGTCCAGTGTCATCCTCTACCCCTTTTGTGGGAAATACATGCTTGTGTACACGAGAGTTGACCCCATTGCAGGCGCGCCATGACCCTTCAAGTCTTTGACAGTCGTATGACGCTGTGCAACAATGGACACACTGACGGCTTGGCCGCCGCCAGCATAAACATGGCTGGGCAGTACGCCTTGCGCCGGAAAAACATCGCAGCAGCGTCAGGAGCGCAGGAATGGTCAGCAGCGAATTGTCCCCGACGGAACTCAAGGTAGCGCGCCTCGAAGGCGCATACGAACATCTGGCGACCAAAGCCGATGTGGAAAGCCTGCGCGGTGAGATAAAGGGGTTGCGCGGAGAATTGCGATTGCTGGCAAGCCTTCTTGTCGGTGTGCAGATCGCTGCTGTGGCACTGATTTTCTCACGGATCGCGGGATAGCTGCGTGCGAAGCGGCTGAACTTCGGGGACTGCCCGGACCTCATGCGGGAATATGTCCCCGACGAATCGCTGACCTGATTTACCTCGATCCGCCCTTCGACGGCGCATGGCGGCGCTTCTCTCCACCCTTTTTTGGCCAGTCGAGGTCCCGGCCTGCCTGTTAAAGGCTGCGGCCCAGGGGATTAGCCTGGGCCGCAATTCGAAGGTCGGGTGGCCGACACCGCTCCGCGGTGTCCACTCACCCCCGTGTTACAGAGGTGAGTACCCTAGCGGAGCCGTACCTCCACCTTACCTTGATCGCTCACAGGATCACCTCCTCTTGTCTACGTTGGCAGATGGCGCCAGTATAACGCCTTTGCGCCCGCGCGCAAGTCACGGGCGTCACTCGTTGACGCGGGCCGTCATGAACTTCAGGTTGGAGGACTTGCGTACGCCCTCGTTGGCCTTGCGGAAGGCCACCATGTGCGCCGGCGGGTTGTCGGCGGAGGCGTGGGCGTCGAGGTGCGCCTGGCTCTCCCACTCCTCGTAGACGAGGAAGCGATGCTCGTCCTCAAGGTCGGCGTAGAAATTGTAGCGGATGCAGCCGGCCTCCTGCTGCGTGGCGTGGGCCACGGCGACCATGGCGGCGATGGCCTGCTCGCGCGTGCCTTCATGGACGACGAAATCTCCCTGGACGACAATCATGGGACTCTCCTGTGGGGTGTTGCCCGATAAGGGTCAGGCCGACTCGCCGACGCGGCGCTCCGTGCCCGACAGCAGACGGCGTATGTTACCGAGGAAGCGGACGTAAATGAGCAACGCGCCCAACACAGCGTACCCGTTGTAGATTTCCGGCAGTTCGCCCGCGTTGACCATGACCAGGACCCAGGCCATCACCAGGGTGACGCCGACCAGCACGCCCAGCGACATGAAACGCGTTCGCCGCACGATCAGCAGACCCAGCGCTGCGGAGATGACGAACTGCAGCGGCGCGACCAGCAGCAGCGAACCGAAAAGCACGCCGGCGCTCTTGCCGCCGCGCAACTGGCCGGTGATCAGCGACGCGATCAGCGACCAGCTGTGGCCGACCATGCAGGCCAGGGTGGCCAACACGGTGGCCGCGTCGGGCTGCTCCGGCGCCAGGGCGCGCGCGACGAGGATGGCGACGATGCTCTTGGCCATGTCCATCAGGCCCACGATCTGGCCGGCGCGCGGGCTTACGGCGCGGGCGACGTTGGTGCCGCCCATGTTGCCGCTGCCGACCTCGAAGATGTTGACGCCGTGCAGGCGCGCGATGAGCCAGGCCGAGGGGATACTGCCCAGCAGGTAGCCAATAATGGCGACGACAATCCAGGTGCTGTTGTCAATCATGATTTTCGTTCCGTCACTTGTGACCAGGTCTTGTAAACTCTCTTTTTCTCCCGTGCCCAAAAGACCAACTCATCGTCTTCCGTCGTGTTGGCGGGTAGAAGGCCCAAATATTCAGCGCAATCAAAAATGCCAATTCCTGGCAGTCTGTCTGCTGACCTAACCACCAAAACACTCAGCATCGGTCGTTTCTCTTTCTGCTCGTCCTCATTGATATCACAGAGCAATTCGCCAAGCAGAGTTGTCAACGTGTATGTATTGACTGGCATACCGACTTTCTGCGCCAGTTCCTTGTAACTGATCCTGCTTTGCTCACGCGCTACATGGACAAGCACATCCCGAACCGCACAGTAGTATTTCTGTCGAAAAGCAGGGTATTTGTTCACTTTGTCACTCCGCCCAGGCGCTGTAGATGCGCTGCAACTCGCGTTCGTGGAAAGTCCGTTCGGCCGCGCGTGAGGCGTCGGGCGCAAGGCGGCCCAGCTCGCGCGCATGGCGGAAAAAGCCGGCGCCCGGCAGGCCGTCCGCCTTGCGCACCACCAGCGCGCCCAGCAGCGGCCAGCCATCGGCCACCTCATCCGCGTTGACGGCCTCCACCAGTTTCGGCAATTGCCGCATCAGCACGTAACGCTGCGGTGGCAGGCCGACGCGTTGCGCCAGTTCGCTGTAGCTGATGGTGCGGCGCGCGCAGGCGCGGCGGATCAGCGTATCGCGCACGGATTCCTGACAACGCTCGACCTGCGCCTCGTTCTGCATCCCCCCTCGTTCCGGCGCGCTTGACTCCGCCGCCTGCCGCGATTATACTCGCTGTGCCGAGAAGCCCTAACGAAGGTATTTAACCCGGTGACCGAACTCTGTATCTGTCTGAAGCAGGGCCGTTAGCAGCCACTTCAGACGACAACCCCCGGCAGACCGCCGCCGACTGAAAGGCTGCGAACGTCCCTGAGCGATGGACTTGCGATCCATCGCGCGCGCGGAAACGAGACGTTTGCGCCTTTTTTGTTTTGTGGACGGTCTGTTTTTGTTTGGCAGGAGAAGGACGGGTATGGCCCTTGCGCTGAAGATCGACGCAGCCCCGCCAGCGACCTCTGGCGGCGTCAACCTGGCGCAGCAGATCGGCAACACGCCGCTGCTGGACCTGCCCCTGCCCGGCACGCGCCTGCCGGACGACGTGCAAGTGCTGGCCAAGGCCGAGTGGTACAACCCCGGCGGCAGCGTCAAGGACCGCCCCGCCCTGGCCATCATGCAGCAGGGTATCGCCAGCGGCGCCCTGCGGCCCGAGACCCCGCTGGTCGACAGCACCAGCGGCAACACCGGCATCGCCTACGCCATGATCGGCGCGGCGCTGGGCTATCGCGTGCGCCTCTACCTGCCGGAAAACGCCAGCCCGGAGCGCATCGCCATCCTGCGCGCCCACGGCGCCGAACTGCTGCTCACCGACCCGCTCGAGGGCAGCGACGGCGCCCTGCTGGCCGTGCGCGACCTGCTGGCGCGCGAGCCGGGACGCTGGTTCTACGCCGACCAGTACAACAACCCGGCCAACGTGAACGCCCATTACGAGACCACCGGCGTCGAGATCTGGCAGCAGACCGGCGGCGCCGTCACCCACCTCGTGGCGGGGCTGGGCACCAGCGGCACCTTCACCGGCACCGGCCTGCGGCTGCGCGATTACAACCCCGACGTGCAACTGGTCTCGGTGCAGCCGGAGTCGCCCTTCCACGGCCTGGAGGGCCTCAAGCACATGGACACGGCCATCCGCCCCGGCCTCTACGACCCGGCCCTGGCCGACCGTCCCCTGCGCGTCAGCACCGAGGCGGCCCATGATCTGGCGCGGCGTCTGGCGCGCGAGGAAGGCTGGCTGGTGGGCATCAGCGCGGCGGCGGCGCTGGTCGCGGCGCGCGAGATCGCGCTGGAACAGGCCGACCTGGGTCAGCCGGCGGTCATCGTCACCATCCTGCCGGACAGCGCCCACAAGTACCTCTCCGAGTCCTTCTGGCAGCTCTGAGTCGACATCCGGACGCCCTGGCGCGGCCCGCGACATCCTGTTGTATACTTCCCCCGTCCGCGACAGGACCTCATCTCACGCGCATGGACCGCGAACCACCCGTCCCCGCCGGCCTGTACACCGAGGAATACTTTCGCACAGCCTGCGAAGGCTACGACGAATTTAACGCCAGCGAAGGCGAACAGCTGTCGCGGCGTCTGCGGGCGGCCTTCGAACTGGCCGGGGTGCTGCCGGGCATGCGCGTGCTGGACGTCGGCTGCGGCCGCGGTGAAATCCTGCTGCACTGCGCGCAGCCGGGCGCCTTCGCCTGCGGCGTGGACTACGCGCCGGTCGCCCTGCGCCTGGCGCAGCAGGTGGTGACCTCGCTCGACCCGCGGGCGCCGGGGCGCATTGCGCTCGGCCAGGCCAACGCCCGTCAACTGCCTTTCGCCAGCGCCAGCTTCGATCGCGTGCTGCTCTTCGACGTGGTCGAGCATCTCCACCCCTGGGAGTTGCAGGCCGCGCTGCTGGAGGTGCGCCGCGTGCTGAAGCCGGAGGGCCGCCTCATCGTCCACACCGCGCCCAACGTCTGGTACGACCGTTACGCCTACCCGCTGGTGCGCCTGGTGCGGCGCCTGATGGGCCAGGGCGCGCAGTACCCGCGCGATCCGCGCCAGTTTCTCGTCGACGCCAACGAACACGTGCACGTCAACGAGCAGTCCCTGCTGAGTATGCGGCGCGCCCTGCGCCGGGCCGGTTTCCGCGGCCGCGTCTGGCTGGACAGCCCGCCGCAGAAGCGCGACGAGGGCCCGCCGCTGACCCTGCTGCGGCGCCTGGCCTTCGACGTGCCGCCCTTTCGCTGGTTCTTCGAGCGCGAGGTCTTCGCCGTCGCCGCCCCGGCTCACTCGCTGCGCAGCGCCCGCGCCGTCACCAGACGCCCCAGACGCCAGGCCGGGTAGATCCCCGCCAGCAGCGCCGCGCCCACGGCCACCGCGAAGGCCGTCGCCAGCGCTTCCGCCTGCAGCGTCGGCGTCAGCGCCCAGCCGAAGGCGCGCAGGTTCACGACCCGCACCATCACCAGCGCCACCAGCGCGCCCACCGGCAGGGACAGGGCGCCGGCGGTCACGCCCATCAGCCCCGTCTGCAGCAGGGTGTAGCGCCAGAGCTGGGCGGGCGACATGCCGCAGGCGCGCAGCACGCCGTACTGCCGCGTGTGTTCCAGCTGCAGGGCCAGCAGCGCGCTCAGGATGCCGATGAAGGCCACCAGGGTCGCCAGCAACTGCAGCGCGCCGGTGATCATGAAGGTGCGCTCGAAAAGCACGAAGACGTCGGCGCGCAGTTCGCTGTTGGCGCGCGCCAGCAGATTTTTGTCGGCCAGGACCTCGCCCCGCAATCGCTCCAGCAGGTCCGCCAGCGACGCCCCGTCCTCCAGAATGAGGCCCAGCGAGGAGATCCAGGGGTCGTCGTAGAGCGCGCGGTAGGTGGCGGCCGCCATCAGGACCGTGCCCTGGTCGCTGGAGTAGTCGTAGTGCACGCCGGCGACGGGGAAGGTCCGCGGCCCGCGGTCCGTCTGCAGCGTCAGGCGGGCGTTGGCCGGGTCGATGCCGCGGCGGAAGGCGAAGGACTCGGAGACCAGCAGCTGCCCTTCGGCCAGGGCCGTCCAGGCGTCTTCCACCGCCAGCCAGGCGAAACGCCGTCTGCCCTGCGTGACGTCGCCGGAAACGACGTCCAGGTTCACCGGCGGCAATTGCGGATAGTCCGGCGCGTCCACGGCGACCGCGCGCACCCACACCGTCTGCGCCACGCCAGGCAGGGCCTGGACCTCGTCGACGATGGCGGGGTCCACGTCGCGGGTGTCGCCCTGGCTGCGGTTGCCGGCGAAGAGCGTCGTCGAGACGTAGATGTCCGCCGCCAGCGTCACGTCCAGCCAGTTGGAGACCGCGTTGCGATAGCTGCCGATGGTCATGCCGACGCCGACGATCACGCTGACGGCCACGGTCAGGGCGGCCACGGCCACGGCGCTGCGGCTGAGCGAGCGCAGCACGGCGCGCGGCGCCATGCGTCCGCTGACGCCGAAAAGTCGCCCGGTGACGGGCGTCAGGGCGCGCAGCAGCAGGGTCAGCGCCAGCGGCGCCAACGCGGCGCCCGCGACGATGAAGGCCGTCAAGGCGATGAAGGCGAGACGGATGTTCCCGCCAGGCATTTGCAGCAGGGCCAGGGCGAGCAACGCCAGGGCGAGGGCCGCGCCGCTGGCCAGGGGCAGCAGACGGCGCGCGCGTCCCTCCAGACCGGAGCGCAGCATGGCCCCCGCCGGCGGCGTGAAGGTCGCCTCAAGGGCCGGCAAACAGGCCGCGCCAAGGCTGGCCAGCACCCCCGCCACGATGCCGCGCAGCAGGGTCAGGGGCGCCACCGGCAGGCCCTGCACGTTCACCGAGAAGTAGAGATCGCTGATCGTCTGCGTCACGAGGGCGACCGTCACGCGGCCGAACATCAGCCCCAGCCCGATCCCCGCCAGGGTGCCCAGGGCGCCGGCGATCAGGGCCTCGCCGAGGATGAAGGCGAAGATCTGCCGGCGGCTGGCGCCCAGCGCGCGCAGGGTGGCGATCAGGGGTCGCCGCTGCACCACGCTGAAGACCACCGTGTTGTAGATGAGGAAGACGCCGACCACCAGCGCCATCACGCTCAGCGATTCCAGGCTGATCTCGAAGGCCTCGGTCATTTGCGACAGGCTGTCGTCGTCCTCCTGCGCCGCGTTGAGCGTCGCGCCCGCCGGCAGCAGGGCGCGCAAGGCGTCAAGGTCCTGCTCCGGCGGCAGCAGCAGGTCGATGCGGGTGATGCGCCCCGCCATGCCCAGCAGTTCCTGGGCCGTGGCGATGTCGGTCAGCAGCAGGTCGTCCAGCGCCTGGCTGCTGACGCGGTCCGTGGGTTGCAGCAGCCCGGCCACGCGCACCGTGGCGATACGATCGCCGCTGCGCAGGGTCAGGTCGTCGCCTGGCGCGACCCCGAAGCGTTCGGCCAGGGGTTGGCTGGGCAGCACCAGACCGGGCTCGCTGACGAGGCGCGTGAAGACCCGCAGGTCGAAGCTGCCGCCCTCCGCCAGATAGTCGCGGAAGGGCATTTCGGCGAAGGGGTCCACACCCAGCAGGCGCAGGGCGCGCTCGCCCAGGCCGTCGACGCGCACCTGGCGGCTGATCACCGGCGCGGCGTTGCGCAGGCCGGCCTCGCGGCGCAACTGCGTGTAGAGCGCGGTGGGCAGGCCGCCCGGCCCACCTTCAATGCTGTGCGTGGCGCGGCCGCGTACGCTGCGCGCGCTGAGGGCGAAGGCCTGGCTGGCGGCGCTGTTGGCGAGGTCGATGGCGATCACCATGGCCACGCCGAGCGCCACACCCACCAGCAGCAGGGTGGACTGCAGGAAGCGCTGCGCCAGGGAGCGCTGGACCAGCCGCAGAATCACAAGACGGCGCGCTCCTGCGGCGATGGCGCTGCGTCAGGGGGGCGAACTGCCGGAGCTATCGGGTTCAGGCCTCGGGACCGGCCGGCTCGGGGTCGCAGCCGAGGCGCTGCAGCGCTTCCATGGCCGCCGCCCGCAGCTTGCCGTCGGCGGAACCGGCGATCAGCAGCAGGGGTTCGATGGCGCGGTCGTCCCCGAGGCGGCCCAGCGAGCGCGCCGCGTGCAGGGGCGTCTGCATGCCGGGCGCGTCCAGCGCGTTGATGAGGGGCTGCACGGCGCGGGTGTCCCCCAGGCGCCCCAGCATGAGCGCCGCGCGGCCGCGCACGATGAGGTCCTCGTTGCGGTTCTGCAGCGCCATGATCAACGCCTTGACGGCCTCGTCGCCGCCGACCAGGCCCAGTTTCATGACGGCGCTGCGGCGGCGCTTCTTGTTGTAATCGCCCAGTTCGCTCAGGTACTGTCGGATCTGTGAAGGGTCCGGCCTGCTCATGAGCCCCCTCCTGCGCCCGTCCCTGTCGCCACGACCTCCGGCCCGCGCTGCCGCGCGCCCGCCGTCACCGTCAGGGCGCCGTCTTCTATGCGACCCACGCGGTCGGCCAGCTTCAGTGTCCCCACGTCGTGGGTGGCCATCACCAGGGTCTTGCCGGCGTCGCGCGTCAGGCTCAGCAACAAGGTCATGACGCGCGCGGCGCTGTCGCTGTCGAGGTTGCCGGTGGGCTCGTCGGCCAGGATGAGCGCCGGTTCGCGGATCAGGGCGCGCGCGATGGCGACGCGCTGCTGTTCGCCCGCGCTGAGCAGGTCCGGGAACTCGTCGGCCAGGGGCTCAAGGCCCGTCTGCGCCAGCAGGTCGCGGGCGCGGGCGCGGGGGCCGGACCCGCCTTCGCCCGCCAGTTCCGCGGGCAGGACCACGTTCTCCAGCACGGTCAGGATGGGGATCAGATTGAAGAACTGGAAGACGATGCCAATATGATCGCGGCGGAAGCGCGTCAGTTCGCGTTCGCCCATCGCGCCAAGCTCGCGCCCGGCGATGCGCACCCTGCCGGCATCGGGCCGGTCGATGCCGCTCAGCATGTTGAGCAGCGTGCTTTTGCCACTGCCGCTGCGGCCAAGGAAGACGAGGAACTCGCCCTCGTCCACGCGCAGGTCGATCCCGTTGAGGACGACGCGACGCCGCTCGCCGGCACCAAAGGCGCGACTGAGACCGCGCAGTTCGACGACCGGGGCGGCGTTCACGTGGCCCGGTCCCGCGTCAGCAGACGCTGCGCCACCTGCAGGGCGACGAGGGCGATCAGCGCGGGCAGGGCCAGCGGCAGCAGCAGCTCCAGCGCGATGCGCCAGGGCGCCGACAGCTCCAGCAGGCGCGGCATGTTGATGAGCAGGAAGTAGAAAAAGATCTGTCCGCCGAGGGCGAGGTTGGCGTGGACGCGCACCGGCACCAGCGCGCCGGTGGCCAGCGCCAGCGCCGCCACCATCAGCGGCTCCAGCATCAGCCGCAGCAGGGCGGAAAGCAGGCCGAGCAGGAGTACGACGCGCGAGGCGAGGGAATGGTCCTCAAAGGGCCAGTAGCGCGCGTAGAGCACGCCGATGACCGGCAGGGTCAGCAGGGAGGCGGCCATGATGATCAGGCCCAGGTCCTCCACCTGGCGCCACACGCCGGCGGCCGCCTTGCTGTAGAGGATCTGGCGCAGGGACATGGGCGTGGTGCGCAGCAGGGTCAGGGTGTTGTCGCGCTGTTCCTCCACCACCAGTTCCACGGTGAAGAAGCCGACGCGCAGCAGCAGCCGGGCGTAGAGCGCGAAGGTCGCCGGCAGCAGCACAAAGGCGACCGGCAGCAGCGTGAAAATCAGGGGTAGCAGCAGGGGCAGCAGCACCGAGAGGGCCAGCAGCGCCGTTTGCGCGAGGATGATGCGCGCCAGCAGGCCGGATTCAAGCGGCAGGATTTTCCAGTGGATGCCGAGGTGCCGGCGCACAACAGGGTTGGAGCGCCGCGCCCAGTGAGGCAGGCGCCGGTCCAGCATCGGAACAAAGGTGACGTTCCAGAAGGCCGAGCCCGCGACGCTGTTCAAGGTGTTGTCCCTGTCCCCGATGCTTTCAGTGTAGCAAAAAGGCGTCCTGGCGACGAGATGCAGTACAATCGGCCCACAGGCAGAACATGATGAGGTCTTCATGAACGTCAGCGAAGCCATTCGCAGCAAACGGGCGGTGCGCGCCTTCCGCGACGAGCCCCTGTCGGAGGCCGAGGTGAGCGCCATTCTGGACGCGGGCCGGCGCTCGCAAAGCTCCAAAAACAGCCAGCCCTGGCACTTCATCGCCGTGCAACAGCGCGAGCGGCTGCAGGCCATCGCCGCGCTGGGCGACAACATCGGCCACGCCGGCGGCTCGGCGCTCTGCGTGGTCATCGTGGTGCCGCAGGACAACGAGCGAACCCTGTGGCACTTCTTCGATACCGGCCAGGCGGCCGCCTACATGCAGCTGGCCGGCCAGGAACTGGGCATCGGCTCCTGCCTCGGCACGGTCTACGACCCGGACGGCCTGCGCGACCTGCTCGGCTTTCCAGCCGACTATCAGGCCCGGTTACTGATCTCCTTCGGCTACCCGGCGGCGCAACAGCCGCGCCGCGGCCTGGGCGCGGCCGGGCGGCGGCGTTTTGCGGAGGTGGTGCACCACGAGACCTGGGGCGGCTAAACCACGACGCGGAAGCCCTGCATCAGGGAGGAACAGGGATGAAATACAGCTGCGAGTTAACCATCGATCTGCCGCGCGACGAGGTCATCGCCCTCTTCGACGACCCCGACAACCTGGTCAAGTGGCAGCCCGGGCTGCAGAGTTTCGAGCACATCAGCGGCGAGCCGGGGCAGCCGGGCGCGAAGTCCCGCCTGCTTTACGACGAGGGCGGGCGCCGCATCGAGATGATCGAGACCATCGTCACGCGCGACCTGCCGGAGACCTTCTCCGGCATTTACGAGGCGAAGGGCGTCTGGAACGAGGTGAGCAACCACTTCCTTGAGGAAGACGGTGTAACGCGCTGGATTCTTGACAGCGACTTCCGTTTCAGCGGCTTCATGCTGCTCATGCTCATCTTCATGCGCGGCGCCTTCCGCCGGCAAACGGAGAAGACCATGCAGCGCTTCAAGGACTTCGCGGAAGGCCGCGAGGTGGAGTAGCGCGCGGCTCAGCCCTCAATATCGCAGCCGAGGAAGCGCCGTCCCTGCTGCTGACAGGCCTCCAGCACGGAGAAACTGCCGGCGGCGGGGTCGACGACCACGTCGCCCGGCACAGTGACGGCCGCGATCAGCCGCGCCTGCAGTTCGACCGGCTTGCGATGCGTGTGGCGGCCGCGCTCGACGCGCTCGCACCAGACGTCGGGTATGTCATGCGCCGTCCAGACGCCGCGGGCGCGGCGCGGCGCCTTCTGCAGCACGACCAGGTGCTCGCTCTGGCGGCGACTGCGGTAGCCCATGCCCATACGGCCCTTGTCCCAGGTGATCATGTCCACCACCTCCAGGCGCGTCCCCGCCAGCCAGGGGCTGAAGCCGCTGCAGAGGTGGAACTTGTCCAGCCACAGGAAGAGATGGCCGCTGGCCCGCAGGACGCGGTCGATGCCCTGGATGAAGGCGGCGATGGTCGCCTCGTCCATCTGTTGCAGGGCGGCGCGCTGCCGGCCGCGCTTGACGCCCTCGTTGCCGTAGGCCAGTTTGTCGAGCACGCCGCGGTACTGCGGGTCGAGGAAGGCGAGGGGGACGGCCTCCACCGGCAGGCGGGCGAGGAAGTCGAGCCCGTCCATTTTGAGGCGGGTGTCGAAGCGCAGGTCGGGGGGGAGGGGGAAAGGTGGTGTCGCTGCGTCGCAGGGGGCGGATGAGACGCGGGTGCCAGAAGTGGCAGAGACGGGGCGAGTATTGCTGTGTATGTTGCGAGGCTCAGAGGATTCAGTCACCGCACATTCAATTTTTTGCGGCTTACACGATGAAGGAAATCTCTGTCGATTTCAATCCTCTCGTCAGCCGCCTGCATCAGTTCATTCGATGTATGTTGACCTTCTTCGTGAAACAGCCACACCAGGACTCCTTCGGCCCTGGCAGTTTCAATGGCAGGAACGAAATCGTTGTCGCCGGTTATTACAGCTGCGTGGCCAATCTGATTCTTGAAGCTTAGGGTTGCCAGATCCAGCGCCAGTAAAACGTCAACGCGCTTCTGTTCGAACCTCGGTTTGCCTCTTTCTCTTCCACGTGGCTTTAGCACACCTTGCCGCACACTGTAACGGGGGAAGCTCTCCAGCAGGTTAAAGAATGCCGTCTTCCGCTGAAACCGCCTTGCCTGTTCCCTGGCTCCATCACCAGTCAGGTCACTATTCTGCCAAGGCAGGCAATCATAGAAACAGGTTCTCAGCAGATCAACCGGTTCCGACGTCCTGCGATCAATATGCCCCAAAATCTCCTTTGGCAGCTTTTCGTAATCTATGTTGACAGGTTCTGCAGCACGCATCAGATAGTTGCCGTCAATGAAAATCGCCAATCGCGACAAGATCGCACCTCACAGGGTTTAAGCGGAGAGGCCAGACTGTGTTTGGCCTGGCCTCTCTCAATTCACCTGACATACCCCCCGCAAATGCCCTCCGGCATCGAAATGCCAAAGAGGCGAGGTTAACGCCAGGGTGCATGATACATAGAGGTTACGCCAGAATCGCGACACTGTCAATCGCTCTGGCAATGTGGCTGCCTGAATGCGTTACAGTCTGAAGCGCGTCACGAGCGAAGGAGCATCCCTGGTGACACAGAAAACCTTCCCGCCCTCGCGGGCCCCGCAGTTCCGCTTCGCCGACACTCTGGAGGAACAGGAACGCCAGCTGGCGAGCAACCCTCTCATGCAGCGCATGGACGCCGCGCGCCGGGCGAAGGCGGACGACCCCTGGCGCCCGCTCTATCACTACGTCAACCCGGAAAACACGCTCAACGACCCCAACGGCCTCTGCTTCTGGCAGGGGCGCTGGCACCTCTTCTACCAGGCCGTGCCGCCAGAGGAAACGCGCCAGCACTGGGGCCACGCCGTCAGTGAAGACCTGGTTCACTGGCGCGACCTGCCCTACGCCCTCCATCCGGGGCCGGAGGACCGCTGCTATTCCGGCACGGCGCTGGTCGAAGAGGAGCGCGTCGTCGCCATCTATCACGGCGTCCGCTACGGCAACATGGTGGCCACGGCCCGCGATCCCCTGCTGCTGAACTGGGAGAAGCTGCCGGACAACCCCGTCATCCCCTTCGCCGGCGCGGACGAGGCGCCCCCGCCCTACGGCGTCTTCGATCCCTGCATCTGGTCCAGTGACGGCGCGTATTACGCGCTCGCCGGGGGGATCATTCCCGGCCAACGCGAAGCCAGGTACAGCGCCACGGACTACCTCTTTCGTTCACGCGACCTGGTGGATTGGGAGTACCTCCACCCCTTCATTGAGGGCGACCGCTTCACGGTCCCCGGCGATGATGGCGCCTGCCCCTATTTCTGGCCGATCGGCGACCGTCACATTCTGCTCTTCTTCAGCCACATGAGCGGCGGCCAGTACTGGCTCGGCGACTATGACCGGCAGCGCCAAAAGTTCGTCGTCGACGCGCACGGCCGCTGCAATTTCGGCGCCACCTTCCCCGCCGGCGTCCACGCGCCGACCGCCGCGCCCGACGGCGAGGGCGGCGTCATCGTCATGTTCAACATGAACCCCGGCAAACCCACCTACCGCATGAACGACTACCTGGGCGATTTCTTCGGCGACCAGGGTGGGGGCGGGACTGATGACGACCCCGGCCAGGCCGGGCGTCACTGGGACCAGATTTTGACGCTGCCGCGGCGTCTGACGCTACGCAACCCTCACGAACTCACCATCGAGCCGGCCGGCGACATCGAGGCCCTGCGCCATGACCACCGGCACATCGGCCCTGGCGTCCTGCCCGCGAACCAGGAGCTCCTGCTCGAGGACATCCGGGGCAACGCCATCGAGTTGCAGATCACTTTCGACCCCAAACTGGCGTCGATGGTCGAGGTCGACGTGCTGCGCTCGCCGCAGCGTGAGGAATGCACGCGCATCTGTTTCTTCAACAAGCGCGGTTTCCGCTACCGCGAGCCTCACGCCGACGACCCGCATGCCCATCGCGTCATGTCGACGATGCTCTCCAACCCCGTGCGCCACGAGAGCATCATCACAATCGACACGTCGCTGTCATCGACGCTGCCCGATGCGCTGTCGCGGCCGCCCGAGTCGGCACCGGTCTTCATTGAACCCGGCGAGCCGCTGCGCCTGCGCATCTTCGTCGATCGCAGCATCGTCGAGGTCTTTGTCAACGACAGGCAATGCCTCGCGTTGCGGGTCTATCCCGGACGGGCGGACAGCACCGGCGTCTCGCTGCTGTCCCGCGGGCAGGATGCGGAACTGCTGGCGCTCGATTGCTGGCAGATGCGGAGTGTCTACGATCCGGCGTAGCGCCGGCGCGCCTTTCAGCGCTTCAGGGGCAGCATAAACAAGAGGAGATGCCAGATGGCCTGGCCGCCATGGCGCAGCCGGCTGCGCAGGCCGGCGCCGGGATGCATGCCTTTCACCTTGTGCAGCGCATTGCGGGGGTCCAGCATCCAGAGAACGCTGCTCGCCAGCGTCACCAGTGAGACCAGCCCGACCACTTCGGTGGGCTTGTTAAGGACGCCGGCGCCGGCATCCGTCCACTGTTTTAGCGCTGCAGTTGCGCAACCTACACACATGGCTCGTCTCTCCAGGGCGCCATTGCCAGCGCCCGCACCCCTCTACCTTACCCACTGTCGGCGGACTCGTCAAACGCCTCGCCATTCGCTTCAACCGCGGGAGCATCTGCAGCGCTTTCCTCGTCGGCTGCCGGCGTTCTGCCCGTCGCCGCCTCCATCAGCAGCAGCAGGCGATCGGCCATGGCGGCCGGGTCCGGGTGCAGGCCGTCCTGCAGCAGCGCCGTCTCGTAAAGCTGCTCGATGGTCGCGTCGATCAGGGGGTCCTGCGGCCGTGACGCCAACATGCCGCCCAGGTTGTGCAGCAGGGCGTGACGCGGGTTCAGTTCCAGGGTCCGCACCGGCAGTTCCACCTCGCGCTCCAGCAGGCGGTTGACGCGATAGAGGTAGCGTTCCTGGGCGCCCTCGCCGCTGACCAGGCGCGCCGGGCTGTCCACCAGGCTGTGGCTGGCGCGTACCTCCTGTACGCGTTCGCCCAGCACGGCCCGGAAACGCGCCTGCAAGGCGTCGAAGTCGCTTTCGCCCAGGGCCTCCCCCTGTTCATCTTCCGCTTCATCGCCCGCGTCGCCGATGCCCTCCAGATCGATGTCGGCCTCGTCCACGTTGCGCAGACGATGCTCCCCGTAAGTCTCCAGACCCATCAGCATGAAGGGATCGACGGGGTCGGTGAAGTAGAGCACCTCAATGCCACGGCGGCGGAAGGCGTCCAGATGCGGGCTGCGGCGCGCGCTGTGGATGTCCTCGCCGAGGATGTAGTAGATGTCCGTCTGTCCCTGGGCCAGGCGCCCCGCGTAGTCCTGCAGGCTGTGCCAGCTTGCCGCGTCGTCATCGCGCGTGCTGTTGAAGAAGAGCAGCGCCTCCAGCGACTCGCGTTCTTCCTCGCTGACCGCCAGACCCTGCCTGAGGTAGCGGCCGAAGACCTGCCAGAGTTCGAGGTAGCGCTCGCGCTCTTTCTCAGCCATGCGCTTCAGTTCGCCCAGCAGGCGGCGCGTCAGGGTCTGTTTCAGGCGCGCCATGACGCGCGTGGCCTGCACGCTCTCGCGACTGACGCTGAGCGGCAGGTCCTCGCTGTCGACCACGCCCACGACGAACTGCAGCCACTCCGGCAGCAGGTCCGTGGTGGCCTCCTCGATGAGCACCTTGCGCGCGTAGAGTTTCAGACCCGGCTCGCGTTGCATGCCGAGCAGGTTGGGCCCGTCGCCCTGCGGCACGTATAGCAGCGCGTAGAACTGCAGCGGCACGTCGGCGCGCACGTGCAGGTGCGCGCGCGGCTCGCCGAAGTCCAGCGTCAGCGTGCGATAGAACTCGCCGTACTGCTCCGCGCTGATGTCGCGCGCGCCCTGCCGCCAGAGCGCCGTCTGACGGTTGGTCGCTTCACCGTCATCGCCGACGACGATCGGGAAGGCGATGTAGTCCGAGTGGCGGCGCACAACGTCCTTCAGGCGGAAGGGCTTGAGAAACTCTTTGGCGTCGTCGCGCAGCGTGATGATGACGTCCGTGCCGCGGCGCTCGCGTTCCGCCTCCTCGATCGTCCAGGTCTCGTCGCCGCCCGATTCCCAGGCCCAGGCGCGCTCGTCCTGCAGATGGGAGCGCGAGACCACGCGCACGCGCTGCGCCACCATAAAGACCGAGTAGAAGCCGACGCCGAACTGACCGATGACGTCCTGCGCCGCCCCCTTGCCCTCCTGCATGGCGGCGACGAAGGCCTTCGCGCCGCTGTGGGCGATCACGCCGAGGTTCTGCTCCATGTCCGCCCGCGCCATACCGATGCCGTTGTCGCTGACGGTCAGCGTGCCGGCACCCTCGTCCATGGCGAGGCGGATTTCAGGTTCGGCGTCGGCGTCGAGCATGTCGTGCTGCGTCAGCTGCTCGAATTGCGCCCGGTTCAGGGCGTCGGAGGCATTGGAGAGCAGTTCGCGCAGGAAGATCTCGCGCTCGGTGTAGAGCGAATGCACGAGGATATCCAGCAGTTGACGGATCTCCGCCTGAAAGGCGCGGGTTTCAGCCATCCGGGTGACTCCTGTTTCACTTTTCGCCAGGGTGTTTTTGTACCACAGATCGATGCTCCTGTGACCTGGCAGTCGCCCGCCCAGGGGGGACGCCGTATCGTGTACAATGCGGGCAGTGACCGTCACGCAGGGGGCAGCCATGGCAGCAGCGCAGAGCGCGCGGGCGCAACGTCTGCGCGACGCCGGTTATCGCCTGACGCAGCCGCGTCTCGCTGTGCTGGAGGCGCTGGAACGCTCCCACGGCCACGTCACCTCCGCCGAGTTGCTGGAGATGACGCCCGAGGTCGGCCGCGCCAGCGTCTTCCGCGCCCTCGACCTCTTCACGCGCCTCGCCATCATTCGCCCCGCCTGGCTCCACGACAGCACGACGCCCAGCTACCTGCTGCTGCCCGATGGTCACCATCATCACATTCTCTGCACCCATTGCGACCGCATCATCGAGTTCGACGACTGCCGCCTTGAGCCGCTGCAGCGCGAACTGGAAAGCCGCTATGGCATGCGGCTGCGCGGCCACTTGCTGGAATTCTACGGCCACTGCCCCGACTGCGCCGACGCCACGGAGGGCTGAGGGCGCGCATGCACGTCGCCCTCAACGGCTGGTTCTGGCAACAGCCCCACAGCGGCAGCGGCCAGTATCTGCGCCAGTTGTTGCGCGCCCTGACGCAATTGCCCGCGCCGCCTCAACTGACCCTGGTGCTGCCCCCCGGCGTCCCCGCCGGGGAGGACCTGCCGGCCGGCGTCGCCACGCTGCACCCATCTGGCCGCGGCGGCCGTCTGGGCAAGCTGCTCTTTGAGCAACACCGCTTCCCGCGCGCAGTGGCCGCCTGCCGAGCTGATATCGCCCACGTGCCCTACCACGGCGCTCCCCTGCGCTCGCCGGCGCCGCTGGTCACCTCCGTGCTGGACGTGGTGGCGCTGGTCATTCCGGATTACGCGCGACGCCTGCCGGCGCGGCTCTACACGGCCCTCGTCAGCGCCGGGGCCCGCGGCTCCTCGCAAGTCATCACGCTCTCGCACGCCTCCAAAATCGACATCGAAGAGCATCTCGGACTTCCCGGGGAGCGCATCACCGTCACCTGGCTGGCGCCCGACGCCAGCTGTCACCCCCGCCTGGGCGCAGAAGGCGACGAGGCCCTGCGCGCCCGCTACAAGCTGCCGGAGCGTTACGTCTTCGCCATCGGCGGCTTCGACCTGCGCAAACAGTTCAAACAGCTGCTGCTGGCCTGGTCCTGGGTCGCGCAGGCCGAAGGCGACGACTGCAGCCTGGTCATCGCCGGCCGCGAGCCCCTCTGGCGCGCGCCGCTCTTCCCGGACCTGCGCGCCTACGCCCGCGAACTGGGGATCAGCGACCACATCCTGTGGCTCGGCGAGATTGCCGAGCAGGACAAACCGGCCCTCTACCGCATGGCCCGCGTCTTCGCCTTTCCCAGCCGCTACGAGGGCTTCGGACTACCGGTGCTCGAGGCCATGGCCTGCGGCACGCCGGTCGTCGCCAACGAGATTTCCTGCCTGCCCGAACTGGTGGAGGACGGCGCCTTCCTCGTGGAACCGGGCAACGCCCGCGCCATGGCCGGCGCCATCATCGCCCTGCTCAACCAGGAACCCCTGCGTCAGGCGCAGCGCAACGCCGGTCTGGCGCGCGCCACGCACTTCAACTGGCGCCGCACGGCGCAGCAGACCCTCGCCGTCTACGAGCGGGCGCTGGCCGCGCGCTAAAGGCTGTGCGACTCGCCAGGCTGCAGCACGAGCGGCTCCGCGTCTGTCTCCGCCCTCACCCGCCCGGCCCAGGCGTCCACGTCGACGGCCACGAGGTCAAAGGTGTTGTAGTGCATGGGCACCGCCAGACGCGGCTTCAGCAACTGCAGCGCCGTCACGGCATCGTCCGGCCCCATGGTGAAGTTGTCGCCAATCGGCAGGAAGGCCACGTCCAGACCCCCCGCGCCGATCAGCTGCATGTCGGAAAACAGCGCCGTGTCGCCGGCGAGATAGAGCCGTTCGCCGCCCGTCGTCGTGAAGACGAAGCCATTCGGGTTACCGCCATAGCTGCCATCCGGGAAGGACGAACTGTGAAAGGCGATCGTCTGCCGCGCGTGCACGAAGCCGAAGTCGCGCCCACCGCCGGAATTCAGGGGATGCGCATTGAGCCCCTTCCCTCCCGCCCAGGTCGCGATCTCAACATTCGCGACCACCGTCGCCCCGCTGCGCGCCGCCACTGACTCCAGGTCCGCGACGTGATCGCTGTGCGCGTGCGTGACGAAGATCAGTTCCGGGTTGAGATCGTCCGGGTCTACGTCCGTCGCCGGGTTGTCCGTGATGAAGGGGTCCACCAAAGTCTCATGCCCGTCGAAGTGAAACACAAAGGTGCCGTGCCCGATCCAGGTGAAGGAAACGCCCATGAAATTGCCTCCCTTTCTGCAACCAGTGTTGTCGACGGCCCTGTGGCACGCCGGCCTGTCTGTCTGCCTGTTCAAAAGCGGTTCGTTGAGTGCTCATTGTATTTAAAGATAATCGTAACAGCAGGGCCTGTCGAAGATGGTGATAACGCAGTTGCGATGCCGTGGCGGACGACTATATATCGCAGGTTTTGGCCTCAAATCGCAGGTTATTCCCAAATATCCCTGATTATCGCCGGCGATATCGCCAGGTGGGGCGACGGGGCTGTGCAAAACCCGCTGTGCACAAGGGCGACGGCTATGCACACTGTGTATAACTCCAGCCTCAACTGTGCACAGGGGCGCAATAATACACAGCCATGGAAGCGAGTTATGAACAGTTACAGGCAGCTTTTTGGCAGGTTATCGACAGGTTGTGCACAACGCGTTTGCGAAAAGGCGGGGTAAAGCTGCGAAAAGTTGGGATAAGGTGTGCGGAGCCCATGCTATACTGCCGGGCCGATTCCCCCTTGTGGCGAGGCGTGGGACCCTGACATGTCGCTGCTGAGCGCCGCCGGGCTGGCCTGTTCCTTCGCGGCGGACGAAATCTTTGTGGACGTCAACGTGGAGATCGTCCGCGGGGCGCGCATCGCGCTGGTGGGGCCCAATGGCGCGGGCAAGACGACCCTGCTGCGGGTGCTCTACGGGCAGGAGGCGGCCGAGGCGGGCAGCGTCCGCGTGGCGGGCGGGACCCGAATTGGCTATCTGCCGCAGCGGCCGGAGCTGGCGGGTGCGCACAGTCTCGAGACGGAGGCGCGGCTCGGCTTGCGCGAACTGGAGCGGCAGGCGGAGCGTCTGGCCGCGCTGGAAGCGGCCATGGAGGACCCGCAGCGGCGCAAGGCGGCGTTGGCGCAGTACGGGCCCCTGCAGGAAAGCTTCGAGCGGGCGGGTGGCTATACCCGTGAAAGCCGCTTGCGGATGGTGTTGCGCGGTGTGGGTTTCGCGGAGAGGGATTTCGGGCGCCCGCTGACGCAGCTTTCCGGCGGTGAAAAGACGCGCGCAAATCTGGCGCGATTGCTGCTGCAGGCGCCGGACCTGCTGCTGCTGGACGAACCCACCAACCACCTGGACATTGAGGCGATCACCTGGCTGGAAAACTGGCTGCGTTCCTGCACCGGCGCGGTGCTGCTGGTCAGCCACGACCGCTGGTTCATGGACGAGTTCGCGCAACAGATCTGGGAACTCGAGGGGGGGCGCCTGAGCGTTTACCGCGGAAACTACAGCCACTACGCCCGCCAGCGCGACGAGCGGCGGCAGCGACTTTGGCTGGAGTACGAGGCGCAGCAGGAACGCATTGCGAAGGATGAGGCCTTCATTCGCAAACACATGGGCAGTCGCCTGACCGCGCAGGCCAGGGGTCGGCAGAAGCGCCTGGCGACCCTTGAGAAGCGCGGTCTGCGGCGGGAGCGGCCGCCTGGCGAACGCCGGCGGATGGGACTGGACATGGGGGAGACGCGGCGCAGCGGCGATGAGGTGCTGATGACGCGCGACCTGGTGCTGGGCTACCCCGATGATGGTCAGCCGCTGCTGCGCGTGCCGAATATCACCCTGCGGCGCGGCGAGGTGGCGGCACTGGTCGGGCCCAACGGCGTGGGCAAGAGCGCCTTTCTGAAGACCATCACCGCGCAACTGGCGCCGCTGGCGGGCAGCGTGCGCCTGGGGGCCGCGGTACAGGCCGGCTACTTCGCCCAGGCCCATGAGAACCTGCGCGAGGACCGCTCCATCCTTGACGAAATTCTGGAGCGCCGTCCCCTGAAGGTCAGTGAAGCGCGCGACCTGCTGGGCCGCTATCTGTTCAGCGGTGACGACGTCTTTCGGCCGGTGCATACGCTGAGTGGTGGCGAGCGGGGCCGCCTGGCGCTGGCGCTGCTGGCGCTGGCGGGCGCCAATCTGCTGCTGCTGGACGAGCCCAGCAACCATCTCGACATCGACAGTCAGGACGTGTTGCAGCAGGTGCTGGAGCAGTTCGGCGGGACGGTGCTGCTGGTCAGCCACGACCGCTGGCTGATTGATGCGCTGGCGACGGAATTGTGGATCGCGTCAGCGGGCGAGATTACGCTGTATGACGGCAGCTGGAGGGAGTACCGGCGGGCGCAGGAGGCGAGCGCCAGTGTACCGGCGAACGGGGCTGCAGCGCCGGCGCGACGTCGGAGAGAGCGGGCGGGAGGACAAAAAAGGGTACAGCGCGCGCTGGAACTGGAAGCGCGCATTGATGATCTGGAGCAGCGCCAGTCCCGGCTGACGGCGGCGATCGAGGAGGCGGGCCGCGAAGGTCAGACCGAACGGGTGGCGGAGCTGGGGGCGCTGTGGGCGGAGGCGGAAGCGGCGCTGGAAACCGCGCTGACGGAATGGAGTGCGTTGGCCGACTGACGGCCCGTCAATCCACTCCGTCCGCGCCTCGAGGATGACGACGGGGAGGGGTTATTCGACGGGCAGACTGCCGAACTTGCCGTCCCAGTCGCTTTTACTGACGAATTTGGTGAGGTTGCGGCCATCCTCGGTCTTGGCGCGGATGGCGTAACGCACCTGGCCGTTGCGGCCTTCGTAACTGGTGCGTGTAATGCCGCTTTCATCGATTTCAACACTGGTGCGGTTCTTCACATCATAGAAATTCTCGGCCATGCAACATGCCCTCTTCCATGGTAGCGGCGGGCGAAAGGTCACCCGCCGTCGCGAACGCGCCGTCGTTATACATGAAAAGCGCGCGCGGCGCAATTCGCGAATCGGCAGGCGACAGAGAGACAGTGGTTGCGGAGTTGCATAACGAACAACAACAAGACTGCTTGACAGGTGCCAAAGAATGATGCACCATCATGGTAGAAGTGGCAGCCCGCTGCATACCGAAGGACCAGGTGCCACCTGGGAGGTTTGTAGGTATGGGGGGGCTGCTGGTTTTTAATCTGGAAGGCCGGTCTCAAGTCTCGATTCCCTCCGGCCCATACAACAGGTGACGGTAACAGCAGGCCCATTCCTCACCACTGGCAACGGGTGTTGTGACTTCCATTTGGAAATCCGGATGGATTGACCGCACCAGGCGCAGGATGTGTGCGGACAAGTGACTCCTGGCCAGGCTGCGATTTCCGGAGCTGCGATGGCCAGGTGAATTCATCGCTGATTGCATGGCGCCGAGGACGACATCCAGACATTGAAGCAGAACGTGATCTCTGGAATCAACTTCTCCAATATCACCTGGAAATACACGTACGTTGCCGGAACGGAAAACCGGGCCGCTGTTCAGTCTGTATAGCCGCTGCCGAAACGCACGTTTGTCGTCAGCAGGAACGGGAAGTTGGTCCAGCAATATACGCAGGCGGACTGGTTCAGCACGAGGGCTTCGGCAAGCGATATCAAAGGCATGTTCGATAAATGCCAGATATAGTAAAAGGTACCGGCCCCTGAAATTCAGGGCAGTCAGGCAGTCAGGATGATCGGAATTGTCTGTAAACAGGATGCGCAGCCTTGCTTTCCCGTCTCGCACAAGGTCGAGGAACAGCGACGTCAGGTGTTGATATTTGTCGAGATAGTTGAGTGAAACTTTCTGCCACTTCACTTCTCCGTGCAGATGCAGGCGCTGTTTTTCTGCTTCCAGCAGGGAAACAACAAGACTACGGTCACGAGAGGAAATCAGCAGGCCGCCAAAAAAGTTGGAGAACCTTGCGCCCCGTTCTACAGATTCATCGGCATAAAGAATGAATTCTCGCGGCGTCACCGGATTCTCCTGACTTCAACAGAGTGCAACCATGCATGACAGGCACCAAAACGCCCCCGGTCGAAGGCCGGGGGCGCTGAGTGTAACACCTGGCGCTCAGGCCTGGTCCTGCTCCAGGTCCTGGTCGACGCGGGACTGCGTCAGGGTCAGCCAGTCGGGGCCGGCGCCCTCGTGGCGCTCAAAGATCAGGTCGCCCTCCTGCTCGTCGATACGCACCAGATCGCCGGGCGTGAAATCGCCGCGCAGCAGGCGGATGCTGAGGGGATTCTCGATGAAGCGTTGCAGGGCGCGGCGCAGCGGCCGGGCGCCGAACTGCGGATCGTAACCGCGTTGCGCCAGCCAGCGACGGGTGGCTTCCGTCAACTGCACGTCGACCCCCATCTCGCGCAGGCGGTCGGCCACGGCGTGCATTTGCAGGTCGACGATCTGCTCAACGTCCGCCTGCGACAGCGTGGCGAAGATGATGATTTCGTCGATACGGTTCAGGAATTCCGGGCGGAAGGTATCGCGCACGGCCTTTTCGATGCGGCCGTGGTCGGCGACGGCGAGTTCGTCGGCGGGTTGCACGAAGCCCAGCGCGCCGCCGCGCCGCACGAAATCCGTCCCCAGGTTGCTGGTCATGATGATGACGGCGTTGCGGAAATCGACCACGCGGCCCTGGCCGTCGGTCAGGCGTCCGTCCTCAAGGATCTGCAGCAGGGCGTTCCAGACGTCGGGATGGGCCTTTTCGATCTCGTCGAAGAGTACGACGCGGTAGGGGCGGCGGCGCAGGGCCTCGGTCAGTTGACCGCCTTCCTCATAGCCGACGTAGCCGGGCGGCGCGCCGAAGAGGCGGCTGACGGTGTGCTGCTCGCGGTATTCGCTCATGTCGATGCGCACCATGGCCTCCTCGTCATCGAAGAGGAAGCCGGCCAGCGCGCGCGCCAACTCGGTCTTGCCGACGCCGCTGGCGCCGAGAAAGATGAAGGAGCCGATGGGCCGGCGCGGGTCCTTGAGGCCGCTGCGCGAGCGGCGGATGGCGTCCGCGAGGGCCGAGACGGCCTCGTCCTGGCCGATGATGTGTTCGTGCAGCGCGTCCTCCATGCGCAGCAGCTTTTCGCTCTCGGTTTCCAGCATTTGCTGCACGGGGATGCCGGTCCACTGGGCGATGACCTCGGCGATGTCCTCGGCCTCGACGACCTCGTCGAGGGTGTTTTCCTGCTGCCAGCGATCGCGCTGGGTGCCGAAGTCCTCTTCCAGTTGCAGGCGGCGCATCTTGAATTGCGCGGCGCTTTCGTAATCGCGCGACAGGCTGGCGGCCTCCTCCTCGGCGGTGAGGCGGTCGATCTCGCCCTTGAGCGCCTTGAGGTCCTCGGGCAGCGAGAAAAGCGCGACGCGCAGTTTGGCGGCGGCCTCATCGAGGAGATCGATGGCCTTGTCGGGCAGGTTGCGTTCGGTCACGTAGCGGTCCGACAGCCGCGCGGCGGCGACGACGGCGTTGTCGGCGATGTTGACCTTGTGATGCGCCTCGTAGCGGTCGCGCAGGCCGCGCAGCATCTCGATCGTCTCGTCGACGCCGGGTTCCTCGACGAAGACGGGCGCGAAACGGCGATCGAGCGCGCTGTCCTTTTCGATGTACTGGCGATATTCATCGAGCGTGGAGGCGCCGATGGCGTTGAGTTCGCCGCGCGCCAGGGCCGGCTTCATCATGTTGCCGGCGTCGAGGGCGCCCTGGGCCGCGCCCGCGCCCACCACCTGGTGCAACTCGTCGATGAAGAGGATGATTTCGCCCTGGGAACGCTGCACCTCCTCGATGGAGGACTTGAGCCGCTCCTCGAATTCGCCACGGAAGCGGCTGCCGGCCAGCATGGCGCCCAGGTCCAGGCTGACGACCTTGCGCCCCAGCAAGAGTTCGGGCACGTCGCCGCTGTCGATCTTCTGCGCCAGGCCCTCGGCGATGGCCGTCTTGCCCACGCCGGCCTCGCCGATCAGCACGGGGTTGTTCTTGGTGCGGCGGCTGAGGATCTGAATGACGCGCAGGATCTCGGCGTCGCGGCCGATGACGGGGTCGAGTTTGCCCTCGGCGGCGAGGCGCGTCAGGTCGCGGCTGTATTTCTCCAGCGTGCGCCAGCGGCTCTCGGCCTGGGGGTCGGTGACGCGCTGGCCGCCGCGCATGTCGTGGATGGCGTTGTTGACGCGCTCGCGGGTGATGTTGTGGCCGGAGAGCACGCGCGAGACGCTGGTGTTGCGCTCCTTGAGGATGGCGAGGAAGATGTGCTCGGTGGAGATGTACTCGTCGTTCAGCTGGTTGGCTTCCTCGGTGGCGAGGTCGATGATGCGCTTGACGCGCGGCGTGATGAAGACCTGACCGGTGCCACCCCCGTAGATGGCGGCCTTGGGGCTGGCGCGCAACACCTCGTCGAGGCGGGCGCGAATGGCGTTGGCGTCGCTGTCGAGCTGGTCCAGCAGCTGGGGGATGGCCCCGTCTTCCTGCTCCAGCAGGGCCAGCAGGATGTGTTCGGTATCGACCTGGTTGTGGCCGTAGCGCTGCAGGATCTCGTAGGCGCGGGCGGCGGCGTCCTGGGCGCGTTCGGTGAAGCGTTCAAAGCGCATCATGGGCGGATGGTCTCCGGTGTTGGCATGCGACAGCGCGCGGGCGAGGGCGTCACCCGAACGCTACGTTAAGCATACCCCGTCGCGAGCAGGAAATGTGTTTGCATTCTGTTAGTATTTCGGCGGAGCGAGAGCAGGGGCGCGCTACGCCCTCTCAGCTCGGCAAACGAACCAGGGTGAGATGAACACAACTGTCCTGCCCGTCAATCCGCGCTATCCCCAGGCGAAGGCCATCGCCGCGGCGGCGCGCGCCCTGCAGCAGGGCGGCCTGGTGGCCTTCCCGACCGAGACGGTCTACGGCCTCGGCGCCAATGCCATGGACGCCGACGCCATCCGGCGCCTCTACCGGGCCAAGGAGCGCCCGGCCAGCAACCCGCTGATCGTGCACGTCGCCGACCTTGCGCAGCTGGAGGGCCTGGTCGTCGATGCACCGGAGTCGGCGCTGACCCTGGCACAACGCTTCTGGCCCGGCCCGTTGACCCTGGTGCTCAAACGCCACCCGGCGCTGCCGGACCTCATCGCGCCGCAACGCGACACGGTGGCCCTGCGCCTGCCGGCGCACACGGTCGCGCGGGCCCTGATCCGGGCGACGGGTCGCCCGCTGGTGGCCCCCAGCGCCAACCGTTTCGCGCGGCCCAGCGCGACGCGCGCGGCCCACGTGCTGGCGGACCTGGAGGGACGCATCGACCTGCTGCTGGATGGCGGGCCGACGCGCATCGGGCTGGAATCCACGGTGCTGGACCTGAGCCGCCAGGCGCCCGTCCTGTTGCGACCGGGCGCCATCACGCTGGAGGAGTTGCGCGCGCAACTGCCGGACCTGCGCAGCGGCGGCGCGATGCTGGATCTCGACGATGACGACGCGCTGCCGGATTCGCCGGGCCAGCACCGGCGCCACTACTCGCCGCGGGCGGGACTGCTGCTGTACGAAGGTGAGGCGGAGGCCGTGCTGGCCGCCATGCAGGACGCGGTCCGCGCCCATGCGGCCGGCGGCCGGCGCGTCGGGTTGCTGGGCGCGCTGCCAGGCCTGGCGGGCTGTGAACAGGTCTCGCCAGGAGAGGGCCAGGAAGCGGCAGGGCGCGGACTCTTCGCGGCGCTGCGCGAGCTCGACGAACGCGGCGTGGACGTCATTCTCGCGCGTCTGGAAGAGCCGGGTGGACTCGGTGCGGCCATCAACGACCGGCTGCGGCGCGCGGCGGAAGGGCGCATCATCAGGGTGTGAACCTGGGCGTCTGCGCAGGCGTGAAGCCGGCGGGGGGTCTCAGCGCAGACGGCCCTGCACAATGAAGGGCTCCGGCGCGGGATGACCCACTGCCCGGAACTCCTGCAGCAGGGCGGCGACGTCCCAGGGGACGCGGCGCAACTCGACCGTCGCGACGCCGTCGGCGAAGGTGAACAGGCCCCATTCGGCCATGCCCGGCGCGCCGAAAGACCAGCCGACGCTGCCCACGTTGACGGCGCGCCAGTGGCCGAGGTCGCGGTCCATCTGCAGGTGGGTGTGACCGCCGATGCCGAGGCGTCCCTCGCGGTCCAGCAGGGCGTCCAGCGCCTCCTCGGCGGGCGAATCGGGGCGCAGGGAGGCCGATTCATCGTCGCCGGGGATGGCGTGATAGCCGATCACCGGCCCGTAGTCCGGCGCGCGCAGGGACAGTTCGCGGCCCGCAAGGCTGCGCAGGAAGTCGTATTCCTCCCAGGCGAGTTGCTCCACGCTCCAGTTGAGCGCCCGGTCGCGCGCTCTCCAGGCGGGCGCCAGCGCGCGCAGGGCGTCGGCATCCGCGGCGGCGGGCGTCGCGGCGGGTCGCGCGCCATGCACGAGGTAGCGGTCGGTGTTGCCGCCGATGACGCGCAGCTTCTCCTCACCCAGCTGCGCGCGCAGTTCGAGCACGCGGCGCACGCAGTCGGCCGGGCGCGGGCCGAAGGCCGCCAGATCGCCGAGCAGCCAGATTTCATCGAAGTCGCCCCGGGCCTGGACATCCGCCCAGGCGGCCTCGAAGGCCGTCCGGTTGCCGTGGATATCCGCCAGTACCGCCAGTCGCATGCGCGTCCTCCCCGTCGGGAGGGAGTATAGCCGGCCAGGGGTATACTGCTGCAATCCCCGCGATCGCGAGGGCCAGGTCCATGGCGACTCTGCGCGGCAGGGTGGCGCGCGTCACCTTTCGCAACCCGGAAAACGGCTACGCTGTGCTTCGTCTGGAAGCGCAGGGGCGGACGCCGTCGGGCGCGCGCAACCGCGAGGGGCGCGTGACCGTGGTGGGGGTCATGCCGCAGTGCAACGTCGGCGAGGAACTGGCATTCGGCGGCGAGTGGATCGAGGACGCGCGCTACGGGACGCAGTTCCGCGCCGAGACGGCCACGCCCTTACCCCCCGTCGGCGAGCGCGGCATCACCAGCTACTTGAGCGGCGGCCTCGTCAGGGGCATCGGCCCGCGCACGGCGGAGCGCATCGTCGAACACTTCGGCGCCGACACGCTGACGGTGCTGGAGGAAGCGCCGGAGCGCCTGACGGAGGTGCTGCGGCCGGCGCTGGCGCAGGCCCTGGCCGACGCCTGGCGGGCGCAGCAGGACAGCCGCCATGCCCTGATCTTTCTGCAGGAGCAGGGCGTCAGCGGGCGCATGGCGCAGCGCATCCACGAGCAACTGGGCATGGAGACCATCCCGGCGGTGCAGGCCAACCCCTGGACCCTGGCCAACGAGGTCTACGGCATCGGCTTCCGCCGCGCGGACGAGATCGCGCGCAACATGGGCAAACCGGCCGACGCGGCCGAGCGCCTGCGCGCCGGTCTGCGCTTCGCGCTGTCGGAGATGACGAAGGAGGGTCACGTCTTCGCGCCCCGCGAGCAACTGCTGGAGAAAGCCGCCGACCTGCTGACGCTGGACGACCCCACCGCGCTGGAAGCGGTGTTGGATGGGGCGCTGCAGGCGGGCGACCTGGTCCGCGAGGACGGAATCGAGGTGGAGGGCCAGGTGGCCATCTACCTGCCGGAGTGGCAGCGCGCCGAGAGCGAGGCCGCGCGGCGTCTCGGCGAACTGGCGCGCACACCGTCGACCCTGTCGCAGCGGGCGGCGCGGCTCGACTGGGCGCGCCTCACCCCCGCGCTGGCGACGAAGGACGACGCAGGCCTGACGGCAGAGCAGGAGGGCGCGGTGCAGGCGGCCTGCGCGCACAAGCTCAGCGTACTCACCGGCGGCCCGGGCACCGGCAAGACGACGACGTTGAAAGGGGTCATCGCGGCGCTGGAGACCCTGAAGGTCAGCGTCGCGCTCTGCTCGCCGACGGGACGCGCGGCGCGACGTCTGGCGCAGGCCAGCGGGCGCAACGCCAGCACCATCCACCGCCTGCTGGGTTACAGCCCCGCGGAGGGCTTCGAGCGCAACGAGGACAATCCCCTGGAGCTGGACGCGCTGATCGTCGACGAGGCCTCGATGATCGACCTGCAGCTCTTTCACTACCTGCTGCGCGCCCTGCCGCCCGCGGCGCATTTGCTGCTGGTGGGCGATGTGGACCAGTTGCCCAGCGTGGGCGCCGGCAACGTGCTGCGCGACGTCATCGCCTGCGGTCTGGCGCGGGTGACGCGGCTGTCCTTCATTTTCCGCCAGGACGCGGACAGCGGCATCGTCAGTAACGCGCATCGCATCAACCGCGGCCAGATGCCGCTGCTCGACAATCGCCGCGCGGGCGACTTTTTCTTTCTGGAGACGGACGCGGAGCGCATCGTCGCCGACGTGGTCGGCCTGGTGCGGACGCGTTTGCCGCGGCGCTACGGCCTCGACCCGCTGCGCGACATTCAGGTGATCGCGCCCATGTATCGCGGCGCGGCCGGCATCAACGCCCTCAACGAGGCGCTGCAGGGGGCGCTCAACGGCGACCGGCGCCGCGCCGCAAGGGAGATCGGCGGGCGCAGCTTCCGCGTCGGTGACAAGGTGATGCAAACGCGCAACAACTACGAGAAGGAGGTCTTCAACGGCGACATCGGCTTCATCCACGCCATCGACGAGAACGCCGGCGGCTTCGAGGTGGTGATGGACGGGCGCTTTCTCTTCTACGAGTGGGTGGAAGCCGAGGAGCTGCTGCAGGCCTGGTGCATCAGCACGCACCGCAGCCAGGGCTCGGAGTACCCGGCGGTGGTGATGCCCCTGCTGACGCAGCACTACATGATGCTGCAGCGCAACCTGCTCTACACGGCCATCACGCGGGCGCAGCGCCTGGTGGTGATTCCCGGCTCGCGCGCGGCCATCGGCATGGCGCTGCGCAACAACCAGGTGGCGGAGCGGCACAGCGGCCTCGTGCCGCGCATTCAGGCCATGTCGGCGGGTTGAAGCGGCGACGCGTCAGGCGCCCAGTCCGTCGCGCTTCTGCAGGGCCAGCAGGGCGATGAATTCGTAGACCAGGTTGGCGGCCAGCAGGGCGGTGACGCCGGCGGGGTCGTAAGAGGGCATCACCTCCACCATGTCGAAGGCGATGAAGTGCAGGCCGCGCAGACCGCGCAGCAACTCGTGGCAGACCGCGCCGCTGAAGCCGCCGGTCTCGGGCGTGCCGGTGCCGGGCGCGAAGGCCGGGTCGACGAAGTCGATATCGAAGCTGAGGTAGCAATCGCGCCCGCGCAGCAGTTCATGCACCTGCTGCAGCACCTCGTCCACGCCGCGGCGATGGAGTTCGCGCGCCGTCACGACATGGAAACCCAGATCGCGCGAAAGCTGGACGTCGCCCTCGTCGTAGACCGAACCGCGCAGGCCGATCTGGATGGACTGGCGCGGGTCGATCAGCCCCTCCTCCAGCGCGCGGCGGAAGGGCGTGCCATGCGTGTCAAGGCCGCCGTAGTAGCCGCTCCAGATGTCGCCATGCGAATCGAAGTGCAGCAGCGACAGCGGCTCGTCACGGAGGGCGCCGGCGGCGCGCAGCAGCGGCAGCGAGACGGAATGATCGCCGCCGAGGAAGATCGGCGTGACGCCGGCGCGAAAGAGTGCTTCGGCGGCGGCGGCAATGTCCTGGTGCGAGCGCGGCAGGTAACCCGGCACGGTGGGCAGGTCGCCGTAGTCCACCCCGGAAAGCGTCGGGAAGAGCGCCACTTCCTGGTCAGGATGATAGGGACGGAGGAGCACGGAGGCGGAGCGGATGGCCTCCGGCCCGAAGCGCGCGCCGACGCGGTAGGTGGCGCCGGTATCGAAGGGCACGCCGGCGACGGCGAAATCGACGCCGTCCAGCTGCGTCACGTGAGGCAGACGCATGAAGCTGCGCAGGCCGCCGTAACGCGGCCAACGCATGCCGTCGGGCGGGTGCCAGGGCGGGCCGCTGGACATGAGGCGGGTCTCCGGATGCGGGGTTAGCGCGCGAGTGTAGCAGGCGGTCCGCAGGCGGGCGAACCTGGGCACGTCAGGGAGTGCCCCAATCGATGGATATGGCAGGGCGGGCGACATGCTATGTCGCCCGTACATCTGTGTCGTGCGCGGCGGGCGATTTGATGAATCGCCCCTACCCACCCCTCAGGCGTGGTCGGCGAGCACCAGGTCGGCGGCCTTCTCGCCGATCATGAGGCAGGCGGCGTTGGTGTTGGCGTTGACGAGGGTCGGCATGATGGAGGCGTCGGCCACGCGCAGCCCCGCCAGACCGCGCAGGCGCAGACGCCCGTCGACCACCGCCAGCGGGTCCCGACCCATGCGGCAGGTGCCGGCCGGATGGTAAACGGTCGAGGCGACCTGGCGCAGGTAGTCGATCAGCTCGTCATCAGATTGTGCGTCGGGGCCGGGCAGGAATTCCGCGCCGCGCCAGGGGTCGAAGGCCGGCATCGCGGCGATCCGCCGCGACAGGCGCAGGCCCGCCAGCAGCGCCCGCAGGTCGCGCTCGTCCTGCAGCAGGGCCGGGTCGATCAGGGGCGGCGCGAGGGGGTCGGCGGACTGCAGGCGCAGCTCGCCCACGCTGTGGGTGACCACCACGCCGGGGTGAAAGGTGAAGCCATGCCCCCCGGGCAGGTCGAGGTCGTCCAGGGCGGACCAGTTGGGCGCGAAGTGGAGTTGCAATTCCGGCACATCGGAGTCCTCGTCCAGGCGCATGAAGGCGCAGGCCTCGGCGTTGCTCGAACTCAGCAGGCCGCTGCGCTCGCGGCGGTAGCGCTCGAGTTGCGCCGGGTCGTTCTTCGCCGCCAGGGTGACCGGCTGCGTGCAGTGGTAGGAGACCGGCGCTTCCACGTGGTCGCGCAGGTTGTGACCGACGCCCGGCAGGTCATGGACGACGGCGATGCCGAGTTCGCGTAGTTGCTGGCCCGGCCCGACGCCGGAGCAGAGCAGCAGTTGCGGCGAGTTGATGGCGCCGCCGCAGAGAATGACCTCGCGCCTGGCGCGCGCCTGGCGTTCCCGGCCCTCATGCAGGAAGCGCAGACCGCGGCAACGGCGGCCCTCGAACTCCAGCGCGGTCACCTGGGCGAAGGGGATGGCGCGGAAATTGGGCCGGGCGAGGGCGGCCGGCAGGTAGGCGGCGGCGCTGCTGCGCTCGCCGTCGCGCTGGTTGACCTGGATCAGGCCGCAGCCCTCCTGCTCGCCGTCGTTGAAGTCGGGGTTGGGGCGCAGGCCGGCCTGTTGCGCGGCGGCGACGAAGACCAGACTGAGCGGGTTGGGGTCGCGCAGGTCGGAGACGTGCACGGGGCCACCCACGCCGTGATGCCGGGACGCGCCGCGCTGCTGGTGTTGCGACCTGCGGAAAAAGGGCAGGACGTCGGCGTAAGCCCAGCCCTCGTTGCCGAGCGCCGCCCAGCGATCGAAGCAGGCCGGGTGGCCGCGCTGGTAGACCATGGAGTTAATCGAGCTGCTGCCGCCGTAGACTTTGCCGCGCGGGACGGGCACGCGGCGCCCGTTCAGGCCGGCCTGGGGCACGCTGCGGTAGTCCCAGTCCATCTCTGTGTGCAACAGGTTGGGGAAGCGGCCGGGGATGCGGACGTCCTCGTGCTCGTCCGGTCCGCCGGCCTCCAGCAGCAGGACGCGCCAGCGGCCGTTCTCGCTGAGGCGCGCGGCGAGGGCGCAGCCGGCCGACCCGGCGCCCACCACGATAAAGTCGGCCTCCGGCGCATCCACCCTGGCGTCGGGTCCCGGCACCGGCTCAGACCCCGAGGCGGTTGCGGCGCAGGATCTCGTCGCTGCTCTGGCAGGTGGTCGGCTGGTGGCCGGGCAGGGGCAGCAGACGCTCGTGGATGGTGTCGAGGATCCAGTCGGCCTGCGGGAAGAACATCGCCTCCAGCTCCGCCGGCGGGGTGATCCAGTTGCGCGCGCCGACCACGGCGGGCGGCCCGTCCAGCGCGTCGAAGGCCAGCTGGGTGATGTTGGCGGCCATGGTGTGCAGGAAGGAGCCGCGCTCGCAGGCGTCGGAGACGAGCACGATGCGGCCGGTCTTGTTGACGGATTCCAGGATGGGTCCGTAGTTGAGCGGGTTGATGAAACGGGCGTCGATGACCTCGGCGGCGAGGTCGTGGCGCTCCTGCAACTGTTCCGCCGCTTCCAGCGCGCGGTAGAGCGTGGCGCCCACGCTGAGGATGGTGAGGTCCTCGCCCTCGCGGCGCAGGGCCGGCTCGCCCAGGGGCAGCTGGTACTCCGCGACGGGCACGCCGCCGGGCTCGAGAGTCTCGGTCAGGGTGTAGAGGCGCTGGCTCTCGAAGAAGACCACCGGGTCCGTACCCTGCAGGGCCAGCGAGAGCATGCCCTTCGCGTCGTGCGGCGTGGCAGGGAACATCACCTGCAGGCCGGGCACGTGCGCGACCAGCGAGGACCAGTCCTGCGAGTGCTGCGCGCCGTACTTCATGCCGACCGAGACGCGCAGCACCAGCGGCATCTGCAGCAGGCCGGCGGACATCGCCTGCCACTTGGCCATCTGGTTGAAGATTTCGTCGCCGGCGCGGCCCATGAAGTCGCAGTACATCAACTCGGCGACGACGCGCCCGCCGCTGAGGGCGTAGCCGACCGCCGTGCCGACGATGGCGCCCTCGGAGATGGGGCTGTTGAAGAGGCGGTGATGCGGCAGGCACTCGGTCAGGCCGCGGTAGACGCCGAAGGCGCCGCCCCAGTCGCGATTCTCCTCCCCCCATGCGACCAGCGAGGGGTCGTCGTAGAAGCGCAGCAGCAGCGCTTCGAAGAGCGCCTCGGCGAAGGTCAGGGCGCGCAGCGGCGAGCGGGGCTTTCCCTCCTCATCGAGGCCGAAGCGCTGCTTGTGGCGCGTGACCCTGAGGCGCGTCTCCTCCAGCGGCAGCAGCGTTTCGGGCTCGGCCTGCCACATGCGGGCGCGCTGCCCGCCGGAGAACATCAGGCCCGCGACATCGGCCGCGGCATGCAGGCGCGGTGAGTCTTCGCTCGAGCTGGCGGCCCGCAATACCCGGCGCAACTGCTCCTGCGCCTCGTCGAGCAGGGCATCCAGCGCGTCCTGGTCGCAGTGGCCCTGTTCCAGCAGGGTCGCCGCGTGGCTGGCGAGGGGGTCCTGCGCGCGCCACATCTCAATTTCCTCGCGCGTGCGGTAGGCGGAGGCATCGGAGGGGCTGTGGCCGGCGAAGCGGTAGGTGACGGTGTCCAGCAGCACCGGGCCGCGTCCCGCCTCCAGGGTGGCGCGCTTTCGGGCGATGGCGTCGGCCACCGCCAGGGGGTTGAAGCCGTCGATGCGTTCGGCGTGCATGGCGTCCGGGTTGACGCCCATGGCCATGCGCGCCAGCATGCCGAAGCCCATGGTCTCGCCCTGGGGCTGGCCGCCCATGCCGTAGAAGTTGTTCATGAAGTTGAAGAGGACGGGTGGGGCGCCGCCCGGCTCCAGCTGCCACAGCGTGTGGTACTGGTCCATGGCGGCGAACATCATGGCTTCCCAGACCGGGCCGCAGCCGGCGGCGGCGTCGCCGATGTTGGCGATGACGATGCCCTTGCGGCGGTTGATGCGCTTGAAGAGGGCCGCGCCGACGGCGATATCGGCCGAGGCGCCGACGATGGCGTTGTTGGGCATGACGCCGAAGGGCGGGAAGAAGGCGTGCATCGAGCCGCCCATGCCCTTGTTGAAGCCGGTCGCGCGCCCCAGAATCTCGGCCAGCGTGCCGTAGAGCGTGAAGGCCAGCGCCAGCTGCCGCAGGTCGGCGCTGGCCGGCGTGAAGCCCTCGACGACGCGCAGGACATCGCCCTCCATGTAGGTCTCCATGATGCGCAGCAGGCGGGCGTCCGGCAGTTTGTCGATGGCCGAGAAGGACTTCGCCAGAATCTCGCCGTGGCTGCGGTGCGAGCCGAAGATGAAGTCCTCCGGCTCCAGATGGACGCACTGCCCCACGGCCGCGGCCTCCTGGCCGATCGAGAGGTGCGCCGGGCCGCCATGCTGACAGTCAATGCCACCCCAGGCGCCCTCGCGCTTGATCTGCTCCAGCATGGTCTCGAACTGGCGGATGTAGAGCATGTCGCGGTAGATGCGCAGCAGTCCCTCGCTGCCGTAACGGGCGGCGTCGGCGGCCGCGTCCGGGCGCCAGGCGTTGGCCGGCAGGTCGGGCGCCGTGATCGTCGCCGCGCGCCGCGCCTCGACCGGGTCGATGGGGATGCTTTTGGTCATGGAGCCTCGTCCACTTCGCTGTGGTCGGCGGGGCTGATGGCACCCTCGATCCGCGTCAGATTTCGCGCGAGGTCCTGCAGGAAGCGGGCGGCGGGCGCGCCATCCAGCACCTGATGGTCGATCGTCAACGACAGGCCGATATGCGGCAGGAAGGCCACCACGCCGTTTTCCTGCACGGCCTTCAGGTGTATCGCGCCCGCGCCCAGAATGCCCGCCTGGGGCGGGTTCAGGACGGGCGTGAAGCTTTCGACGCCGAAACTGCCGAGGTTGCTGACGGTGAAGGTCGCCCCTTCCAGTTCCTGTGGCTGGACGGCGCCATCGCGACAGGCGCGGACCAGTCGCCGCGCCTCGTCGGCCAGTTGCTGCAGGCCGAGGCGGTCGGCATCGCGGATGACGGGCACGTAGAGCCCGCGCGGCGTATCCACGGCGAAGCCCAGATGCACCACCCGGAAGCGCAGGATGTGGTCGTCGGCCAGTTGGGCGTTCAGCTCCGGATGCGCCGGCAGGGTACGCGCCACGGCGTAGTGCAGCAGGTCGTTGATGGTGACCCTGCGCAGCGCCGGGCTGATCTCGCCCGCTTTCAGACGCTGGCGCAGGGCCAGCAGGGCGCGCGCGTCGGCGTGCGCGTGCAGCGTCAACTGGGCCGTACTCTGCAGCGATTCCAGCATGCGGCGGGCGGTGACGCGCCGCGCCCCGCGCAGGGGCACGCGCTGCGCGTCTCCGTCCTCCGCCGACGCGGGGATCAGGTCGCGGCGCCGGATGCGCCCGCGCGGGCCGCTGCCGCGCGTCGGCAGGCTGTAGCCGCCTTCGCGCAGCACCGCCTGCGCCACGGGCGTCAGACGCGGCTGTTCCGCAAGGGCGGCCTGCACGTCGCGTTCGAGGATGCGGCCGCCAGGGCCGCTGCCATTCAGGCCGGTCAACGGGATTCCCCTGGCCGCCGCCAGTTTGCGGGCCCGCGGCGAGCTGGCGGGACGGCCACGGACGAGAGAGCCGGGCGTCGCCCTCGCAGACGGGAATTGTGGCGTTGGCGGCGTCATGGCGGGCGCGGGTGACGCCGGCGCGGCGCCACGCCCGGATGGCGGGCGCAGGTCTTCAACGTCCTCGCCGGGCGCGCCGATGGCCCCGATGGGCGCCATGACCTCGACCTCGGCGCCGACCTCGTAAAAGCGCGCCAGCAGCAGCCCGTCCGCGGGGCTTTCGATCTCCAGCGTTGCCTTGTCGGTCTCGATCTCGGCCAGCAACTCGCCCTGCGCGACGGGATCGCCGACGGCCTTGTGCCAGGCGAGGATAAGGGAGCTTTCAACCGAGTTACCCAGTTTGGGCAGGAGCACTGCGCTGGCCATGGGGACCTCAGATCGCGTCCGGTCGCGTGGGCGTCGCGCGCCGCGGGCTCAGGGGTTCCGCCCCGCCGCCCCTGATCAGGAAACTCTCCTCAATGTGCAGCGAGGCCTCGGCGGCGAGGAAGCTGCTGGCCTCGAGGTTGACCACCATGTCGACCTCGAAGGGCAGGTCGGCGGGGATGTTAAGGCAATCGTCCCTGAGCCGCAGGCCGTTGTCCGCCACTATAACCGGATAGTCGCGCACTTCCAGGCCGAGGCCGTGACCGTGCGGCGCGGCCACGCGAATGTCGCTGCCGTCGATCACGCCTTGCATGGCGGCCTGCGCCTGCGAGCCGCGCCGGCCGGGCCGCAACTGCTCGATACCGGCGTCGATGCAGGCGCGCAGCGCGTCATAGCGGCGTTGCAATTCCGGCGAGAGGGGGCCGAGGGCCAGGGTCAGGCCCGTGTCGGAGTAGCAACTGTTCCAGCGGCAGCCGAAATCCACGTACATCGCGGCGCCCGGCGCCAACTGATGTTGCACTTCGGTGGCGATGCCAACGCCGTCGATGCCGATGGCGAAGTGGTCGAAGTCCGCGCCCTCCCGGGCGACCCCGGCGCGGTAGGCCAGGGACAGTTGCGCCAGGCTGACGCCGGGCCCGGCCTGCGCCAGACTGGCCATGGCGGCCGCCTCGCTGATCTGCGCCGCGCGCCGCAAGCGTCCGATCTCGTCGGCGGTCTTGACGGCGCGGACGTAGCGCAACAGGTTGCTGCAGTCCAGCAGTTGCGCCCTTGGCAGGGCGTCGCGCAGGGCCTGCAAATGCCTGGCCGGCAGTTCCTCCAGTTCGATACCGAGACGCCCGTCCTGCAGGCCCCGTTGACGCAGCAGGTGCAGCAGGGCATCGTTGGGCGTGGCGGAGCGCAGCGAGTCGGCCTGGGTCTGACGGATGCGCGGCCAGGTCTGGGGCTGCGCGGGCGGGTCGCGCTCCTCGATGCTGGGCGCGCCGAAGGCGATCAGGTCGCGCAGCCACAGGTCGGCGGCGTTGACGGCCATCATGGGCTCGACGACCAGGGCGGGCGCGCCGTCGCGCGGGAAGAGGGCGTAACGCTGCATGCGCTGGCCCGGCGCGCCGGGGTTGACCATGTACTCGCGGAAGAGCGGGTCCAGCCAGAGGGTGAAGTCGCTGAAGGCGGTGATGTTGACCGGCGTGCAGGCGATCAGGGCGTCGAGGCCGGCGGCGTCCATGCATTCGCGGGCGCGGGCCTGGTTGAACAGCATGGGCCTTCAGCGCCTTACTGGCAGGTGTAGCCGCCATCGACGAAGAGGGCGGTGCCGGTCACCCAGCGCGACTCGTCCGAGGCGAGGTAAAGGGCGGCCCAGGCCACGTCCCCGGAGACGCCGATGCGGCCCAGGGGGTGCATGCGCAGCAGGTCATTCCAGCTGATGCCGGGCGGGAAGATGCGCTCGGGTTCGGCCTGCATTTCCGTGACCTGGTCGCGGTTCAGTTCGGTGAGCACCCAGGCGGGGCAGACGGAATTGACGCGGATGTTGTCGGCGGCGAAATCCAGCGCGAGGCACTTGGTGATCAGTTCCTGGGCGGCCTTGGCGGCGTTGTAGGCGCCCTGTTTGGGCTGGCCCACGTAGGCGGAGATGGAACTGATGGCGATGATCGAGCCGCCGCCGCGTTTGCGCATCTCGGGGATGACGGCGCGGGCGCAGTACCAGCTGCCGCGGGCGTCGATATCGAAGGTGCGTTGCCATTCCTCGTCGTCGAGTTCCAGCAGGGTGCCGATGCTGGCGCGCACGCCGGCGTTGTTGACGAGGATATCGATGTGGCCGAAGCGTTCGAGGGTCTGTTGCGTCAGGCGATCGACGGCCGCCGCGTCGCTGACGTCGGTCGGGACGACCAGTACCTCGCCGCCGGCCCTGAGGATCTCGTCGGCCGTCTCCTGCAGGGTGCCTTCGGTGCGGCCGCAGATGGCGACGCGGGCGCCCTCGGCGGCGAAGAGGATGGCGATCGCCTTGCCGATGCCGGTGCCGCCACCGGTGACGATGGCGACCTTGTCTGCGAGTCTTCCTGTCATGTTCGCCTCACTCTCCTGGTTCGCGCGGCGGCGCTAGTGCCACCACTGATACTCGATGTCGTCGATGTTTGCGAGTATCTCTCGCAGCCAGGGGAGATGCTTGTCGTGATAATCAAACACTTCAGTGGCCTCAATCTGCACCTTAAGGCACTCGCGTTCGCCCGTCAGATCGCCGGGAACCAGACCGCGCGCAGCCCGGTGTACGTGGCAGGCATCATGAACAATGATGCTGGCCAGCCAGAGCACACCCGCAGACACGTGGCCCGGGGTGATACTGAACGCCCCGGTATGCAGATATACGCCCGGACCTTCCTCTTCCGAGACCTCCCTGATCTTGGTCAGGCCGCTGATCGAGTAGCCATACCACTGCGGGGCCCTGCTCTGCAGGAGGTCAAGGGCCTGGTCAATCGCGTTGACGAAGGCGGGCGACCCCTCGATTTCCACGCCCCGATGTTTGCACTGCCCAAGGTGAAAGGCCCAGTGCCCTCTTGCCCACTCCTCGTCGGTATTGCATTGCCAGCCAATGAAACAGCAATTGTTGACTTCGGACGAGTCAGTGGCCGTGGAGGTCAGGGATAGCTGCAGCCCGGTCTGGAGGGGCGCGCCACACTGCCCGTTCTGGAAGGCCCAATAGCCGCTGACCCATTCCGCGTCGACCGTGCATTGCCGGTCCACGAAGCAGCAGTTGTCGATTTGCGATTGTGTCTGACCGCCGTCCCCAACGCGGGTGTAGGGGACCCAGTCCGCCATCCATACCTCGTTGCCGTTTCTGTTGATCCGCAGCCAGCGGTTGAACTGGCCGACGACCTGCAGGATGGAGCCTGAGGGAACGACTTCAACAACGACACCGTCGAGACTGTAGGTATCGCGCAAATTGATGTTGGCGCCCGTGCGGATCTGATAGTCCTGCGCCGCTGCCGCGCTGCAGAGCGCAAACAACGCCACAATTGCGGCCAGAACCCCGGTTTTCACAGCCAGACCCCGGTCATCATGCGTTGTAACCCTCGTTGAAATTGCAACTCGCTTCAGTGGCCGCTGGCAGAAAGCAACCCGGCCGTGTGGTTGCTGCGCGGCGGCGCTAGTGCCACCATTGGTATTCGGGATCGTCGATATTGGCGAGCAGGTTCCGCAGCCATGACACGTGACCGCCGAAATTATCAAATGTTTCCGTCGCCTCAATCTGAACGCGCAGACAGTCTTTTTCTCCCACGTAGCCACCGGATTGCAGGCCGGCCATATAGCGGTGCGCATGGCAGGCCTCATGGACCATCGAGCTGGCGAGACGGATGACGCCCCTGGCACCGGTGCGATTGAAGAAGCGGTCCGGTGCTATTCTCCAGGTCCTTGTCCGCGCGCGTATGGACGAAACACCCGGTTCGTCCACCATTCTGATCTTGTCCAGTCCGCTCATCGCGTAGGAAAACCACTGCGGAGACCTGCTTTCCAGAAAACGAAGCACTTCCTTCACCCGGGCGAGAAAGTTTGGCGGCCCCTCGATGATAAAGCCGGCGGGCACATCGCAGTGATCGTTCTGGAACGCCCAGTGGCCTCTGGTCCAGTCCTCGTCGGTATTGCATTGCCGGCCAATGTAACAACAGTTGTTGACTTCGGATGAGTCGCTGCCTGTGGAGGTCAGGGGTAGCTGCAAGTCGGGTTGCAGGGGCGCGGCGCACTGACCGTTCTGGAAGGCCCAATAGCCGCTGACCCAGTCCGCATCGACCCTGCATTGCCGGTCCACGAAACAGCAGTTGTCGATTTGCGATTGTGTCTGGCCGCCCTCGCCGCCGTCCCCAACGCGGGTGTAGGGGACCCAGTCCGCCATCCACAGGGTGTTGCCGTTTCTGTTGATCCGCAGCCAGCGGTTGAAGCGGCCCACGACCTGCAGGATGGAGCCTGAGGGAACGACTTCAACAACGACGCCGTCGAGACTGTAGGTATCGCGCAAATTGATGTTGGCGCCCGTGCGGATCTGGTAGTCCTGCGCGGATGCCGCAGTGCAAAGAACGAAGAGCGCCAGCGCAATTGCCAGAGGCCTGGTTTTCACGGACTGTCCCCACACTGGCATGCGCTGCGCCCGTCATTTTGGCAACAACGGGCTTCAGGCGCAGGTTGCGGACTGCAACTGGTCTGCCTGCTTCGCGCAGGGGAACAACAGGGCCACATCATTGATTCCACGGATGTCTCGGATCGTCGAAGGTTTCGAGGAAACTTTCCAGGAGCCAGACCGTACGGGGATTGATGATTCTGTCGGCTTCCAGTTGCGTCAGATAGCAGGCCTTTTCCTCTTCATAAGCGCTGGTCCGTATCCCGGCCTCATAGCGGTACACATGGCAGGCCTCATGAACCAGCATGGAGGCCATGTCGCCCACGCTCCTTTCCTGGTTCGGATTGGGCATAAAAACAGCGTTGCGGGAAATACTGAAAGTCCTGGTGTCCGGACGCACGGTCTGAATGTACATTCCCCCAATCTGTTGAATCTTGTCAAGACCGTTGATCGCGTAGGCATACCACTGGGGAGACTTGCGTTTCAGGAGGCGAAGCACCTCTTCCCATTTCGCGACGAAGTCGGGCGGCCCCTCGATGATCACGCTCGCGGGCGCATCGCAGAGGTCATTCTGAAAGGCGCGATAGCCCCTTTCCCATTCCGCGTCGTTGCTGCATTGCCAGTCGAGGAAACAGCAATTGTCGACTTCGGATGAATCGCTGCCCGTGGAGGTCCCGGGTAGCTGCAAGCCGGGTTGCAGGGGCGCGGCGCACTGACCGTTCTGGAAGGCCCAATAGCCGCTGACCCAGTCCGCATCGACCCTGCATTGCCGGTCCACGAAACAGCAGTTGTCGATTTGCGATTGTGTCTGGCCGCCCTCGCCGCCGTCCCCAACGCGGGTGTAGGGGACCCAGTCCGCCATCCACAGGGTGTTGCCGTTTCTGTTGATCGTCAGCCAGCGGTTGAAGCGGCCGACGACCTGCAGGACCGTGCCGGTTGGCACCGTTTCAACAATGGCTCCTTCGAGACTGAAGGTAGTACGGAGATTGATTCTGGCATCGGTACGAATCTGATACTCTTGCGCCGCTGCTGCGCTGCAGAGAATAAGCAGCGCCAGTATTGCAGACAAGAGTCTTGTCTTCATCGCTGGCCTCTTGCGAATATGCAAGGAAGCATAAGGATACCATTGTCTATAGATAGTGGCACCAATCCGGTGGTCCTTGTCTGCAATACCTGCTGCGCCCGGGCCTGGAAGGCAGGGACCGGGTGACCGTGGCCCTGACGCGGCCGTCCTGTTATGTCAGGCCACGGCGCACGTCGCCGAGGGCCTGCATCAGGGCGCCCGTCATGAAGCCCAGGTCGAGGCCGACGGAGACCAGCTGGCTGCCCTTCTCGGCCCAGTGGAGCACGGTCTCGAGCGGCGCGTCGGAGGGCAGCGGCACGCCGATGGGGATGTCTTTGGCCACGGCGACCTCGATCACCCGCTCCATCGCCTGAATCACGTCCGGGTGATCGGGCGTCTCCAGCAGGCCCATTGAGGCCGACAGGTCCATCGGCCCGAGGAAGGCGAAGTCGACGCCCTCCACGTCGAAGATGTTCTCGATGTCGTTCACGGCGTTGATGTGCTCGATCTGGATGCCGGCGAGGATCACGCTGTTGGCGAGGCGCACGTAGTCGTCCATGCTGCGGCCGTAGTAGCTGGCGCGGCGCGGCCCGAAGCCGCGAATGCCCTGCGGCGGGTAGCGGCAGGCGGCGACGGCCCGTTGCGCTTCCTCCACCGAAGCGACCTGCGGCACCAGCACGCCGCCGAAGCCCATGTCAAGGCAGGTCTTGATGAGCACCTGGTCGTTCCAGCCGACGCGCACCAGCGAGACGGCCGACGTGCCCTCGAAGGCCATGAGGATGCTGGCCAGGCTTTCCGGCGAGAAGGGCGCGTGCTCGGTGTCCACCAGCACCCAGTCGAGGCCGGACCCGGCCATAACCTCGGTTACGGCCGGGTCGGTCAGCGTCACCCAGGCGCCGGGGGCCCGCTCTCCGGCAGCGAGCTTCTGGCGCAGCGCGATGCCGTTCTCAAGCAGGGACACGGCCGCCTACCAGGTGTAGCCGTTGGACGGGATGAAGACCTCCCGTTCGCTGACCTCGCCGCTGTCGGGTCGGTCGAAGAGCGGGTAGGTGGTGCCGCGCGGATGGATGGCGACCACGTTGGCGCCGCGCATGTCCAGGCGGAAGGGAATTTCGCCGATGACGCGATGCAGCGTGCGCTCCAGCACCGGGAAGCGGATGTCGACGACGTCGCCGGGATTGAGCCCCTCAAGGCAGACCATGGGGCCATCAAGGCTGAAGTCGGCGGCCTCACCGTTCACCGTGGCCGTAACGGCCTGCAGGTCGATCCACTCGGACATGCGCACGTAGACCTTTGGCGCGTCCTTGATGCTCAGTTGCACGCGGCCGTCGGCCGGCAGCCAGCTGGCCACGTCCAGCCAGGGCGAGGCGCGGTTGAGCAGGAAGTTGACGGTCGTGCTGCCGTCCTCGCAGCGCTGCACGGCGCTGTCCCAGACACAGTAGAGGGTGCGCGCGCCGTTGGCGGTGCAGCAGTGCATGATGCCCTTGCGGGTCAGCTTGTATTCGCCGTCCTCGTTCCATTGCCGCTCGAAGCCCTCGTTGGCGCGCATCCAGCCGAGGAAGGAACCGACCGAGCGCTCCAGCACGTTGTCGGTGTCCGGGTAGGGCGTGTCGTACTCGCCCTCGACGAAGCAGTCATCCGGGATGTCGTGGATGAAGTCGGCATCCAGCACCTGGCCCTCGGCATACATGTTGCGCACCCAGCGGTCGACGTCGTCGATGTAGGCGCCGCCGCCGAAGCCCTCGCGCGTCAGCGTCAGCGCCAGCCAGACCATGTCGGCGACCTCGCAGATCTCGACCGTGTTGCCCTGGCGTTCCAGATAAAGCTCGGCGCCCGGCATGATTTCCGCGTAGAAGCCGATCAGGGGATCGCCCATTTCGCGCGCCCAGCGGTAACAGGCGTCGACGCGTTCCAGCACCTCGCGGTCCTGGGCGGCCACGCCGTACTCGCAGACGGCCATCAGGGAATAGAGGCCGTGGTGGAAATGGTAGAAGTCGTAGTGGCCGTCCTCGTGTTTGAAGATGCGCTTCAGGGCCCAGCGCGCCAGACCGCGCGAGAGTTCCAGCGCGGGCTCGTAGCCGGTGAGGCGATAGAGCAGCGCGGAGCCGTGGCCCGAGGAGCCGACCGAGTAGATCAGACTCAGGTCCCAGTCGTATTTGTCTCCGAGCGAGCCGTCGGGGATGGGCCCGCTGGGCTCGTCGGCGTCGGGCGGCGGCGCGGCGCCCCTGGGCCAGCGGCCGCGCCAGAAGAAGCGATAGTCCTCGCGCTCGACGGAGAGTTCGAGCAGGCGGTCGACCTTGCGTTTGGCGGTCTCGAACCAGATCGGATCGTCATCGAGCTGGCCGATGAAGCACAGCGCCAGGATCAGGCGTCCCTCGCCCCAGATTTCGGCGAAGGGCCGCAGCGGCTCGTCCAGCGCGGGCAGGGTATCGTCCGGCGTGTAGGTGAGGCCGTCCTCGCCCAGCAGTTCCAGCTGGTTGCGCAAGACGGCGAAGTCGATGTCGATGTTCTGGTCGCTGCCGGAGACGGTGCGGCAGACGGTCAGCGCCTCCAGGAACTTGGCGGGGATGTTGAGATAGGCGTCGGTCAGGTGGTTGATCCAGATGACCGGCGGCCGGTGGGCGATGCTGACGTCGAACTGCAGGGCCCAGCGCTCTTCCGGCACAAAGGCGTTGGTGAGGGCGTTGATGGCCAGTCCCATCCGGTCGGCCAGGTTGAGAGTATCGGGGACGCTGGCGGTATAGCGCTCGCCCTCGAGGCAGCGCTGCATGGGGTTGTGCTCAAGCATTTTTAATCGCCCTCCCGGACGTTGTGAAGCGTTGTGAAAAACTTGCGCGGCGTGACGCGACCGACCACGGCGCCCTCCCGGACGCTGTGAATCTGTCTGGGGAATTGACGGTGAAGCAGCTGCCGGAACGGGACAAGGCCGCCTCCGGTGCGCCCCGCGTCAGTAGCTGACCCGGCGGCGCGAGAAGAACCAGAATTGCACCAGCCCCAGGGCCAGCATGACGAAGAACCAGATCACCGCGACGGCCGCGGCGTAGCCCTGTTTGAAGTTCTGAAAGCCTTGCTGGTAGATCAGCCAAATCACCGTGGAGGTGCTGCCGGCCGGGCCGCCCTTGTCCTCATGCGACACCTGGCCGCCGGTCATGATGTAGACCGGCTCGAACATCATCAGGCCGCCGAAGGTGAGAATCACCACCACGAAGGCGATGGAGGGCATCAACAGGGGCACGGTGATCTTGCGCAGGCGTTGCCAGGCGCTGGCGCCGTCGATGGCGGCGGCCTCGTAGAACATGTCGGGGATGGTCTGCATGCCGGCCAGCAGGAGCAACATGGCGTAGCCGATGCCGCCCCAGACGGCCACCAGGGCCAGCGAGAGCAGCGAGGTCTCCGCCGAGAGCAGCCAGCGGCTGGTGGGCAGACCGAAGACATGCAGGATGCCGTTCAGGACGCCGTTGCTGGTGGGCGCCAGCAGGGTCTTCCAGAAGGTGGCGGCGGCCGCGAGGGGCACGATGTGCGGCAGGAAGAAGAGCGAGACCAGCACGGTGCGCGTGGCGATGTTTTTGAAGCTGTTTATCACCGCGGCCAGCAGCAGGCCCAGGATGGTCGTGGCCGGCACCACCATCAGCACGTAACGCAGGGTGACGCCGATGGCGTTGTTGAAGGCCCGGTCCTGTAACACGCGCTGGAACTGCATGTCGCCCACCCAGATGCGACGCAGGGTCAGGCCGCGATGGAAGGACATGCTGAACTGGTCGAGAATGGGATACCAGAGCATGATGCCGTAGAAAATGAAGACGACGACGATGACCAGCAGCGCCAGGCGCGATTTCGGCAACAGGCCGCTCAGGCGCCGGCGCCGTACTCGCGACAGATCAAGTGATTTCGCTGTCAGGGCAGTCATGTCAGGGTCCCTCCCGCTTTTCGTCTGCGACCGGCCCCGCCACCCTCAGGGACAGGGCCGGCCGCGAGGGAAACTCACTGCAGCGCGGGCTGCAGGCGGCTAGCGCATCTGGGCCATCATGGCCTGCTCTTCGGTCAGGTAACTGGCGTGTACGTTGTCCCACCAGTCCTCTGCCGGGATCAGACCGTCGGTCCATTCCGGATGCGCCTCGTAGTCGGCCCGCGTGAGGATCGTGCCAGGCAGGCTGTCGGAGAAGGCGAGGATCGAATCGGCCTCCTGCTGCAGTTCCTGGAGTACCTGACGCACGGGCTCGTTGTTGTCGTAGCAACGGCTCCACGCGGTGTTGGTGGCGGTCCACATCTCCGGGCTCCAGTAGCCGGGTGAGACCGAGTTGCCAGGCTGGTGCTTCTCGAAGGCGCCGGCCCAGTGCGGATTGTCGGCGGTGATGGGGTCCACACCGACGGCCTCAAGACGGCCGGGCAGGTAGTTGAGGGCGATGGCGTTGGCGTGGGTCCACTCGACGGAGTAGAGCGCTTTCCACAGCTCCCAGGCCGCGGCGAGGCCCTCGCCGCTCTGGCCGGAGGTGTTGCCCCAGCCGAGGTGGACTTCCTTCCAGCCGTAGGGCGGGCCGCCGTTGGGGGTCGGATGGGTCATGACGCCCCAGTTGATCTCCGGATAGTCGCGGCGCAGCACGAAACCGACCCAGAGCTGCTGCGACAGGAAGTAGGCGTTGCCGGTGTAGAACTTGTCCAGCGCGCTCAGGCCGAAACGGGCGTCCAGTTTGAAGTCATCGAACATGGAGAGCGTGATCTGCCACGCCTCTTCCCATTCGTCGCTGTCGAAGCCGGAGCGCCGGTCTTCCTCCCACCAGAAGCCGCCGAGGTTATCGACCAGCGCGGTGTAGAGGTCGAAGGTCGTGCCGCCTGCCAGCGGCCAGGCCGACAGCGTCGGCTCCTCGGCGTCGTCCGGCCAGACGGTCAGTTCCTTGACGAAGGGGATCATGTCGGAGAGCTTCTGCGGCAGTTCGGTATGGTCGATACCGGCGGCCTCGAGCAGGTCGATGTTGTAGAAGACGCCGCGCTCCCACCAGCCCCAGGGCAGGATATAGATGGCGCCGTCGATGCTCAGGAAGTCGTTGGCGAAGCTGCCGAAGGAGCCCACCACGTCGACCAGACCTTCCGGCATCGCGTTGATGGCCATCAGGTCCAGCATCGGCGGTACCCAGGTCTGGTCCACGTTGCTGATGTCGGGCGGGTTGCCGGCGGCGACCGAGGCCGTCAAACGGGTGAAGGTATCGCCCGTGGAGTCGATCGTCTCGACCGTGACGTTGCCCGGCAACATTTCCGGCAACAGGTTGTCGTAGAAGTTGGCAAGGGCCTCGATGCCCATGGGCCCGCGCGTATCGAAGGGCGGGCGCCAGAAGGTGAGGGTGACCTCGTCCTGGGTCGCCACAGGCAGGCTGGCAGCGAGGCCGACGGACGCGGCCGCGCCGCTGCCGACGATTTTCAACATGTCACGCCGGCTGAGCTTTTGGCTTGTCTCGTTCATTCCATAACCTCCATAATCAGAAGAGTGTTCGTACCAGCGATTTTGCCTGTGGTTCCTCCTCTCGAGCCCTTTACCTTTATCTGAATCCGGTCATGCCCAGGCCGGCGGTGATGTAGCGCTGGCCGAGCAGGAAGACGATGAGCATCGGGAAAATGACGATCAGCGCGCCTGCCGAAAGCACGCCCGGGTTGACGCCGTAGCCGAAGGAGCGCGAGGCCAGCCAGACGCTGGCGACCTGCATCTCCCTGGTACTGGTGGCCACCAGCGGCCACAGGAACTCGCCGAAGAGGCCCATGAAGATCAGGATGGCGAGCGTGATCGTCTGCGGCCGCACGACGGGCAGGGCGATCTGCCAGAAGGAGCGCAGGAAGCCGGCGCCATCGACCTTGGCGGCGTCGAGCAGTTCGTCCGGCACGGCCAGCATCGCCTGGCGCATCAGAAAGACCCCGAAGGCGTAGACGATCCTTGGCAGCAACAGCCCCTGGAAGGTATCCAGCATCGGGATCCCGGTGATATTGGTGATGCGCTGCAGCAGGGTCACCATGGTGACGATGTAGGAGGCCAGCGGCATCAGCGAGGAGGCGACGATGGTCCAGAAGAGGATGTTGCCCACGACGGAGCGATGCTTGACGACCACGTAGCCGATCAGCGCGCTGACGACGACGGCCAGCACGGTGCCGACGCCGGCGTAAAACAGGCCGTTGGCCATGGCGCGCGGGGCGCCTTCATTGATGACGAATTCGAAATGTTCCAGCGAGAAGCTTTGTGGAATGAAGGTCAGCGGCACGCGATTGGCTTCACCGGCCTCCTTGATGCTGGTCGTCAGCAGGAAGTAAAAGGGCAGGAAGGAAAAGAGCCCCAGGATGCAGAGCGCGACGAAAAGCAGGATGCGCGTGCCGCCGCCTTGCCTCTCGCCGGCCCAGGTGGAGGCGACGATCTCATCCGGAGGTGTCAAAACATCCTGACTGGCCATAAGCAAATCCGTTCCCTAACAATAATTCCGTACTTGCCGGGGATTGTACCCCGTCACACCCGCATGCATCAAAATCTACACGCGTAGAACGACATGATTGTAACCGACCCTTTCGGTCTGTCAAATAATGCCCCGCTTCCCCCGCGCCTGCCGCCTGCGGAAGGGGCCGCGAGACGGCGCGCAGCCGGTTGACAGGGCCCGGTCGGGCAAGTACACTCCCCGCCTGAATCTACGGGCGTAGACCGCTGTTGCAGGGGGCCGGAAAGGGCGAATTTGGCCGGAAAAGTCACGCGGGACGACGTCGCCAGGCTGGCCGGCGTCTCCACCGCCACCGTGTCCTACGTCGTCAACAACGGGCCGCGCCCCGTCGCCAGACGTACGCAGCAGAACGTGCGGGAGGCGATCGAGAAGCTGGGCTATGAGCCCGACGGCGTGGCCCGCAGCCTGGTCACGCGGCGCACGCGCAGCATCGGCTTCATCGTGCCGGACATTCTGAACCCGGCGCACACCGCCATCACCCGCGCGCTGGGCGATGCCCTCTGGGACGCGGACTACAGCCTGACCCTGGGCAACAGCGATGAGAACCCCGAACGGGAGCTGGCCTGTCTGCGCGCCTTCCGCGGCAGGGGCGTGGACGGCGTCGCGCTGACGCCCGGCGGCGGCAACCTGGGCGCGCTCTTTGCCCTGCACGAGAGCGGCCGCCCGCTGGTGCTGCTCGACCGCCAGATCGAGGGGCTGCCGGCGAACTGCGTGCTCTTCGAGAATCGCGGCGGCACCCGCGCGGCCGTTGAACACCTCATCGAGCTGGGGCATCGCCGAATCGGCCTGATCAACCTGCCCGCCGCCCTGACGCCGGGCCGGGAGCGCCGCGACGGTTATCTGGACGCCCTGGCCGCCGCCGGCCTGCGCCACGACCCCGCGCTCATCCGTGAAGGCGGCTTCAAGGGCGGGGGCGACAACCCCGGCCGCCGTCTGGAAGGGCGCCTGCTGGCCGCCGATCTGCTCGACCGGCGCGACCCGCCGACGGCGCTCTTCGTCAGCAACAACCGCCTGATGCGCGGCGTGCTGCACCTGCTGCGCGAACGCGGCCTGCGGGTCCCCGCCGACCTGGCGCTGGCGACCTTCGACGACATGGAATACTACGAGGACATCACACCCTCCATCACGGCGGTGGATACCTCGCTGCAGGAATTCGGCCAGCAGGTCGCCCGGCTCCTGCTCGAACAGATTGAACAGGGGCAGAACGGCCGCGAGCCACGCGTCATTCGCGTCCCGTTCCGGCTGAATATCCGCGAATCGACGCGCGGGACCTGAAGGCGGGCCCCGCCCACACAACAGACGGCTGCTGCATCCGGCAGGCCAGAGAGGAGAGACCATGCCCGGGAAGATCCGACTGGCGCTGGCAGGCGTGGGCAACTGCGCCAGCGCCCTGCTGCAGGGCCTCGCCTGGTACGCGCAGAGCGATTCGGAGGTCGGCCTGACGCAGCGGGTGCTCGGCGGCTACGACGTCTGCGACATCACGCCCGTGCTGGCCTTCGACGTCAGCGCGCACAAGGTCGGGCGCGACCTGGCGGAGGCCATCATGGCGCCGCCCAATTGTGCCTGGCAGGTGCCGGAGGTGTGCGTCGCCAGGACGGGCGTGGAAGTCCTCCCCGGCCCGGTCGCGGACGGTATGCCGCCGCACCTGGCGAAATACGCGCCGCTGTCGGACGCCGCGCCGGTGGACCTGGTCCAGGCGCTGCGCGATTCCGGCGCGGAAGTGCTGCTCAACATGCTGCCGACTGGCTCGGCGCAGGCGTCGCGCCTGTATGCGCAGGCGGCGCTGGAGGCGGGCGTGGCCTTCGTCAACGGCATGCCGGAACTGATCGTCTGCGACGAGAGTTTCGCCGGCGAGGCGCTGGAACGCGGCGTGCCGGTGGTGGGCGACGACGTGAAGAGCCAGCTGGGCGGTACCATCCTGCACCGCGCCATGGTGGAGGCGATGCAGGCGCGCGGCATTCACATCCGCCGCACCTACCAGCTCAACTACGCCGGCAACACCGACTTCGACAACCTCGTGAATCGCGGCGAGAGCAAGGAACAGACCAAACGCGAGGCCGTCGAGACACTCATCCCCTACGAGACCGGCGTCTCGGCCGGCTTCTCCCACGTGCCGGTGATGGGCGACCGCAAGACCACGCGCTTCTACTTCGACGTGGTCAATTTCAGCGGCGCCCCGCTGCATATCGACGCCACGCTGGAAGTCGAGGACAGCGCCAACTTCGGCGGCACGGTCGTCGATGCCATCCGCTGCTGCCGCGTCGCGCTGGACCGCGGCGTGGGCGGCGTGTTGCAATCGGCCTCGGCGCTGTATTGCAAGCACCCGCCGCAGCCGCTGACGGATGCGGAGGCCCTGCAGCAGGTCGCCGAATTCCTGCAGGGCGAGCGCGAACGTTAGGCGCAGCATGACGGGGCAAACGCCGGAGATCGTCTTCGCCGGTCACCTGGTGCAGGAGATGATCCACTTCCCGGACAGGGAACTGGGCCCGGTGCTGGGCAGCCCGGTGGCCTACGGTTCGCTGACCGCCAGCCGCCTCGGCGGGCGCGCCGGCCTGGTGTCGATCGTGGGCACGGACATGCCGCCGGCACTGCTGCAGCCGCTGCGCGCGGCCGGCGTCGATCTCTCGGGCCTGCAGCTGCTGGAAGGGAAGCACACGACCCGCTCGCAACTGGTCTACGACGAGAGCGGCCACAAGCAGATTCGCTACCCGCAGCAGGCGCCGCCCGTTCTGCCGGGTCACGTGCCGACGCAATTTCGCGACGCGCCGGTCGTCGCCGTCGTCACCATGGACCATGACCTGCCGCTGACGACGATTCGGCGGCTGCGGCAGCTGCCGGGCGCGCTGGCGGTTGATCTGGGCGGCTACGGCGGGGCGCATTCGCGCGCGCGCCCCGACGCCGCGGCGCAAAAGGATCCGCGCGCGCTGCCGGAGTTGATCGCCTGTTTTGACATTGTGCGCGCCAGCGTGGAAGATTGCGCGCTGCTGGCGGGCGCGGCGGCCGTCGCTGACGACGCGGCGCTGCGCGCGACGCTGGCGGGCTGGCTGGCGCAGGGCCCGGCCGTCGCCATGATCACGCTGGGCGAGCGCGGTTGCCTGCTGGGGACGGCGGATGGCATCCGGCAGATTCCCGCGCAGGCGGGCCCGGTGGTCGATACGACCGGCGCGGGGGACGCCTTTTTCAGCGCCTTTCTCCTGCACTGGTTGCGCCACGACGACGCTGCTGCTGCTGCGCGCTTCGCGGCTGCGGCCGTGATGCCCGTGATCGGGCGCAGCGGCGGCGCGCATCTGGAGCGCTTTCCGCAGCTGGCCGACGTGGTGCTGCAACCCGACAGCTGAGAGACGGACCGGGAGGACGCCAATGGACAAGGTCAGATTCGCCGTCATCGGCTGCGGCAGCATCGCCGAGATCGCGCACTTCCCCTCGCTGGCGCAGGAGCCGGCGGCGCAACTGGTCGCCTGCTGCGACCTCAACGCCGACACCGCGCAGAAGGCCGCGAGCAAGTGGGATGCCGAAGTCTGGTACAGCGATTACCGTCAGATGCTGGACGAGCGGCGGGACCTCGACGCGGTTATCATCGCCACCCCCAACAACGTCCATCGCAACCAGGCGGTGGCGGTGGCGCGCGCCGGGCTGCACGTCGTGGTGGAGAAGCCGCTGGCGGCCACCAACTACGAGGCCTGGGACATCGTGCGCGTCTGCCGCGAGGAGGGGGTCAAGCTGATGGTCGGCTGCGACCGCCGCTTCTGGACGCACAACCAGTGGGCGAAGCAGCTGATCGACGAGGGCGTCATCGGCGACGTGTTGATGGCGCGCGCCTCGCTGCACGAGCACTGGCACCTCTACCAGAACAACGTGGCGCATACCGCCTTTCGCCTCGACGCGGCGGTCTCCGGCGGCGCGGCGCTGACCGACACCGGCGCCCACGCCATCGACCTGCTGACCTGGCTGACCGGCAGCCGCGTGCAGCGCACCGTCGGTATCGCCAAACGCCTGGCGATGCCGGCCGACTACACGCTGAACGACGACACGGTCTGGCTGCTGCTGGAATACGAGAATGGCAGCTACGGGTGCGTCAGTTGCAACCGCTTTTCGCCGGTGGTCTCGCAGGCCACCGAACTGTACGGCACGGAAGGCACCATCTTCACGGCGACGGACGCCACCAACCCCTTCCAGAGCTCTCCGATGGCCGTCTACAGCAACCGCGACTATTCCTTCGCGGACCTGCCGCAGATATTGAAGGACTATCGCTGGCCGCAGCACTTCTGGGTCGAGGACCACATCGACGAGCACGTGCCCAAACGCTGGATGCCGATCATGCCGCCTCGGCGGCCCGGCAACTACGAGCGCATGACGACGCACTTCGTCAACTGCATCCTCAATGATACGGAGCCGCTGGTCTCCGGCGAGGACGGCGCGCGCGCGGTGGAGGTGATGTGCGCCGTCATCAAGTCGATGGAGACCGACGGCTGGGTCGAGTTGCCGCTGCCGCCGGGCGAGCGCATCGCCCCGCCGCATTATCAGCCCCTGCCCTACGAGGACTGACGAAAGGGAGGCCATCATGACACGCAGCCTGGTGATTGGCGGCTCCGGCTACGTGGGCCGCGAGCTGGTACGGCAACTGGCCGCGCGCGAGGGCGACGAGGTGCATCTCCTGGGCCGTTCGCAGCCGGCGGGCGACCTGCCGGCGACCTGGATCGAGGCCGACATCACGCAGCGCGAGTCGCTGCGCGCGGCCCTGGCAGGCCGGGAGTACGACGTCATCTACCACCTCGCCTCGCTGCCGGGCGACACCGGCGACCCGCTGCAGATGGTCACGGTCAACCTGGTTGGGCTGACGCACGCGCTGGAGATCGCGCGCGACATGCCGGGACTGCAGCGCTTCGTGCTCTCCAGCAGCATTTCGGCCTACGAGTGGTACCCGGCGACGAAGTTCCGCGCGCCGGCCTACCAGCCCGTCGACGAGGAGCACCCGACGCGGCCCGAGGACATGTACTCGGTGACCAAGCGGGCCCAGGAACTGATCGCCCTGACCTTCTGGCACCAGGACCGGCTGCCGGTGACCGTGCTGCGCCTGACGGCGGTGATCGGCCCCGAGGGCAGCGGCGGCGGCCGCAGCTGGCGCGCTTTCGCGCGCATGCTGGCGGAGGGAAAACGCGTGGAGATCCCCTTCTTCTCGATGGAGGAGATCTGCCACTTCATCGACCTGCGCGACGCGGCCCGCATGCACGTCGTGGCGGCGGAGCATCCCGGCGCGCCCGGGCAGATCTTCAACTGCTGCGGCGCGGAGTCGACCTCGGGCATGGAGTTTGCGGCGGCGCTGCAGCGCCTGCGGCCGGGCATCGAGGTGGTCACTGGTTTCCCCTGGAGCATGGCCCAGGGCGACGTGATCGAATTCGACATGCGCAAGGCGCGCGATCTGCTGGACTTCGTGCCGCACTATGGCATTGAGGACACCCTGGCGCATGTGCTGGCCTGGGTGGAGGGCGGCGGCCTGGAGCGCACGCCGGACCCCGAGGAAGAGGTCAGCGACACGGGCGTCGAGGCGGAGTAGGGTCGCGCCGCGCGCCACAACGCGGATGTTGTACGGGCGACTTATCAACTCGCCCGCGGGCACGATATGTGGGCGCCGGGGTAATATGGGCGACTTGACAAGTCGTCCCTGCGGGATGCTTCGGGCTTGCGCTCTCGTTACCCCTGCGGCCGGTGCCTTTTGCGCGGGAATCGCATCGTGGTTATGCTCTTTCCGGTTGTTCCCGTGGAGGTCGCGCTTGTCTGAAAATGGCGGCGCGCTGCTGCAGGTAGAGGAAGTTGCGAAGTCCTTTGGCGGCGTGCAGGCCCTGCGCAGCGGCTCCTTCGAATTGTCGCGCGGCGAGATCATCGCCATCGTCGGCGCGAACGGCGCCGGCAAGTCCACCCTGATCAAGATCGTCGCCGGCGTCTACCGCCCGGACAGCGGGCGCATGCTCGTGCGCGGCGAGCCCGTCGCGCCGCGCGACCACAACGTCGGGCACATGCGCCACCTGGGGATTGAGGTGGTCTACCAGGACCTGGCCATCGTGCCCAACATGAACGCGCCCTACAATCTCTTTCTCGGGCGCATCCCGAAACGCTTCGGCATCTTCGTGGACGAGAACGCCATGCGTCGGAAGACGCGGGAAATCCTGGAAGACCTGAAAGTCACGACCGTGCAATCCCTGCGAGAGCCCATCTCGGCGATGTCCGGCGGGCAACAGCAGAGTGTCGCGATTGGCCGCGCCATCGCCTGGGGCCGCGAGATCGTCATCCTCGACGAGCCGACGGCCGCCCTCGGGCCGACCGAGACCGGCGAGGTCGAGCGGCTCATGCACGAGATTCGTGACCGGGGCACGGCCGTCATCCTCATCAGCCACAATCTTGAGCAGGTCTTTCGCCTGGCGGACCGCATCCTGGTCGTCCACCACGGCCTGACCACGCCCGCCTTCCCCAGGTCCGGCGTGACGAGCGAGCAACTGGTGCGGGCCATCACCCTGGGAGAACAGGTCGCTTGAGCGGGCCGGAGCCGGGGCCCGGGATGGACGCGTCGGGGGAGGCGCGCTCCGGTCGCAGCGAGATGCTGCGCAACAACGTGCCCTACATCGCCATCGTGCTGGTGGTGCTGCTCTTCACCATCGTCAGCGGCGACCGTTTCCTCTCCGTGCGCAACTGGACCTTCATCGCGCAGCAGACGCCGGTGCTGTTGTTGCTGGCGTACGCCCAGTTGATCGTGGTCACGACCGGCTCGATTGACATTTCCGTCGGCTCGAGCCTCGGTTTCAGCATGTACATGGCCGTGCTGGGCATGGTCTGGCTGGGGCCGGTGGGCATCGTCTGCGGCATCCTCGCCGCCACGGTGATCGGTTTCGTCAACGGGAGCATCTTCTCGCTGCTGAAGATCTCCTCCTTCGTCACCACCCTGGCCATGTTGATCATCGTGCGCGCCCTGCTGAACATCATCTCCGACGGGGGCTCGATCTACGTCACCGAGCAGGCGGCCACCGGCACCTACGTCGATTCCGTGGCGGCGCCCTGGCTGCTGGCGCTGGGGCGTTTCCCGAACATCCTCATCTTCGCCCTGGTCGTCACCGCCCTGATGTGGGTCTTCTATGAAAAGACGCTCTTTGGCCAGCAACTGAAGGCCCTCGGCGGCAGCGAGCGGGTCCTCTCCCTCTTCGGCGTATCCGTCACCTGGTTCAAGATCCAGGTCTTCGTGGCCGCGGGCTTCATGGTGGGTCTGGCCTCGCTGATCAGCCTCGGCCGCTCCGGCGCCGGCACCCCGCGCGCCGGTGAGCAATTTGAACTGGACGCGATCGCCGCGGTCGCCCTGGGCGGCACGCCCCTCACCGGCGGTCATGGCAGCGTGCTGCGCACCGTGGTCGGCGCGCTGACCCTGACGGTGGTCGCCAACGGCCTGACCATCGCCGGCGTCGATCCCTCGTGGAGCCGGGTGGCGCGCGGCGTCCTGTTGATCATCGCCATCGCCATCTCGCTCAACCGCCGCCGCATCGGCGTGGTGAAGTGAGCACCTGTCACCGCCGGGTAGACGAGGAGGCGCCTGTGCCCTGAAGCCCGTGCACGGCCCCGGCCGGTCTGCGGCCGGGGAAAGACAGAGACTAAGGAGTTGGGAATGAAACGCGCAATTATCTTGCTGGGTTTGCTTGTGATGCTGACAGGCGTCGCTGTGACGGCGCAGGACATGGTCGAGCCGCGCATGGACCTGGTCATCGCCGACCTCGGCCAGCCGGAGACCAACCCCTGGGTGATCAACCGGCACCGCTTCGAGCGTTGCGTGGCCGAATCGCTGGGCGTGACGCTGGACGAATTTGACGACGAGAACTCGGAAGAGAAGCACGTCAGCCAGGCGGAGTCCATTATCGCGCGCCAGCCGGACGGGCTGATCTTCAACCCCCTGACCTCGCCGGCCGGCATTCAGGTGGCGCGTCTGCTGGAAGAGAACGCCATCCCCGGCGTGGCGGTCGGGCGTCTGGTCGTCAGCAACTACGACACCGACTATGAGGGCGAGCACTTCATCGCCCAGGTGACGCAGAACAACGACACCTGGGGCCAGGCCATCGGTCAGGCCACGGTCGACGCCGGCCACAAGAAGGTCGCGATGATCTGGAACCAGAAGGGCGTCACCAGCGCCGAGGAAATCTGGAATGGCGTGCTGAGCGTCCTCGAGATGCATGAGGACGTCGAGTTGATCGCGGAAGCCTGGGACCGTCTGAACCGCGAGAACGGCCTGCTCTATGCCGAGCAGTTCATCGCGCGCTTCCAGCCAGGCGAGATCGATGCCATCATCGTGCTGGGCGCGGTCGCCGGCCTGGGCAGCCAGTTCGCCGTCGAGCAGGCCGGGCGCGATGACATCTCCATCATCACGACGGACATCGACGAGCAGGTCGCGCAGTTCATCAGCGAGGGCAAGCTGGGCTTCAGCATCGGCGGCCACTGGATGGTCGGCGGCTTCGGCCTGATTCAGCTCTACGACTACCTGCACGGCTTCCCGGTCGAGAACACCCAGCCGCTCTTCAGCCTGATCCCGGTCGACGCCAGCAACATCGACACCTACGCGGACGGGCTGCTGCAGGGCTGCATCCTCAATGACGAGCAGGTGAAGAACCTCTCCCGCGTCCACAATCCGGACGCCGATCTGCCGGGCTTCATCGACGAGTTCTCGAAGAACTGGGAGGAATTCGTCACGGCCGACATGATGGACGAGGAGATGATGGAAGAAGAGATGGAAGAAGAGGAATCAGAAGGGGACGGGTAGGCGCAGGAACCCGTAACGAAAAAGGCCGGAGCCACTGATCAGCGGTGGCTCCGGCCCCGATTCCGGCGCGCCCTGGCATGGCGCGCCTGTGACTCAACACGCAGGGGACAGCGGGGAGGACGGGATGAGACTGTTCGGATATGCGCCAGAGAACGGCGCCGCGGCCGGGGATACCATGCCCTTCTGGCACGAGGGTCGCTGGCATTTGTTCTTCTCGCAGCCGCCCCTGGGCGCCTGGGAATACGTCGAGCGGGCGCGCGTCTCGACCGCGCACCTGGTCTCCGACGACCTGGTGCACTGGGAGGTCCTGCCCGACAGTTTCGGCCCCGGCCCGGACGGCAGTTGCGACGGCAACGGCATCTGGACCGGTTCGGTCATCGAGCACGAGGGCGTCTTCCACTTCTTCTACACCGGCTACAATCGCCACGCGGAGTCGCCGCAGAGCATCTGCAAGGCCGTCAGCAGGGACCTCATCCACTGGGAGAAGGTGGCGGACAATCCGCTCTTCGGGCCCGACCCGCGCTGGTATGAGACCGTGGACTGGCGCGATCCCTTCGTCTACCGCGACGAGGAGCAGGGCTGCTTCATGATGCTGATCTCCGCGCGGCTGAAGGAGGGCCCGCTTTACCGGCGCGGCTGCGTCGCGCTGGCCGCCTCGCAGGACCTGGACACCTGGGAGGTGCGCGCCCCGCTCACTGCCCCCCTGCTGACTCACTGCCCGGAATGTCCGGAACTCTTTCAGCTGGGCGACTGGTGGTACCTGGTGCGTTCGCGCTATGACGGCCAGGCGCAGACCTTCTACCGTGTCGCGCCGACGCCGCAGGGGCCCTGGCGCGCGCGGCGCCTCGACACCCTGGACGGCCGCCGCTTCTACGCCGCGAAATCCACCGGCGACGGGCAGCGCCGCTTCAGCTTCGCCTGGATCCCCTACCGCAAGCACCACGAAGCGCGCGGCGACTGGGTCTGGGGCGGGCAGCTGGGTTCGCCGCACGAACTGCTCTCGCTGGCCGACGGCACGCTGATCACGCGCCTGCCGCCGGAAGTCGCGGCCAGTTACGGCGAATCGCTCGCCTGGGAAGCTGGCGATGGCCTGGGCGACTGGCAGCGCGAGGGCGCGGACCTCGTCTGCGACGCGGGCGACAGTTACGCCTGGTGCCCGCTGGAGGTCGACGCGGGCGATGAGGTTCTGCTGGACACGACCGTCGAAATCGCGGAAGGCACGACCTCCGCCGGCGTGCTGCTGGAGACGCAGGGCGCGGAACTGGAGTCGGGCTACTGGATCGGGATCGAGCCGCTGCAGGGAAGGGTTGTCCTCGACCGCTGGCCCACGCCGATGGACCCGCTCTGGGACAGCCTGGTGCTGGGCGAGCGCCACGGCGTGCAGGTGCGCCAGGAGATCGACGCGCCGCTGGTAACGCGCCCGCTGGCCTTCACGCCGGAGGACGGGCGCTACCGACTGCAGCTGCTGCGCAAGGGCGGCCTGGTCGAGTGTTACGTCGCGGAGCAGGTGGTGGCCAGCTACCGCATCTACGAGCGCGGCGACTGCGCCTTCGGCCTCTTCGTGCAGGAGGGCAGTGCCCGCTTCGTGGCGCCGCGCTTCCTGCGCTGAGGGGCGCATCCACGCCATCCCTGTAACGCGCCAGGCAAGGCCCGACGACGGGCGCTACAAGCGCCATACCACAAGAGCGCGGGAGTGGGGAAATCAGCGGCGGACGGTCTCTGTGACCCTGGAAGGACTCGAACCTTCAACAAATTGATTAAGAGTCAACTGCTCTGCCAATTGAGCTACAGGGCCGTGTGGCGGGCGTTACTCTAGCCTGGCGGAGGCCCGGATTCAAGACCTTCCTGCCCGGTCACGTGGCTTGTCAGGCCGCATAGTGGTGTTACACTGATGGTGCCGGCGCCCGTCGCAGTCACGCCTCGCTGACCGCCCGCCGGCGCAAGGGAGAAGTGCATGGCCCATGAGGCCCGCCCCGTAAAACTGGTTGACCTGCCCATGGTCTCGCGGCTGCTGGAACGCACCGTGCCGCTGGACAGCGAGATGGCCTGCACCGGTACCCTGGACCTGGGGACGGCGGCGCTGGTCTCGCGTTTCTTGCTGCCGCACCGTAACGTCTGCACCCTGCTGGCGCGGCGTACCGGCGCGCAGGTCATCGGCCAGTTCCGCACCGACCAGCCGCAGCGCGCGCGCGTCGTCGCCATCGCGCCGGGGCATGAACCGCGCGCCGACAACAGCGCCTGGCTGGCCCTGCTGGACGCGATGACCGTCGCCGCCGGCCGGCGCGGCGCGCACTTCCTCAGCGCCGAGGTCGATGAACACGAGGCGCTCTTCGAGACCATGCGCGTGGCCGGCTTCTCGATTTACGCGCGCCAGGAGATCTGGCTGCGGCGGCCGGACGAGGTGCCGCGTCTGATGATGGACGCCGTGGACCTGGGCGAGGAACAGGCCCGCGACGCCCAGGGCATCCAGCTGCTTTACGGCAACATCGTGCCGCGTCTGGTGCAGCCGGTGGCGACGCCGCCCGCGCACAGCATCGGCCTGGTGTATCGCAAGCAGGAGCGCGTCGAGGGCCACGTCGCCGTCTCGCAGGGGCGCAACGGCGTCTACCTGACGCCCTGCCTGCATCCGGACGTCTTCAGCGAGGCGCCCGCCATCCTCAGCGCCGCCATCGACCACGCCCGCCCCTCGCGCACACGTCTGCCGGTCTACGTGGCCGTGCGCCGCTACCAGGACTGGCTGGAGGACGCGCTGGTGGACCTCGGCTTCGTGCCCTGGACGCGCCAGGCGGTGATGCTGCGGCATCTCACCGCCGGTGTGCGCCAGCCGGCCTTCGCGCCGCTCGCGCGCGGCCTGAAGGCGGTGCCCGGTTCCATCAAGCCGCCCGCCGCGCCCGCGCTGCCGGACCGGCCCTGGGACCCCTTCGACAAGGAGGAGTAGCGATCGCCCGCGAACGTCGCATCACGGACGACATCGACAAACTGCGCGAAATCCTGCCGCCGGAACTGCAAACGGCTTTCGACGGCCTTGAATCCACCCATGAACTGATCGAAATCGTGCTCGATCTCGGCCGCGTTCCCACGGCGCGCTTCACCGGCGACGAGCAGCGCCTGCTGGAACGCGAGATCACGCGCGCCGACATCGACGCCATCGATGCCGTGATCGGCGACTTCGATGCCGACAACCGCGCCGGCATGGAGCGCACCCTGCACCGCATTTCGGCCATCCGCAACCGGCGCCACACCATCGTGGGCCTGACCTGCCGCGTCGGGCGCGCGGTCTACGGCACCATCGACATCATCCAGGACCTCGTCGAATCCGGCCAGAGCGTGCTCCTGCTGGGGCCGCCCGGCGTGGGCAAGACCACCATGCTGCGCGAGGCGGCGCGGGTGCTGGCGGAGCGGCGTCGCGTGGTCATCGTGGACACCTCCAACGAGATCGGCGGCGACGGCGACGTGCCGCACCCCGCCATCGGCCGCGCGCGGCGCATGCAGGTCTCGCGCCCCGAACAGCAGCACGAGGTGATGATCGAGGCGGTCGAGAACCACAACCCGGAGGTCATCGTCATCGACGAGATCGGCCGCGAGCTGGAGGCCATGGCGGCCCGCACCATCGCCGAGCGCGGCGTGCAGTTGATCGGCACCGCCCACGGCAACGCGCTGGAAAACCTGATGCTCAACCCCACCCTCTCCGACCTGGTGGGGGGCATCCAGTCGGTCACACTCTCGGATGACGAGGCGCGGCGCCGCGGCACGCAAAAGACGGTGCTGGAACGGCGCGCGCCGCCCACCTTCGACGTGCTGATCGAGATTCAGGCGCGTAACCGCCTGCTGGTGCGCGAGGACGTGGCCGCTTCCGTCGACGGCATCCTGCGCGGCAACCTGATGCCGGTCGAACTGCGCACGCGCAACGCGGCCGGCGGCATCGAGGTGGAGACGCAGCAGCCGGAGATCAGCGTGATCGCCGAGCAGCAACGCGCCGACCGCTACCGCCGCCCGCGCAACGGACGGCGCAGCCGCGACGAGACTCCGGCGCCGGCCCCGCCGCGCGCGCAGAGCGCCAGCGCGCCGGTCATGGTCTACGCCTACGGCGTGGCGCGCAACCGCCTGCAGCAGGCATCGCGGCGGCTGAACCTGCCGGCCCGTCTGACCGACGATATTCGCCAGGCCGCGGCCGTCGTCACCCTGAAAAACTATTACCGGCGCCGGCCGCGTCTGATCGTGGACGCCGAGCGCCGGGGCACGCCGATCTTCGTGCTGCGCGCCAACACCGTCACGCAGATGGAGAACTTTCTGCACGATCTCTTCATGCTGGACAAGGCCGAGCCGCGTTACGGTTCCTTTGGCGAAGCGATGAACGAGACCGAGGAGGCCATCCTGCGCGTGCAGGCCGGCGAGGACGTGGTGGACCTGAGCGCGCGTCCGGCGGAGATCCGCCGTCGCCAGCACCAGATGGCGGAGCAGGCGCAACTGCTCTCGCGCAGCCTGGGCCGCGAACCGCGCCGCCACGTACAGATCCACCGCGAGGGCTGAGGATGTTCATCAGTATTGAGGGCCTGGACGGCAGCGGCAAGACCACCCAGGCGCAACGCCTCTACGAATGGCTCTCGCGGCGCGGCCACGACGTGCTGCTGACGCGCGAGCCGGGCGGCACGCCCATCGGCGAGCAGATCCGCGGCCTGCTGCACGACCTCGACAACACGGCCATGCAGCCCGCCACCGAGTTGCTGCTCTACAACGCCTCGCGCGCGCAACTGGTGGCCGAGGAACTGCGGCCGCAACTGGAACGCGGCGGCATCGCGCTCTGCGACCGCTTCGCCGACTCGACCCTGGCCTATCAGGGTTACGGCCACGGCCAGGACCTGGAGCGCCTGCGACACGTGATCGCGGCGGCCACCGGCGGCCTGCAGCCGGACCTGACGATCTTTCTCGATATCGCGCCGCGGGAAGCCCTGGAGCGGCGGCGCATGGCCTCGCTCTTCGGCGACGAGTGGAACCGCCTCGATGACTACGAGATCGCCTTCCACGAGCGGGTTTACGCGGGTTATCGGGAGCTGGTGGCGGCGGAAGCGCAGCGCTGGCTCTGCGTGGACGCGCGCCGCCCGATCCTCGCTTTGCAGCAGGAACTGCGCGCGGCGCTGGCCGGGCGACTGCCCGAGCCGCTGTCTCTGGACGTCGACAGCAGCTGAGGCAGGCCAACCGGCCTGTGAACGCAAGGAGGCGACCACTGTGGGTCGCCCCCTTTGTTTTGTGTTGTGAGAGTCTGAAGAGCGGCTACTTCAGATCGACCCTGGCACTGGAACCTTTGCCCCTTCCGCTTCGCACTGACGGCTTGGCACTGAAACCTTCGCCGGTTCCAGCATAAACCGCCGCCAGCATAAACCGCTCCAGGGATAAACCGGTTCCAGCATAAACGCCTTCGGCCTGACGCCGTTACTTCAGTTCGACCTTGGCGCCCTCGGCCTCGAGCTTGCTCTTCGCGTCGCCCGCCGCTTCCTTGCTGATCTGCTCCAGCACGGTGGAGGGCGCGCTCTCGACCAGTTCCTTGGCCTCGCGCAGGCCGAGGCTGGTCAGGGCGCGCACGGCCTTGATGACGTTGATCTTCTTGGGGCCGATGTCGGCGAGGACGACGTCGAATTCGGTCTGCTCTTCCTCTTCCTCGGCGGCGTCGCCGTTGGCCGCGGCGGCCACCATCATCGGCATGCCGGAGGCGGCGGTCACGCCCCACTTCTCTTCCAGCATGGTCTTCAGCTCGGCCGCCTCAAGGATGGTGAGCTCGCTGAGTTCCTCGACCAGTTTTTCCAGTTCAGCCATGACAGATGTCCTTTCCTTCGGCTGCCTCAGGCAGCTGCCTCTTCTTCTTCACAGTTGTCCTGCACGTAGGCCTGCAGGACGTTGACGATATCGACGGTGGCGGCATTGAGCGTGTTGACGATGCCGGCGGCGGGCTGCATCACGAGGCCGGCCAGGCTGGCGCGCAGTTCGTCCAGCGTGGGCAGGCGCGAGAGCGCGTCCACTTCCGCCGGACCGAGCACCTCGCCATCCATGATGCCGCCCTTGATGACGAAGAGGTCCTCGTGGTCCTGCTGGAAGCCCAGCAGGGTCTTGGCCATGCCGGGCATGTCGCCGTCGGCGAAGGCCGTCGCCACCGGGCCCTGCAGCATCTCTTCGGGCACAGGCCAGTCGTTTTCCTGCAGCGCGCGCATGAAGAGCCGGTTACGCGTGATCACGTAGCTGGCGTTGTTGGCGCGCAGGCGCAGGCGCAGGTCGTGCAACTGACCCACGCTTAGGCCGCTGTAGCCGGTGAGGATGAAGCCGCCCGTGCTACCCAGCAGCTGGCCATAGGCCGCCACGAGCTCTTCCTTTTGCTGTCTTGAAATGGCCAAGCGGGGCTCCTTTCCCCTGTCGGGCTTTGAGGCAACAAAACGGGCGACCCGCATGCGCATGGGCCGCCCGGCAAAGTCGCCTGGGGATGGGTCCACGCCTCGGCAGGGGATTAAGCGCCTGGCGGCACGCCTGCGGTCTGCGGCAGTCGGTCTGTTACCGGCGGCCATCATAGCGGCGGCGGGTGGGGAGTCAAGGGAAGGTAAAGTGATTCCTTAAATGTATGATGCGACGGGAACATGCGCAGGTTGATGAGGTCGGTCGTGCTGGTGAGCCTTGCATCCATGAAGGGGAGAAGGCAAGAGACAAAATGCAGCGCAAGAGTCACTCACAAGAGGCGAGCTGCCAATGATGAGACCACACCACTCCCACCAGGAGCAGGTCGGAAAAAACGCGTGACAGACATCCTCGTGCGATTTTCTGGACTGGCACCAATCTCGTGAAGAGATGGGGATGCGCCATGCTGGTTGTGCTGGCTTGCTTCTGGCAGATGATGGCCTGGCTGCTGGCATGGGTTCCCTCTGATCCTGCGTCAGAGGACGCCCGTGAATTCCTTGAGGCCCAGGCAGAACTGCGGGAAGCAGTGGAAAGGCTGCAGGAAACACTGGGAGTCGACCTGGGTTGGGGCATCGGGAGAGGGCAAATAGTCAGGCCTGTTGGTACCGGGTCAAGGACAACGAATGTCAATCCGGGTGCGGGCCGGGACAATGGAGGACAACCTGCCAGGCTTGTTGGTACCGGGTCAAGGACAATGTATGTCAACACGGGCGCGGGCCGGGTCAACGTACGCAGTGCGCCGCGCCTTGCTGCTTCGGTCCTGATGAGAGTCAACCACAGGGCTTCAGTAGAGGTACTGGGCGAGGTGCAAGGGGATGTATTCGGGGACAGTACAAACTGGTATCGCGTGAGTGTTGAAGGTGAGGTGGGTTACGTTCACGGTTTGCTACTGAGCGAGACAAAACCGGTAACAAGACGAAGCACGTCCTCATCGCCGGATGCGTCTGTCCAGAACACGCCTCAACAGGGCACAACTTCAAATTCTGTGACCTGGCACGAAGGCCACCCCACCAGCGGCACATGCAAGGACAATGTATTCCACCAGCGCATTTACAGGGGGTGCCTTGAGGGCATCTCCAATGACGACATGAACGCACTGGTGCGAAATATGTCCTGTTCATCGCCGTCATGGCAGGCCCTTGGCTTTGAGTGTCGCGGGTGGTACTGCGTGAGAGAAGGGCATGCCGGAACGAGGTGCACGCCGTGAACAGGCACAGTCCGCATGCAAGGCCTGGCAGCACCGCTTCAACGCTGCTGCAACGCATCCAGGGAAGCTGACGAAGCCTCACAGTTGCGCACGCGCATCGCAGCCGTCATGCTTGTGCGACCTTAATCCTTTGGGAACGCGAGGCGGGCGATGCGTGGAATTGTAAGGCCCCTGGCCCTGGCCCTGGCCCTGATTCTCGCCCTGCCCGTCCTCGCCCAGGACATGGACGCCGAGGCCTGCGCCCTCGCAGCCCTGGCCGACGTCGTTCTGCCCAGTGAGCCGGGTGGCGTCCTCGACGCCCTGATCGCCCTGCGCGACACGCTGAACGACATCATCGCCGAATGCAGCGGCGAGGCGGCCATCGTGGCCGACGAAGGCTACCCGCGCACCATGTACGTCAGTTCGCGGCCCGGCTGGATCAACGTGCGCGCCGAAGCGAACACCGCCGCCGCCATCGTGACCACCCTGACGAACCGGACGCCGGTCGAGGTCTACGGCGCAGCGCAGGGCGAAAGCTTCCTCGGCAGCACGCGCTGGTTCCGCGCTTTGGTCGAGGGCGAAGAGGTCTGGATCCACGGCCTGCTGCTGAGCGCCACGGACCCGGGGCCGCGACCGGTTTATTCGGCGCCGCAGCCGCCGGTCAGCGCGCCGGCGCCGGTCGTCAGCGAGGCGCCGCCAAGAGGTACGGGCGAGGAGAAGTGCGAAATCATCGGCGTGGTGAGCCAGGGCGAGGAGTGCGTCTTCCGCTTTGGCTGGCCGGTATGGGGCGCGCCGGACATCATCCGCTTCCCGAACTGCCGCACGCAACGCTTGCGCATGACCCCGCTGGGGGCGGACTGGGAGTACCGCGGCGTGTGCATCGAGGGCGATCGCGTGGGCGTCGCCTGGAAGCACGTGGGCTTCCCGGATAGTTAAGGGCTCAGTCGCGGGGGGTCGGGTCTGCAGCGCCCGGCCGACTGCGATTTACAGTCAGCGAAAACACGTCCGGGCGGGCGTAGTGCCCGCTGACGTCGAGGGTCATGCTCTCCCGCGCGATCTGTCGTAAATCCAGGTGCGCGTGCAGGATGGTCTCCTCGTCGAAGCTGGGGCCGGCCAGGGCCACGCCGTCGGGCCCGTAGATGGCGCTGCCGCCGCGCAGCAGCAGGTCGTTGGGCGTCAGCTCCGGCAGCGTCTCCAGGCCCGGCGGCAGGTCAGAGACGCGCAGCAGGCTGCCGGCGGCCAGCACGAAGCAGCGCCCCTCGAAGGCGTAGTGGCGGCTGGCGACCTGGTGCATGTCGCGCACGGTGGGCCAGGCGGCGACGTGAATCTGCTCGCCGGCGTCGTGCAGGGTCTGGCGCGGCAGCGGCATCCAGTGCTCCCAGCAGACCAGGGCGCCGAGGCGGCCCGCGGCGGTTTCGGGCGCGCGCAGGCCGGCGCCGTCGCCCGGGCCCCAGACGAGGCGCTCGGTATAGGTGGGACGCAGCTTGCGGTGGTGGTTGCGCAGCGCGCCGTCGGCGTCGAAGGTCAGCAGGCTGTTGTAGAGCGTGTTGCCGCAGCGCTCGTTGAGGCCCATGACCAGCACGATGCCCAGCTCGCGCGCCAGCTGCGCGAGGGCCTCCGTGGCCGGGCCGGGCACGGTCGGGCTGTTGGCGACGAGGTCGGCGAAGAGCGATTTGGTGGCGGCGCTGTCCCAGAGCGCGGCGCCGGGGCAGACGTCCAGCCAGGCGGGGTAGCCGGGCAGCCAGGTCTCGCCGAAGGCGACCAGTTGCGCGCCGGCGCGGGCGGCGTCGGAAGTTAACGTCTGTGCCCTTTCCAGCGAGGCGTCCAGGTTATAGTAGACGGGGCGCGCCTGCACGATGGCGGCGTTCACAATCATGCGCAAATCCTGTATGTCGGCGAGCATTGTAGCCCGCGCCGGTCGACGGCCGCCAGCGGGCGGGAAGGCCCCGTGAGCACAGTCTTTGACGAGCGCCTGCTGTGGGTCCACCTGGGCGGCGACAGCGTGCTGGAGACGGACATCGCCGCGCTGGCGGAGCGGATACGGGGCGCCACGCCCAACGTGTCCGGCCTGCTGCTCAAGACCAGCCACGGCGCCGACTGGCAGGGGGCGCGCGAAAGCCGGCCGGCCCTGGCGATCACCGGCCCCGCGACGCTGCAGCGCTGGGTGCGCACCCTGGGTCGCCGGGGGCTGGAGACGCATTTGTGGTGCGTGTTGCGCGGCGTGGACCTGGACGCGGAGGTGCGCCTCGTCACCGAGGCCTGCCGGGTGCCCGGCGCCCGCTCCATGCTGCTGGCCTTCGAGGCCGAGCCGGGCGGCAGCTACTTCAGCACCGGCGACGCGACCCGCGCGCGCGAACTCATCGCGCGCATCCGCGCCGGCATCGCGCCGGACTTTCACCTGGGGCTGAACCTCGACGCGCGCGGCCGGCACCCGGCCAACATCCATCTGCGCGAGTGGGCGCCCTGGGTGCAGAGCCTGCATCCCATGATCTTTCATTACGAGTTCGGCGGCGGCCGCAGCGGCGCCGACGCCTGGCTGGACCAGGCCTTCGGCACCCTGGAGCGTTACGGCCTGCCGCTCGTGCCCATGCTGCAGACCTATCCGCGACCCGGCCCGGTGCCGCCGGAGCACATCGCGCGGGCCGCGGCCGGCGCCTGGAGCAAGGGCGCCAGCGGGCTGAGCCTCTTTCGTTACGGTGGGGACTGCTCCAGCGAGTCGGTCCTGCAGGCCGTGCGCGGCATCGACCCGCAGGGGGCCCGGGTGCAGGTCGGCGCAACGCGGGAGGGCCCCCGCTGGCGGCGCTTTCGCGTCAGCGCGGCGAGCCTGCGCGCCCGCCGCCTGCCGGGCCGCCGTTCCACGGTCCTGGGGCGCGTGCCCTATGGCAGCATGGTGGACGTCAGCGGCGACTCGCGCACGGAAATGGACGGCTACGTGTGGTGGCGCGGCCCGCAGGGCTGGCTGCCCCAGCGACGCAGCGACAGGCGTCACACCCTGATGGTCGAGGTCACGCCCGCCACGCCGCCGCAGGGTCAGGCCCTGCTGGTCTCGCGCCTGCGGCCGCCGCAGGGCGTTGACGGGCCGGAGACGCCGCTCAAGCGTTTTCGCGTCCTCGCCGACGGCCTGAGCGTGCGCAGCCAGGCGGCCCTGCGCAGCGACTACCTGCGGACGGCCCGTCTGCAGCGCGACGACGAGCTCTGGGTGGAAGCGGACGCCTGGGTGGAGCAGGACGGCTTCCGCTGGTGGTTTCATGGCACGGGCTGGAGCGCGGAGCTGGCTGCCGGCAGCGGTCTGCGCTTCCTCGAAGACCTGACGCCGGCGGTGCAACGCCTGCGCGCCTCACGGCCGCCGCTGGCACAATTCAGCGCCCGGTCCGCCGGTCTGCGCGCCTGGAGCGACGGGCCCTCAGACTCGGCAGGGGTCGGGGTTGAAGACCTGGAGGTCGGGGAAGACGGCGCGGAGGACATTGAAGAAGTTGAGGTCGGGGAAGAAACGCCGGTCAAGCGATTTCGCGTGGGGGTGCCGCGCCTCGCCATTCGCAGCCACCCTTCGCTCTCCGGCACGAAGAACGAGACGCGCCTGCTGCGGGACGAGACGATCGAGGTGCGCGCCGACGCCTGGGTCGAGGAAGACGACTACCTCTGGTGGCTGCATGGTCCCGGCTGGAGCGTGGAACGCGGTCTGGAGGGGGAAGTGCGTTTCATGGAAGACCTCACGCCGGAGATCGAGCGCAGCGTCGACGGCGCGCGCGGCCGGCCGGAGGACTTCCCCGGCGCGCCGCCGCCGCGCGACACGCGCCCGCGCTGGCAGGTGCTGGCGCTCTCCTTGCCGGTGCATGACGCGCCCGGTGCGAAGTCGGTGCGCTCCGGCCGCCTCGAACAGGGCGACGTCCTGCGCGTGCCCGATGATCCGGCGCGCCTGGTGGAGGCGGACGATTACCTCTGGCTGCGGCATGGCGAGGGCTGGAGCGCGGTGCGTCGCCTCGACGGACGGGCCGAGTTTCTGCTGAATCTGGACAGCCTGCCATTGCTGGGGACCCTGCTGCGGCGGCATCCGGTGGACCTGGCAGATACGAACTGGGCGCAGTACTTCGGCAACACCAGTTTCGCCTGGCGGCGCGGCCGCGAATACAGTTACCACCGCTACGCCCAGGGGCTGCACAGCGGCCTGGACTATGGCTGTTACAAGCACGTGCGGCCCGGCCCGCGCGTATTCGCCGGCCTTGAGGGCGTCTCGGACGGGCGCGGCAACAAGTACGGCCCCAACCGGCTCGACGTGCGCGTCGGCCCCTATCGCATCATCTACGGCCATCTGGGCAGCCCGGCCAACCTCCCGCGCGAGGCCCCGGTGTCGCCGCGGACGCAGATGGGGCGCATCGAGGACACCCTCTTTCACATCCATCTGGAGATCCGCTACAAGGACAGCTACATCCTCAATCCGCTGCTCTTCATGTCGAGCCGGATGGTGCACGAGTTTGTGGAGCGCTTCCCCCTGCGCGTCGGCCGGGCCGACGACACCCACGTGATGCGCTTCATGCAGACGGAGACCTGGGACCGCTGGCTGTCCCCGCTGGACCAGCCGGTCATCCGCCTCGGGGGTGAGCTGATCGGGCCGACGGCCAGCTAAAGCGAGAGACTCAACAGGCGCAGCAGGAAAAAGAGGTTGATGCCGACCTGGGCCACGATGCTGGCGCGCGCCGAGGCGTTGCGCGCGCGCAGGATGCCCAACCACAGCCCGAGCGCCAGGCGGGAAACAAGGAGCGCCGCGGGGTCCGCGCCGGCGGGCGCGCCGGTGTAGGCCAGCAGGTGAAACAGCGCCCAGGCCAACGCCGTCAGCAGCAGGGCGGCGCGTCGGCTGCTGCGGGCCTGCAAGGCGGGTTGCAGCAGGCCGCGGAAGACCAGCCCTTCGGCCAGCGGCTGCAGGAGCAGGAGATACAGGGCCGCCGCCAGCCAGGCGAGCGTGCCCGGCGCTCCGGCGCCGAGGCCCGCCAGTTCCGGCGTCGCCAGGCCGCCCCCGCCGGACGCCAGCGTCAGGGTGTCGAGGAAGAGAGCGGCCGCCACGCCGGTCAACAGGGCCAGCGCGGCGGGCGTCCCGCCCGGCTCAAGCGGCAGCGACGCGCCATGGCGCCGGTAACGGGCGCGCAGGGCGTGCAGGACCAGGGCCGCGCCCGCGCTCCAGCCGGCCAGCGCCGCCCAGGGCGCCCCGTCCGTCAGGAGCAGGGCCAGCAGCGCCCCCAGCGCCAGCGCCGCCAGCAGACTCAGAATCGCCAGGGTGGCGCGCGGCAGGCTCCAGGGAGGGGCAGTCATGCCCGCGATTGTACAGCGTCGCCGGGGTCGAATCGTCCCCCGCTTCACTAATTTGGTATACTGGCCGCACCGGAGGGGTAGCATAGTCTGGCCTAATGCGCTCGCCTGGAACGCGAGTACGGTGTCAAAGCCGTCGTGGGTTCGAATCCCACCCTCTCCGCCACAGGCCTGCGGACAGGGAGTGACATGCTGCCGGGCGAGGGGCACAATTCCCGCGTGATCCGGGGTACGCGCGCCCGGTGATCCGTCGCCTGCAGGCGCTGCCGCTGCGCCGGCGCCGCATCGCTCTCGGCCTGCTCTTCGCCGCCGGCCTGCTGGCCATCCTGCTGGTCACGCTCCTTTTGATCCTTCTCACCTTTAACGCCAGCGGCCGCCGCGACAGCGCCGTCGCGCTGGAAGCGGGCGTGCGCGTGCGCGAGTTCGCCGCCCTGCCGGATGACGACGCCTACCCCGCCGCCATCAGCGCCGCGCCGGAGGGCGCGCTTTACACCGGCAGCTTCGTCAGCGGCGCCATCTGGCGAGTCACGCCGCAGGGCCGGGTGGAGGAGCTGCCGGGGACGCGCGGGGCGCTGGGCGCGGTGGCCGGGCTGCAGGCCGCGCCGGAGGGCGTTCTCTATATCATCGACCAGTGGGACGCCAGCCCCCTGAGTACGGGCGGTGCGCTGCTGCGGCGCGCGGCCGACGGTCGTTTGCAGGAACTGGCGGATGATTTCAGCGAACCCGATGACGTCACGCGTGACGGGGCGGGTAACGTCTACGTCAGCGACCGCGGCGCGGGCCTGGTGTGGCGTCTGACGCCCGCGGGCGATAGCGGCCCCTGGTGGCGCCCGCCCGCCGGCGACGGGCTGGCCTCGCCGACCGGCCTCGCCTGGGACGCGACGCGGCAGGCGCTGGTCGTCAGCGACAGCGCGCGCGACGCGATCTACCGCGTGTATGCGGACGGGACGAGCGAAACGCTCTATCAACACGGCGAGGCCGGGCACGCGCCGGGTCTGGATGGCGTGACGGTGACCCCACAGGGGCAGATTCTGGTGGCGGCGCAGAGCCAGAACGGCCTGGCCCTGCTGGAGGATGGCGAGCTGCGCTATCTGGCCGGCGTGTTTCGCGGCATCAGCGACCTGGCCTGGTCGTCGGGGCGCATCTACGCCACCAATTTCGATTCCTTTTCGCTGGTCGTGGGCCTGTTGCGGCCCCGACTGCCCTTCGCGCTGGACGTGATCGAACCCGGTGCGGCGCTGGGGGGCTGAAAATCACAGACAGGAGGACGACATGCTGCTGAAGGACAGGGTTGCGGTGATCACGGGCGCGGGACGGGGGCTCGGGCGCGGTCTGGCGACGGGCTTCGCCGCCGAGGGCGCCGCGGTCGTTTGCGCGGCGCGCACGGACGCGGAAATCGGGGAAGTGGCCGCGGAGATCCGCGCGGCCGGCGGCAGGGCGCTGGCGCAGGCGACGGACGTGAGCGACCTGGCGTCGGTGGAGGCCATGGTGGCGGCGACGCTGGCCGAGTGGGGCCGCCTCGACGTGCTGGTCATCAACGCCGGCATCTGCCCGGACATGGGCCGCAACATCTTCGAGAGCGAGGTGCAGGAGTGGGTCGATACCGTCGCCATCAATCTGAACGGCGCGTATTTCTGCGTCAAGGCTGCCGCGCCCCACATGCGCGAGAGCGGCGGCCACATGATCCTGATCGGCTCCGGCAAGGGACACCGCGCCATGCCCAACGACAGCGCCTACGCTTGTTCCAAGGCCGGCGCCTGGATGCTGGTGCGCACCATGGCCGAGGAACTGGCGTCGTCGCGCATCTGCATCAACGAGTTGATCCCCGGCCCGGTCGACACCCCCATGAACCCGAAGGGCAGGGACCAGCCCTCGGCGAGCGAGTGGCACAAGCAGCCGGAGGACGTGCTGCCGCTGGCGCTCTTCCTGGCGACGCAGCCCCTGAGCGGGCCCAGCGGCCAAAGCTTCAGCCTGATGCGCCGCGATTCGCAGTGAAGCCGGCGTCTTTCATGGCGACGCAGCCATCTGGCCGCCCCGCCGGGCGAGGCCCCCGCGCAGGGTCCTGATGCTGGCGAAGCTCTACGGCTGGCCGCACGAGATGCTGCATCTGCTGGCGCTGCGTCTGGTCGGCCGGCGCGCGCAGGGCGTCACGCACGAGCACGTGGACATCCCGGCGGACCTTGGCCGCGGCCAGTTTGTCTTCGTGGCCGGCCTGCCGGCGCTGGTCTTCTGGCCGCTGGGCGCCTTCGGCCTGCAACAGTTGCTGGCGGCGCAGGACCTGGTCAGCGCGCTTTTCTGGATGCTGTATGGCGCCCTGCTCTTTCCGGCGGCGGTCGGCACCCTCGGCGATCTGGCGCTGATTGTGATGCGGCTGCGAAGCGGGGAGTGACATGATGCTATCATGGCGGTTGCAGGCGCCACAGGGGCAGGCGTTGGCCTGTGAGGCAAGGTACAGGCGCTTTTTCCTGCAAAAGATGGAGCTGTGAAATGGCGATACCGGAGCACAATCTCAACGTTGAGTTGCGCAACCTCCTCGAACAAATGCGCACTCGCTGGAAAGTCCAAGCAGAGCCACTGAGAACTTTTGAAGGCAATGCACAACGCCCGGACATCCTGATTACTGAAGTTGGCGCTTTGCCAGCCATCATTGAGCATGAAATTCGCCCTGCGCGCAATGTAGAGCAGGAGGCGCTCGCTCGTTTGGGACTGGTGCTGCAAGACAGCGGTCAAGAAATCCAGGTGGTGATCGCCTTGAGAAGTCCTTCTGCCATTTCGTACGGCAATGGCGGTGCAGCCTTGAGGCGACGTTGGGTCGAAGGCGAACTGGAATATGTGTTGTTTCGCAAAATGGTGGACGGGAAAGTATCGCGCTGGCCGGTTGAAGGTTGGATTCAAGGTCGTGCTCGCGACATGGCACTTTTCCTCCAGCATGCCATGCGTCCTGGCGAGGAAATCGACGCACTTGCTGACATCTTGGAGCGTCAAATCGAACGCGCCGCCAGTGCGTTCAATCGGGCTTGGCCACAGGGCCATTCCGGCGCAGGCACGATGTTAAGTCACCAGTTGCGGCTTGAGGATGACGGAATTCAGACCAGACGCATGGCTATGGCCATCCTTGCCAACGCATTGATCTTTCACCAAGCATTGGCACCGTTGCTGGACGACATTGACCCTCCTTCCCTTTTGAAAAAGGCTAGGAAACTGAATGATGAACAAGTCCTGCGCCAATGGGAAAAGATCCTTGATGAAAACTACAGGCCGATATTTCGTGTCGCTTCGGAAATCTTGGTCTGGATGGACCAGCCACGTGTGGCTGCTGAAATCCTCTCCCTGTTGCATGAAGTCAACCTGCAAATTGAGATTCTTGGTGCGGCCCGTTCTCACGACCTGACCGGGTTTGTCTTTCAACGTCTGATTTCGGAACGAAAGTTCCTTGCCACCTACTATACGCGACCGGAGTCAGCAGCCCTGCTGGCAGCCTTGGTCCTGCCACAGAAGCGTCCGGTTGCCGGCGCGGTCTGGGCTGACCCAATCACCGTCGCGGGATTGCAAATTGGAGATTTTGCCTGCGGCACCGGCACGCTCCTTTCTGCTGTGTATCAGCGACTTGCAGCCTTGCACGAATTGCACGGACAGAATGCTGCCAACCTGCACGAAAACATGCTGGAGCATGCGCTCGTCGGTTGTGACGTTCTTCCCATAGCGCTGCATCTGACGCTATCGATGCTGGCTAGCAACTTCCCCGACATCCCGTTTTTCGACTGCAAAATGCTGCTGATGCCATATGGCCGTAACACGACAGAAGATGCCGGCGAAGAATACAATCTCGGCTCCCTTGACCTGCTGGTTTTGCAGGACGTGATTCCAGGCTGGTCCACTCATCCAGAGATCGTGACTGATGATGAGGAATCTGAAAGGGAACCTGAGCGACACCGGGTGGAAGACGGGAGTTTCGATTTGATTCTGATGAATCCCCCGTTTACCAGAGCCGGTGGTCAGGAAGGTCGAAAAATCGGCGTCAGCGTTCCGGCATTTGCGGCGTTACAAAATACGCGCGAGGAACAGCAGGTGATGTCCAAGCTGCTGTCCAAAATGGCAAAGGGGTCTTGCTATGATGGAAAAGCCGGTCTCGCGTCCGCCTTCACTGCCCTTGCCCACAGGAAGCTGCATGATGAAGGGACTATGGGGCTTGTGCTGCCCGTGACAATGATACAGGGAGAATCGTGGCGCAAGGTTCGCAGGCTACTTTCGGCGGAGTACAGAGACGTCATTGTTGTCACCATCGCTGCGGCCAAGTCGGACGACTGTTCGTTTTCTGCCGATACTGGAATGGGAGAGTGTCTGGTAGTTGCCAGCAGACTGGGAGAAAATCCGGGACGCGCGACCTTTATATGTTTGCGTGAGAGACCAAATCGCCTTGGGACGGGTGAATTACTCGCGGAACTGATTCACGAAAGAAGAGAACGAAATCTCGGGAGACTGGAAGAGGAAACTTCCAGCGACACCCTGCTGCGCGTTGGCGAGGAGTCGTTTGGGACCATCATCGACGCCCCAATTGATGAAGGCCCCTGGCGCTTGGAAGGCATTCTGGACCTGTCCGTTGCTCAAACCGCCTGGCACCTGGCTGAAGGTCGGTTGCTCCTTGCCAACTGGCCCACAGGAACCGAATTGCCGATGACTTCGATCGACTCTTTGGCGAAAACAGGCCCCTATCACCAGCAAATCTATCGTACAGATGGCGAAGGGGCCTTCGAAAAGGTAGATGGAACATCGCCGAGCAATTACTATCCCATGCTTTGGTCACATGATGCAGATCTGGAACGCTGTATGGTAGTCCAGCCAGACAGCCACGGCATTCCGCGAGACCATGACCGGGCAACTGAACTGGCCCGCACTTCGTCTCAAGTCCATCACAATCGCGATTTTCGGTTCAATTCGCAATCGTTGGCTGCTTGCTGGACCGAGAAGCCGACGCTGGGTGGTCATGCTTGGCCAACCCTGCAGTTGTCGAGGGGACAAGGCGGTCCAGCCTATGTGCTCTGGGCCAATTCCACGCTAGGTTTGCTGTGCTATTGGTGGCACTCAACCAAACAGCAGGGCGGACGCGGGCGAATCCCAATCAGCGCCATTGGCGGAATACCCACGCTTGACCTGCACGCCTTGAGCGATGAGCAACTGGCCGCCGCCGCAAGCATCTTCGAGGACATGAAGCACTGCCCCATGCTGCCGGTCAACCAGATCGACGAGGATCGGGTCCGCGCCGAACTGGACCGGCGCCTGCTCACTGAAGTGCTCGGCCTGCCGGCGGAACTTTGCGCCAAAGACGGCCCCATGGCCCTGCTGCGGCGCAAACTTGCCGCCGAGCCTTCCATTCACGGCGGCAAACTGGAGAAAAACAAGGTCAGACTCGAAGTGCCTGAGGACTGCCTGCCGCAGTGAACTGACTGCCTCTGCGCCGCAACACCTTCTCACAGGTCTAACGTCAGGCTGACCGGGCAGTGGTCCGAGCCCTCGACGTCGCTGTGGATGGCGGCGTCGATGACGTATTTCCGCAAGTCGGGTGAGATGAAAAAGTAATCGAAGCGCCAGCCGATGTTGCGTTCGCGCGCGCGGGTGCGGTAGCTCCAGAAGGTGTAGGCGCCCTCCTCTTGCGGGTGGCGGGCGCGGAAGGTATCGACGTAACCGGCGGCGGCGACCTCGTCGAGCCAGGCGCGTTCGACGGGCAGGTAGCCGGTGCTGTTGGCGTGGTGCTGCGGGCGCGCGAGGTCGACGGGGCGGTGCGCGGTGTTGATGTCGCCGCAGAAGATGACCGCCCGGCCCCGCGCGCGCAGGGCGTCGCAATGGCGCAGCAGGGCGCGGTAGTAGCGCATCTTGTAGCGTTGGCGCGGGTGCCCCTTTTTCACGCCGATGGGGCAGTAGCTGACGAGCAGGACGAAGTCGTCGTAGTCGGCGACGATCGTGCGCCCTTCCACGTCGAATTCCTCAATGCCGAGGCCGGTCTGCACCTGGCGCGGCTGGCGGCGACTCAGCAGCGCCGTGCCGCTGTAGCCGCCGCGCTCTGCGCTGGCCCAGTACGCGTGATAGCCCCCGGGCTGGCGCAGGGCGTCATCCAGTTGTTCCGGCGCGGCCTTCGTTTCGCAGAGTCCGAGGATGTCCGGCCGCTCGCTGTGCAGCCAGTCCAGCAGGCCCTTGCGCTGCGCGGCGCGCACGCCGTTGACGTTCCACGCGAAGAGTCGGAGCAAGATGTCGTCTGCGGGCCCTCAGCATCCTCCCGGAACAAGACCTTTGTAGGGGCGACCTAACAGGTCGCCCGTCCTGACCCGTATAGCGACATATCCATTGATCTGGACACTCCCTGGCAGAAAAACACCCTGTGGTCAGTCGCCGAAGTCGAGGGTCAGGCTGACCGGGCAGTGGTCTGAGCCGTGGACGTCGCTGCGGATGGCGGCGTCGACCACGTGGTCCAGCAGATCGGGCGAGATGAAGAAGTAATCGAGGCGCCAGCCGACGTTGCGCTCGCGCGCGCCGCTGCGCATCGACCACCAACTGTAGGCGCCCTCCAGTTCCGGGTTGCGCGCGCGGAAGATGTCGACGTAGCCGGCGGCGATGACCTCGTCGATCCAGGCGCGCTCGACGGGCAGGAAGCCGGTGTTCTTCTCGTTGGCCTTTGGCCGGGCGAGGTCGATGGGACGGTGCGAGGTGTTGACGTCGCCGCAGAAAACGACGCGCCGGCCATCCGCGCGCAGCCCCTCGCAATAGCGCAGGAAGTCGGCGTAATAGCGCATCTTGTAGTCCAGGCGCGGATGTTGCGGCTTGGGGCCGCCGTTGGGGAAGTAGGCGTTGATCAGGACGAAGTCGTCATAGTCGGCGACGATGGTGCGCCCTTCCACGTCGTATTCCTCAATGCCCAGGCCGAGTTCCACGCGGCGCGGTTCGCGGCGACTCAGCAGCGCCGTGCCGCTGTAGCCCTTGCGTTCGGCGCTGGCCCACCAGGCGTGATAGCCCTCGGGCTGGCGCAGGGCGTCATCCAGTTGTTCCGGCGCGGCCTTGGTTTCGCAGAGGCCGAGGATGTCCGGCTGCTCGCTGTGCAGCCAGTCGAGAAAGCCTTTTCTTTGCGCGGCGCGCACGCCGTTGACGTTCCAGGTGAAGAGTTTGAGCATGTTGGTCTCCTGTCCTAGCTTTTGCGCCTTTTCCCGCTGAGTCGCGGGAGCCCTTCCGCTGAGTCGCGGGAGCCTCCCTGGAGGGGGAACAACCCTTGTCGTCAGGCGGCCTCCCTCCCGAAAAACCAGTACTCCAGAATCTCGCGCACCAGCGGCGCCGCCACCGCCGAGCCCTCGCCGGCGTTTTCCACCAGCAGGGCGATGGCGATCTCCGGTTCCGTCGCGGGCGTCCAGGCCGCGAACCAGGCGTGCGGCAGCGTGTCCTCACCCGGCGTTTCCGCGGTGCCGGTCTTGCCGCAGACGCCCTGGGCCAGCAGCGGCGAGCCGCGGAAGACGTGTTCGGCCGTGCCGCCCGGCTCGCTGACCACCGTGCACAGCGCCCCCTGCACCAGCGCAATGACCTCGGGATCGAAGTCGCTTTCCGCCAGCAGCTCGGGCTGCAGGGTGTAGGTCGGGGTGTCGCCAAACATGCTGACCTGTTGCACCAGCTGCGGCCGGTAACGCGCGCCGTCGTTGGCGATGGTGGCGTAGAGTTGCGCGACCTGCAGGGGGGTGACGCTCACGCCGCGCTGGCCGACGGCCATGCTCACGGCCTCGGAGGGGTGCCAGACGAAACCTTGTTCGCGCAATGTGTCGGGATCGTTGATTTCACCGGCGGCCTCCGGCAGGTCGCGCAGGCCGGTGGGCGCGCCGAAGCCCAGGCGTCGCGCGTAGTCGGGCAGGGTCCAGGGGTCGGCGTCGTCGAGGTCCCAGGCCATTTCGAAGAAGCAGGAGTTGCAACTGTATTTCAGGAATTCGGGAAGGCTGAGCAGGCCATGGCCGCCCGGGAGCCAGTCGCGCCGCGGCAGGTCGCGGTTCCAGGTGCCGGTCGAGAGGTACTTGCGATTCAGTCCGTAGAGACCGCTGTCGGTGGCGGCGATGGCGGGCACGACCTTGAAGATGGAGCCGGGCGGGTAGAGGCCCAGCGTGGCGCGGTTCAGCAGGGGCCGACGTGGGTCCTCCTGCACCTGGGCAGCGAGCTCGAGCGCGGCCTCGCGCCCCATGGCCGGGAAGGGCGCGAAGACGTTGTTGTCGTAGGAGGGGTCGCTCACCAGGGCGAGGATGGCGCCGCTGCGCAGGTCCAGCACCACGGCGGCCGCGCCATCGGAGCCCGGCGCCCAGGCCTCGGCGGCGCGGCTGCGGGCGCGTTGCAGGCTGTCGTGGATGAAGGCCTGCAGCGGGGCGTCCAGAGTCAACCACACGCTCTGCGAGGGGCCGGGCGCCCTTTCGGCCAGCGTGGTTTGGGCGCCGCCGGCTTCAGCCACGTAGAGCCGGCCGCCGGGGATGCCGCGCAGGGCCTCGTCCCGGCTGGCCTCGACGCCGCTGCGGCCGATGATGCTGTCCTGCGGGAAGCCGGCCACCGTCAGGGTGGCGACCTGGACCTCGTCCGGCCAGCCCACGTAGCCGACGCTGTGCGCGGTGACCGGCCCGGTCTCGTACTGACGGGCCGGACGCTCGATGAAGCGCGCGTTGCAGTCCCGCTCCAGGCCGGCCCGCGTCTCCTGCCAGACGAGCGGGTCGACGGCGCCCATTTCGCTGAGCCAGTCCGCCGCGCGCGCCGCCAGAATCTGCTCGATGAGGGTGATCTCAAGGTTGAGCGCCGCGGCGAGGCGCAGGTTGCAGTTGCCGACGTGCGGGATTTCGTTCTTGATGACGTTGACGGTGATGACGCGATTGTTGCGCGAGGCCAGCGTGCGCCCCTCGCGGTCGTAGATGTTGGCGCGGCCGGGCAGACGGGCGTCAAGCCGCAGCGCGCCGCCGTCAGCCAGCGCGGGCAACAGGTCCCCGGGCGACCAGACCACGCGCCAGTCCTGCAGGCGCGTATCCCAGGTCAGGCGCAGGGTGCGTCCGCTCTCGCTGAAGCTGCCGACCTGTCGGGTGTGGAAAACGACGTCGTAGCCGAAGGTCATCCGGCCGCCGGGACCGGGCAACTGGCCGGTGATGCGGGTCTCGAGCGACTGCAGCGTCATGGTCGCCTGGTTGCGCCGGTAAAAATCGCTGAAGGCCGGCAGGAGGGTGGCTTCCTGGCCGCCGAAGCTGAGCAGGCGGTGCATGCCCGCCATGTCGTCGTCCTGCCAGGCCTGCAGAAACAGGCGCGCGACGCGTTCGGCCTGTTCCGGCGTGCGGCCCACCGGCGTGGGGGACGGCGTCGGAGTGGGCGTTCGGGGCGCTTCGTTCCAGGCGCTGCAGGCCACGAGACCGGCCAGGAAGAGGAGGGCCAGGCCCGTCCGGATATTCACGAGGCGCTCACACCCTCCCGCGGCGGCATGGTTTATGATGGGCAGGCGAGACAAGGATTAGTTTAGCGGTTTGTGGCGCGGTCGTATACGGCGCAGTGCCTCTGCGAGATGCTTCGAGTCGGGGCTCTCGCTATCCCTGCGGGATGCTTCGGGCTAACGCTGCCCCTTCGGGATGCTCGGGCTGGTGCCCTCGCTAAGTTATACTGGCGCCAGGGCCGCAGCGAGGAGAGACAGAGCATGGCAGACGAGACAGACGCCGTCGAGCAGCAGGTTGAAGAGGGACAAAAGGCCTGTGACTTCGCGCTGGAAATCGACGGCCAGCGCGTGGACGGAATCCTCGCCGTGCGCGGACTGGTCGCTTTTCGCCTGGACGTGCGCACCACCACCGCGATCCGCAAGCTGCAGGAACCCTTCAAGGTCACCCGCCTGGTGCAGCAGGACCCGCAGCACCCCTGCGATATCTGGGTGAACGAGACCTTCGGCGCCGGCGAGGACATCGTGCGGCCGGCGCGCACCCTGGCCCTGCTGGCGCTGGAAGAGGGTGAGGTCCTGCGGCGCTGGACCGTGCGCGACGCCTGGATCGCGGAAGTGGGCTATTCGGACTTCGACAGCAAGTCCGACGACGTGCTGGAAGAGACGCTGACGATCCACTACAAGGACATCGAGCCGGACCCGCTCCCGGCCAGGGAGAAGGTGCTCCTGGCGGATTAGTCGCAGCGGAGACTTGCATGGGTCGCTGGCCGGGCAAGACTGTCATCGGCCTGACGGGCAACATCGCGGTCGGCAAGAGCCAGGTGCTGGGGCAGCTGGAGGCTCTGGGCGCCGGCGTCATCGATGCCGACCGCGTCGCGCGCGAGGTGCTGGAACCGGGGGGCGCGGCCCTCGCGGCGGTCGTCGCTGAATTCGGCGAGGCGCTGCTGGACGGGCAGGAGCGCCTCGACCGCGCGGCCCTGGGGCGCGTCGTCTTCAGCGACGCGGCGGCGCTGGCCCGGCTGGAGGCCCTGACCCACCCCGTCATCCGGCGCCGCATTGACGCGCTTGTCATGGCAGCGCCGCAGCCGGTGCTGGTCATTGAGGCCATCAAGCTGCTGGAGGGCGACCTGGCGGAGGCCGTCGACGCGGTCTGGGTGGTGGACGCCGCGCCGGAAACCCAACTGGCGCGGCTGACGGGACAGCGCGGCATGAGCCCCGCCGACGGCCGTCAGCGCCTGCGGGCGCAGAACCCCCAGGCGGACAAACTGGCGCGCGCCGACCTCGTCATCCGCAACGATGGCTCGCTGGCGGCCTTGCAGGAGCGGGTGCGGGCGGCCTGGGAATCGCTGGCGGACGGGCTTAGTGGGCGTGCTCGTTGACCTGCAGGAGCAGGCCGTCCGGGTCCCTCAGCAGCAGCGAACGGCCGAAGGGCTCCTCATGGATGCCGCGCGCGGGCGCGATGCCCTGCGCTTCGAGGCTCTCCACGAGCGCTTCCAGCGGCCCGTCGCTGACCAGCGCCAGCGTCACGCGGTCGGTCTCCTGCAGCGGCGGCAGGGGGTCCAGCACGTGCAGGCCCAGCGAGGCGTCGCCGGCCTTCAGCGAAGACCACACGCCATCGCGCTGCAGGTAGTCCGCCTGCAGGCCCAGCGCCAGGTAGAAATCAAGCGAACGGGCCATCTCCCGCACGTAAACGATCGGCATCAGTTTCAGCATGTTGTGAGTCCCGTGATCATTCGCCATCCCTCGCAGTGTAGCACGCCGCCGCGGGGTGTGACCCGTCCATGAGCGCATCGACGCGGCATCTGGCGGGCTTCACGCTGGCGGCGCTGACCCTGGCGCTGGCCCTGCAACTGGCGCTGGCGCCCAGGCCTTTCGGCCTGCAGCCCGCCGCGCCCCCGGCCCTGCCTCCTGCAGCCGTCGGAGCCGAGGGTCTGGCGCGCGCCCACACTGCCAGCGGCGACTACTGGACGCTGTATTTCAGCAGCCCCCTCCGCGGCACAGTCGCGCGGAACGGTGGCGACCTGTCCCCGCAGCGGTTTATGCTGGAACCGGCGAAGGTTCCAGTGCGAAGAAGCGGGGGCATCGACGCGCCCCTGGCGGCGGCCATCGACGCGGCGCAGGTCTCGCTGGACATCGCCGCATTCGAACTCAACAACCCGCTGCTGGCCGGGGCGATCCTGGACGCGGCGGAGCGCGGCCTGCGCGTGCGCGTCGTCAGCGATGACGAGCATGGCCTGCGCGCTTCGGACGGCCTCATCACGGCCCTGCGGGCGGCGGGCATCCCGGTGGTGGACGACGGCCGCAGCGCCCTGATGCACAACAAGTTCGTCATCATCGACGATCTCAGCGTCTGGACCGGCTCGATGAACCTGACGGTCAACGGCGCCGACCGTCACAACAACAACCTGCTGCAACTGCGCTCGGCGGAGGCCGCCCGTCGCTATCAGGCCGAGTTTGACGAGATGTTCGTGCAGGGGCGTTTCGGGCCGCGCTCGCCGCGGGGCGACACAATGCCATTCGAGGAGGGGACAGCGCGCATCGCCCTCCATTTCGGGCCGGAGGACGAGCCGGCGGCCGCCCTTTACGACGCGCTGGCTGAGGCCCAGGAGCGCATCCGTTTCATGGCCTTCTCCTTCACCCTGGATGACATCGGCTCGCTGCTGCTGCGCCAGGCGGCGGCGGGCCTGCAACTGCAGGGTATCTTCGAGCGCGTCGGCAGCGAGAGCGTCTGGAGCGAGCTGGGGCCGCTGCACTGCGCCGGGCTGGACCTGCGCCAGGACGGCAACCCGTACCTGCTGCACCACAAGGTCTTCCTGATCGACGACGACGTGGTGGTGACGGGCTCGGCCAACTTCTCCGCCAGCGGGACGCAGAGCAACGACGAGAATATGCTGATCATCGAGGACGCGGCGCTGGCGGCCGCCTACCAGGCGGAGTTCGCGCGCCGCTGGGACGAGGCCTCGACGCCGCGGGAGATCGCCTGTTCCTGAATTGACGATTGAGGGCTGCTGGCCGGCACCGCACGGCACCTTTCGTCAGTCCCCTGCGCTCGCCAGGAGCGCGATTCGCGGGGCCGGTTGTTGTGATTATGGTGCAGGTTGTTCCGCGCGATCTGTCCTCTTAATGACGAAACACAGCCTCAAGGCAAGCCACCAGAGGTAAATGACCTGCGCCAGTTCCCGGTTGTTTCGCCCTTTGGCATCCCGGAAGAAACCACTGTCGCCCATTAGACCGTGGGCAACTTCGTTTCGGAGATTGAAGCCACCTTCTTCATCAAGCAGCAAGGTTTTCAGGTCAAACAAGAGATTTGGACCGAGGACTTGCTCCAAATCCGGCTGTTCAAGAACCCAAGCTAGCGCTCTCTCCTTTGAGATGAACTCACTGTCCCAATCCGCCGAGTTCCTTTCCATGGCTGTGAGCATCTCACGTAATGCGTTTTCGAGCGTTGGGGGCAGGATGTGCGCTGCCGTTACAAGGTCAAATTTGAATCCTGCCAGCAGGCCGCGGGCATACGTCCATTTGGAGTATGGAGGCACAAAGTCGCTTTGCTCAAGCAGATTTGCGATGTCTTCGAGTTGTACATCGTGGTCTTCTTCTATCTGGATGATCGCCGGTCGAATCATGCACAGGGCACGAATCTGTCTATGATTCATTGCATACCAACCGGCCGAAAACGTTTCACCCCTGCGTACAGTTTTGCCCGCATGATTTACTTCCCGACTGTCAACAAGTGCGGCCAGCCCTACATCCCGCCTGTTTGTTTCCTCCCGAATCATATCCGCGTCAATCGGTTGCAGACCTGCTGCCAGTGCTACGAGGGCTTCATCTAATGGCTTGCCCCTAAAGTCTTCAGCGATTCTGTCAGACATGGCATTGAGTTCATCCTGAGTATCCAGCGGAAGCTCAACTGTCATCTCCTTCCAGTCCATTTTCTCGTTGACTTTCTTGCCATAGGAATTCAGAAGTTCGTACAGATTCTCCAATTGCTCGTTCGTTCCTGACGCCTTCTTGTGATGGGATATGGCTTGCTCTATATGAGATTGAGCCCTGGAGTAGGCTGTCCAATCCTCGCCTGAATTTGCTTCATTCTCAGCGCTGGCAACCAAAGTCGTCACCAGCTCCAGTCGCGCCTCTCTAACCCGAGTCGTTTGCTTGTTTGCCCTAAAGAGATTCAATGCATCCTCTTTGAGGCGGGCAGCAAAATCGAATTCCCCCTCATCTTCGACCACTGAAGCCCGCTGCCAGATTTGCTCAGCGAATTTGTCACGATCTTTCTCACTATATTTGGCCAGTAACTCTATCATCCGGCTCCAGGCTGCCACTTTGCCAGCAGCAAGTTCTCTGTCAGCAATCGCCTTTGCATGCGCCAAAGCCTTGTGCAACCGTGCGCGATCGCTCAACAACTTTGCGATTTGTATCGCACGCTCAAGGCGATTCTCCATCCAAAGAGCAAGGTCCTCTTGGGCAACAGATTCCAAATAGGAATCGCTTGCGAGACGTGCAATTTTGTGCCGGTCTTTGCCGCCATGCCTGCATACCCAAAGCACATCTCCAATTTGTGCTCGCATGATTGGTTCAGCGACATCGCAAACTACAGCAGCCAGGAAGTCCAGTTCTCTGGTGTCAAAACCATCCGCTAAATCGCGGCGGTTGCCATTCACATCTTTCATGTAATCGAATGGAGCGTGGGGATCCATATCATGAGGGTGCAACCAAAATGATGAGACATTGCCTAGCAGTGTAAATAACTCAATGCCGGTCTCATCCTGGGCTTCCACATGCTGGTCGCGTTCATCAATGCATGCAGTCCGATATGACCAGGCTGTGAGGTTGCCGTCATCGTCACGCCGCGCCAGAATCTCATTCACGCGGTACTTCTCAAAGTCGCTTTTCGTCAGTGCCATGTTCACCCCAAGACGCCATCCGGCAACGCCCTTCAGCATAGGATGAATCGAGACTGAACCAGCGTATGAATCGTGCAAGAAGAGCGCTGCCTAATTGACGTCGTTCAGGGGATAAACCCTGCGACCCAGCGCCGGGGGGTCACCGGGCCTGGGCGGTTGAGGAAAGGATGACCAGGACAAGGGCGAAAAGCAGACGGGTTCGTGTGGCGACACCCTCGCTTCTTCAGTTGTCCTGCCCTGGCCTCATCTGAACATGCAAGGGCGCTCAGGCGCTGCCGCCGGCGCCGCCTCCCGCGTTTATGCTGGAACCGGCGAAGGTTCCAGTGCCGCGGGTGCCGGTATCGCAGGACCCTTCGAAACTGAAGCTGCCCTGGTCGTCCAGAATCGTCAGGTGCCGGTTGTATGACCAGCCGATCAGGCCGCCTTCATCCTCAATCAGGCTCCAGTCCCCCTCGGACTTCAGCACCTGGACGATGCTGCAGAGCCGCAACACCCCGAGCGAATTGTCAGCGATCTGCGGGGCGCTGCGGACCATCAGGTTGGCGGTGGTCCAGGCCCTGGTGTCCGTGGAAAGGGGGACCTCGTCAAGGTTCAGGGAATAGTACGCGGACTGCGTGCGCTGGCGCGCGCCAGGGGTAAAGGGGGAGACGGCGATGAAAATCCGTTCCGGCTGTTCCAGCAGTGTCGGGACGGCCGGCCGACGGCGATAGTCGCTGGCGCGGAAGCGCTGGACGTCGACGCGCTCGGGCAAGACCTGCACCACTTGCAGCCAGGCGTCCTGCGTCACCGGGCCGGAGAGCTGGAAACCCAGCAACAGGCGCCTGTCCGGACCCAGGCCCTGGGGATCGCTCAATTCGTAGTACTTCGAGGAGTAAGGCTCGGCATGGCCGCTGATGCGGGCCGGAAGTTGCTGAAGCGGGGTGCTTCGCAACGTCTGCTGCAGCAGGGTACTGTGCCTGAACAACTGGTAGCCATAGCGGCCTCCCTCAAGTTGCGCTTCATTCAGGTAGTTGGCAATGACCCAGTCGGTGAAGAAATCGTCAGCGTCCCTGCCATCACCCCTTTCGTCAAGCAGGGTATCGAGAGCGGCCAGGCCCTGTTGCGGGTGGTTGACGAAGCTGCGCAGCGTGTCCATGCCGAGTTGCTCGTAGATGTAGGTCATGAAGTACATGCTGTTGATATAGGAAGGAGTTGATGGATGGTTTAACTGGTTGGTGCCGGGATCGTGTGCACCCTGTTCCATTCGACTCAAGCCCCTGTCGAGAAGGGTCAAATCCCGGTCAAGATACTTTTCGGTGAATTCGGCGAAGCCCTCATTGACCCAACTCATATGGTTCCCTTGCCCGACATGATGATGGAGCAGGTGCCCGAATTCGTGCGCCAGGACCTGGAGACTGCGCGATTCGAGAACGACGTCCGCCCATCTTTCTTCCCAGATAGTTTGCTCAATACCAAGGTAACCGGTGCCTGAAGGATTGGCTTCGTGTGGCATCCCGCTGCGCCCAACATACCAGCCAGATGATGCCCCCGGAGTACCAAAACCGGCGGCGATCAGGATAACGACGCGCTCGTCACCCTCAATGTGAGGTGGATCCTCAATGCGCCAGAGATCGAGGGCCTGGTGATAAATGCGTTCGTCGAATGCTTGCCCGTATTCCTGCAGCGCCCGTTCACTGGGCAGAACGGCACTGGAGTCGCGGCCGACGGTGTAGATGTAACTGTGCTCGCTGACGACGCGCAAATCAGCATAACGGTCGACGGTATAGGGCGGTATGGGATCATTACAGCGGGATCCGCCAAAAACGCGGAACAGGCGCCGGTCGCCAACGCGGCGCCAGGTATCCGGGCGGTTGCGCTCGTCCCAGGGGAGCAGGTAGTCGTTATGCGCCCAGCCGGCCGTACCGTCCTGGCGCCGGACCTGGCTCCAGGCCTCGCCGCGCTCAAGCAGCACGACGGCCTCGCGCGGCGTCAGTTGGGTGATGATGTCGTCGTCGGTGGAGGGGCCTTCGCGCAGGCGCAGGGCGACGTCGGCGACCTCCAGCCAGACGGGTTCGACTTCCTGGGCCTGGGCGGCGGAAGTAAGGATGAGCAGGAACAGGGCAAGCAAGAGACGGGCGATCATCTTACAACAACCTCATCTTGCTGTAAGTTCCCGTAAGTGTCTGGCCATTTGTACCCTTGCGAGCGACGCATCGCAAAATTGCTTTAGTCCAAATGCGGCGCCGCGCAGGGACGGGACAACGCTTTTCCCCCTGCGACCTCCGCCCTGGGGGTTTGGCGGGCGTGGGAGGCGCTGGTGACGACGATGAGCAGGAACAGGGCGAGAAGCAGACGGGTTCGCAAGGCGGCACCCTCGTTTGTGCAGCTGTCCTGCCCTGGCCTCATCTGAACATGCAAAGGGGCTCAGGCGCTGCCGCCGGCGCCGCCGCCCGCGCCGCGGGTGCCGGTATCGCAGGACCCTTCGAAGCTGAAGCTGCCCGGGTCGTCCAGAATCGTCAGGTGCCGGTTGTATGACCAGCCGATCAGGCCGCCTTC
>JAPOVC010000010.1 GCA_026708325.1 Anaerolineaceae bacterium | reverse complement strand
CATTCAGGCGCTGATCATCATGTTCATCGCTGCGGATGCCATTATCCGCTACCTGTGGCGCGTGCCGCAGGCCAGCATCGAGGAGCAGGAAGCGGCGATGTTCTCAAAGGGCTGGGGAGGCTGACGTGACGACGATGGACCTCGCCGCACCGGCCGGCAGCTGGCGCGAGCGCATCCGCATTACCCGCAGCGGCATCTTTTCGCTGGTCTTCGTGCTGCTGGGTCTGTGGTTGCTGCTCTCCGCGCCGCAGGTGGCGCCGGATACCATCACCCGCCTGACCGCCGGGCGTCAGGCCGGTCTGGAGATCGCCGTTCGGCCCTGGCTGCTGGTGGTCGGCGTCTGGTACGTCATCGCCGGCGCGCCCGGTCTGCTGCCCGGTAACCGGCTGCAGCGTTTTCACTTCCGCGCCATGCTGTTGGCCGCCCTGTTGCTCTTCCCCACCATCCTCATTCTGGCGGCGGCCGGGCGCAGCACCAACGCCGTCAGCATGCTGGCCTCCAGCCTGCGCCTCGCCACGCCGATCGTTATCGGCTCGATGGCGGGCATCTGGTGCGAACGTTCCGGCGTTATCAACATCGCCATTGAGGGCATGATGTTGACCGGGGCGGCCTTCGGCTTCGTGGCCTTTTCCCTGATCGCCCCGAGTATGGAAAACAGCACGGCGCTCTTCATCGGCGTCATCATTTCCGTGCTTGCCGGTGGCGTCATGGCCATGCTGCACGCCTGGCTCTCGATCACTTTCCGCACCGACCAGATCGTCAGCGGCACGGTGATCAACATTCTGGCCCTGGGCCTGACCAGCTTTATGCGCCGCGAGATTCTGCTCGATGCCCAGGACGCCGGTCGGGAGACCCTGCAGGCCGTACCCTTCGAGCAAATCGCCGCCTTTCCGCCCCTGCGCAGCCTGCTGGACCAGTTGGCCACCCTGCCGGTCTTCGGCGACTTTTTGTTCCCCGTGCTGGAAGAGGTGTTCTTCAGCGGCAAGCCCATCTTCTACATGATGTTCGTCCTGCTGCTGCTGACGAATTTGATCCTGTTCTATACACGCTGGGGCCTGCGTACCCGCGCCGTCGGCGAAAACCCGCGCGCCGCCGATACGCTGGGCATCAACGTCATTCGCACGCGCTGGGTCAACGTCATCATCGCCGGCTTCATCGCGGGTCTGGCCGGCGCATGGCTGTCGCTGGAGACGACCGGTACTTTCGACGACAACATGTCGGCCGGCCGCGGCTTCATTGCGCTGGCGGCCATGATTTTCGGCAAGTGGCTGCCTTTTGGCGCTTTCGGCGGCGGCCTGCTCTTCGGTTTTTCCAGCGCGCTGGAGACCCGCTTCCAGATTCTGGGGGTGACCCTGCCGCCGCAGTTCCTGCAGATGACGCCCTATATCGTGACGATCGTCGTGCTCGCCGGTCTGGTGGGCAGGGCGCGGGCGCCCGCGGCCATCGGCACACCCTACGAGAAGGAGTGAGGCGCGCCCAGCGGCCAGCGGGGCAACACCTCCATGTCCAGTCCGTCGCGTTGACCGGCCAGCCAGCGCCAGTGCGCGGCCGCCGCGATCATGGCGCCGTTGTCCGTACACAGCTCCGGCGGCGGCATCAGCAGGGGTGTGGGGCTGGCTTCGCGCAGGGCCGACCGCAGGGCCTGATTGGCGCTGACGCCGCCCGCCACGAGAATGGCCCTTGCACCACAGCGCTCCGCCGCGCGCGCCGTCTTGCGCGCCAACACCTCGACCAGAGCCGCCTGGAAACCTGCCGCCAGGTCCGCGACGGAGACCTCCGCGCGCAACTGCGGCTGACGGGCGTTGGGGTCCACAGTGGCGGCGCGCAGCACGGCCGTCTTCAAGCCGGAGAAGCTGAAATCGTCGCTGCCGTCCAGCCAGGCGCGGGGGAAGCGCCAGACCCCGGGGTCGCCGTCACGGGCCGCGCGTTCGACGTGCGGGCCGCCGGGGAAGGGCAGACCCAGGATGCGTCCGACCTTGTCGAAGGCCTCGCCGGCGGCGTCATCGCGGGTGCCGCCCAGGCGCTGCCAGTGGCCGTGTCCGGTCATCAGCAGCAACTCGGTATGCCCTCCCGAAACGATCAACACAAGCAGGGGGAAGTCAGGTTCCGTCTGCATGCCCGGCCACAGGGAATAGACATGGCCTTCCAGGTGGTTGATGCCCAGCAGCGCCTTGCCGGCGCCCAGCGCCAGGCCCTTGGCGTAGTTCACGCCGACCAGCAGCGATCCGACCAGGCCCGGGCCGCGGGTCACGGCGATGGCGTCCATACCCTCCAGCGACGTCCCGGCCTGCGCCAGGGCCTCGTCGACGACCGCCGTGATGGCCTCCACGTGGGCGCGTGAGGCCAGCTCCGGGAAGACGCCGCCGTATTGCGCGTGCAGGTCGATTTGCGAGGCGACGACGTTGGCGAGGATCTCCCGGCCGTCGCGCACGACGGCCGCCGCCGTCTCGTCGCAGGATGTTTCGATGCCCAGCAGGAGGCTCATGCTGCGACCTCCTCCAGTTTCAGGACCGCATCCCGACCCAGGAAGCGGCCAAGGTCCGCGACTTCGGCCTCCAGTTGCGGCGTTCGCCCCCGCGGGATGGGGACGAAGGGCGTGACGATGACAGTCATCGAGCGGCGGCTGCGTTTGAGCTGCCAGCGACCGCGCACGACGCCATCGACCAGCAGGGAAGGGCGGATGATCCCGCCGCCCGGGTGAATGGCGCGGCTGACCTCCGCTGGCAGGACCAGGTCGCGGTCCACGTGGCTCAGCAGCAGGGCATCGAAAGCCGGCAGCAGGTACAAGCTGTGGCGCGGCTCGTCGTCCAGCCAGGGAAGTTGATCCCTGGCAATCACGGCCTCCTGGCCCGCAGCGTTGACCGCCGTCACCTCGTCCGCCAGCGCGTCGAGGCCCGCACGCGCCAGTCGCATCGGCAGGCCGGACCAACGCGCCAGGTCCGCCGCGCGGGCCGGGCCGAAGGCGCGCAGGAAGCGACGGGCCAGAATCGCCGCCGCCGCATCGCAGCCGGGCCACCCGTCCATAGCCCTGTCGTCGAGCAGGCGGTATTCGGGACGGCTGCTGCGCAGGGGCACGCAGACCAGAGCGCCTTCCAGCGCTGCATGACGCAGCAAGTGCGGGCAGGCCTGGCCCTCCACCGGCAATCCTTCGGCCGCCAGCATGTCTTTCAGGGCGGCGCGGGTTTGCGGGCCATCCGCCAGGAATTGACGCAGCAGCGCCGTCGCGCGCCGCCGCGTGTCTTCGTCGAGGCCCAGCTCGCGATAGCGACGGGCCGTCAGGCGGATGAATTGCGGGCCGAAGAGCGGCAACAGCCAGGGAAGGTCCGCCATGTTAACGAGATGCAACGTGCCGCGCATCAGCCAGGTCCAGCACAACTCCCCGCCGATCAACGCCTCCCGGACATCCTCATCAACCAGCCCGCAACTCCGCGCCCGAACGCCAAGAACGGCCGCGTTGTAGTCCTGGGCCTGCAGGCTGAGGGCCCTGGCCAGCGTCTGCTTCAGGTCACTGACTGGTGCGGCAAGCCCCTGGGCGCGCAGACGCAGGTAACGGAGTTGGGCGGGACCGATCGTCAGGGTCATGACATTTCCCAAAATGGACCTCGCAAACCGAGAGATGCGAACAGATCCTGCGCCTCGGCGGGGCTGCGACCCCGAAACGTCGTTGACATGCGGTTGTGGTACCAGGCCTGCGCCAGTTCCCAGGTTTGCTGCATGGTCAGCACGGCGCCGCGGACCCGGCCAACCTGCTCACACCAGGCGTCAATGTCCTCCTCCGACCGGAAGAGCAGGATGGTCGCTCAGGTCTCCACCAAATCGTCGTACCAGTGGCGGAAGGGCAGGGCAAAATGCACCAGCGCTTCTTCCGCCAGCAACTCGCCATCGCGCACGCTGAAGCGCAAGCCTTCGCCGCGCGGGCTGCAGCGCGCCTCGATGACGACGTCCTGACCCAGCATGGCGGATACGCCAGGCGCGTCCCAGGCGCAATTGGCGAAGAGCCAGTGCTGGCCGACCTGCACGCGAAACCTGGTGGGCACGGCTGACAGGGGATTGGCCATGCGGATGCCTGTGCCGTCGGCTTCCAGCAGGATGAGATGGGCGTCGTGCAGGCGGCGCCATGCGGCCAGGGCGGCAGCTTCAACCAGATCGCAGGCGCTGGCATTTTCGGCCACCGTGGGCGGCCGTCCCTGTTCGCACCAGAAGCGGTAGATATGCAGGCGTGTGGCCTGGTCCCTGTCAACCAGCGCTTTTTGGCTCACCTCCGCAATGCCTTCAACTTCTCATACGCCTGAAGAAGCGCGACGCCGGCGAAGACCCAACACAAGGGCAGTATCGGGAACAGGTAGCGGGGGATGGCATGCAGGGCCAGATGCAGCAACAGGGTGTAGGCGATGAACGCGACCAGGGGCAGGCTCTGGCGCCAGCGTTGGCGGCTGAACCAGAGTCCGACCAGCCCCGCCAGCAGGCCGACGAAGTGAAGGACGTAAATCAGCAGGCGGGGCCAAAAGCCCTCTGAAGTTGTCCACTGCAGCACTTCGAAGGGTGAACGCCCTTCGCGCCACCACTCAATTGCCATGAGCCGCAGGGGTGGGCCATCGAAGTATCCTGTGCCGTGGGGTTGCAGGGTGGCGCGCGTCAATTCATCGAGTCGACGAAGCAGGTAGCCGACGGGATCAGCCGAGATTCGTCCCTGTGCGCCCTGCAGGTAGTTGGCCTGACGCGCCTGTGGTTCCTCGGAAATGGCGCCGATGTCCTCGACCAGTTGCCTGTCCGTCTCCTGCGGGCCGCGCCAACCCTGTTCCAGTGCCCCGATGTACAGGAAGGCCGCCATGCCCTCGCCGGCGATGACAAAACGGTCCCAGCGCGCCAGGCTGTAGACTGTCCAGCTGCCGACGACGAGGCTGTAGGCTGCCAGCAAAAGCAGCGCCTGGCGCAGGCCCTGGCGGCGGCCATCGACCAGAAGAAGGTGCAGGGCCAGGGCAAGGGGAAAAAGCAGCAGAACGGCCCGCGTCAGTGTCGCCAGGCCGAGCAGTATGCCGGTCATGGCGACGTGTTTGCGCCGATGGCTGTGATGCGCCAGGGCGGCCAGCAACAGGAAAATGTACAGTGATTCGGTGGTGACGCGGGTGGCTTCGAAAATGAAAGCCGGCGAGACAGCGATTGCCAGTGCGGCGACGAAAGCCGCGCCTTCGCTCCCTGTGACTGCGCGCCCCAGACGCCAGACCAGCCAGACGGAAATCGCGCCCGCCAGGGCCTGAAAGACACGAATGAGCAGTACGGCTGCCTCGCGCGGGAAGAACGCCTGCGGCAAACCGTTGAACAGCAGGTAAAGGGGCGGCGTTGTCAATCTGCGCAGGACAATGATGACGCCGCCCTCATCGTATTCGTCGCCAAATTCAGACAATCGTCCGTTGTCGAAACCGGTGACCAGAGCGTAGCCGTGCGCAAGATACCAGGGGCCGTCGCTGCCGTCATTGACGTAGCCGTAGGCATGATCCTCAGCCAGGACGGCAAGCAGACGCAACAGCAGGGCCAGCAGAATGAGCATTGGCAGCAGCCGCGCAAGGCCGTTACCATCGCCTGCTGTCGCCCAGGGACGCGGGATCACTCGACGCATGCGGCCTTACATCCTCCTTCTTGTTGCGGGCCTGCTGGTGAGGGTGGGCCTGGCGTTGCTGGCCGAACATCCCGGCCTGTTCGATCCCAACCACTATTATAACCTTGCGCGTAACCTGGCTGAGGGACGCGGCTTCGTCGTCGACTATATCTGGCAATACCATCAGAAACCGACGGCCGTCACCCACCCCGTCGATTACTGGATGCCCCTGGCTGCCGTTTGGCCGGCCCTGTCGATGCGGGTGCTGGGCATCGGTCTGCTGCCGGCCCTGCTGCCCAACATTGTGTTCAGCACGGCCCTGGTGGCATTCACCGGCCTGATCGCGCGCGTCGCGCGTCTTTCGCGCAGCGCTGAACTGATGGCCATGGCCCTGATTCTCTTTCTGCCGGACTTTGTACTGGGCGCCGTGCGCACGGACACGACCGTCAGCTACGCCCTGTTTTGCGGAATGGCGCTGCTGTGCCTGTATCGGGGGATGCAGGACCGGCCCTGGTTACTGGCGCTGGCGGGCGCCTGTGGCGCTCTGGCGCAGCTCACGCGCCTGGACGGGGTCCTGTTGCTACCGGCACTGTTGATCGGGGCGTTGCTGCTGCGACGCTTCGGCGAAAGGCCGGTGCCCTGGCGCTGGTTGCTGGCGCTGCCGCTGGCATGGACGCTGGTACTCAGCCCCTGGCTGTGGCGCAACCAGCAGGACCTGGGCACTCTCTGGCCCGCCGGCCCGGGCAACACGCCTTTTCTGACCCATTTTGACGATCAGTTTAGCTACAGTCAGGAACACAATCTTGAGTCCTTCCTCGCCTGGGGCCCGGCCAATATCCTGAAAAACATTGCGTTTCACTCCCTGGCCAACCTGAACGTGATGGTCACAACCCAGGGATTTGCCCTGCCCCTGCTGGCGCTGCTCGGCCTGGGAGGGTGGCTGCGCCAGCGACATCGCGGTCGCCTGCAACTGCTGTGCACGCCCCTGCTTTTCCTGCTGGCCCTCTATGGTGTTTACAGTGTCATTCTTCCCTTTCACTCAATGGGCGGCTCGTTCAAAAAGAGCTGGCTGGCACTCATCCCCTTTCTTGCGGTGGCGGGCGCCTGGGCGCTGGACGCATACCTGCGGCCGCGGCGAATGGGTCAGGTTGCAGCCATCCTCATCGCCGGTTTCATGCTGATGCAGGCCATCCAGCTGGTGCGTTCGGAATACACGCTGGTGGCGGACCGACTTGAGGAAAGGCGGAAAGTCGCCGCCATCGTGGAGTCGCTGGGCGACCAGAACGGGGACGGCCAGGTCATCCTGATGACGGATGCCCCCTTCTTCATGAACTGGATGGGTTACAAGGCGGTCATGATCCCCAATGACGACCGCGACACCATCCTCCACGTAGCGCGGCGTTACGCGGCGGACATGATCCTGATGCCGGCCCTGCGCGACGCCCTGTGGCCGCTTTACGATGGCAGCGAAAGCGACGAGCGCCTGCCCCTGCTGGGCCGCAGCAGTCATTCGCGCCTTTACGGGATCACGGAGGCATGAGCGTTCCTTCTTATAAGGCGGATGCATGCGCACTTTCGCCTGCTGCTCCTGCTGACCCTGCTGGTGCGCGGCGGCATGTACCTTGCGTATCCCTTGCCAAGTGGCGGGGACGACAATCAGGCGTACCAGCGATACCTGATAGACAAATTGCACGAAGGCGATCTGCTGATCGGCAACATTCGTTAGAACACGGGCTACGCGCTGGTCCATGGTGCCGGTCGCGGCTGTTGGTCAACTGTTTGGGCGGTTAGACGAGCGCATTGTCCTGCTGGTGCAGGTGACCCTGTGCGCCACGATCCCCTTCTTGCTCTACGACCTTGTTCGCCGCCATCACTCACGGCGCGCGGCCCTTGTGGTGGCCCTGCTGACCTTGCTGGACCCGTATGGCCTGCAGTGAGCCCACTTTATTTTGCCAGTCTGGCTGGTCGCGTTCTGTTTCACCCTGTCGGTCTGGATCATGGACCGTGGCCTGCGTCGGGGCTTCAGAAAGGGAGCTTTTGTCGCTGCGGGGTTGATTCTGGGGCTGGCGACACTCGCGCGCATAAATTTCGCGCCTGTTGTGGCGCTAACAGGGGTCTTGTTGTTGCTGCTGCGGGTCCTGACCATCCGCCAACGCCTGGTCGCCTTTGCAGTTCTGGGCCTGTCCAGTCTGTCAGTTGTCTTGCTATATGTCTTTTGATTCACGTCCCGTCTACGGGTACCTACCGACTGAACTGTGTGGGCGGCTGGACCGTGGTCGCTACCTTTCAGTATGCCGGCATCCCCATCCACCAGGAAAACGGCGTTGCCACCTCCCGCCTGCTCCAGCTAAGCACATTGCCTCCGTTAGAGACAGCGGACTGGACCAGAGCTTCATATTCCAACTGGCAGCGGCCGGGACCATGGGTTTCGGACGAGGTCCAAAGCAAGTTTCTGGCGCAAGCAGCGGGGGACAATGTACCCAGGACTTACGACGACATGTCGTCCCTTGGCGCACCTTTCTGCCACCTGGGCCCCTGCGAGACCGACTCGCTTTTCTTTGAGGTAGCTTTTGAGGCCCTTGCCGCCCACCCCCTGCAATTTGCGCAGTCCTTGCCGGCAAAAATGTTTGCAATGCTGACCTGGAGAGACGCCTGGTATCTGCCTGACAGCCACTGGATGGAATTCAGAGAGGACGATTCCCAGCCCGCAATGCTCAAGCGGGCATGGAACCAGCAAGGCGATAACTATAACGGTGCCATCGTCTGGCCATTGCCCATGGTCGTTTATTCCAATGTGCGGGACAGCCTTGGTCTGATCAAGTTATTGATAGTGCCGGCGCTGCTCTGGGCATGCCTCAACCGGCGGTGGATCTATCCTGGAGCAACAGCGATTCTCCTGGCGTGGGTGTTTGAGACCGCCCTGATACACTACCTGGAGGCGCGCATTCAGGCTCCCCTGTGGCCGCTCTGGCCGCTGCTGATCGGCGGCATGTTGGCAGATCTGTGGCAAAGACTCAGCGCGCTGCCTGGCGCAAGGCGAGAATCCGCCCGCCCGTCACGCTGACGTAGATCCAGCCCTCGGGGCTGATGGCGACGTCCAGCGGGCGTTCCGGCCAGAAACCCTTGCCAAGGTAGTTCAATTTGCTCAAGCTGAAACTGAAGCTGCCAGATTGCTGTGGAATGATGACCTCGGGCGCCAGCGGACGCCCCTCTGAGTCGAAGCGAATGACCGCCAGGGCGTAGCCGCGCAACTCGATCCGGTGCCGCGAGCCGTGCAGGGTGACCAGCAAGGAATCGCGCAAATCGGGTAGCGCATCGTGATTGTAATACGCCAGGCCCAGGGGCGTGCTGCCCGTCTGCAGCGAAAGGGCGGGCGCCCGAAAGGCCTCGCAGTCGCCCGTTGCCGGGGATACGGGAAGGCGCTGTGAGCCGCTGCACCAGGGCCAGCCATAGTGGGCGCCCGCCTGAATGCGGTTGATTTCGTCGAGCGCGTCCCCCTGCGCTGCGTCCGCGCGCCCGATGCTGTCCGTCGCCCAAAGTTCACCATTCCGCATTGCGAGCCCGGACGGCAGGCGCAGGCCGCGGGCCATGGTGCTGTGCCTGTCGCCATCCGGGGAGATGGCGAGGATGGAGGGCCCGTCGCCCGGCTCGCATTGGCTGCAGGGCGCGGCCAGCGACGCATAGAGTGTGCCGTCCGGCCCGACTACCAGATCGCCGCCGGCCTGCCCGCCTTGCAGGGGCAAATTGGCGACAAACAGCTCGGGGTGCTGCGCGCCGGCAGGCAGGCGCAGGATGCTGGCGCCACTCAGGATGTAAAGGGCATTGTCGTGCCAGTCCATACCCGTTGGCCGAAGCAGACCCGAAAGCAGCCGCTGCGCCCTGTCCGGCAGGCGGTCGTCGTCGCTGTCGCGCAAGGCCCATACCTCACCCCGCAGGGGACTGGCGGCATAAAGCGTGCCATCGGGCCCAACCGCCAGCGACACCAGCGCCAGGGCTTCGTTGCGGGGCGACTGGTAGACCAGTTCCGCGCAGAATCTTCCACCATCGATCCATGGCGGGTCCATAAGGGTTGGACGGTCATCGCAGGGCAGCCGGGTCGTGTCCTCGCCCCGCACGGCCAGGGCCGCCAGCAGCAGCGTCGCCAGCACCAGGGCCGGTGTAAACTGCCCAAGGTTAGGATTTCCTGAATGTCCGTGACGACGCTGCACGAAACCTCCGATTGACGCTACAATGACATTTTATACGGCTGCTGCGCAAAATCACTCTGATGGCGTCTGGCGTCGACCTGGCGCCATTCGGAACGGGAAGGCTATGACGTCGACCGCCTTGCTACGTTTAACGCTGCTCTCCCTGTTGCTGGTGACGGGTTGCAGCGCCCTGCCCGGTCTGGGCGTACTGACGGGCCAGGAAACTGGCGAAGGCGAGGCCTTGCGCGCTCTTGAAGTCATCGACCTGGTCATGGCTGACAAGAGCGGCGCGACGGACCCCTCGCTGATCTCGGCGGCCGACCGCATTGAGGCCGCCACCGTCGGCGTCGACATTGTGGAGATTCGCCGCAGCCTGAGCGAGGATGCCTTCGTCGTCAACTTGCTCTTTGTGCCCAACAGCGTGCCCGATACGCAGTCCCCGGCGGGTCAGGTCGATTACTATACGGCCATTCAGCGCGCCATCGAGTTGACCTGGCGTGGCACGGTCGCGGAAAGCGTGGGCAGCAGCCTGCTGCGCGTTAACCTGATCTCGCCGTGGAACATCTCCACCCTGGACAGCGGGGCCGGCTTCGCCGGCGTGGTCTTCCTGATCTCCGAGATCGAACGTCAGGACGCACTGGTCTACCTGGAAGGACCGCGCGACCTGCTGGACTTCTTCGACCTGATTGCAGAAGGCACGCTGCTTTACGAGAGTCCCGAAGGGGGTGTGCTGTACAACGGAGAGCCCAACCACCCCCTGTTCCTGCTGGACGCCGCTGGCCAGAGCGGACAATGAGCGCGAGGAGGACGGCCCGATGACCGAAATCCGTCGATACGAACCGGCGCGCGAGCGCATGGCCCTGCAGCGCCGCCGTTACGCCTGGGAGAGCGAGGAGACCCTTGTCGACGAGCGACGCCGTCTGCGCAGCCGCATCCGCCGCTTCTTCACGGAACACATGGTGCGCAATCTCTTTTTGCTGTTCGTTTTCATTGCCCTGCTGGACGCCAGTTTCATGCGCGGCCTGCTGGGATTTCTGGAGACGGCCATCCCCTACATCGGGCGCTTCCTGCTGGTGGGCGGCTTCATTATCGGTCAGTTCGCCCTGATGTTCTGGTTCCTCGGGCGGGCGCGCGCCTACACCATCTGGCCCGGCTCCGAGTCACAGGGCGTCAGCTTCGATGACTACCGCGGTCAGCCGGAGTTGCTGGCGCAGGCGCGGCAGATCGTGACTCTCGTGCGCGGTGTGCGCGCCTTTGAGGAAGCGGGCGGAGAGCCGCTCAACGGTCTCCTGCTGGAAGGGCCGCCAGGGACGGGCAAGACATGGCTGGCCAAGGCCATCAGTACCGAGGCCGGCGTACCCTTCTTTTACATCGATGGTTCGGGCATGCAGTCCATGTTCTTCGGTATCGCCCCGCTGAAGGTGATGAACCTCTACCGCAAGGCGCGCAACGCGGCGAAAGAGTATGGCGCTTCCATCATTTTCATCGACGAGGTCGATGCCGTCGGCTCGCGCGGCGGCGTGGCCCGCAAACGCGAAGAATTTAGCGGGGCGGCGCAGACGACGCGTCTGCCCATCATGTTCGGCGGGATGAGCGGCGCCAACGCCGGGCTGCTCAGCACCCTCCTGGTGGAGATGAGCGGTTTCAGCCAGGAACATGGCTGGTGGGCGCGCAAGAAAAAGTGGTGGTTCCGCAACATCCGGCGCAAGCCTTTCCCGCAGCCGCCCAAACGTGTCCTGACCATCGGCGCCACCAATCGTATTCAGGCCATCGACGACGCCTTGCTGCGACCCGGCCGTTTCGACAAAAAGGTTCGGGTCGACATCCCGGACCTTGAGGGACGACGCGAAATTTTCGAATACTATTTGTCGCAAATGGCGCATGACGAGACGATGGACCCGTTGACCCTGGCCGTGGAGACGCAGCGCTATACCCCGGCGGATATCAAGTATCTGCTCAACGAGGCCCTGCGCCACGCGCTTTTTGACGGGCGCACTTCCATGAATTACCGTGATTTTGCCCTCGCCCAGCCCGAGCACGAGATGGGCCTGCGGGAGCCGGTCAAGAACATGACGAAGGCCGCCAGGCGCCGTCTCGCAGCCCACGAGGCGGCGCACGCCATCGCCGTGCGTCTCTATCGGCCGGACTGGCGCATCGCGCGTGTCACCATCATTCGCCAGGGCGGGGCGCTGGGCCACGTCTTGCCCATGCCGGCGACCGAAAGTTACGAGTACATCAACACGGAAGAGGCGCTGCTCAAGCGATTGCGCATCGCCGTGGCCGGCAAGGCCGGCGAGATGGAATACGGCGGCGAACAAGAGCAGACTCTTGGCGTGGGCGGCGACTTCATGAACGTGCGTTTCGTGCTGCGACAAATGTCAATGGCCGGCATGTTCGGGCCCCTCGGCATCGCCGACGAGCCGGAGACCGTGCGCGAGGTGCGCAAGCTGATGGAGGAGACTTTCCTGCAGGCGCTGGACGAGGTACGCACGGATTTGCGCCTGCATCGCGACATGGGCGAGGCCCTGATCAATTTGCTGCTGGAAAAGGAAGAACTCTTTTCGAGCGAAGTCGAGCAGTTCTTTGATCGTTACGGTCTGTACACCCCCAAACCGCAGATCGGGCTGGAGGAAAAACGCGTCGACCAGCCTCAACTCCAGCACTGAACTGGAGAGCGGGAATTTTGTAGCCGGCGAACTGCAAGGTTGCTGAAAGGGTTGTCAACATGACATCCACGCAGATCGAACCACGGCGCGAGCGCTTTTCCTGGGAACAGGAAGAATCCTGGGTCGAGCGCCGCAGCCGTTTGCCCTGGCGCATCCGCCGCCTGGTCAAACGCACCCTGATCCCCGGCTTGATCCTGCTGTTCGCCTGGTCCATCCTGCGCGACGCGGAATTCACACGCAGCGTCATCCCTATCGCCGGCCAGGTGCTGCAAATCCTGGTTTTCATGCTCATCTTTGTGTCGCAATTCATTTTGCTCTTCTGGTTTCTGGCGCGCACGCGCAGCTACACCATCATGCCCGACACGGGCGGCGACGGCATCAGCTTCGACGACTATCGCGGCCAGCCGGAGATTCTTGAGCAGGCACACCAGATCGTCACGCTGCTGCGCGGCGTCAAGGTTTTCGAGCAGGCCGGCGGCGAGCCGCTCAACGGCCTCCTGCTGGAGGGGCCGCCCGGCACGGGCAAGACCTGGCTGGCGCAGGCCATCAGCACCGAGGCCAGGGTCCCCTTTCTCTACATGGACGCCTCCGGCCTGCAGGCCATGTTCATCGGCGTGGGCCCGATGAAGGTGATGGGGCTGTTTCGCAAGGCGCGCAAACTGGCGAAACGCTACGGCGCAGCCGTCATCTTCCTCGACGAGATCGATGCCGTCGGCTCGCGCGGGGGCGTGGCTACGAGCGATGAGCAGGGCGGCGCCGGGGGCACCGGCCTGCGCGGCATGTTCGGCGGCGGCAGTTCCGGCGGCATGGGTGTGCTGAGCACCATGTTGATCGAGATGGACGGCTTCAGCCAGGAACATGGACGGCGCGCGCGATGGCGCGCCTGGTGGTGGAAGACCTTCCGGCGCCGCAAGCCACCGAAACCGGAGCGGCGCGTGCTGGTCATCGGCGCCACCAACCGCATCTCGGCGCTGGACCCGGCGCTGCTGCGTCCTGGCCGATTCGACAAGAAGCTGCGCGTGGACGCGCCCGACATGGAGGGCCGTCGCGAAATCTTCGAATATTATCTGGACAGATACGCCCACGACCCGGACATGGAAGCGGCGATCCTCGCCTCCGAAACGCCCGGGTACACGCCGGCGGACATCAAGTATTTGCTGAATGAATCGTTGCGCTACGCTTTCTTTGACGGGCGCGGGCGCATCACTTACGAAGACTTCATGCGCGCCAAGCCGGAACACGAAATGGGCCTGCGCTCGCAACTCAAGCACATGGCGCCGGAAGCGCGGCGGCGTCTGGCGACCTATCAGGCCGGGATGGCGCTGGCCGTGCGCCTTTTCATGCCCTCGCATCGCATCAGCCGCATCACCATTCTGCGCCAGGGGTCATACTACGGCCACGTCTGGCATTATCCGGCGCAGGAATCCTACCAGGGTCTGCAGATCAAGCCGGAGCTCCTGGAGCGCGTCAGGGTGGCCGTCGCCGGCAAGGCCGCGGAAATCGAATACTGCGGCGCGGAAAACCAGAGCACGCTGGTCTACCGCGACCTGAACCGCGCTTACAGCCTGCTGGCCGCCATGGCCAACGCCGGCATGCTTGGCACCATGGGCGCAACCAGCACCGTCGTCTACGACCCACTGATCGGCGCGCGCCAGAAATGGTCGCCGGAGCAGGCCAAAGCCATTGAGGAGGCCTATCAGGACGTGCTGCGTGAAACGCGCATCGCCCTGCGTCAGCATGACGACCTGATGGAGGAGCTGGTCGAGTTGTTGCTGGAGAAGGAAGAGTTGCTCTCCGACGAGGTGCGCGATTTCTTCGACGGCCACGGCCTCCATACTCCGGAGCCAACCATCATCCGCGATGGCGAAGAATTCCACATTTTCCCCCGCCTGGGGAGCGGTGCCCGACCAGTAGAGACCGGCCTTGCGACCTGACCGGGGAACCGTGAGCCGCGTGCCATGGATGCCCGTCTGATCGAATTCATTCGTGCCCTGCGCGCTGCGGGTGTGCGCGTATCGCTGGCGGAAAGTCAGGATGCCGGTGAAGCGCTGGAAGCCGTCGGCGTTGCGCAGCGCGAACGCTTTCGCGCGGCGCTGCGAAGCACCCTGGTCAAGGAAGCGCGCGACCAGCCAGTCTTTGAATATTTCTTTCCGCTCTTCTTCGGCAGCGGCCAGCCCCCCATGAGCGACATTCCCGCAGACATGACGGAGGAGCAGCGCGACGTTTTGCGGGAAGCGCTTATGTCGCTGGCCGGGGACGCGGCGGCCCTGAGCGACCTGCTGCGGCAACTGCTGGGAGGTCAGAGGTTTTCTGAATCGCAGTTACAGCAACTGGGCGAGCAAAGCGGTCTGGCCGAAGGCGAATCGCTGACGCAACGGCGCTGGTTCGAACGGCGGATGCGCCGCGCGGCCGGTCTGACGGAACTGGAGCAGCTCATTCGGGAATTGTTGCAGATGCTGGAAGCGATGGGCATGGGCGAAGAGGCCCGCCGACAACTGCGTGAGATGCTGCAGCAGAACGTCGGCGCGCTCAATGAACAACTCTCGCAGCACGTGGGCAGCAACCTGGCGCAGCAGATGGCGGCGCGTGGGCCGGAACGGCCCGGCGATTTGCTGGACGTCCCCTTCAATCGCCTGCGCCACAGCGAGGTCGAGGCGCTTCGCGAGGAGTTGCAGCGTCTGGCGGCGCGCCTGCGCACGCGCGCGGCTCTTCGTCAACAGCAGCACCGCGCCGGCAACCCGGACCCGCGCCGCACCTTGCGCGCCAGCCTGCGTTACGGCGGCCTGCCGCTGGAAATCCGGCATCGCCAGCGTCGCAGGAAACCGGCCCTGTTGCTGCTTTGTGACCTGAGCACCTCGATGCGGCACTGCGCCGCTTTCCTGCTCATGCTGGTCTACCAGCTGCAGGACCAGGTCGCACGCACCAGCAGCTTCATCTTCATCGACGATCTGGTCGAAATCAGCGACCATTTTGCCAGTCGGGAGCCGCGAGACGCCCTGTTACGGGTCATGCGCGAAAACCCGCCCGGTCACTACAACACCGACCTTGGCCGCAGCCTGACGACACTCTGTGAGCGCCACGCGGACTGCATCGATCCCCGTACAACGCTGATCATCCTGGGCGACGGCCGCAACAACTTCAACGACCCGCGCCTTGATCTCGCGCAGCACCTGCAGCGACGCAGCCACCGACTCTTCTGGTTCAACCCCGAACCCGACCACACCTGGGGCAGTGGCGACAGCGACATGACGGAGTACGCCCGCCACGCCGATGGCGTCTACCCTGTGCGTACCCTGCGTGAACTGGCCGGCGCCGTGGACGAGATTCTCGCCGCGCGTTGAACCCGCTTCAGGGCAGCACCTCGATCACAATGTCGTGTTCGCGGGCACCATCCAGCGTCATCCACCAGGGACGCAGCAGCTCGTAATCGCAGTCGCCGGTCACGTCCAGACGCAATTGCAGGTGGATCTGACGCGCCCCGTCGTTTCGTTGCCAACGGAGGACCTGGTGCGTCGCGGCGCAGCCCCGGCCCAGGCTCCACAGGCCCGCCAGCACACGGCCGTCACTGAAATCCTGGGCCTGACGCGTCACCGGCTGGCGACAGAGCTGGCTGTTGTCGGCGAGATCGAAGAAGTTCGTCAGTTCGTCGGCGCCGCGAAGCACGAAAAGCCGACCTGCGGCGTCGCGTGCGGCTTCAAAGCAGATGCCCGCCACCACGTCATTGGCATCGGCCTCCGGGAGCGGTGGCGTAGGCACCGGAACATCCTGCGGGGAGTCGGCCTGTGGCAGGTTGGCGACCAGGTTGCAGCCCGTCAGAAACATGAGAAGCAGCGCCGCAATGCATCGCAGGAAATGGTGGGACGTGGTAGGATAGCGCCACATTCAGCCTGGACCCCCGTTTCGCAGGAGCATGCATGCGCATACTGGTCATCTCGGATATCCACGCGAATCTTGACGCCTTCGATGCCGTACTGCAAGATGCCAACGGGCAATGGGACTATGTGTGGTGTCTGGGAGACGTGGTGGGCTACGGTCCCGACCCCAACGAATGCGTTGAACGCCTGCGCGAGTTGCCGCATCTCTGCCTGGCCGGCAACCATGACTGGGCCGCCCTGGGTCGGCTGGACCTGAACAGTTTCAATCCGGAGGCGCGCCAGGTCGTTGCCTGGACGAGCGAGGCGCTTTCCGGCAACAGCCGCATCTGGCTGGAAGCCTTGCCGACCACCTTTGTTGCCGGCGATTTCACCCTTGCCCACGGCAGCCCGCGCGAACCTGTCTGGGAATATATCTTTGAACCCCGCGTGGCAGCCCAGAACTTCCCGCATTTCGAAACGCCCTTTTGCCTGGTGGGTCATACCCACCAACCCGTCATTTATGAACAACACAACGGTCCGGGCCCGGTTGACATGGTCTTGCCCGGCCCGCGCCAGCGCCGCCATCTGAACGGCTTGCGCCAGATCATCAATCCCGGCAGCGTCGGGCAGCCGCGAGACCAGAACCCGCGCGCGGCCTACGCCCTGCTGGACCTGCCGGACGGCGTCTGGGAATACCGTCGTGTCGCCTATGACGTCAACGCCGTTCAGGACCGTATGCGCCGCGCGGGTTTGCCGGAGCGCCTGGTCAGGCGACTGGAGTATGGCTGGTAGCCCCGCTGCGGGGACGGAGGGGCCGGGCACGGCCCTGCGCTCCTGGCTGGCGCAAATCTGGCGCCTGGCGGAACGCCGCCGTCACGCAGAAAGTGACTGGGTCGGCACCGGCGATCTGGGCGAATCCATGAACGCCAGCCCTCCCGTCGTCAACCGCATGATCACGCGCCTGCGTCGCGACGACCTGTTGCGTCACGAGCCTTACCACGGCGTCCGCCTGACCGATGAAGGGCGGCGCGTGGCCTTGCTGGAACTGCGGCGACAGCGCATCGCCGAGGTGTTTCTGGAGCGTGTCATGGGTTTCGGTTGGCACGAGGTCCACTCGGAGGCCACGCGGATGTGCAGCGGTCTGGACGACCTGCTGGTGGAAAGAATGGCGGAGATGAGCGGCCGGCCCCGGCGCTGCCCGCATGGCGAACTCATTCCGGCGCAGGACGGCGACCTGACGCCGATGGATGACTGTCCGCTGTCCGGCGTCGAAGCGAAGGGTGGCGCCCTGCGCGTGACCCGCGTGTTGACGCGTGAGCCTGATCGTCTGGAGTATCTGGCGGCCCTGGGGCTAAGGCCGGATACGGAACTTGAGGTCATTCACACCGCGCCCTTTGAAGGGCCGTTGCAACTGCGCATCGGCCGCGAATACCGAATCATCGGCCACAGCCTGGCTGAACTGATATGTGTGGCGCCCTTGCCCTGAGCCAGGGAAATTCGTGTACAATTTGGCTGGCCCTGACGTGGAGATTCTGCACTAACATGGCTACCCGCCATCGGTTTTCTGTTGTCGCTTCGCTCGCATTGCTGCTGCTGTGCACATGTACCGTCCTGGCGCAGGATGAGCCGCTCGCCACGCCCACCGCCGTCCTGATTACAGACTTCAACTTCGAGTTTCAGGGCTGGAACAACTGCGGTCCGGCGACCCTGACCAATGCCCTGACACACTTCGGCTACCGCAACGATCAGAACCGGGCGGCCAACTGGCTCAAGCCCAACCGCGAAGACAAGAACGTGACGCCGCAGGAAATGGTGGATTTCGTCAACAACGAAGTGCCTGAACTTCCTGTGCGCGCGCTCGCCCGCAGTGGCGGAGACCTGCAACTGCTGCGGCAATTTATCGCCGGCGGTTATCCCGTCATCGTCGAGAAGGGCTACGAGCCGCCACCTGGGGACCTTGGCTGGATGGGTCACTACCTTCTGATGATCGGCTATGACGACGACCGGCGCGAATTCACCGTGCACGACAGCTATCGCGGGCCGCAGAAAACCTACAGTTACGACCAGATCAGCGAATACTGGCAGCATTTCAACTACAGCTACATCGTGCTCTTCGAGAGTGTCGAGGAACAGCAGTTGCTGGCCATGCTGGGCGAGGACGCCGACCCGCAGCAAAACATCCTGCGGACCCTGGAGGAGCAGCGTCTGGCCGTGATGGAGGACCCGGAAAACCCCTTCCTGTGGTTCAACATTGGCAGCAACTACGTGGCCCTGGCGCCGGACTATGGCCGTCAGGCCTGGGAATACGCCACCCTCGCCTTCGACGAGGCGCGCCGCTACGGCCTGCCCTTTCGCATGCTCTGGTACCAGTTTGGCCCCCTTGAGGCCTACAACGCGGTCGGTCGCTACCAGGACACCCTGACCCTGGCCAACGTCAATCTGAATGACGGTGGCGGCCACTTTGTCGAGGAAATCTGGTACCACGTCGGCAAGGCGCGTGAGGGCATGGGGCAGACGCGGGTTGCGGCGGAGAACTACCGCCGCGCCCTGGAGGTCAACCGCAATTTCAGCGCCGCCCGCGAGGCGCTGGAAGCCTTGCAGGCTGGTTAGACGACCGGCTAATCCCGCCCCGCGACAGTCCGACGCGCATGCGCTACACTCCGCAGGTCGATCGGCAGCAGGAGGACCGCAGGTGCAGCAAGCCCCTTACGACGGCATGCCTCCGCTGGCCGGCATCGGGACGCGTTTCCTGTCCCTGGTCATCGACACGATCATTCTCGCGGTCCTGCGTCTCTTCCTCATGATCCTGCTCGCACCCCAGACGCTGGCGCAGGAGTTCATGCTGGCCCTGGTGCTCGACATCGGAACGACCGTGCCCTATTACTGGTTCTTCTGGACGCGCGCCGGCGGGCAGACACCCGGCAAGAGCCTGTTGCGCATTCGCGTCATCAGCGAAAACGGCGTGGACCTCAGCGACCGTGAGGCCTTGCTGCGGGTTCTCGGCTACTATCTCGGTCAGTTGTCGATTGGCCTCGGCTTTGTCTGGGCGGCCTTCAACCGCGAGCAGCAGGGCTGGCACGACAAGCTGGCCCACAGCCTGGTCGTCACCAGCGACCTGCCGCCGCGCCTGATTCCGCGGCAGACTCACCTGGATCGTCCCTGACAGGTCGTGAACCGGCTGCCCGGTCTGGCGTAGTTCATCATGAGTGAAAGCAGATTGGATGTCGCACACACGTAGCGTGTTTGACGGCAATCAGCGACGGGAGCATCCCGACAGAAACGGTCAGGGCAGGGGAGGGGCAGGAACATGAAACCCAAACGGCAGGAAGTTGAACTGGCGGTTGTCGGCAAGCGATTTATCGCCCTGATCGTCGATGCGATCCTGCAGGGCATCCTTGCCGGCCTGATATTCCTTGGCCTGGGCATGGGTGGGGTGGGCGAAACCTTGCAAATGCTGCTGACCCTGGTCTACGGCTGGTATTTCCTGACCCGCCATGACGGCCAGACGCCCGGCAAGCGGCTGATGGACATTCGCGTCATCAAGGAGGACGGCTCGCCGATCGGCGACGGGGATGCCATCGTTCGCGTACTGGTCTCCTGGATCAGCGGCGCGGTGTTCCTGATCGGCTTCATTTGGGCCCTCTTCGACCAGCGCAACCAGACCTGGCATGACAAGGCGGTGGGGTCCCTGGTCGTCAATGCCTGAGGCCGACCAAACGGCCACCCGGCGGTGAGCGTTTCCTACTGGCAGGCGGATGGCGAACAGCCCGTCCGTGAAGTTGATTTTCTGATCATCGGGGCGGGGCTGGTGGGCTGCGCGGCGGCGCTCTTCGCGGCGAACGCCGGGCGCCAGGTCACCATCACCGACGCGCGCGACCTGGGGCTGGGCGCCAGCAGCCGCAACGCCGGCTTCATGATCACCGGCCTCGACAGCTATTACCACCGCGCCCTTGAGCGTTACGGACGTCCCGTGGTGCGCGAGATGTGGGCCCTCTCCCAAACGACCCATCGTCACCTCCACCATGTCATCGATGCTGCCGACGGAGCGGTGCAGCGCCAGTGCCGCGGCTCCCTGCTGCTGGCCGAGAGCGAAGCCGAGGCGCGCGACCTGGCGCAGGCGGCGCGGGCCATGGATGCTGACGGCATCGACCTGCAGTTCCATGCGCGCGACCCCTTGCGTCGTGGCTTCCACGCTGCCATTGAACAGCCTCGTGATGCGGCCGTTCAGCCCCTTGAACTGGTGCAAGCGCTGTCTCAACAGAGCGGCGCGGAATTGCTGCCCGGCAACGAAGTGTGGCGCATTGAAGACGGGGGCGGAGAGTGCGCCCGCGTCTACAGTCTCCTCCATCGATTCGAGGCGCGTTATGTGCTGGTCTGCACCAACGCCTGGTCAGCGACGCTGTTGCCGCATCTGGCGCGTCACCTTGTGCCGGTGCGGGGCCAGGCGCTGGTTACGGCGCCCCTCCGGCAGGGCCCGATACTCAACACCTGCGGCTACAGCGACTACGGATACATGTACTACCGTGACACCTTTGACGGCCGCCTGCTGCTGGGTGGCGGACGAAAGCAGAATCGCTGGCTGGAACACGATCGCCTCGACGAGCGCATCAGCGACCCGGTGCAGCGCACACTCGAGGCCTGGCTGCGAAAGCGTTTTCCGGACCTGGACGCTCCCGTTGAGCGGCGATGGGCCGGCATCATGGGCTTCACTTCCGACGGTCTGCCCCTGGTGGGCCGGCTGCCTGGCCTGTCAAACGCAGGCTACGCCGTCGGTTTCAACGGTCACGGCCTGTCGCTCGGCGCCGGCTGCGCCGAACGCGCCGTCGATCTGCTGCTCCATGACCGTCACCCGGGCGCGGTCAGTGCTGGGCGCCTGCTGTAATGCTTACTCGCCGTGGATCACGCGGCGGAAAGCGCGCAGGGTACCCGTAACGTCTTCATGGCCCCAGATGTTGCGCCCTATGACGCCGCCGCGCACGCCGGCCTGCAGCAGCTCGCGAAACATCGCCAGGGCGTCGTCCAGCGTGTCCGACTGCGGCCCGCCGGCGGCCACCAGGGGCACCGGGCAGCGCTCCACGATTTGCGTATGGGCCGCCAGATCGCCGCACCAGGGCGTCTTGACGACGTCCGCGCCGACCTCGGCCGCGCAGCGCACGCCCCAGGCGATGTCCTCGGGGTTGTAGACGATTTCGTTGCTTGCCCCGCGCGGATACACGTGGCAGATAACCGGCAACTCGTGACGCGCGCCCGCCTCCACCGTATCGGAAAGGATACGCAGGAACTTCACTTCACTGTCGCCGCGCACGTAGATGACGACGGCGATGGCGTCGGCACCGAGGCGCAGGGCCTCCTCGACGGTGACAAACTGTTCGATGGCCGTGTCGTCGGTACGCACGAAGCTGGACTGCACAATGAGCGGCACAACGCCTGCGTAGGGCTCCCAAAGCGCGGCGGCCGTGCCCTTGTGCATGGTGACGGCGTCCGGCGGGCCGTCCATCACGGCCGCCAGGGTGCTGCGCAGGTTTTGCAGGCCGGCGGGGATGCCGGCCTGGTAACCGATGTAATGGTCGATGGCCACCGAACAAAGGTTGCCGGAAGGGTTGGCGAAGATGCGATTCATGCGAATTTGCTTGCCGAGGCCCATGCGATGCCGCTCCTTCTGATGTGGGAAACAGGTCGCGCCTCAACTGGCGCGGGCAATGAAATCTTGAATTTCTGGCAGGGACGGGATGCCGGTCAGGCCCGGCTGCGTGGCCTTGAGCGCGGCGGCGGCCGAGGCGATGCGGGCGCATTCGCGAACCGGGTAGCCCTGCGCCAGGGCCAGCGCCCAGGCGCCGTGAAAAGCGTCGCCGCAACCGTTGGTGTCCACGACATCCACCTGGAAGGCCGGCTGGTGATGCAGTCCGTCGGCATCCAGCAGCCAACTGCCCTGCTCACCGGCGGTGGCTACCACCGCCACGCGTTGCGGCGTCCAAAGCCGCTGCAGCGCCTCCTGCGTGCTGTCGCATCCGCTCCAGCTGAGGGCAAAGTCCTGCGAGAGTATGAGATGATCGACCAGCGCCTGCAGTTCGTCCAGGAGCGGCCCTTCACCGCGCTCGAAGTCGGCTACGATCGGCATGCCGGCGGCGCGCGCGATGCGGGCGGCCCGCAATTGACCTGCCAGGCCAAAGGCATCGACGAAAAGCACACGCGCCGCCTCAATGATTTCGGCGGGCGGCAGGCTGTCGTGCGCCCCCATCGTGTCGTCTCTGTGGACGAAAATCGTGCGCGTGTGGTCCTCATCGCCCAGGACGACGACGGCATGGACGGGGCTGCCAGACTCCGTGCGCACCACGGGCGCGACGTCCACGCCGGTACGGCGCAGCTCGTCCTCCACCAGGGCCGAGAGTTCGTCGCGGCCCAGTTTGCCGGCGTAGGCGCAACGGCCGCCCATGCGCGCCGCCGTCAGCAGGGCGGCGGTGGTCAGGCCGCCGACGCGACGTTGGCGCCGGCGGACAAGAATCTTGGTGTCGCCCGCCGGGTAGCGTTCAACGTAAAGGGCGTCGTCGACCGCGGCGCAGCCCAGCCCCAGCACGTCCCAGCGCTTGTCCATTACCGCTCCGGCATCACATGTTTACGTCGAGGATGAAGCGCGCCGCCGGGCTAAGTCGCTTCCAGGTGGTTTCGCGCAAATAGCGTTGCTGGTCCAGTTGCTGCGGCTGTTCGCGGCGGCAGAAAAAGGAATGCAGGGCGCGGCGGCGTTTGTTCGAGCCGTTGAAGGTGCCGCCGTGCCAGGTGTGCGAGTTGAAGATGACGACGGTGCCCGCCGGAGCTTCCAGCAGGCGTTGGTCGGGATGCGGCGCCATCGGGTCCTCCAGGGTATCCTGAGGCATTTGGCCGCTGCGCTGTGAGCCAGGCACGACGCGCGTCGCGCCGTTGGCCGCGCTGAAGTCATCCAGCAGCCAGATGGAGTTGCAGGCCTGATAGTCGTCAGGCGATACCGCTTCGCGCCAGTCCTGATGCAGCGCCTGCAGGCCGCTGCCCGGCAAGGCGGCGCGAAAATTGAGCGAGGAGAGTCGGAAATCCGCGTCGCCCAGCACGTGCCAGATGGCGGCCAGTACGCGCGGATGCGTGAAGCAGACGTCGTAACGCGGGTCCTTGTTGATGAGGTCGGAAAGGCGGTCGGCGCCGGTCTCCTGGTGTACCTCGAGGCCTGCGGCCGCGCCTTCCTCCGCCACCAGTTCGTCCGCGCGCGCGCCCAGCTGGTAGACCTGCTCCGGCAGCAGGATGTTGTAGAGGGGCAGATAGCCGTCGCGCGAAAGACGCTCCTTCTCCGCATCGCTGAGGGTGTCTGACCGCACGCCGCAGGTCGCCAGCGCCATCTTCATGTCCATGATCATGCATTCCACACTGTGTCAGTTCCGCGCGGAGTATAGCACCCTTGACTCCCGCCTGTTATATGCCAGACTCGCCACGATGGCCCTTAGCATTCTCAGCCTGGTTTACCTGCTTTGCGCGCTGCTGCTGATTCTGCACGCCCTGGGAACAGCCGTGCTCTTGCTGGTCTACTGGCGCACGCGGCACCAGTCGCTGGCGCCGCCCCCGGTGTCGGTCTGGCCGCGCGTGGCCGTGCAACTACCCGTTTACAACGAGCGTCACGTCATCGAACGGCTGCTGGCCGCCGTCGCGGCGCTGGATTACCCGCGGCAGTGCCTGAAGGTCCAGGTGCTGGATGACTCCATCGACGAGACCAGCGCCATCATTCGCCGCATGCTGCCCTCCCTGCGCGCGCAAGGGCTGGACATCCAGCATCTGCAACGCTCGCAACGCAGGGGTTACAAGGCCGGGGCGCTGGCGGAAGGCCTGGCGCAGCTGGATTGCGACCTTGTGGCCGTGCTCGACGCCGATTTCGTGCCGCCGCCGGACTTCCTGCGGCGGACCGTGCCGCATCTGGTGGCGGACGAACGCATCGGCATGGTGCAGACGCGCTGGGGACACCTCAACTGGCCCGACAACGCGCTCACGCGCGGTCAGGCCCTGGCGCTGGACGGCCACTTCATCGTCGAGCAGACGGCGCGCAACCGGGCCGGCTGGTTCATCAACTTCAGCGGCTCCGGCGGCGTGTGGCGACGCTCCTGCATCCTGGAGGCCGGTGGCTGGAGCGCGCTGACGCTGACCGAGGACCTTGACCTCAGCTATCGCGCGCAACTGGCCGGTTGGCGCTTTCTGTACCTGCCGGACGTGGTCGTGCCGGCGGAGGTGCCGCCGCAGATGGCCGCCTGGAAGCAACAGCAGGCGCGTTGGGCCCGCGGCAGCACGCGCACCCTGATCGGTCTGTTGCTGCCCCTGTGGCGCGCGCCCCTGCCGCCCGCCCAACGCATCATGGCCACCCTGCACCTGTGCCAGTACCTGCCGCATCCCCTGATGTTGCTGATGCTGCTGCTGACGCCGCTGCTGCTGCCCGGCGGCCAGTTGCATACGCTGCTGCCGGGTCCGCTGGGGCTGGCCGCACTGGCGCCCCTGTTGCTCTACGTGCTGAGCCAGTATGCGCTGTATCCGGACTGGCGGCGACGCCTGCGCGCCTTCCCGCTGCTGCTCTTGCTGGGTACGGGCATGACCTTCAACGCGACCCTGGCGGTGCTGGCCGGTCTTGGCGCGGGGGCCGCGGAGTTTCGTCGCACGCCCAAATTTGCGCAGTCCTGGGCGGTCAGCCGCTACGCCCTGCGCATCGACCGCACCCTGGCGGGGGAGTTGTTGCTGGCAGCCTATGCCCTGGCGGCCACGCTGATCGCCCTGGCGCACTATCCGGCGTTGGTCCCCTGGCTGGCGCTTTACTTTCTGGCCTTCACTCTGGTCGCCGGCCTCAGCCTGCGCGACCAGTTGCTGCTGGCGCGCCTGCGTCCATGACGCGCCTGGCCGTCCTGGCGGACATTCACGGCAATTTGCCCGCGCTTGAAGCCGTCATCGCCGACATGCAGGGCCAGGAATTCGACCAGGTCGTCGTCGCCGGCGACCTGATCAACGGCGCGCCCTTCTCGCGACAGGTGCTTGAAGCGGTCGTCGATTCAGGCTGGGTCGCCATTCGCGGCAATCACGAAATGCTGTTCCTGGAGCATTTGGAAGAGGGCCCGGGAAAGAAAGCAAGGCGAGACAGTCGCTGGGTGCTGGAGATGACGGCGGGGCAACTGGGGGACCAATGGCGGTCCCACGTCGCTGCCATGCCTGACGAGTTGACACTCCGCTTCGCCGACGCGCCACCGCTGCGGATCCTGCATGGCTCGGCAGGAAATCCTTTCAGGACGATCAACCGTCATACGGACGAAACGGAAGCCTGTACGCTTCTGTCAGGCGTCCGGGAGAAAAGCGTGGTCACCGCCCATTGCCATCTTCATTTCGAACGGCGCCTGGCGGGCAGGCAGGTCCTCAATCCCGGCTCGGTCGGCGCACCCCTTGATGGACGGACGAATGCCGCTTACATGCTGCTGAACGGCGACGACTCCGGGTGGCAGGCTGAATTTCGACGTGTGCCGGTCAATGTCGGGCCGCTTGTCGCTGAATTCAGGCGCCTGGATGTTGAGCGCCGGTGGGGTGCGGAAGGCTACCTGCTTGTGGAGCAGTTCCGCCTGGCCCGCCCCCTGTTTTCGAGCTTTCGGCGCTGGCACGTCGAGCATTACCGGGGAAGGGGAGAATCTGTTGAACTGGCCGCTGAATTCCTGTCCGGTGGCCGGCTGTGGGACTATCTCCCGCCGGAGTACCAGCTCAATCGTCATTTGCTGGAAGATGGCGTTGAAGTTCCTGTGAACGGTCAGAGCGGGACTGGTTGTTGCGCATGACCCGACTGGCCGTTCTGTCCGACATTCACGGCAACCTGCCCGCGCTGGAAGCCGTCATCGCCGATATGGCGGGCGAGCACTTTGACCGGGTCGTCGTCGCCGGCGACCTGATCAACATCGGTCCCTGGTCGCGGGAGGTGCTGGAGGCGGTCTTGGATCGTGGCTGGGTCGTCATCCGCGGCAATCACGAACACTACCTGCTGGATCGCGTCGCCCGGAGTCCCCTTAACGCCCACAAGGACTGGGCCTTCCTCGACTTTCTGGCGGAACAGCTCGGTGAGGCCTGGCAGGCGCGGCTCGCCGTGATGCCGGATGAACTGTCCCTGCGCTTCGCCGATGCGCCGGCCCTGCGGGTTGTGCATGCCGCGCCGGGCAATCCATTCAGGACCGTCACAGCGGTCACGGCTGAAGACGAAGCCCTCGCCATGTTGGCCGGAACCGACGAATGCAGCATTGTGGCGGGCCACTACCACATGGCCTTTGAACGCCGTCTGGCGACGTGGCATTTCATCAATCCGGGGCCGGTGGGCACGCCCCACGACGGCCTGCAGCATGCCTGTTACGCCGTCCTGGAGGGCGATACCGGGGGCTGGCGCGTCGAGCACCGGCGCCTGCCCGTGGACGCTTCACGGCTGCTGGCCGAGATGCAGCGTCTGGGTTTCGTCGAGCGCTTCGGCCTGCGGGGACACATTATCATCGAGCAATTTCGTCTCGCCCGGCCGCTGTTCGTGTCCTTCAGGCGCTGGGTGCGGCAGCAGCATCCGGGACAGGAGTGGTCTTACGCCTTGCTGGACGAGTTTCTGCACGGCGGTCACCTGTGGCTTTCCCTGGCGCCAGAGTACCAGTTCAATCGACACCTGCTCGACCCCGCTCCGATTGACCGGGAAGGGGCCGACAGGTAGACTGAAACAGGGGGTTGTGATGGAATGGCAGACATGGGTGACTTAAAATCTCCTGCCCTAACCGGCGTGCGGGTTCGAATCCCGCCAACCCCATGTCAAGGCCGGAAACGCGGCCCACCCGGTTGACATACAGGAGGCCACGACCCTGCGCCTCGGCATTATCGGCCTGCCCAACAGCGGCAAGACCACGCTCTTCAACGCCCTGACCGGCCAGGACATCGCCACCGGCGCCGCAGCGGGCCGCTTCGAGGTGCACACGGCGGTCGTCAGTGTGCCGGACGAACGGGTTGACCGGCTCAGCGCCATCTACCAGCCGCGCAAGACGACTCACATTCAGGTCACCTACAGCGACATCGCCGGCCTTGATCAGGGCGTCAGCCAGGCAGGGATTCAGGGGCGCTTCCGTCAGGAACTGGAGCAGGTGGACGGCTTTGTGCTGGTGCTGCGCGCCTTTGACAACGAGGCCGTGCCTCACCCCTACGACAATGTAGACCCCGCGCGCGACCTGGAGATGCTGGACGCCGAATTGCTGCTGCATGACCTGGTGGCGCTGGAGACGCGTCTGGAACGCATACAAAACGAGCTCCGCCTCAAGGGACGCCGCGCCCCCAAAGAGGTGCATGACGAGGGCGAGTTGCTCGGCGCCCTGCAGCAGGACCTGGAGGCCGGTCGCCCGCTGCGGGCCCGCGCCCTTTCGCCCGCGCAGCGAAGCGCCCTGCGCGGCTTCGGCTTCCTTACGCTGAAGCCCTTGTTGGTCGTCCTCAACGTGGACGATACCCAGGCGGAAGGCGATGTCGACCTGCCCGCAGCCGGACCTGGCGTCGTGGTCACCGCGCTGCGCTGCCGTCTGGAGGCCGAAATCGCCAGCCTCGAAAGTGAAGATGCCGCGCTTTTCATGGAGGAGTTCGGCATCCTCGAACGCAGCGCGGACGTGGTCATTCGGCTTTCTTTTGAGTTGCTGCAGTTGCGCTCCTTCTTCACCATCAATGAAAATGAACTGCGCGCCTGGAGCCTCCCGGCCGGTTGCGGCGCGGCCGAGGCCGCCGGCGCTGTGCACACGGACATGCAGCGGGGCTTCATCCGCGCCGAAGTGATGCGCAGCGAGGACCTGCTGGCCGCGGGCGGGCGCGAGGCCGACCTGCGCCGCGCCGGTCAGCTGCGCCTGGAAGGCCGCGATTACGAGGTGCAGGACGGCGACGTGCTCCGTATCCGCTTCAATGTCTGAACCTGAGGCGCGCAGCCAGGCAGGGCGCGCCGGTCGTCTGCTGGTCGCTTCGGGCATCGCGCCGCCGGAGGCCGGCGGACCGGCCACCTGGATGCAGGACGTCCTGCCAGCCTTGCAGGCGCTGGGCTGGGAAGCGGAGGTCATCAGTTACGGCGACGCCGCAAACGGCGGGCAAGCCTGGCCCCTGCAACGCATTCCGCGGGGCGTCCTGCCGCTGCGCCTGGCCCGCTATGCCAGAGCCGCCTGGCCCCGTATGCGCCGCGCCGACCTTGTGTTGCACACCACGCCCGGCCTGCCACTGCCCCCCGGTGGACCGCCGCGCGTTTACCGCATCGTCGGGGACCAGGCCTGGGAGCGCAGCATCCGGCGTGGCTGGATCCCGCCGGATGAGGACATTGAGCGTTTTCAGCGCCAACGCTACGGGCGCCTGGTCGAACTGCAGAAAACGCTGCGTTCGCGGGAGTTGCAGCGGGCCCGCCGCGTCATCGTGCCTGGCGACTGGTTGCGACGCCTGGTGACCGGCTGGGGTGTGATGCCCACGCAGATTCAGATCATCCCCAATGCCTTGCCGCCGCTGGCCGCCATGCCCGCGCCGGACCAGTACGGCGCGCGGCGGCAACTGGGTCTGGACGACCATCCCCTGCTGTTGACTGCGGCGCGCCTGACGCCCTGGAAGGGCATCGACCGCCTGCTCTCCGCGCTGGCGCAGGTGCCGCACTTCCGCCTGATCATCGCCGGCGACGGGCCGCAGCGACCGGCGCTGGAGAGGCAGGTCGAGCAGCTCAGGTTGGAGCCGCGCGTGCGCTTCATGGGGCGGATTGCCCGGCCGCAACTGGCGCTCTACATGCAGGCGGCCGACTGGTTCGTGCTGTATTCCGGCTACGAAGGGCTGTCCCACTCCCTGCTGGAAAGCCTGCGGGTCGGCACGCCGGTCATCGCCAGCGACCGCTGCGGTAACCCGGAAGTGGTCACGGACGACCACAACGGTCTGCTGGTGCCCTGGCCCGACGGTGAAGCGCTGGAGGCGGCCCTTCAACGCGCCCTGCAGCCGGACCTGCGCGAGCGACTGGCCGGCAACGCCGCCGATGGTCTGGAGCGCTTCAGCTTCGAACGCATGGTATCGCAGACCGACGCCCTGCTGCGCATCTGTCGCGACTGAGCCTTACTGCAGGGTAAGCAGCTTTCCGTCAATCACGCGCCTGGCCATGGCCGCAAATTCGGCCAGGGTCATGGCCCCCAGGTCCTCGTCATCGCGCAGGCGCACGCTGACCGTGCCATTTTCGAGGTCGCGGTCGCCCAGCACCAGCATGTAGGGAATGTTTTGTTCGCGCGCGAGGCGGATCTTGTTGCCCATGCGGTTGCGGCTCTCGTCGACCTGGGCGCGAATGCCGGCCGGGCGCAACTGCGCGGCCAGCTCCTGCGCCGGCGCCACGTGGCGGTCGGCGATGGGGATGAAGACCACCTGCTGCGGCGCCAGCCAGACCGGAAAGGCGCCGGCGAAATGTTCGATGAGGATGCCGATGAAGCGCTCCATGCTGCCGAAGGGCGCGCGATGGATCATGACCGGGCGCTGGCGGGTATCGTCGCTGGCGACGTACTCCAGATCAAAGCGCTCGGGCAGGTTGTAGTCCACCTGCACGGTGCCCAGTTGCCACTCCCGGCGCAGGCCATCGCGAAAGATGAAATCCAGCTTGGGGCCATAGAAGGCCGCCTCGCCCTCCTCGATGCGATGCTCCAGGCCCAGCTCCCGGCAGGCCAGCAGGATGGCGTCCGTGGCCTTCTGCCACAGCTCGTCGCTGCCGCTGTATTTGTCGCTCTGCGGGTCGCGAATGCCGACGCGGGCCGAAAAGTCCGTCATGCCCAGCGTGCCGAAGACCTGTTGAATGAGACGCACCACGCCCTGGAATTCCTCGACCAGCTGGTCGGGCCTGACGAAGAGATGCGCGTCATCCACGGTGAAGCCGCGCACGCGGGTCAGACCGTGCAGTTCGCCGGACTGTTCGTAGCGGTAGACGGTGCCGAATTCCGCCAGGCGCACGGGCAGGTCGCGCCAGGAGCGCATTTCACTCTGGTAGATGGCGCAATGATGCGGGCAGTTCATGGGTCGCAACAGAAACTGGTCGTCATCGACCTCGAGCGGCGCGTACTGGCTGTCGGCATAGTAAGGATAGTGGCCGGAGGTCCGATACAGGTCGAGACGGCCGATGTGCGGCGTCATGACCGGTTCGTAGCCGTTGTCGACCTGGACGTCACGCAGCCAGCGCTCGAGCGTGTCGCGCAGAATGGTGCCCTTCGGCTTCCACAGCGGCAGACCCCTGCCGACCAGCGGACTGATGGTGAAAAGGCCCAGGCGCTCACCCAGCACGCGATGATCGCGGCGCCGCGCCTCTTCCAGGCGCTCAAGATAGTCCTGCAATTCGTCGGCGTTGTTCCAGGCGGTGCCGTAAATGCGGGTCAGTTGCGGCCGCTTTTCGTCACCGCGCCAGTAAGCGCCGGCGGGTGGGCGAAAGGCGATGCGCAGCGCCCTGGGGTCGATCTCCCTGCTGCGTTCGACGTGCGGGCCGCGGCAGAGGTCGGTGAAGCGGTTCTGCGTATAAACGGTGAGGGTCTCGGCCGGCGCGGCGATGTGCTCGCCGTTTTCGTCGACGCGGCCGTTGACGAGATCATCGATCAGTTCCAGTTTGTAGGGTTGGTCCTGGAAAAGTTCACGGGCCTCGTCGGCGCTTATCTCGCGGGATGTGAAGGCGTGGTTGCCGCCGATGATTTTCTTCATGCGCCGTTCGACCCATTTCAGGTCCTCGTCGGTGACGGGCCGCGGCAGGTCGAAGTCGTAGTAGAAGCCGTCTTCTATGGGGGGGCCGATGGCGATTTTCGCCCTGGGAAAACGCTCCAGCATGGCCTCGGCCATGATGTGCGCCGCCGAATGGCGAATGCGGTAAAGCTGGTCTGCAGGATTGGACATGGGTTTCCTTTAATGGCGCGCGGCCGGAATTCGGGCGCGGGACAGGTCGACGCAAGAGACGTGGATGGGGGAGGAGAGATTCAGGTGACGCCGGTGACGCTCAGCACGTCGCTGATCACGAAGGTGACCATCTCGTGGGTGACGCAGGGAGTTCGCACGCCGCCGGGGTGGATGGCCTCATCACCGCTGACACGGGTGAAGCGTCCCTCGAAGGTGCCCAGGTCGATCATGCATTCGATGACGTCCAGCAGTGTGTCGCATTCCAGGTCATCGACGAGTACATGGGGGGTGTCGATGGCTGCAAAGCGCACGGGGTTGCAATGGGGGTGGTCGCAGGCGCCATGGAATCCCAGGTCCAGTTGTCGTCGCAACCAGGCCAGAGTCACAAACGACGCCGTGTAGTGGCTGCCATCTTCCATTCGGACGATGACGTCGCAGGCGTCGTTTTCGGACGGTTCGGACTTCTCGATCCAGACGTGGTTGGCGATCATGCTGATTTCACCTGGCTTGCTCCCCCCTGTGCATGGCAGCGATCCCCGCCAGCCACTGCCCAAAGCATAGAACAGGCGGGAAGCGCTTGTCAAGCAAGGGGACGCCGCGGGGATCGCGCCGGGAATACACATGGCGGCCAGGCCGCGCCACGGGTATACTGGGCCAGGTTGATCAGCAGGGGACTATCCCGCATGAATCTGGGACCGACCGAACTCATTATTCTTCTCGTGATTGTACTGCTGCTCTTTGGCGTGGGCCGCGTATCGCGAATCGGCGGCGAACTGGGCAGTGCGGTTGCCAATTTCCGCAAGGGCCTCGATCAGGGCGCCAGGGAAGCTGCCGCCAGCAGTGAGGAAGCCGCTGCCGAGAAGAAAGCGGAAGAGGCCTGAGCCTGCATGGGTGACCGCCCTCAGGTGTCCGGCGTGAGCAGGGGCTTGCGCGGGACGGCGGCGGGCGCCATCAGGTTGTAACGCAGAATATCGCGGTTGAGGCGCGCCTTTTCCCCGGCGCTGTCAGGAGAACCCCGCAGCAGGCGGGCGCGCCGACGTTCCACATCCACACCCAGCGTGATCCATTCCGGCGCCAGATCGTGGGCGCGCAGCAGGCTGTGCGCCAGACGCAGTTCCGGCGGCGTGCGGGCGTCCTCCAGGGGCGGCAGGGGTTTGCCCTCGCCCGGCAAACCGTCGAAGGCTCCGGCTTCCCGGGCGTCTCGCAGCCGCTCTTCGACCAGCGCGGCCCAGTCGGTCACCCTGTAAGTTCCCTGATTGTCAGTTGCCGTCCGACAGGTTGAAGGTGGCCTGCACCTCGCCGTTGGCGTCGCGCAATACGGCGACGCCGCTGCCTTCGCTCCACAGCGCCTCGTCCAGGCCCTGGTGCAAGCGGTTGGGCGTGTTGTCACCGCTGCGCGAAACCACCAGGATGGTGCCGCCACCGAACAACCTGTGTTGCGGGAAGGTGTAGACCTTGCCTTCGCCGTCTTCCAGTGTCCAGTCCTGCAGGTCGACGCCATCGCCGTTGTTGCGAATTTCCACACCCTCGGCGGTGATGTCACCGGCCCCGACGATGCGCGTGATTTCCAGCTGGACGGCTTCCGCCGTTGGTGGCAGGGTGATGGTTACCTGGGGCGTTGGAGTGGCCAGGTCATCAATGGTCCACTCGCCGGCGAGGTAGCCTTCGACCTGTTCCTGCGTCATCTGGCAGCCAGGCAGGGGGATGACCAACCGGTCACCGACCCGCAGGAAGCGCGCCGTATCCTCGGTCAGGCCGTTGATCTCCAGCATCAGAATCGGATCTGCGCCATAAATGCCGGCGAGCTGGTAGGGTGTATCGCCGGAACGCAATTCGTGCATGACGCAACCCGGAGGCAGACCTTCGGTGAATGCCTCGACCGGATAGGGGACGACGATGACTTCTTCCGTGCCCTCGGCCATCACGACGACGCCGTCTCCCGCCGTGTTGATCAATCCGGAGACTGGTGTGCCGTCTGTGGTTTGATCTTCCGGCGCTGCGGTCACCACGACCACAAAGGAGGCATCGGGGTCGATGGTGGCGGTGATGAGTACCGGTACGGTAATGATTTCCGGGGCCAATTGTTGCGACCCGTCAACGCTGGCGGCGGGACCTATGGGAAGCGAAGGCGCCAGCAACAACCCCAATGCAAAGCCAATAAGCAGCAGAGACAGCGCGCTCAGGATTACAGATATCGCAAAGCGGCTCATGGCCTGCCTCTTCTGATGCGCAGTTAAATCGCTGCAAGTGTAGCATAGCAGCCAGCCACGGGCAAAAGGGCGCGATCTCCGTTGAGGTCCCTTCCTGCGGCCGCTATACTGACCTGCGGGAGGGCCCCATGCGCTACATCATCGACGGTCACAACCTCATTGGCGCGCTGCCGGATCTTGCCCTTGACGACCCCGATGACGAGGCAAAACTGGTACAAAGACTGCGCAGTTTCGCGGCGCGCACGGGTCGCGGCTGCACCGTCATTTTCGATCACGGCGTTCCGGGCGGACGCTCCGCGCTATCCAACCGGGCGGTGCAGGTCGTGTTCGCCTCCATGCGCTCCAGCGCAGACCGGGTGTTGCGCGAACGCATCAAAAAACTGCCCGAGCCGCGCGCCTGGACCGTGGTCACCTCCGACGCGGAAGTGCTGGGATTCGCCCGCCACCGGCGCCTGCAGACCCTGAGCAGCGCGCAGTTTGCCTCACTGCTGGAACGGCCGCAGGCGATCGCTCGCGACCCAGGCGAGAACCCCGATGCGCGTAGCTCACCTGAGGAAATTGAGGAATGGCTGGCGGTCTTCACTGCCGGAAGCAGCGGCGACTGAACTCTCTTTCCGAATGTGTGGGACCACCTGGATTCGAACCAGGAACCGATCAGTTATGAGCCGACTGCTCTGCCCTTGAGCTATGGTCCCCTGCCGGTCGGCAGAGCGGGTAACGGGACTCGAACCCGTGCCAGGACCTTGGAAGGGTCATGTGCTACCATTACACCATACCCGCCTGTCGGGGTGATCGGATTCGAACCGATGACCTCGCGCACCCAAAGCGCGCGCGCTACCCGGACTGCGCTACACCCCGTCGTTCCCATGCTACCACTGGCCGGCGGCCCCGTCTACTGACTTAGCCGGCCGCCGCCAGTTCCTCGTCAATGATGCGCGCAAAGGCCTCGAACTCACGCGCGCCTAGCAGGGGCCGGCCGTTGATGAAGAAGGCCGGCGTGCCGCGGATGCCCAGGCTCTGGGCATCGCGAAAGTCCGCGGCAATGCTTTCGATGGGTTGCTGTTCCACCAGACAGTTGTTGAAGGCGATCGGGTCGAGGTCCAGCGAGCGGGCGAAATTCAGAAAGATGCCGGGTTCGCCCAGCGTCCCCTGATTCTCGAAGAGCAGGTCATGGTAGGGCCAGAACTGGCCCTGCGCGTCGGCGCAACGGGCCGCGATGGCCGCCTCCGTGGATGTTTCGCCCAGAATAGGGAAGTCGCGGTAGACGATGCGCACCTGGTCGCCGTAGCGTTCCCGGATTTGCGGCAGCGTTTCGCTGTGAAAGCGCGCGCAAAAGCCGCAATTGAAGTCGCCGAATTCGATGAGTTCGACGGCGGCTTCGGCCGGGCCCAGAGCCGTGGCCTCGCCCGCGCTGACGGTAAAACGGGTGCTGCTGTCATTCAGGTCCGGCGGACGCGCCGCGAGCATCATTTCCAGCAGACGCGTCTCCTGGCGGGCGAATTCCTCCTGCAAGGTCGCATTGAGCCAGGCGCGGGTCTCTTCCCGTTCCGCCTCGCCGCTCCAGCGACCGACGAAAAAGCCCAGCAGGGCAAACAGTGCCGCGACGACCAGCACTGCGACCCGCTGACTCTGGCGCGTGGGCGCCGCCGGGGGAGTGGACTCTTCCGCTTCGGGCGCCGGAGCGCCGCTTTCGTCGTTCAAACTGGATCCTTCGGCTGGCAGGCGCGAGCGAGATAGCGATTGATTGCAGGTGCGCCATCGTAGCGATGAGTATACCATTGGACCTGGCAGCCGCGGCGGCAGCGAAACGGAGGGACATGCAGACGACTCGCGAAGGTCTGGTGATCCGCGCCCAGAGCGGTTTCTTTGACGTGGAGACAGAAGGGGGCGAACTGTACCGTTGCCGGCTTCGCGGTCGTCTGCTGGAAGAGGCCAGCGCTTCGGACGTGGCGGCCATCGGCGACCGCGTACGCTTCGAAGTGGTTGACGTGGATGAAGGCGCGATTCTCTCCGTCGCCGAGCGCCACAGCGTGCTGGCGCGGGCCGCCCGCACCAGCGGTAACCGCGGCGCCGGCGAGGCCACGCGGGAGCAGGTCATCGTCGCCAACGCCGACCAGGCGCTTTTTGTGTTTGCCGCCGCCAGTCCGGAGCCGGGCCTGAACCTGCTGGACCGCTTTCTGGTCGCCGGGGAAAGCGCAGGCATTGAGACCATAGGAATCGTCGTCAACAAACTGGACCTGGTGGAACCGGCGCTGGTGAAGGCGCTGTTTCGTGACTATCGGCAAATGGGCTATCCGCTGCTATTCACCAGCGCGCTCGATGGCAGGGGAGTCGGGGAGCTACGGAGGGCACTTGCCGGCCGTTTGTCGGTCTTCACCGGTCCCTCCGGCGTCGGCAAGACCAGTTTGCTCAACGTGCTGCAGCCGGGCCTGGGACGCCAGGTGAAAGCCATCAGCCGGCGGCGGGAGGAAGGCATCCACACCACACGCGACAGCGAACTGGTGCGCCTGGGCCCGGACTCGTGGCTGGCCGATACGCCGGGCATTCGCTCGCTCAACCTCTGGGATATTGAGCCGGAGGAACTGGACGCCTGGTACGTGGACATTGCGCCCCTCGTGGCGGAGTGCCGGTTCGGAAACTGCGCCCATCGCGACGAACCCGGCTGCGCCGTGCGCCAGGCGGTGGCGGAGGGCGCCCTCAGCGAACGTCGCTGGCGCAGCTTCCGCCAACTCTACGATGAACTGGAAGCGCAGTACGCGTTGTAAGGCAGGCGAAGCCGGTCCTATACAGTTGTGTCGTCCTCGTTGGTCTCGTCCTCTTCGCCTTCTTCGTCCTCGATCGGCCGGACGTCCGTGGCGATGTCGATGAAGAGGGTGCCGTTCAGGTGGTCAAACTCGTGCTGGAAGACGCGCGCCAGCCAGCCTTCGGCGCGGACGCGCAGCGCTTTCCCGTGTCGGTCCTGGCCCCTGATGGTGACCGCGACCGGGCGCTCCACGTCGCCGATGAAACCGGGGATGGACAGACAGCCCTCCACGCCTTCTTTTGTCTCCTTGCTGACGCGCAGCAGTTTGGGGTTGACGATGACGTAGAGCACGCCGGCCTGTTCACCGAATTCCTCACGTGCCTCCTCGCTGTCATCCGGCAGGCGCGCCACGAATACGCGCTGGCTGACGGCCACCTGGGGCGCGGCCAGGCCGATGCCTTTCGCCTCCTGCATCGTCTCAATCATGTCGTCGACGAGCTTCTGAAAACGTCGGTCGAAGCTGGTGACGCGTCTGGCCTTGCGGCGCAGGACCGGATTGTCCGGCTGGATGATGTCGAGCACGGTCATGGGCGATCGCCCGCCTGGGTCAGCGGTCGCTCCTGAAGCTGCCGACGTGTCTGCCAGGCATCGATCCAGGTCGCGAATTCCTCGCGCCGGCGTAACGCCTCGCTTTCCTCGCGCCGCGCCAGCACGGCCGCCCGCTGACCGGAAATCTCGTCCTGAACCCTGTGCGGCCGGCCCACCTTGCTGAAGTTACGCTCCGCTCCAAGGTCATCGCCGATCAGCGAAATGAGCAGGTCGCCGCGGTCCATGAGCGTGTTAAGCGGGCCGCTGCGGTTGATGGTCACGCTGTCGACCTGGGTCAGCAGAAACTGTTCGTTGTAGTCCTGCAACCACATGGGCCGCCGGTGAATGATGCGAAGGGTGGTCTGCCCGATAAAAAGCATATCATTGCGCCAGTCCCAGTCCGACCAGTAGAGCCACAGGACCGCCGCGGTGACGCCAATGCCGCTGGCCAGCAGGCCGGCGAGGCCGAAGTCCGGCACGACCCCCGGCATCAACTGGACCAGCAGGGATATGGCGGAGCCAATGAGCAACACCAGCGGCAGAAAGATGTGCCCCAGCCAGACCGAGAGGTGTTTGCGGTAGACGACGTTGCCCTGGGGGTCGCTGAAGCGGGTGCTGAGCACGCCGGGCGCGTCGTGGCGGGTGAATCCCGGTGGCGCGGGCAGGGGCGACAGGGGCTCTCCTGCCATCAGGGCGTCCATGTTGTCATCGAGGCTGGCCTGCGCCTGTTCCTGCAGGCGGCGCCGGAATTCCTGGCGGTTGCGGATGAGCAGGGTCTGCAATTCTTCCGGCGCGGTCATCATCGGCAAGGTCATGTTGCCGGAGTCGCCGGCAGTGCGGATGAAAATGGTGCCGTAGCCAAAGACGTGGGCGAAGGTGTCGCGCTTCGGAATGTCGAAGCTGACCTCATGCACGCTTTCCAGCGGCAGTTCGGCCAGCGTTTCCTCGAAGGCGAGGATCGTTTTCTCGCGCCGGATCACCCGCTGGTCGGTGATGATGAGGTAATCGTTGTGCCACTCGGCCATGAGATACAGCAGCCACATGGCGGGCAGGAACAACCCCGCGCCAACCAGCGCCAGGGTGAGCGCCACCTCGCCGGCAAGGGAGGCTGCGATGAGCGCCAGCAGGGCCAGGGTCACGGGCAGCAGGGCCTTGTACGCCCAGGACCAGGGATGCCGTCGGCGCAACGTGAGAATCCGCTCACCTCGGCGTTGGCCGCGAAAGAGCGCCACGTCCTGTCTGGCGGGACCGGCTGCCCGTTGCAGGGCCGCGAAAATGGACGGGTCCTGCGACAGCAGACCCTGCAATGCCTCCCGCGTCAACAGCAGGGCCCAGGTGTCCTGAGCGCTGACGACCAGCGACTCCTGCGCCGGCACGGGATGAAACAGCGCTTCCTCACAGCAGTAGTCGCCGCCCAGCAAATCGGCGCCTGCCAACCGGCTGCCATCGGCGGCCTGCCTGTGTCTTTGAGCGGCGCCACTGGCGAGCAGCAAAAGGCCCGGCGCGGCCTCGTCCTGCTGCATGAGCAGGTCTCCTGGCTGGCAATGGAAAGCCTGTATGGCCGAGGCGATGGCCGCCTGTTGACCGGCGTTCAGCGACGCAAAGAGGTCCGCGCCGCGAACATGCTGCAGGACTGCATCAACCGCCATGCCGATCGTCCTGTAGCGACGTTTCCGGCGCTGCCGGGCCTGGGGACAACTGGTTGACCAGTTCCAGGTAACGCGACAGGAAGAACATCAGCGCCTGGCGTTCACTGTCGTTGACCATTCCGAGCAGTGCCTGCAACTGGTTGAACACGTCATCGCGCACTGCCTCGAAGCGACGCTGACCGGCGGGAGTGAGTTGAACACTGACGGAACGTCCATCATCGGGGTTACGTTGGCGGGTGACCAGGTCGGCGCTCTCCAGACGCTGCACGAGGCCGGTCATGGTGGCCCGGCTCAGATGATGCTCGCGCGCAATCTGGCCGATCGCGCAACGGCCGTCGTGTTTGATCAGGGTCTTCAGGACGAAGAACTGGGGTGGCGTGAGCCCGTGCTGCGCCATATGGGCGGCCAGACGTTTTTCGGCATCGGTGATGATGTCAAAGAGCAGCGTCCAGAAGATGGAAATGTCTTGCTCAAGCCCGGTCATGGGTTCAGTGTAGCAAAAGGCCGCGCGCCGCGCATGGTGCGGGGGCTGTGCTACACTGCGCGCTTTCCCGGAAGAACGGACCTGTTTGATGCAACCCCTTGTTGACGAGGCCGCGCGACTGTTCGAAATTGAGCTGTCGGCGCGGCAGGTGGCGCAGATGCAACGCCACGCCGACGAACTGGCCTTGTGGAACGGGCGTGTCAACCTCACCGCCATCACCGACCCGCAGGAAGTGCTGGTCCGGCACTTCCTGGACTCGCTTTCCGTGGCGGCCTTCGTCCCCCTGCGGGCGGGCATGCAGGTGATGGACGTGGGCACCGGCGCCGGCTTTCCCGGCCTGCCGCTGCACATCCTTTGCCCGGAAATGCGCCTGACCCTGCTTGACGCCACAGCGAAGAAGCTGCGATTCCTCGATCACCTCATTGAACTGCTGGAACTGAAGGGCGTTCGCACGCTGCACGCGCGGGCGGAGCAGGCCGGCCAGATACCGGCGGAACGCGAGGCCCATGATCTGGTGCTGGCGCGTACGGTCGCGCGAATGCCGGTGCTGGCCGAGTACATGCTGCCGCTGGCACGGGTGGGCGGACAGTGCGTGGCCATGAAGGGGAGCAGCGCCCGCCAGGAGTTGCAGTCCGCGAGACGGGCCATCGGGCTGCTGGGCGGCCGGCTCAATCGCATCGAGACGCTGCAGTTGCCCGGCGTCGCGAAGTCCCATCATCTGGTCATCCTGGACAAGGTGGCCCCGACGCCCGCCCCCTGGCCGCGGCAACCCGGCACTCCCGCACGTCGGCCGCTCTGAAGTGCTTGCAGGTCATTTGCTTCGCTGTTATCTTGTGCGCATTCCGACGACCAGTCTGGAAACCATGTGTTAGCGGCCCAGGCAAGTGAGTTTTACGCCGTGACGGCCCTGCCCGGGGCCGCCGGAGAAGGGTCGCTGCCGGCACTGCTGCTCTACATTGCGCTCGCGCTGGTTGTTTCCTTCGTTTGCTCGCTTTGCGAGGCCGTGCTCTTTTCCGCTTCCCGCTCGCATATCGAGGTCCAGGTACAGGCAGGGCGGCGCGCCGGACGGTTGTTGCGGCAGCAGAAGGAAAACGTGGACCGTCCGATTACCGCCATCCTCACCCTGAATACAATCGCCCACACTGTTGGCGCGGCCGGCGCCGGTGCGGAGGCCACGCTGCTGTTGGGTGACGAACTCTTCGGCGTCGTCACCGTCGTCCTGACGCTGATGATCCTGGTGTTTTCGGAAATCATCCCCAAGACCATCGGCGCGGTCTACTGGAAGCCGCTGGCCATGCCGGTCGCCTGGGTCATTCAGGGCATGATCGTCGTCTTCTATCCCTTCGTGACCGCCTTTGAACGCCTGACGGGTTTACTGACGCCGCGCAAGAAGACTCCGACGGTGACGCGGCCCGAGCTGGAAGTGCTGGCCGGCATCAGCCGCGGCGAGGGGGCGCTGGAACAACGCGAGCACACGATACTCACCAACCTGCTGCGACTGGGCGCGGCGCAGGTCAGCGACATCATGACGCCGCGGACCGTCATGTTTGCGCTGCAGGAGGACATGACGGTCGGGGAAGTGATTAAGCGCCAGCGCGTCCTGCCCTATTCCCGCATGCCGCTCTTCAGCCAGTCCACCGACGATGCCCGCAGTTTTGTGCTGCGCAACGAGGTGCTGATGGCGGCCGCCCGTGACGAGCACGACCGGCGTCTCAAGGAGATGGCGCGACCACTGCATCCGGTGCCGGTGAGCATGAGCGTGGCCGCGGTGCTGGACGAATTCACGGCGCGTGGCGAGCATTTGTTTCTGGCCTTTGACGAGTATGGCGGCACTGCGGGAATCGTGACGATGGAAGACGCGATTGAATCGCTGATTGGCGTGGAGATTACTGACGAATCCGACCTGGTGGCGGACCTGCGTCAACTGGCCGACCAACGTTTCCGGCGACAGCAGGAACTGCAGGGCATGATTGGCGGCGATGCGCAAAAGGACCAGGGCGCGTAGGGGAAGCGTGCCTCTCGCTCAATTCAGTGACAGGTTCACGCGCAGGGGCCCCTCGGAGGGGCCGCCGGCGTGCCCCAGGATAAGGCGATAACGGCCATCCGCCGGCAACACAAATCGTTCAATGCGGGCGTCCAGGGCGCCGCCCCCGTCGTCGTCGGCGACGAGGGCCGCGCCGGAGGCATCCGTCAGCACCAGCAGGGGGTCGACTTCCCCGCGGGCGAGGCTGGTGGCACTGGCCGTCAGAATGTCGCCCTCACGCCCTTCGAAAGAAAAGATATAGCTGCGCCCGGGCGCCATGCTGACCGTAACGTCACCCTGCTCGAGCAGATCACTTTGGCGGATCGTGTCCAGCCGAATCTTGTTTAGCCACTGCAGATAGCTCTCGGCGGATTCCCGTTCGGCCCCGCTGTCCCCCAGGAGTGACGCACGAAAGAGAAACAGCCCGAGGTTCTCCGGGTCCAGCTGCATGCTTGCCTCGATATCCGCAAGGGCTGCCTCGATTTCGCCACTTTCAGCAAAAAAGATCGCCCGTTCCAGGCGCGCGTAGGAGTCCTCCGGAAAGCGGGCAACGGCTTCGTCGAAATCGCGCGCGGCCGCTTCCACGTCGCCAAGGCGGAGATGGAATATCCCGCGTTCCACCAGGACGTCAGAACTTTCCGGCAGGAGCAGCAGCAGTTCATCGTAATCGGCCATGGCTTCCCCGGGCCGCCCCTCGATTTCGTGCAGACGCGCGCGCAACATGCGTCCGAAGACTTCGTCCGGCCACAGCTCTATGGCGCTGTCCAGGTCTGCCAGAGCATCGTTGTAGCGCTCCTGGCGCAGCAGGATTTCGGCCCGGTCCACCAGCACGGCCGCCCGGTCTTCCGGCGCGACGCTGTATTCCAGGGCATGTTCAAAATCCACCATGGCGCGGACCAGATCGCCGGTCTGCAGGTAGCTGAGCCCGCGGCCATGCCAGGCCTGACCCAGGGTCGGGTTGAAGAGCAGAAAGAGCGAGTAATCCAGAATGGCCTGCGGGTAGTCGCCGGAGCGGGAGGCCTGCGTCGCGCGCTCCAGCAATTCCGGCAGCGCCACCAGCGTGGCCAGCGAAATGGCTTCATCCTGCGCGTCAGTCTGCTCCTGGGCGGCGAGCGGCAGGGCAGGCAAAAGAAGCAACACCGTCAGCGGGATTAAGGCAAGCAAGCGCATTGGCACACCGAATTGATCCGGTTTCAGTATACCCTGGCCCTGGTCGGTCCCTAGACGCCTTTCAGGGCAGGCGGAGGCGAGGCAGAAAGACAATCGCCCCGACTCCGGCTGGAATCGGGGCGGGATGTCGTATTCGGTTTACTGCGCGGAGCCGGCGCTCACTGCGATGCGCCGGGGACGGACTTCCTCCGCCTTGGGCAGACGCAGGCTCAGGACGCCGTCCTCGCAACTGGCCTCTGCCGCAGCGATGTCGACCGGGACGTTCAGGGTCAGGCGACGCTCAAAGCGGCCATGGAAACGCTCCTGCAACACGAAATCGATGTCCTCTGCAGGGGCCGGGACCTCACCGCGAATGCTGAGCACGTCGTTGTCCAGCGTGATCTCGACGTCTTCCGCGCGCAGACCGGCGACGGAAGCCGTCACGTGCAACGAGTCCTCCGTGGTCCAGGCGTTGACGGGCAGGCGCTGCACTGGCGCTTCCTCGCCAGGATGGGGCAGGGGACGGGCGAAACGTACGAAGGGAAAGGGCTGACGGACCAACATGTCTCTACTCCTGTTTACATCTCATACCTGATGCCAGCAGTATCACAGGCCCGTACAAGAATCCTGCAAGCGGAACGTAAACGGAATGTCAGAAAGGGGACGAAGATTTACTGGCAGGTTTGCCGTTGCGACACGGCGCGCAGGCGCCCCTCGAATTCGCTGAGCAGCATGGCGGTGGCGCCCCAGACCATTTGCCCGCCGAGGGCATACCAGGGGATGCGCAGGGAGCGGCCGTTACGATGCTGCAGGGACTCGCGCTTGCGCCGGGGGTCAAGCAAAAATGTCAGGGGAATTTGCAGCACCTCGGCGACCTCGCTGGCGCGTGGCCGGAAGCGGGGCGGGGCAGGCAGAGCGGCGACCAGGGGATAGACAAGGTAATTGCTGGGCGGAATGTAGATTTTGTCAAGAGGGCCGAGCACCTGCACGTCGCTGGCCGGGACGCCCAGTTCCTCTTCGGTTTCCCGCAGGGCCGTGGCGCTGTGGTCGCTGTCGCCAGGCTCGCAGCGGCCGCCCGGAAGGCTGATTTGCCCGCCGTGACCGCGCAGTTCGCTGGCGCGGCGCGTCAACACGAAATACAGCGACCCGCACTGCGGCCAGAGCAGCAGCAGCACGGCGGCCTCGCTGGCGTCGCAGCACACCTGGGGATGCAACCGTCGTGTTTCGGGCAGCATCGGAGCACGGGCGGCCTCTGCATCGAATTGCGGCAGGCGCAGCGCTTCCGTGACGAGCTCTATGCCGAGGTCAGCGTCCGCCAGGGACTCAGCCACCATACCAGGCGCGTCGCTTGCGCAGCGAAACCCCGGCTTCGGCGTCGCTGCGGCGGGCAGTGCGCACCCGTCCCCGGGCGTCGATGTGTACCTGGCCGGCATCCTGCAGGCGCGCGAACTCCTCCGGGGTCACGGCCGGCGCGGGCTCACCACCCAGATTGCGCGCCTTTTCGACGTCTTCCGGCGCCGGCTGTTCAGTCAGGCGTTCGCGGCGCTCCTCCAGGTCGTCATGTTCCGGGGAAGGTCTGTCATCCATTCCCTTCACTCCTCGTTCCCTTCAACCTGCATCCTGTCGGGGGGATCGTTCAGCAGTGCAACCAGCGACAGGTCCTGCGCGCCATCCTGTGACTGCGCGGCCGTTTGGTCGCGGAAAGCCGGGCCGCAGACGAGACAGTCCGGTTTGCGCTCGATGGTGGCCCAGATGGCGCCTTGCGGCAAGGTCAACTGTCCCTCGATGATCTCCAGCCCGCGATTGGCCAGCAGGACCGTGTTGCCGGGCAATTGTTCGTACGCCGGGCTGCCGCGCAGCAATTCATTCAGGGCCAGCTGGGCCTGCGCGGCGGCCACCCGCGTCACGTGCAGCCAAAGCCCGGGTTCCGCCGCCAGGGTGCCCTCCGGGCCCAGCATACCGTAGTCCGGCTGGTCCTGCGGCGCTTCCTCATCGCGCAGTTCCGCCGCCCAGCAGGCGTAACAGGCCCCGACCCCGGCGCGCAGCAGGGCCACGTCCCCGCCCACGGCGCGTTCGTAGACCCCCGCGTAAACGGCGGTCAACCCGCGTGCCAGCGCCGCCTCGTTGAGCGCATGTCGCGCCGGTTCGTTGTCCACGGCCACCACCAGCAGGTCGACGTCGTCCAGGGCTTCGGGATGCTGCTCAATGCGGCCCTCCAGGGTTTCGACCCGCACCTGCGGATTGCGCTGTCGCAGCAGATCGGCGACAGCCGACACCTTCGCCTGACCGAGATAGCGACGGTCCGCGACGTGCCGCAGCAGGTTGCCTTCCTCAAGACGGTCATCGTCCACCAGAACGAAGCGCTGCACGCCGCTCATCGCCAGGAAAAGCGCCGCCGCGCCGCCGCCGGAACCAAGACCGACGATGGCGACGCGTCGTCGCGCAAGGAGCGCCATGCCCTCGTCGCCCAGCAAATTGCTGACGCGCGACCAGTCGGTCACCTGGCGCTCCGGTACGGTGGGCCGGCTCCCGGTGGCGTCGCGACCGGCACTGTGCCCAGATTGGCAGAACGCTCCAGCTCCTCTATTTGGCCGGCCAGGAGGCGATCCCCGGCCTGGGAGCCGTCTGAAGTGAGGACCAGGGGTTGCGCGTCGCGCCAACGCTGCAGGAAGCGATCGTGCAAGGCGCTTTCGTCGTCCAGGTCCATGTAGGCGGTCGTCCGGAATTCCGCGGCATGCGCAGGGTAGTCCGGCGGGGTGGCGACGAGAAAGAGCTGTTCCGCACCGGGTCTGCCGAGCAGGAAACAGACGTCCAGTTGGCTGTGGTCCAGCAAGTCCAGAAAGACGAGCGGAGACGGGACGAAGCCGGCTTCCAGCAGGCGATCTAATTCATGGTCCAGTCGCTGCGGATTTCGCAAATGCCAGGGGCCGGCGCCGAGCCGCGGCAATTGTCCGTCCTGATACACCGCCGCCGGAATGCTGTTGAAGTCGCGCTGCCGGCGCTGCAGATACCAGAAATCGACGCGGGTCTGTCCGTCCACGCGGATGCGGTTGGGGGCGGGGCCGGGGTCAGGCAGGCAGGAGGTGACGATGGGCGCCAGCAGGAAATCCATGCCGTTGTCGGCGTCGCGCAGCCAGGCCCTGGCCGTGCGCAGGTCGCCAATGCTGGGACGGGTCATCCCGCCGGGCTGTTTGTGCCAGTCGCCCAGATAGCGCAGGGGCACGTCCCATTTGGGCGGCAGATCGCCGCGCAGCCGACGCGCTCGCCAGTTCTCCTGCAACCACCAGAGCAGTTCGTCCTGGTGCGGGTCCCCCTGCTGAAAGGTATGCGCGTCGCGCAGCGCGCTCTCATCCGGCGCGATCGTGTCAAGCAGGTAGATGCCGGGCACGCCGTTGGTATGCAGGCCGGGCTCCACCAGGCCGACCAGGGCCTCACCGGTTTCGTCCGCCTGCCAGGCGCGGGCGGCCTCGGCCATCTTGTCCAGCACTCGCTGCGCAACAACGAGGTTGGGCAGAATCGTCGTCTCCGGTGGCGACATGCCGGCCATCAGGGACGGGACCTGCCATTGTTCTGAATGCGCTCTTCCAGGCCAGGCCAGTTGCCGGTGGCCTTCCAGGTGTAGTAGGCGTAGAGCCACTGAACGGCCCAGCCGGCCACCGTCACGGCCGTGGAGCGACCCGGGTTCCAGCCATAGCGCTTGCCGTCACGGGGATTGAAGAGACAAAGCTGGCCATCTTCAAACTGGTGCTTGCGGCTGACGATTTCGGGGTCACGCACGTAGGCTTCGGCAGCGCGCGAGGGATAGCTGGTGGGGTAGACAATGTGCAGGGTATGCCTGCGCTGCGGGATGCCGGCGAGGTTCAGATCGACCTCACCAGCCCAGTAAAGCCTGTCGCCTTTGGCCACGATCAGACGAAAGGTGTCGCGAAAAGTATCGCGCATGGCGGCCACTTCCAGTTGCAGGCGCGCCGACACTTTCGCGCGCGTTCCCCACCACGCAGCCATCTGCATTCCCCGGGCTCCCTGGCCGCATTGTACCACGCGCACCCTGTGCAGCCGGAAGTTGAACGCCCATCACAATGGGGTTAACCGCCTGCAAGGACTCTGCATTGCGGGATTAAGACCCGCGCCGCCGTGTTGGAAGACCAGGAGTTGACTGCTGGCGTTGACGGGCGCCTGGGGGCGCCTGGATACTGGCAAACTGTTCAGCGCCAGCTCTGCGATCGGGGGATCCGGGCCGACGCTGAACAATCCGTTGCAGGCGGAATGGTAGCGCGCCTGACCGCCTTTGGAAAGGAGTAGTCATGCGCACTCTTGCAGTCCTCATCGTCACACTGTCGGTCCTGTCGCTGACGGCGCTGCCCGCGCTGGCCCGGGAAGATGCCCTGACCATCTATTCCGGGCGCAACGAAAGTCTCGTCGGCCCGCTGCTGGAAAGCTTCAGCGACATCAGCGGCATCGAGATCGAGGTCCTGTACGGTGGCACAGCCGGGCTTGCCTCACAGATCATTGAAGAGGGCGAGAACAGCCCCGCCGACTTTTTCATCGCGCAGGATGCCGGCGCCCTTGGCGCTTTGGCGAAGGCCGGCCTGCTCACGGAACTGCCCGAAGACCTGCTGGGCCTGGTGAGCGAACCGGCGTTCGTCTCGCCCGACGGCCTCTGGCTGGCGCTCAGTGGGCGGGCGCGCGTCCTCGTCTATGGCCCTGACGCGCTGGAGATGGCCGGGCTTGAATTGCCGGAGTCGATCCTCGACCTCACGGGCGAGGAGTGGCGCGGGTTGGTGGGCTGGGCCCCGACCAACGGATCCTTCCAGGCCAACGTCACCGCCATGCGCCAGTTGCTGGGCGATGAGGCCACGCTGGCATGGATGCAGGACATGATCGCCAACGACGTGCAGGTCTACCCAAAGAACACGCCGATCGTGCAGGCCGTCATCAATGGCGAGATCGCGGCCGGCCTGGTCAATCACTATTACCTCTTCCGTTTCCTGGCCGAGGACCCCTCTATCACGGCGCAATTGCACTGGTTCCCCGGCGGCGATCCGGGCGCACTGGTCAACATCGCCGGCGCGGCCATCCCGCTCACCAGCGGCCAGCCGGAGGCGGCCGAGGCGCTGATCCGCTTCATGCTGGGGGAGGTTGGCCAGAACTGGTTCACGACGAAGACCTACGAGTACCCGGTGGTGGCGGATATGGAGCCGGCGGCGGAACTGAAGCCGCTGGCGGAGATCGAGACGCCGGACCTGGACCTCAGCGATCTGGACGATCTGGCCGGCACCCTGGACCTGATCGAGGAAAGTGGAGCGCTTGACCAGTAATCGACACCGTCGCTGGCCATCCGCCCGGCACTGTGCGGCATGGCCACTGACTTGACCCGGGGACACACCCGTTTTGCGGCAGCGCGGCCGGCGGACACAGCGATGACTGCCGGTCCGCGTTTGCCGCGTTTGCCGCGCCTGGACCGACACCAGGCGTTGCAATTCATCGCCGTCGTCACTGCGCTGGTCGTGCTGCTGCCTTTGGCCTGGCTGGTATTGCGCGCGACTGGCGCGGGAGTCGAGGGGCTCGCCTGGGCCCTGCGCCCGCGTACGCTGACCATCCTGGCCAACAGTATCGTCCTGACGGTCACGGTGGTCGCCGGCGCGCTGGCGATCGGCCTGCCTTTCGCCTGGCTGACCGCGCGCTGCGAGTTTCCCCTGCGGCGCTTCTGGTTGATTGCCGGTCTGCTTACCATGGTCGTGCCTTCCTATCTGGGCGCCGTGACGCTACTGGCGGCTTTCGGTCCGCGCGGCCTTTTGTACGATTTGCTGGCGGCGCTGATGCCGCTTGAACGCCTGCCGGACATGCGCGGCTGGTTCGGCGCCTGGCTCTCCATCACCCTGATCACCTGGCCCTTCATCGCCCTGCCGGCGCGCGCCGTGTTGCTGGGCAGCGACCCGGCGCTGGAAGAGGCGGCGCGGAGCCTGGGCCTGGGCCGCTGGCAGGTCTTCCGGCGGGTGACCCTGCCGCTGCTGCGGCCGGCCCTGGCCGGGGGCAGCCTGCTGGTCGCTCTCTACACGCTCAGCGACTTCGGCGCCGTCGCGGTCATGCGCTACAATGCCTTCACCCGCGCCATCTATCTCCAGTACACCAGTTCCTTCGATCGGGAACGGGCCGCCATCCTGGCGCTGATGCTCATCCTGCTCACCTTGTTTCTGTTGTGGCTGGAGCGACGCCTGGGGCAACAACGGGGCGGCGCAAGACTCGGGGCGGGCGCGCAACGGCGTCTCGAACTGCAACAAATCGGTCGCTGGCGCTGGCCGGCAGTGCTCTTTTGCGCGCTACTGGTCGCTCTGGGCGTGGCGTTGCCGGTGGGCGTGCTGGGTTCCTGGTTGACCCGGCGGGCCCTGTTCAACGTCACCCCGCCAGATATGGGCATGCTCACTGCAACCACGGCCAGCGTAAGCGCGCTGGCGGCGCTGGCGGCGGGGGTCCTGGCCCTGCCTCTGGCCCTGCTGCTCCGGCGCAGGCACAGTCGTCTCAATCACTGGCTGGTCGCCATGACCCACGGCGGCAACGTGTTGCCGGGCATCGTCGTGGCACTGGCGCTGGTGTTCTTCGCCGCCCGCTATTTGCCCGCCTGGTACCAGACGGTCCCCCTGCTGCTGCTGGGCTATGTCACGCGCTTTTTGCCCCTGGCCATCAGCGCCAGTCGCGGCGCCCTGGAATCGGTCAGTCCGCGCCTCGAGGAGGCGGCCCGCGGCCTCGGTCAACGCCCCTGGCAGGTTGTGTTGCGCATCTACGTCCCGCTGGCCCGTGCCGGCATCCTTGCCGGTATCGCGCTCGTCTTTCTGAGCGTGATGAAGGAGTTGCCGACCACGCTTGTGCTGGCGCCCATTGGCACGCGCACCTTCGCTACCCACATCTGGTCCGCCTACAGCGAGGCACTGCTCTCGATAATCGGTGGGCCCGGCCTGTTGTTGTTGGGGGTTTCGGCCCTGGGGCTGATCGCCATTTTGCTGCGGGAACGGCAGCCCGGCGCAGCACCCGGGACCGGCGTCGCGCTGCTGCGCGAGTTGCCGCGGCGCGCGCGCGCCCATGCCCTGGCCGTCCTCGTGCATTTGCGCTGAACCCGCATGAATGTCGCCCTGGCCTGCCGCAATCTCGGCAAGCGCTTTGAGACGGTCCAGGCGCTGAGGGACTTCAGCCTTTCGTTACAGGCCGGACAGTTGCTGGCCCTGTTGGGGCCGAGCGGCTGTGGCAAGACCACGACCCTGCGCCTGATCGCGGGCTTTGAGAGCCCCGACAGCGGAGAGATCCACATCGAGGGGCGCGCCGTGGCCGGGCCACAGGGCCACGTGCCTCCCGAGAATCGTCGCGTGGGCATGGTCTTTCAGGACTACGCGCTTTTCCCGCACCTCGACGTCGCCGGCAACATTTCCTTTGGCCTGAAGGGCAGTCGGGAACAGCGCCGTCGGCGCACGGAGACGATGCTGTCCCTGGTCGGGCTGGATGGATTCGGCCCGCGCAGCCTGCAGGGCCTCTCCGGCGGCCAGCAACAGCGGGTGGCGCTGGCGCGGGCCCTGGCGCCGGAGCCGGCGCTGGTGCTGCTGGATGAGCCCTTTTCGAACCTGGATACGCATTTGCGGGTCCGCTTGCGCGCGGAGGTCCGCGCCATATTGCGCGCGACGGGGACGACGGCCGTCTTCGTCACGCATGACCAGGAGGAAGCGCTCAGTGTGGCGGACCAGGTGGCGGTGATGTCCGCCGGTCGCCTGTTGCAGGTGGCCGAGCCCTGGCGCCTCTATCACGAACCGGCCAGCCGGGCCGTGGCCGAACTCGTCGGCGAGAGTAATTTTCTGGGCGCCGAGGCGAGCGGCCGCGTCGCCCGCTGCGCCATTGGCGATCTGGAACTTCGACAACCCGCAGCGGGGGAGGTGACCCTGCTGTTGCGGCCGGAAACGCTTCAGGTGACCGGGGGTGGACCCGTGCGGGTGGAGGAAGTCCAGTTCTTCGGGGATCACCAGCGCCTGCAATTACGTCTGGCGGACGACACAGCCCTTACGGCACAAACGGACAACAGCCGCCGCTTTCGTGCCGGTCAGCGTGTGGGCGTCAAGGTCAATGGCCCGGTGCTGGCGCTGCCCGTCTGATCACCCCGGCTCGAGTGTGGGCAGGGGCTCGTCGCTGTCTTCCGAAGCCGCAGACAGGGGTTCAGGCGGGGGCTGCAGGGTCGGCTGGTTGCCGATGTCCTCGTCGGCCGTCTCCAGCAGGGAGAAGTCCTGACCGGCCAGATTCACGCCCGCGGCGGTCGCAGCCCCGGGAGCGGCGACGTCCGCCGCACAGCGGAAGCCGACGTAGAAGGCCTGCTGGTCCGGCGCCAGGCTCTGACGGTGCGGCGTCCGGGCAAAAAAGATGCGCGCGTCCCAGGAACCACCGCGCAAGACCTTTTCGGTGCCAACGGGCGGACCGGCAGGATTGAGGCCGGCGGCCTCCGCCTGGCTGTAGTAGAAGGGCGAGTACCAGTCGGTGACCCATTCGGCGACGTTGCCCGCCATGTCGTGCAGACCCCAGGCGCCGGCGGGGAAGCTGGCGACCGGGTCCGCGCCGCGTTCTTCAGGCGCCCGATCGGCCCGGCTGCTCGTGTTGGCCAGGGCGACGTCGCGCAGGTTGCCCCAGGGGAAGATGCGGTCGTCGTTGCTGCGCGCTGCACGTTCCCACTCGGCCTCGCTCGGCAAACGGCGCGCGATGGCCTCGCAGTAGGCCCGCGCGCCGTACCAGGTCACTCCTGACACGGGGCGGTCCGCCAGGACGCCCGGCACGCGGTAATTGACGCTGTCGAAGGTCACGTTGCTCAGGTCCGTCTCATTGAGCGTGGCAAGGCAGGCCTGGCCATCGCAACCGTTGAGATGGCTGCGGGGCCCCAGAGCGTTGAGAAAGGCAAGGTACTGGGTGTAGGTGACCTCGGTACGCTCCATCCGGTAGGCGTTTAGCGTGACGCTGTGGGGCGGACTGGAATCCTCACCGAAGGAAAGCTGGCAGTTGCCGCCCTCGGCGACACAGGCATCAACCGCTGCCAGCACCTCCTGGGCCGTCGTGCCCATGACAAAGGTGCCGCCCGCCACCGACAGGAGTTCGGTCAACTGACCCTCCAGCGCGTCCAGCACCGTCGGGTTTCCCCTGCCTGGCTCGGGTGTTGGCGTGGCCGTCGGGGGCGCGGGCGTCGGCGTGGGGGTGTCAATCTCCTGCACCTGGACCATTGTGGCAGTTGGTGGAGGCGTATTCGTCGGAGGCAGTGTGGGCGTGGCCGGCAGGGGCGTGGCGGTGATGACGACGACGACCGGCGTATCGGTGGGCTGTATGCCGAGGTCAAGGGTGACCTGACCCAGCGCCATTCCGCCCAGCAAGAGGGTGATGGCGCAGCCGAATCCCAGCGCCAGGCCGATGATCAGCCATTGCCAGGCGCAGCCGCTCCTGCGCGCGCTGGTCGCCGGACGATACCTTCCTCGCGCCATGCCTTGTCCCCTGCCGCTGCCGTATCCTGCTGCGGTTATCCTAAAGTCTTAGGGGTCAGGCCACAAGGCCGGGTAAGTGCTTGCGCTGCGCTCAGGGCATTGCATACTTTGGTGATGGGACCTTCGGACGACCCGGCTTCAGCCCCGCCCCCGCGGCAGGCATCGGAGGGCGGAAGCAGACCTCCTGCCGGCGGCCAGGAACGGCGCGGCCAGGCGCCCTGGCCCCTGGCCCTGTTGCTGGTTGTGTGCCTGATTGTGCTGTTCTCCGGGCTGATTTTGTTTTCGTCCGGTTCCGCCCGCCCGCCTGCCCTGCGAGTAGTCGCGGAAGCCAGCGCCACGCCCACCCTGCGGCCCCGCCCGACCTCGACCCGGCCGCCGCCCGTTTCCATCGTGCCACAGGCCACGGCGACCCACACAGCGCTGCCGCCTGGCCTGCGCTTCACCCTGGACCCGGCCTCCATCGACTACGTGCCGGGCAGGGGTCGTTGCGACTGGTCGGGCGTCGCCGGCAGGGTTGTGCGCAGGAACGGAAGCGGTGCAGCCGGACTGCTGGTCGTCGCGGACAAGGTCGACAGCGACCTCGAAGTGAGCGGCACCACGGATTCCCGAGGGAACTTCGAGTTGCGTCTCGGTGATGTTCCGCTGCTGGCGCCCTGGTCGCTGCAAGTGCGCAGTCAGGGCGGCAGTCCGCTTTCCGAATTCATGCAGATAGTGACCAGCGAGCAATGCGACCAGAATCTCATCGTGCTGGAATTCAGCGAGCAGGGCTGAGCGAAGCGGGGAGGGCCTGGCGCCGTTCCAGCGCCAGCAGGCCTTCGTGCGCGAGGAAGCTCAGCAGGGCGATGAGAACGAGGCTGACCCCTATGGTCTCGAGGCCGACTCGATCGGCCACCACAGCCATAAGCGCCGGCAACAGGGCGATTCCAACGCCAGAGCTGCCAATTTGCAGACCGACTGTGTTGGGCGAATGCACCGCGCCCACGCGTCCAGGTGTATCCGCCAGTAGCAGGGGAAGTACGGGCGCCAGGGTTAAGCCGATGAGCGCGATTCCCGCGAAGGTCGGGGATTCGCCCAGGTTTGCCTGGAAAAGCAGCGTACCGACGATGGTCAAGAGCATGCTGACGCGCATGAAGCGATCGTTGCCGATGCGCTCGACCAACACGCCGGTTAGCACGCGACCGATCGTCAGACCGGCCCAGAAGATGCTGACCCACAGGCCCGCCTGGTCCGGGGCGATGCCACGTCCATCGATCATCAGGCTGTTGCCCAGCGCGCCCGTACCGTGCTGGATGCCGCCGTGCAGAAAGAAAAGCAACATGCCGAACCAGACCGGCGCCAGACGCAAGGTGCGGCGCAGGGGCTGCGCGGGCTCCCCGGACGCGGGCTTCCCGTTCAATTTCCAGGATTGACGCGTGCGGGCGAGCAGCAGGGTCAGGCCCAGTTGCGGGACCAGGAAGACGACATAGCTCCAGCGCCAGTCGAGGCCGAGATGAAAGACGACCAGGGTGACGATCAGGGGCCCCAGCGCGGACCCAAGACCATAGCCGGTATGCAGCAGGTTCATGCGAGCGCCGGAATAGTTGGCGGCGGCGTGGATGTTGATGCCGGTATTGAGCACCGTCACCCCCACGCCGAGTGTGGTGTGCAAGACGATCAGGGGTAACAGTCCGGGCGCCGCCGCAACGCCGGCGAAACCGGTCAGCATGAGCAGGCTGCCCGCCAGCAGATAGTTGCCCACGCCCATACGACTGGCCAGATTACCGCTGTAGACGCTGACCAGGACGCGGCCCAGCAGCAGGGCGACCATGACCAGGCCCAGGGATTCCAGGGAAACCTCGAAGCTGCGTTGCATTTGCGCCCAGGCGACTCCCAGGGCCGCGACCGGCATTCCGAGGGCCACGAATCCCAGGAAACCGATGGCAAAGAGTTGCCGGCGACGGCCATCGTCGCTCACCGCTCCGTCCTCCCGGACCAGGGCGACCCCTGGCGACTTGCGTCGCCACTTCTGCTAAACTTGCGAAGCAGATTCAGGCAACCAGGAGAGGCAACATGGCTGAAGACAGCATTCGCGATGCATTGAACATGATTCCCTATGGCTTTTACGCCATCGGCTCCCGCAACGGCGACGACGTCAACCTGATGGTGGTCAACTGGCTGACCCAGTCTTCCTTCTCGCCGCGTCAGGTCGCCTTTGGCCTGTCCAAAACGGCCGTGACCCATGGCATCGTCGCCGAAGGCAAGGTCTTCTCCGTCAATATCTTCGACAAGGCCGACGCCGAGCTCATTACGGGCCTGACGAAGAGCCGGGAGAAGAACCCGGACAAGGTGAAGGACGCCTCGACGACTGCCGGGCCGGAGACCGGTTGCCCGCTCATTTCCGGTGCTGCGGCCTGGCTGGAATGCCGCGTGGTCTCGAGCGTTGACAGTGGTGGCGATCATGACGTGATCGTCGGTGAGGTCATTGGCGCCGGTGTAAACCGCGCCGGCAAGTCCGACGCGACCCTGACGCTGCAGGATATCGGGTGGAGTTACTCGGGTTAGCAGGGTTCAACCCGGACTGAGGGTTATTTGCCAGTCCGTGACGCTGACGATGACGCCACCGCCCTGAACGTAGAGTACAGGGTGCAAGGCTTCGCCCGGCACCATGGGGACGGGCTCGCCAAGAGACTCGTCGTTAAAGAACACGCGTACGCTGCCAGCGTCCATGTCACGCTCAAGCCGCAGCCGGGCCACCACGGCGTTGACCGTGCGCTGACCGACCGGCCGCAGTTCCGTTCCGCGATGCTGCGACAGATTGATCACGCCAGGTTGCACGAGACGCACCCGCGCGCCGGCGGCCATCTGTGAATCGCCGGCACTCTGCAATGTTGCGCCAAACCAGATGGAATCCTCCTGCAGCAGCGTCGGGTCGTATTCGCCGAGAACCAGGGTGACTTCCATGCGCCGGATGCGCGTGGCCGCCCGATTGCCATAGGCCGCATCCAGTGCATCCGACGTCAGCGCAAAGACGACGGGGCCGTCACCCGCAGGTTCTTCGCGGCCAAGATGCCAGACCCCGTTCTCGTCGCCGGTCCTGTAGGCGTCCGTCGGCCAGGTGAGGGCATCCCCTGCGGCCAGACCGGCCAGCAGGGTCAGAAGGTTTTGGCGGCCCTGGAGGCCCAAAGGTGGCAGCGTGACACTGGGCAGGGGTGTGGCGGTCCGCAGGGGTGTCGCAGTACGGGTGGGTCCGGCCGTCGCGGATGGCGCCAGCGTTGCTACCGTTGGCGCAGTGGTTGGGTCCGGCAACGGCGTGGCGCTGGCTGGCAAGACGACGGCCGCCGGCGCGTCGGCAGCGTCACCGGGGGTCATCGGGGGCACTGTCGTAGCAGCCGGACTGACCTGACCAGGGTTCAGGTCCCTGCCCGGCGCGTAGACGAATACCAGCGCCAGAATGGCAAGCACCACAATGACAAGGGTCACCACGGTGACCTGACGGGATATGCGTCGTGGAGCCGGCGCGCTTTCCGGCAGTTCCGGAAACTCATCGTCGTCCGAGAACGGGACCGGTGACCTGTCTACCTGGTCCGGCCCGGGTTCCGGGGGCTGTGGCAGGGTCGGTTCCGACGGCTCCGCTCCAGGATGCGGTGGTGACGAGGGTTGCGACAGCACTGGCAGACCGCCGGGCAAGAGGCCGCGTTGCCGGCGCCCCTGGCGAGCGGGGGCCGCTTCGGACTCCGGGCTTTCCTGCGTGCCGGACGCGACCGAAAATTCCGACTGATGCTCGGTCAGTTCGAACCAGTGGCGGTAGAGCGGCCAGGCCGGGTGGCGGTCGATAAACATGACGCGAAACAGGTCGTTGAAGCGCGTCAGACGAGCGCTGCGACTGAGGTCCGGATCGATGTGGGTGGCGAGGAAACGCTCGTAGGTGGTTTGCCACTGGCGCAGCGTCTTGCCCTGCTCCGGGCTGAGCAATCGCTCCGTCTCGCTGACCAGCCAGCGATGCGCTTCCAGCAAGGCGTTGTCAGGCGTGTCGGGCTTCTCCTCAATGACCTTGTTCATGCGTCGCAGCCGGGTGTGCAGTTCGGCGGCGCCGGCCTGCAGCGAGACCAGCCAGGTGCGGTATCCGGTCAGGGTGATGGCGGCGGCCTGCTCCGCGTCATCAATGGCGTTCATGGCGTTTTCGAGCTTGACACCGGCCGGCCGAAACTCGCCGTCGGTCCAGTCACGCAGGGCCGCCTGGAATTCCGCCAGACTGAGGATGGCCGGCGCCAGCAGGCGCGCCTGGGGGTTGGCCTCCAGTTGGTCCGCAATGGTGGCGAGGCGGGGCAGAATGTCCGGCCCGTTGATCTCGTTGATGCGCCCGGCCGCGTCCAGCAGGTCCTGTCTCCGGCTGATGAAACTCTCCAGCGAGCGCGCGGCCACGTGTTGCGGCCCGTCGTCACCGAGCGTGCGCAAGGCGGCCTCATGCCAGAAGGCCGCATTTTCCAGCGCGTTCGCGTCGTTCTCCTGGGCGTCTTCCGCGCCACGCAACAGGTAATAGAAGAACAGGATGCGCAGGGCGGCCGTGCTTTGCTGGTCAACCTGGTCGACCAGGCCGCGATTCATGGCCTTGAGGAAAGTGTCGGTTCCTGGCATTTGCTGCGCGAAGTCGTCGCGCAGTTTCAATTCTTCCTCCGTAAACAGGCTTTCCGCGGCCGCCAGAGCCGTGCGGGTGGCCTCGGCACTGGCGACGCCGTTTCGCTCGACCCAGATACGCGACGCCTCGGCAAGCCTTGCAAGCCGGTCCGATGCCTCACGCTGCGGGTTGTTGCGGGCAATCTCCCTGGCGCGCTGCGCCAGTCGCGCCGCTTCGGCCAGTTGACCGCGGTCCCAGGTCTGCCAGCCATCCGCCAGCGCCCGCCCAAGGCCCCCGAAAAGGGCGTGCCGCTCCACATAGCGCGCGCCGGCAACGACGCTACGCAATTGTATGAACCAGGAGGAAAGCGTCGGGCTCAGCGTCTGAACGGCTTCGGAGGCCTGTGTGAGGGCATCCAGGGCGCTGGCGCGATTGCCCTGCAGTGTGGCCATGGCGTATTTGTCCCAGGCACTCGTGGCGACATCGAGGCCGCTCACCATGTCCTTGAACAAGGGGTCAGTCAGAAACTCCATGAAAGGGTTCAGGTCGGAGCGCGTGTCGCGCAGCCAGTTGTCGAGGCCGGAACCGTCGGCCAGCGGGACCCAGGTCTGGCAGGTGCCCAAAAACTCGTAGAGCGCATCGAGGCGGCGCTGGAGCAGCGCCCAGGCGTTGTTGACCGGGTCGATAATTTGGCAGTCGGCGAGCGCCGTGGTGGCCTCGCGCGGGCTGGAAGCGGCCCGGCTGCCGATGATTTGCAGGTTTCGGGCCAGACTGCGGCTGGCCATCAGGGCGCGTTGCAGGGCCCCGCCCAGGCCCTCGGCGCCTGGCAAGGGCTGGCCGCCGCCCAGGGAGTCCAGCAGGGTTTGCAGGGATTCCAGGCCCTCGCCGACCTGGCCGTAGCGCTCCTGCAAAACGCCCGGCGCGAGTCGCGGGTTGGCGTTGATTCCCTGCAGCAGCGCCAACACTTCATCGAGCACGACCTGCGGCTCGCCGACCGGCTGGCCGGCGTACGCGAGATCCCCCATCGCCAGGCGGACGCGCAGCAGGTTGGGTTGCAGCAACTGAACATCAGGGTAGTGCGCCGATATGCGCTCGGCCAGCATGTATTGCAGTTCGTAATCGCTCTCGCTGGCATGCCGCGTGACCAGTTCCTGGGCCGCCTCGGCCACCTGGCCATCAAAAAGCAACGCGATACTGTCCTGCACCAGTGCAGGAATGTCTTCCCGCTGCGCGTCCTGCAAGAGACGTGCCATATCGCCCAGCAGACGCACCAGACGGGAGTTCTCGCCGTCCGCGCGTGGTCGCAGCTCGGAGAGCAGTTCGGCGCTGCGCTGCCAGTTGCCGTTTTCCATGTAGATGCGAATCGCGTCGAGGTCGGCGGCGATGGCGATGTCCTGCAGGCGCGCCTCTATCGCCTTTTGCAACTCGCGAGACTGGGGATAACCCGGGTCAGCAGCCAGAGCCGGCGCCAGAGTTTGCATCAGGCCATGCAACTCGTCGCGGCTGCGGTCGTGACGCAACCTGCCACTGACGCGGTTCAGAACCATGTCGCGCTCGCGTTGCAGCGGGGCGCGAAAGTCGGCGAGGTCCTTTCGCAGGGTAGCGAGGTCCGGATAACGCAATTGCAATCGGGGGTGCGCCGCACGGCTGACAATACTTTGCAGGCGGGTTGATACGCGTTCCGCTTCCGGGCCGAAATCCGCGCGAAAGTCATTGCCGGCGTCGCGCGGCAACTCAATGCGACGTCCGCCGGTCAGCAGGAAGTAGAGCAATTCTCCCACCTGGCCGACGTCCGATTGACGGCTTACCCCCTGCGGCGTGCTTTCGTCCCCCTCAAGCAGGACGGCGTTGCCCCAGTCGATGACCTTGAGCCGCCAGGCGTCGCGGTCCCAGAACAAATGCCAGGCGTCCACGTCGTTGTAAACGATGTCGCGCTCGTGGGCTGTTTGAAGCAGGTCGAGCAGGCTGTCCAGAATGACCAGCAATTCCAGGTCCGACAGGTACTGACCGTTGGCCTTGAGCGCCAGAACCGTGTCGCCGACGATGTCGCCGACGGCGCGTTCCATGACGATGTACTGATGGGGCATGCCGCCGATCGGAAACTGACCGGAGCCGAGCAGTTCGGTCAGCACCGGGTGGCCGGACAGGCGCTGCAGGGCCCGGCGCTCGTTCAGTATGCTGACTTCCTGGCCGGCGCGAATGGGCGGGGCATCGTTGGGCGCCGGTCGCTTGATGATGACCGGCCGGTCCTGGGCCCGGGAATCGAAGGCGCGCAGGGTCTCGCCGGAGCGGCCACGGGGGTAAATGTGGTCGTAGCGATAGCGGTTGTCGAACAGACTGTCCGCCATGCAGCCTCCTTGCGGCAACGCGTCCATTTTACGCCGCGAAGGGTTGCGCGCAAGTTGTTGACGCTGCCCCTGGCCAGGCGTAAGATGAAGTCAACCCGTTCAGGCATTGGTCATGACCCGGCGCGATTATCGCTTTCTGGATGACGAGGAAGACCGTCTTCAATTCATCGCGCGGATGCGTGAAGTGCGCGAATCCTTCATCGCCATGCGCTCGATCGTGCCCGAGGCGCGCTGGTACGAGGCGCGGCACGATGGCTGGTCGCTGGCGGCCATCCTGGGCCATTTGCAGTGGATGGACCGCCTCCACCTGCTTCAGGTTCAACTGGCCATCTGGAACCTGCCATTCCCCTTTTCCGCCCGCACCTGGGAGCGGGCTACGGGCTGGCAACAACGTTTTTTCCGGCGTCGCCTGATGAAAAGCAGCGCAGAGGGCATTCGCGCCGCCCTGCCGGACCAGGAAGCATTCGTCCTGCAACTCGCCGTCGATGATTTCAGCAAGCGCCTGACCTATGCCCCCACTGGCCAGACCCTGACCGTCGAGCAGGCCGTGCAGGAGTTCCTGTACTTTTTTTGGCTGGACCGACTGCGCGCCCTGCGCATCGCCGAGGGCCTGCACCCAACTCCCGGCGACATGTCGGCCCAGGGCTGATGCGCGTCGTTTTGCAGCGCGTCACCCGCGGGGAGGTGCACGTGGCGGGTGAGCTGGTGGGCGCCATTGACAGCGGCCTGGTGGCGCTGGTCGGCATCGCGCTGGACGATGGCCCGGCCGAGGTCGACCGCCTGGCGCAAAAGACGGCCCAGTTGCGTATCTTCCGCGACGACCAGCACCGCATGAACCGCTCCGCCCTGGACCTCGGCTACGGCGTGCTGGTCATTTCGCAGTTCACGCTTTACGCAGACATGAAGCGCGGTCGCCGACCTGGCTTCACCCGCGCCGGCAAGCCGGACCTGGCCGAGCCGTTGGTCGAGCGTTACGCGGAGAAGCTGCGCGAGGCCGGCATCGGCCAGGTGGCCTGCGGCGTCTTCGGCGCAGACATGCAGGTCGTCATCCACAACGACGGTCCGGTCACGCTCATCCTCGACAGCGCGGAGATGTAGACATCCCCTGCGCTACAATCGCGCTACTTTGAGGAGGGCAGGGGCATGCGTCCGAACATTCTCTGGATTTGCACGGACCAGCAGCGTTGGGACTCCATTGCCGCGCTGGGCAACCCGCACATCCGCACGCCCAACATCGACCGCCTCGTGCGCGAAGGCGCGGCCTTCGACCACGCCTTTTGCCAGAGCCCGATCTGCACGCCCAGTCGCGCCAGCTTCCTGACCGGTCGTTATCCCTCGACCGTGCACGGCACCTGCAACGGCAACACCGTCTGGGGGGAAGGCGCGCCCCTGATCAGCAAGTTGCTGGCCGACGCCGGTTACGATTGTGGCCTTGTCGGCAAGTTTCATCTGGCCGGAGGCTTCAAACGCCTCGAGCCGCGGCCGGTGGACGACGGCTACCGCGTCTTCGAGTGGAGCCACGCGCCGCGCGACGACTGGCCCGTCGGTCATGCCTGGAGGGACTGGGTCGCTGCGCAGGGGCGGGACCTGGGTGAACTCTGCCAGGACATGACGGGCTTTCCCGTCGAGCTGCATCGCGAGACCTGGTGTACCACGCGCGCCATCGACTTTATCGAGACCGAACGGCCGCCCGACCAGCCCTGGCTACTGAGCATTAACTACTACTACCCGCACCCGCCTTTCACGCCGCCGCGCGAGTACCTGGAGCGTTACGATCCGGCGGACATGCCGGGCCCGCTCTTTCGCAAGAGCGACCTTGAGGCGCAGCGGGCGCTGTCAGCGATCGACTTTCAGAGTGACGTACGACATCCCGACGAATTCGACGCGCGCGGTGTGCAGGCGGCTTACTACGGCATGATTGAACAACTGGACGACCAGGTGGGCCGCTTGCTGGGGTCGCTGGAGCGCAGCGGTCAACGCGAGAACACGCTCATTCTGTTCACGAGCGACCACGGCGAGACCCTGGGCGACCACGGCCTGTTGATGAAGGGCTGTCGCTTTTACGAGGGACTGGTGCGCGTGCCGCTCATCTGGAGCTGGCCCGGAAAGGTGCAGGCCGGGCTGCGCAGCAGTGCCCTGACCGAACTGACCGACATCTTCCCCACCCTGCTTAACGCATGCGGTCTGGAAGCGCAGGAAGGGACGCAGGGGCGCTCGCTGTGGCCCATCCTGAGTGGAAGGGCCGATGCGCAGCATCACCGCGACTTCGTGCGCTGCGAGTATTATCGCACGCTGCTGGACAATGGTCGCGGCTTCGAGGGCAGCTACGCCACCATGTACCGCGACCGGCGCTACAAGCTGGTGCGCTATCACGGTCATGCCCTGGGCGAACTCTACGACCTGCAGGAAGACCCGGGCGAATTCGACAATCGCTGGGATGATCCGGCGCACGCGTCAGTGCGCATGGACCTGCTGCAACGCAGTTTCGACGCCCTGGCCTTCGCGGTCGATACCGGCCCGCCGCAGAGGTTTTTCAGCTAGGGGCTGCCTGGGTCCAGACCAAAGCCGGACGCGCCCAACACGTCCAGTACCAAAACCAGTTTTCGACTTTCGCTGATGCCGAAAAAGAGGGTCAAGGGCTGAATGACGCCATATTCGCTGACATAAAGTTCGGTCTTGACGAACCTGATGACAATGCGTCTTCCATCTTCTTGCTCAATATGTGTGACGCCCAGTTCGTAAGGCATGTTCTCGAGGTCTTTGAGAACTGTCGCAAGTGCTTCACCCAGCGCTTCCGGTGAAGCCAGGAGTTCGAGTTTCCGTTTACATTCCTCTGTGAATCTGACCCGGTACTCAGGCAAAGTCACAATCCCTGTATTTTTGAGCCAGGTGCCGTGCGTGCCTCAATTCTTCATCAGTCAAGGGCTCATCAGAATACAGGGAATACTCATAGGGGATGTACCTTTCGCCCTCTGAGAGGCGCCAGGCAACACCGTGTGACTGGTGGCTCAACTGACTCGCATTCCAGTCCGCGAATCTCTCGATAACGCGATCTACAATATCCAGTTCCTTGTTTGTGAGCAGGTCAAGAGATGGTTCTGAAAGCACTTCGATTCGCTTTTGCGTACGCCCAAAATATTCCCGTTCACACTCGGTGATGTTTCCCTCGGCCTTCAGTGCGTCCAGGGTTTGCAGGAAGGACTTGGGAAGTGGGCCGAAATTGTCGCGGGACCAGGCAGATCCAGTCACAGGCCGTCTATGCAGCCTGAAAGATTCCATATCGGCAAAGTAAATGATTTTCGCGAGTTTCACGCGCCCAAATGCAGGGTCATCCTGTAGCTTCTCTGCGATGTAGGGGATGAGTTCCTTCAGTCTTTCTGTAGGGGACATCTCAGGGAACTCGTAGGTAAAGCCCTCTCTGTCCGTCATATTGCAAACCCCAATTCAACATAGAACAAATGTTTAACCGAATTGTAGTATTCCCTGGCTCATAAGTCAAACATTCTCATCGCCACCTCCCGCACGTGAGCTGACCCGGACCGCCATCACGCGGCCGCGGACGGTCTCCTCATCGCCGGCGCGCAGGTTGCAGCGGACGATTACCTTGCGCGCGGCCAACTCTTCAATCTGCGCGCGCAACTCGAGCTGCACGCCCATCGGCGTCGGTTTCAGATAATCGACCTGCAGGCTGGCGGTGACGCAGGTAATCTCCGGCTCCGTGCCCGGCGCGCGCCCCTCGGCGTCGTACATGGCGGCGATGGCCGTGCCAATACTGTGGCAGTCGATCAGGCTGGCGAGCAGGCCGCCATAGACCACGCCGGGGAAGGCCGTGTGATGGTCGGCCGGCGTGAAGTGGCAGACGCCCTCCGCGCCGTCCCAAAAAGTGCGGACTCCCAGGGTCTGCGGGTTCTGCCGCCCGCAGCCCATGCAGATGGCGATGTCGTCGTGGTAAGAGTCCTGGATGGCGCGGGGTTCAGCCGCTGAGCGTGACATACTCGCCTGAAACGTAGCCTTCGCGGCCCTGGTGGCGGATGCGGTACCAGCCCTCCTGTTCGCCATGGCGCTGATAGACCTCGCCCGGCGAGACGAGGCCGATGATGTCGTGGTCGAGACCCGGGCCGCTGCGCACGTTGAGGATATCCGTCGACGTCAGGCCAGGCGGTAATGGCGCTGCCGGGCTGGCGGAAGCGTCCCAGGGCTCGCGCAGCAGGTCGCGGATGGCCTGGTCCGTCTGCTCGTAGCGGCCTTCGCCGAAGTGGCGGTAGCGGATGCGGCCCTGCTTGTCGATAAGATAAAGGGCGGGCCAGAAGCGGTTGTTGTAGGCGTTCCAGGTCTCGCGGCCGTTGTCCTGCAGCACGGGGTAGGGGACGTCAAGTCGGACCAGGGACTCCCTCACGGCGTTGATGTCGCGCTCGAAGTTGAATTCGGGATAGTGGTTGCCGATCACGACCAGACCCTGGTCTGCGTACTGCTGATGCCATCCCCTCAACGAGGGGATCACCCGGATACAGTTAATTCACCCGAAGGTCCACATCTCCAGGGCGACGACCTTGCCGCGCAGACCGGCCAGGCTCAATGGCGTGGAAGTGTTCAACCATGCGCCGTCGTGCAGTTCCGGCGCGATGCCCATGACCGGCAGGTTCGCGACGAAGGGCAGGGGGGTTGGGTCCGCGGGCGCGGCGACTGATTCGCCTTCCGGGACAGCCTGGACGTCGGCAAGAAAGTTGTCCAGCGCGGCCGGCATGGTGCAGGCGGCTGTCAACAGGGTCAGCAGGGCAGTACGGAGGGCGCGCCAGACCAAACTTACAGAGCATCGAAAGTTGAGCATCGGCCTATTGTACTTCAATTCCCGCACCTGGCGTGCATGCAACGCATGGAGGCAGAGACCCTGCGCGGCCTGGTCTAATGGCTTCCGTTTTGCCGGGGAGAGAGTCGCAGACCCCGTTGTTTCACCCGTCTGCCAGGGCCCGCCGCTGCTTTTCTTCCTGTTCCCTGAGTTCGGGAGTCATGGCCTCGCCGAAGTCTGTGGCCTCGAAGAGCGGACGAAGCTCCAGTTCGCCGCCCCCTGGCATGGTATTGGGGCAGCGCCTTGCCCAGGTCAGGGCTTCGTCCATGTCTTTCACCTGCCAGATCCAGAAACCGGCGACCAGTTCGCTGATGGCCTCGAAGGGGCCGTCCTGAACTGTGCGTGTCTCTCCGTCGAAGATTACGCGCACACCTTCACTGGAAGGTCTCAGGCCTTCACCAGCCTGCATGATACCGGCATCGATCAGTTCCTGGTTGAAGCGCCCCATGGCTTCCAGCAGGTCCGTGGAGGGCAAGAGTCCGGCTTCGCTTTCTCTAGTGGCTTTTGCGAGCACCATCACTCGCATCGATGTTCTCCTCAGGTCAGGAGTGCGTCATTCAGGAAAAGTCATTGGCGGACAGCCCAGGCGCGCATGGCCCGCAAGGACTGCGGCGGCGGCTTCAGGACGACTGGGACGCCTCCTGCAATGTCCCAATGTCAATCTTGTGCATCGTGAGCAAGGTAGCCATTACCGCTCCCGGGTTGCCTTGCATGATGCTCCGCAGATTGGCAGGGATGATCTGCCATGACAGTCCAAACTGGTCCTCAACCCAGCCGCATTGTTGCTTTTTTCCATTTTCGGACAGTTTTTCCCAGTAGTAATCGATTTCATCCTGGGAATCGCAAGGGATCATGAAGGAAAGGGCCTGAGTGAAACTGAAATCGCGCGCGCTGTCAAAGGCATCGAATCGCTGGTTCCCGATTTCGAATGCCACCAGAACGCTGCCTTCTGCCGGCCCGGATGGAATCTCTGTCACGTTCAGCATCCGGGATTCGGGAAAAGCAGAGGTGTAAAACCTTGCCGCGGCCAGGGCCTGGCCGTCAAACCAAAGGCAGGGTGTCAGTTTGGGAGCAAGTTTCATTGGTCAGTATCCTCGTTGTGCCGGACTAACGGAATAGCCCCTGGGTGCAGCAGATGTTCTCCTGAGGGCTGCCGACAAACGCGCCGGTTTATTCCGGGCCCGGGCGCGACAGACTTCCCTGGCGAAGCTGAAAGGCGATGCAGGTCAGTCTTGCCCTGCTTCCTGTGTTTCGCCTCGCGCCATGCGGTAACCCACGCGCGGCTCGGTAAAGATGTAGGCAGGGTCGCCGGCGTCGTCGCCCAGTCTGCGTCGGATGGTGCTGATGACGGTGCGCATCGGACGCACGTCGCCGTAGCTGCTTTCGCCCCAAATGCGCTTCAGCAGATGCGCATAGGTCAATACCTTGCCGGCATTGGCGGCAAGTTCGGCGAGCGTACGGTACTCGATGGCCGTCAAACGGACCGGACGGCCCGCAAGAGTCACGCGGCGTTCATTGAAATCGATCTTGAGGTCGCCACAGACATAGGACTCCGGTTGAATGCTTGCTTCCAGCTTGCGAATCGCCGCCCGGATGCGGGCGTCCAGTTCCGTTGGAGAAAAGGGTTTGACGAGGTAATCGGATGCGCCCATGTCAAATGCCCTGGCGATGTGCTCGTCCTGCCCGTAGGCAGAGAGAAAGATCACCGGCACGTCGTAGTCCTTGTGGATTTCTTCCATCAGTTCGATCCCGTCGATCCCCGGCAACTTGAGATCAAGCAGGACCAGGCGGGGATTCTCTTGCATGAGGCGGAGCACATCCATTGGGTCATCGGTCACGACGGGTTCGTGGCCCGCCCTCGAGAGCGTGTCTCGCACGTAACGGAGCGTGTGAGGGTCATCATCCACAGCGAGGATTCGGATTCGTTCCCCCGACTTGTCTTGTGCCGGCGTGGCGGCGGATCGGGCAGGTGCCACTGGCAAGACATTTCCGGTTACTTCAAAGGCCGGCAAGGTGAAGGTGAAGCGAGCTCCCAGCCCCGGCCCGTCACTGCTGGCCCAGATGCGCCCGCCGTGCGCCTCCACAATGCCCTTGCAGATCGCCAGACCCAGGCCGCTGTCGCCGCCCTGCTCCTCACCCTCGACCTGTGAGAATTTACGAAAGAGAAGAGGAACACTCTCGGCCGGGATGCCTCTGCCCGCATCGGACACGGAAACTGCCACGTGGAGGTCGTATCGCTCGGCGCTAACACTGATCGCAGGCTGCCCCGGCGAATTCCTGGCGGCGTTGGTCAGCAGATTGCCCAATACCTGCATGACGCGCAGCCTGTCTGCCATGACCCAGGGCAGGTCCGGAGACAGGCTGATGTCAATCTGGTGCTGGTTTCCGCTACTCCGAAAGGCATTGCAGGCCTCATCGATCAGTATCGCTACGCTGGCGGGTTCGGGAGTGACCGAAAGCGTCCCCGTTTCAATGTTTGCCACGTCGAGGAGGTCACTGATCAGCATCCGCATGCGGTCCGTCTGCACGTCAATGATTCGGTGGAGTTGAAGCGTCTCCACCGGGCTGAGTACGGTAGTCGCGTCCAGCAGCGTAGCGACCGAGCCCTTGACGGAAGTAAGCGGGGTGCGCAATTCGTGGCTTACCATGGCCAGAAACTCGGCTCTAAGGCGCTCCAGTTCCTCCAGGGGGGTCATGTCCTGCAGGGTTACAATGTAGGTTTCGATTACTCCGTCTTGCGAATAGATAGGCGTAGCGTTCATCAGGGCGGACAAACTTCGACCGTCCGGGACCGAGAGGACGATCTCCTCGGCTCGCAAGGTTTCCCCTGCGAGCAGTGTCTTTGACAGGGGAAAGTCCTGCAGGGAGACTTCCCTGCCGTCGGCGCGGCGAAAAGTCACGATTTCAAGCAGGTGTTCCAGCGGTTGGTCCGGCATACGCAGTGAGTCCACCATGCGTGCCGCCTCGCGATTGAAAGTAGTCGCTGTTCCGGTCTTCACATCCAGGACCGTCACTCCGACCGGCGACATGTTTATCAGGGTCTCAAGATCGGCCCTGGCCCGCCGTTCATCGCGATATTGGCGGGCATGGGCAATGACCAACGCCGCCTGGGAGGCAAACATCACCAGCGCCTCCTCGTCCTCAGACGAAAATTCCTGCCCGTCCTCCCTGTCGGCAAGGAAGATGGTTCCCACGCGATCGCCCAGATGCTGGAGCGGGGCCGCGAGAAAGGTGATATGTGGCCGCCCGGTGGTGAGCAGCTCCATCCCGGGCAGGCCAAGGGAAGCGATGTGACTGTGAATGTCCCTGATCCGCAGGGGTCCGGTTATCCTGTGCAGGTGCCCGAGCAGTGTGGGCCCCTCGCGGATATCCAAAAGCTTGCGGCTCTCTTCCTCCGTCATGCCGGAGAAGAGGAAATGCGGAGTCTCCCTTTCACTGACCATCAGGGAAATGACTCCGTAGCGGGCATTGGTCAGCGTTCGGGCGGAATCCAGGACCTCTTGCAAGACTGTGTCAAAGTCGAGACTTGCGTTAATGCGGAGGCTGGCCTCACTCAACCCGGACAGGCGCTCTCGCAGCGCTTCGTTTTCCCGTGCCAGTTCGTCCAGACGACTCATTCCGCCCTCCTGGTCTGCATGGGCCACCCCGGGCCCCGACCCTGCTCACAAACTGGAAATGTTGCCTGACTAAAGAGAAAGCAGGGTGACTCACAAGTATAACACGCTTGAATTGCCATTATCTCAATTTGAGTCAGGCTATCCTTATGTTACCTTACATGGGCCTGCCTGACATTCCAGCTGACATGTCGATGACCTCGATCGTTGCACTTGTGGCAACCAGCGACCGTAAAAAACGAATGAGACGAGGCCACGCGCGATATGCGTCTGAAAGGGCAGCGCCCTGACTGCCTTTCGCCAGGCTCCGGCCGGGTGTTCTGTCATGGTGAAAGAAAAGGGAATTACGAAGCGGACCCGCAGGGGCGAGCGCGATCAGCGCTAACCTGCGTAGACTTTGGCGGATGATGACTCAGTCGAGTGAGCGGAAAAAATGGCCGGGGGCATGCAGGGCGTGGCAACCGGCCTGTGCAGGCAGTGGACCTGAAGGGACTCGAACCCTTGCCCTCTTCAATGCCATTGAAGCGCTCTCCCAACTGAGCTACAGGCCCTGGCGGCAACAGGTTAGCGGCAGGGGAGAGTTCTGTCAATGGTCCCGGAAGCCGGCCGGGGCATGATAGAGTGGAGTGTGCCGCTGCAAACACGAACGCGGAGTTTCCATGCGACGCCTGGCCGCAACGCTCGTCGTAATCCTTGCCATACTCGTCTATGGCCTCAGCCTGATCGAGATGGACGTCTCTGCCACCGCTGACGAGGTGGCGGCCAGCCTGCTGCTGGATTTCAGTGAAGAGCGCCTGGACCGGTTTTCCAGCGCCACCGGGCCGCGGGAGTGGAACTTCCCGGCGGACTTCGGGCCGCATCCGGACTTCGGCACGGAGTGGTGGTACTACACCGGCAATCTGCAAGGTGATGACGGCCGGCGCTTCGGCTATCAGTTCACGATTTTTCGGCGCGCGTTGCCTCCCGACAGCGAGGTCGGCTCCTCGGAATGGCGCGGCGACCAGGTTTACATGGCCCACTTCACCGTAACGGACGTGGCCGGCGGTCGCTTCCTGCATGACCAGCGCTACAGTCGCGACGGCGCGGGCCTCGCCGGGGCCAGCAGTGAGCCGCGAACGCATATCTGGCTGGAGGACCTGGAAATGCAGGCTCTGAACGACGAATCCAGCCGCATGCGTCTGCGCGCCGCCATGGAGGGCGCTTCCATCGACTTCACGCTGGAGCAGTTGAAGCCGCCCCGTCTGCGCGGTGTGGCAGGCTACAGTCGCAAGGGAAGCGAGCCGCACCAGGCCAGTTACTACTATTCCATCCCGCGCCTTGCGACGCGCGGCACGCTCATGCTCGACGGCGAAGCCTTCGCCGTGCAGGGCGAATCGTGGATGGACCATGAATTCTTCACCCGGTCGCTGACGGAAGACGTCGTCGGCTGGGACTGGTTCGCGCTGATTTTTGATGACGGTCGCGAGATGTCGCTCGGCTGGCTGCGTCTGATCGATGGCGCCGAACGCTATTACGGTGGCGGCGGTTCGGCCGCCTTCCTTGTCGAGGCGGATGGCAGCACGCGACAGATCGCGCCGACCGATTTCCAGGTGGAGACGACCGGCCACTGGACCAGCCCGCACAGCGGCGCGACCTATCCTGCGGGCTGGCGCGTGCGTGTGGAGGGTGAGTCGCCGCTGCAATTCACGCTGCGTCCACTGCTGGCTGACCAGGAACTGCACAGCAGCAGCGTCGTCTACTGGGAAGGCGCGATCGGAATTGAAGGTGACGTTTCGGGTTACGGCTACGCTGAACTCACCGGCTACCATGCGCCGCTGGGCGCCGACTTTTTCGGAAACGGCGCACGCTGAGGCCCGCTGCTACAGACCCGCCGAATTCATAAGCAGACCCGCCACGCCGCCGATCAACACCAGCCAGGTGGCGTTGACCTGCCAACGGACCAGCGCGATGAGCGAAAGGGCACAAAGCGCCAGGCCCGGTAGCCAGGGCTGGCCGGCGGAATCGCTCAATGCCGTTCGGGCCAGACCGAGCAGGGTCACCAGGATGGCCGCCACAACGGCGGCATGTACCCCGGCAAGAAAGTGACGAACCGAAGCGCTTTGTCGCAGACGCGGGATGAATGGCGCGCTGAGCATCACGAAAATGAAGGATGGCAGGAAAATGCCCAGCGTGGCCAGCAGGGCGCCGGGCAGACCGGCGACGATCGTTCCGATGGCCGTGGAAGTGGTGAGCACCGGGCCCGGTGTCGTCTGGCCGATGGCGATGGCGTCCAGCAATTGCTGCGGGCCCAGCCAGCCGTAACTGACCACCAGGTCCTGCTGGATGTAGGCCACCAGCAGATAGCCACTGCCAAAGAGGATGGCGCCGATGCGCAGAAAGTACAGGAACAATTCGCCCAGGCCCGGCGTGCCCGCTGTCAGGAGAAGTTCACCCGGAATGGCCGGCAGGCCAGTAAGCAAAAAGGCCGGGGTGGCCATGGCGGCGCGGGTCTGCCAGGTCACGTGCAGCAGCCCTGCCAGCAGCATGACCAGGACTTCCGGCAACTCCGTGGCTGCCAGCAGCGCCGCGCTGAATGCAAACAGCAGCCAGAGCTTTTGCCCCTGCAGGGCGCTGCGCAACAAACGCCAGCCGGCGCCGGCGATGACGGCTACGATGACCGGCTGAATGCCGCGAAACAGCGCCTCTACTTCCGGCAAGGCCCCGCTGTTGACGTAAAAAAAGCTGAGGGCCAGGGTGATCAGAAAGGCCGGGCCGATGAAACACAGGCCGCTCACCAGCGCACCGGGAATGCCGCGCAGGCTGTGTCCGACGTGAATCATCACTTCGGTGGAGTTGGGGCCCGGGATCAGGTTGGCGGCGGCGATCAGGTCCAGATAGTGGTCGCGCGTCAGCCAGCGGCGCCGGGTCACCAGTTCGTCCTCGGCCAGCGCGATGTGCGCCACGGGGCCGCCAAAGGCCGTGACGCTCAGGCGCAGGAAAACCCGCGCCAGTTCAGCATACGAGACTGACCCGTCATTCAAGACAGCGTCAGCCCAGCCCAAGCCTCGCCAGTGTTTCCGGCGGCGCCTGGCACTCCGCCAGACCCGCGCGCAGCAGCTCCTGCATGCGCCGCACCTGGGCCGCTTCCTGCGCATGCAGGTTACGGGGCGTGAACGTGAACTCCTCGCGGCTCCACAGATAGTCCGGGCAGACCCGCGGCTGCGCCGGCACGCGCCACTGCGGAAGCTCCACGCCCGGTATGAAATGACCGCTGGTCATGTCCGGCGAGGTGTTCAGGCCGGTTGTGGAATACCAGTAGAGCGGACCTTCACTGCGCGAGCTTTGGGTCAGGGTCCAGTTTTCGTCGCTGACGACCACGCCATCGCCGAAGCGACCGTAGAGCAGCAATTCGCGATGCCTGTCGCTTTCACCGCTTAGCAGGGGCAGCAGGGAGCGTCCATGCGGCCCCTCCGGTTCATCGATCTCCAGCATGTCACGCATCGTCGCGTTGACGTCCAGGGCGTTGGTCAGGGCCTGGATGCGCCGACCCTGGCCCGGATGCTGCGGGTGCCAGATCATCAGGGGAATGCGCGCGTGCGATTCCGGATGGGGAAAGTCCTTGGCCCAGATGGTGGGGTTGTCCAGACCGTTGAAACAGAGATCGTGGCCGTGGTCTGTGGTGACGATGACGGCTGTGTCCTCCCACAGTCCCAGTTCGTCCATGCGGTTCCACAGGCGGCCCAGCCAGGCGTCGACCATGGTGACGTTGCCCTCGTACTGCGCGCGGATCCAGGCCAGTTCGTCGGCGGAGGCATTGCGCACAAAGCGCCGGGTTTCCTCAATCTCCTGATAGGGCGGCCAGGGGTTGAAGTCCGGGCTGTCGATGCCGCCGGTGTAGAGACTGCGGTAGGGCTCCGGCACGTGGAAGGGCTCGTGCGGGTCGAAGGACTCCACCCATAGCAGAAAGCGCTCGTGCTCGCGGTTGGCTTCCAGCCAGTCCGCCGCGCGGCACATGACCTGGGCGACCGGGAACTCCTCCTCGATTTCCCAGTTGCGAGCGTTGGCGAAATACTGGGTGCCGCGCCCGTCGTAGTTGCGGTTGCGACTCGAACGGGCGCGGTTGATGGCGAGGGCCCAGCCAGGTTCGTCGTCCACCGGCGCCGTGTCCCACATGTCGCACTCCGAGCCGCGCACGAATTCCACGCCGTGGAAGGGCTCGAAGTAGCCGTGGGCCTTGTTCTCCCAGTAGTGGTAGTGGTCGGTGACCATCTGGGTCACGCAGCCATTTGCGCCGGCCTCGGCGGCCAGATGGCGGTCCCAGGGCTCGACGTGGCCCCAGCCGCGCCACAGAAACTCCTGACGGCCGGTGAAGAGTTCGCGCCGCGCCGGCATGCAGGGCGCGGAGCTGATGAAGTGGTTATCGAAAATGGCGGCCCTTTCGGCGAAGCGGCTGAAGTTGGGCGTCTGGACGTGGGTATCCTGGTAGGCCTGCAGGGCATGGAAGTTCAGGCTGTCGAGCAACACGGTGATGACGTTCATGGCGGGCCTCCGCAGGTGAGCCGGCAAGGGGGATCAGGAAAAAAGAATGGAACCGCGCATTTCCATCGGCTGGCTGAATATCCAGACAGCGATGAAGGCGATGGCCAGCAACAACAGCGCCCAGGGAAGCATACCCGGCACGGCGTCGCGGCGATACATGCGCGTGGCCGCCCGCTGCGCGATCAGCAGGCTCCAGACCAGGCCGCCGGCGATGGCGACGAGTTGCACCAGTCCGATCAGGGTCTCGTCCAGACTGGAGCCGAATCGCGCCCAGTCGCCATCCTGACCCAGAAACTCCTGCAACACCGGGATGAAGCTGAAGGGCGCGATCAGAAGATGAAAGGTGTAGTGCGCGATCCATACGCCCAGCCCGACCGGCACAAAGGCCGGCGCAAAGGCGGCCACGGTGCTGCGCAGATTGTGCTTGCGCCGCGAGCCGCTGAGCAGGCGTCCCAGTTGCGCCGCCAGCAGGGTGAGCAGCGCGGGTACCAGCAGGCTGGTGACGCCGAAGACGAGCAGCAGCACGATCAACTCGCTGCGCAGGTTCAGGGTCTCCGCCAGAGACTGCTGGAGGGCGTAGACCGGCGACACCATACCGAAGGCGTTGGTCAGCCCCATCGCCGCCAGCAGAATGACCAGCAGCGAGACGTCAAATCGCTGCGGCCAGGCGCCCGGCTGCAGCAACTCGCGGCCAGGCCTGCGCGCCATCAGGCCGATGTTGTCGTGCGGACAGGCGCGAACGCAGTCCAGGCAGAGCGTGCAATCAAGGTTGCTGCGGATCTGCGGCGCGAAAAGTGAGGTGCCGCAACCTGGCGTGCCTCTCGGCCCGTGGCGCACCTCGACCTGGCTGCCCCCGGGGATTTCGTCAAGCCGGACCATGGGCGTCACTGCGTAACTGCCGTTGACGCACTCATGGCCGACGCAATGACGACAGATCTCCGCGTCTCTCACCGCAATCTGCGTCGGCGCGCTGGTGGCATAGACGAAGTTGAAGCTGCCCAGCGGGCAGACGTACTTGCAGAAGGCCGATTCGCGAAAGGCGACCTCCAGCAGGAAAGAGGCGACGAAGTAGGCGATGATGAGCCAGGCCGTCAGCCATGGGCTGGCCCAGAGGTCCAGCCATTCGTAGAGCAGGAAGAGCGTGAAGAGGCTGGCGATGGCCAGCCACTTGTTGCGCAGAACCCGCGGGAAATTGCGGCCACGGCTGAAGCGTTTGCCCAGTGTGCGCGGCAGGGCGAAGGGGCAGGCCATGCAGAACAGGTTGCCGGCCAGCAGCAGGATTAGCACAACCAGTCCGCGATAGTGCACCCAGGGCGCGACCGTGGCCAGGTTTCGCGCGGCAGATTGCGGGCCGGTCAGGCCGTCGACGACCAGCAGGACGGCTGCCAGCAGCAATACGCCCTGCAGGGCAAGGCGACCTCGTCTCCAGCGCAGAAAACGTCCAATGTAAGGCCATTGCAGGACGTCCGCCGCGTTGGCGGGACGATACAGGTTGCTCACTGGCGCTGGCCGTTCATGGCACCTGGCGGGGTTAGCCGTCCTCTTCCTCTTCCTCTGATTCTGAGTCTTCATCGCCGGAGCGGTCCTGCCAGGCGCCGAAGGGCGTCTCGGCAGCCGCGCCGCCACGACTGATACCGCCCATACCTCGCAGGGTGGGGATGGCCGTCGGTGTCGCGTCCTCCGCTTCCTGGGTCAGTGCCTGTTGCGTGCGGTCGGGCGTGCCCTGCCAGGCGCCAAAGGGCGTCTCGGCAGCCGCGCCCCCGCGACTGATGCCGCCCATGCCGCGCAGTGTGGGGATGGGCGTCGGACCTTCCCCGTCTTCAGGTTCCGGAGTCGGGGTGGCTTCCTCCATGGCCATGGCGACGTTTACGTCAAAAGTCTCTTCCAGGACGCTGTCATCGGCGAAGGTGAGCCTGACGGTCACGGTCCAGTCGCCCGCCATCGTCCATTCAAATGCCACGCGATACTTGCCGTTCGAACCCCGCAGGTCATCGCGCAGGACCGGCTGCATGCCGGCGTGGTCCATGTCGCCGCGCACATCCACACGTTCAGGGCTCACGGCCCTGCCATCGGCGTCTGTTATGTCGATCAGGAATTCGGCCTCGCCAACGCGGGCGTCGGTCGGCAGGACCCTGAGATTGATCGTCAGGTCCGCCTCTGCGGCCGGCGTACTCTCCTGGCGGCAGGCCGCGACAAGCACAAGGCACAACATCAGGAAGATGATTCTGCGCATCGGGATCGTTCCTGTTTCACAATTGCGACCGCTTCCAGTTTAGCAGCCTGCGCGTCGCTTGTCAGGTCTGCGGCTTTCCGTCAAACTGGGCATTCCGGAATGCCATGTGGCGTGGTGATGCCCCCTTCCTTTTACGTGTTTCACGGGACGCAGGAATTGCTGCTCGAAGAGGAGTTGCAAAAGCTGCGCGCCCGGATGCCCGAAGACACCGGCGACCTGAATATCACGGAGCTGGACGGCACGACTGCGCGCGTCGCCGAGGTCCTGAACCTGGCCAGCACCAGTCCCTTCCTGGCCGGCCAACGCCTGGTGATCGTGCGCGGCCTGCTCTCCTGGCTGGGGCGCAGGGGCGCAGGGGCAACCGGCAAGCGCGAGGCCGACTCGCTCTACGAGGGCCTGACAAGGTTGCCACCCTCCGCGCGTCTCGTGCTGGTCGAACACCGTGACCTGGAACCGCCAGAGCGCGGCCGTACCCGGCGCAATCGCTTTGTACAACTGGCGCGGGAAGAATCCGGGGGCTACACGCGGGCCTTTCGGCTGCCCCAGGATATCGGCGGCTGGATTCAACGCCGGGCGCGGGAGCGCCATGACGCGGAAATCGGCCGGGCTGCGGCCATGGCGCTGGCGGAAGTCACGCGCGGGGACCTGCGCCGCGTGGACAACGAACTGCTCAAACTGGCCAGTTACGTCGACGGCCAACGCGCCATCGACGAGGAAGACGTGGCGCTGCTGACGCCCTGGGTCGCGGAGGCGCGCACCTTTGATCTGACCGATGCCCTCGCCGGGCGGCGCGCGGCGCTGGCGCAGCAGTTGTTGCAGCAAATGCTGGCCGAGGACAGCAGCAGCGACGGCCTGATCCTCTTTGCCACCGTCGTGACCCATTTCCGCCGTCTCTTGCTGGCCCGCGAACACCTGCTGCTGCAGGGTTCGGCGCAGGGGCTGGCGCAGTCGCTGGGCGTACGGCCCGGCCGTTACCTGAACAAGCTGCAGCAACAGGCGCGGCTCTTTGAGCTGGCGGACCTGGAGGACATCCATCGCGAGCTGCAGAAAAATGACCTTGCCATGAAGACCGGTGTCCTTCGGCCCGGTCTCGCTCTGGAAATGCTGGTGGCCGCCCTTGCCTGAGCGCGGCTTCGGCGGCAGACTTTGCCACTTTTGAAGCCTTTCATCGTAGAATCTCTGGAGATTGCGGGGAAACGGGGAAGCGGACCATGAGCGTAATCGCACTCATTGTGCTGGTGGTGTTGATCTTGCTGGGTTTTCAGGCACTGGTGGCAGTGCTGGGCCTGACCATCGGGCTGGTCATCGCGCTGCTGCCGGCCGCGCTGGCCGGTTACCTGGCCGGGCAAATCATGAGCGGCGGAGGCTACGGCCCGGTCGCCAACGTCTTGCTGGGGCTGGGCGGCGGCATCGTCGGCAACCTGTTGCTCAGCGTTGTGGGCGTCAATGTCGGCGACAATTTGATTGAGAACATCGCCGTGGGCGTGGTCGGCGCGGTGGTGCTGGTGTGGCTGGGCCGCGTCGTCGGCCGCCGCTGACGGGCGCAGGGCCCTTTCGCTATCTGGACCTGAATCTGGCAGGCCGGCCCGTGGCGGGTTAGCATCCGCCCGTTGCGAAAAACGTTAAGGGCCGCCCGTGGAACTTGAAGCCAACCGTTTTGCCGAGGCCGCCAGCCGCGCCCTGCAGGACAAACAACTGAAGGCCGCGCTGGACCACAACGCGCGGCTCGCCGACGCGACGCGCGTCAAGAGCATGGCCGCCACCACCGGCGCGGAGGCCCTGCGTCAACAGGGACGGGGCGCCCGTCTGCGCGGCCTGGCCCAATTGCCCGAACTTCTCGAGCAGACTGAAGCGCAAATCACGGCGCGCGGCGGGCAGGTGCTCTGGGCGGGGGACGCCGAAGAAGCCAACCAACACGTGCTGGCGATCTGCCAGCGCCACGGGCTCCGCTTCGGCGTCAAGAGCAAGAGCATGGTCACCGAGGAACTTCATCTCGTGCCATTCCTTGAGGAGCACGGCGTCCGCATGCTGGAGACCGACTTGGGCGAATTCGTGGTGCAGGTGGATGAAAGCCGTCCCAGTCACATCGTCGCGCCGATCATGCACATGAAAAAGGAAGGGATTCACAAGCTCTTCGTCGAGAAACTGGGCATGGAGCCGATGGAAGACGACATTGACCCCCAGGTCATGACCCGTTTCGCGCGCCAGTATTTGCGTCGGCGGTATTTCGAGGCCGACTTCGGCATCACCGGCGGCAACTTCATCATCGCCGAGACCGGCACCATCGCCATCACCACCAACGAGGGCAACGCGCGGCTTGGCACGGCGCTGCAACCGGTGCATGTCGCCATCGTCGGCATCGAGAAAGTCATCCCCACCTGGGAGGACTACGCCACCCTGGTGCAGACCCTGGCGCGCAGCGCGACCGGTCAGCAACTTTCCGTGTACAGCACGCTCTACAACGGGCCGGCCCTGCCGGAAGAAGGCGACGGCCCGCAGCACTATTACGTCATTCTGGTGGATAACGGACGCAGCGCCATCTATGGCACGCAGTATTCGGAAGCGCTCGCCTGTATCCGTTGTGGTGCCTGCCTGAATACCTGTCCCGTCTACCAGAATGTGGGCGGCCACGCTTACGGCGCCGTCTACCCCGGGCCGATCGGCTCGGTCATCACGCCATTGCTCACCGGCGTGGAGAACGCCACGCCACTGCCCTTCGCCAGCAGCCTTTGCGGGGCCTGCAAGGCGGCCTGCCCGGTGGACATCAACATCCCGGACATGTTGCTGGGCTTGCGCCACGACCTGCAGGAAGAGCAGGGCCCCCTGTGGCGCCTGGGCATGCAGGCCTGGAGCTGGAGCTTCAGCCATCCCTTGCTCTACGAGACCGGGCGCAAGGTCAGCGCCGCGCTGAGCGGGGCCTTTTCCGGAGAGGACGGGAAACTTCGCAGCCTGCCGGGTCCGCTCGGCGCCTGGACCGAACACAGGGACTTCCCGCCTTTCCCGCAGGAGTCCTTTCACGACTGGTGGCGGCGCGAACGCGACGGGCAGTCGGGTCAGGACGGAGACTCGTGAGCGAGGCCCGCGAGCAAATCCTTGGCCGTCTGCGCGAGGCGCGCGACGGCCTGCCGGACGCGCCGCCGCCGCCGGAACAGTACCAGCCGGTTTCGAAGCTCGACGATGAGTCAGCCGAGGGCTTGCTGACCCGCTTCAGGACGGAACTGGAAGGGTTGCAGGGCGAAGTCTACGTGGTTGCAGACGAGCAAGCCGCCCTGGAGGTGGTCCAGTCCCTGCTGGCGGAAAGCGGAGCGCGTCACGCCCTGACCTGGGACTGGCCGCACATTCCCTTGCCCGGGCTGGCCATGGCCCTCGCTGACGCCGGCGTCGAAACGCTGCAGGCGACGCCTGACAACCGGGAAGCATGCGAAGCGGCGGAGGCCGGCATCAGCGGCGCGGACGCGGCCATCGCGGCCACGGGCTCGCTGGTGGTCAGCACGGCGCCCGGGATGGGCCGCCTGGCGACCCTGCTGCCCCCGCAGCATATCGTGTTGCTATGGCAGGAACAGCTCTTGCCGAGTCTGGAAGCCTGGGTGGCGCAGCAACGGGCCGACGACCTGGCCCACCTGGGCACTCGCAGCAACCTCTGCATCATTACCGGCCCCAGCCGCACCGCCGACATTGAGAAAAACCTGGTGCTGGGCGTGCACGGACCGGGCCGCCTGCAGGTCGTCGTGGTCCAGGGGGAATCCTGAACCCCGTTCTCTAGTCGGCTTAAGTTACGCCGAAGAGGGGCAGCAATTCCGCAATGTCATCCAGCAGATGGTCCGGGCCGGCGGCCAACAGCGCATCTCGCGTGCTGAAGCCAGTCGTCACGGCCACCGCGCGGGCGCCGAGGGCCTGCGCGCAGGCGACGTCCGCCGGCGTGTCGCCGACCACGGTCACGTCCTGCGGCGCGATCGCCTGGCCGCTTAGGGCACGGGCGCGCTGAAGGGCCAGCGGCGGCAGATCGTTGCGACTGGCGGCTTCGCTGCCACAGGCCCGAACCGGGAACCAGGCCGGGTCAAAGCCGGCGCCAGCCAGCTTGATGGGCGTGGTGACGGAAGCGTTGCCAGTCACGATTCCGACGATGAAGTCCGGCCGGTCGTGCAGGGCCTGGACCGTCTTCAGGGCCCCGGGCAGGGGGAGCAGCGGAAAGTCGGGTGCGACTTCGCGCATGTGTCGTTCAATGCTGGCCTCGTAGGCGGGCATGTGTTGGCCGATGTCAGCCTCGTCGCGGTCCAGAATCTGGCAGAGCGTGCCCCAGTCGGTATTGCCGGCGAAGTTGTGCGTATCCAGCCGGCCGACGGTGCCGAAGAGTTCCAGCATGGCGCGCCTCGTGGCGGCGCGGCCGATGCCGTGGCCATCCAGCAGCGTTCCGTCAATGTCGAAGAGGACCAGTTGCAAGGTCACAGCGGGGCCTGCTGCGTACCTTCGGCGGGCACGTCCAGCGCGATGACCTGATCCACGAGGCTGCGCAGGGCGTGTTCCGGCAAGGTGCCGGGCTGGCTGAAGACGATGCTGCGGTCCTTGACGATCATGAGGGTCGGGATGCTCTGGATGCCGAAATGGGCCGAAAGGCCGGGGTTCGCGTCCACGTCGACCTTGGCGATGCGAATCTGCCCGGCGTATTCCGCCGCCAGTTTGTCCAGAATCGGCGCCACCATGCGGCAGGGGCCGCACCATTCCGCCCAGAAATCGACCAGCACGGGAAGGGGCCAGTCAATCACCTGTTCCTGAAAGTCCTCGTCGCCAACGGCGACGGGCGCGGCCTCCACGATGGTCTGCTTCGGCGCAGCCTCACCCTGCGGCGGCGCGGGATTGAGCTCGGCGACGCGGTCCTTCATCCGCTCGATGGCCAGGGGCATGTCGCTGCCCCAGGGTTTGGCCCGGCGCAACACGGTCTCGCCGCAGTACCAGCCGATCAACAGCGGGCTGCCCTCGGCCTGGAAGAGCGCAGCGGCGCGCGGGTTGGCGTCCGGGTCAATCTGCACGAAGTGCATGTCCGGCTCTTCGGCGACGGCGCTGCGAAGGGCGGTGACGAAATCCCCGCGCAGTCCCGCGCCGCCGGCCAGCAGCAGCATCACGGGCTCGTTACCGAGTAGCAGTTGCTCAAGGCTGTCGTCGTCAACCCTGCGTACTTCCGGCATGGGACTGTCCCCGTTTGATGTGCGTCCAGTGTAGCGGGGCAGGGGCGGGGACTCAAGACGCGGGTTGCGCAGTACCATAGGCAAATGGCGGGCGACAGGGACGTGCGTGTCCTATAATATGGCGCACGCGGCGCTTCCTTTGGCCGGGTTAATCGGAGCCCATGCTACGACGTTTCGCGCCGGACCTGCGCATTGTATTCCTGCTTGTGATTCCGCCGCTGCTGCTCTTCTGGCAGCAGACCCTGGGCGGGCGCACCCTGCTACCCGCGGACAACCTTTACCAGTTTGAGCCCTGGGCCAGCTATCGCGAGCAGGTGGGCGCGCCGGCCCGCCCGCACAACGCCCTGGTCTCCGACCTGGTGCTGCAGAACTATCCCTGGAAACAGTTTCTGCGCGAAAGTCTGGAGGCCGGTGAGGTGCCCCTGTGGAATCCGCGCCAGTTCAGCGGCATTCCCTTCCTCGCTGCCGGGCAGCATTCGGGACACTACACTTTTAGTCTGATCTACTACATCCTGCCCCTGTGGCTGGCCTATGGCTGGTTCACGGTATTCCAACTCTGGGTGGCGGGGGCCGGCATGTACGCCTTTATGCGCGGCCTGCGAACCGGGCGTTTTGGCAGCGTCATCGCCGCGCTGGCCTGGCAGCTGTCGGCCTTTCTGGTGATTGGCGCGGTCTTCCCGATGATCCTCGCCGCCGTGACCTGGCTGCCACTGCTGCTGCTGCTGATCGAATTCTGTGTCCGCGACCAGACTCTGGCCGGTCGACCGGCGCGTCCGCTGTGGACGGCTCTTGCCGCGCTGGTCCTGACCCTTGTGCTGATGGCCGGTCACGCCGAAATGACCTACTACATCCTGCTTGTCGCGGGCGTCTGGGCCCTGGCGCGTTTGTTGCAGCGCTGGCGGGCCCTCGGTCTGCGCGACGCGGCGGTCGTCGTCCCCTGGCTGCTGGCCGTTGTGGTCATCGGCATGGCGACGGCCGCCCTGCAACTGCTACCGCTGGTCGAATTCGCCGGCATGAATTTCCGCAGCGGGTCGGCATCCTACGAGCAGGTGATCGGCTGGGCGCACCCGCCGCGGGACGTCATCCAGTTCCTGCTGCCGAATTTCTACGGCAGCCCGGCCCAACACAGCGTGACCGACATCTTCAACGGCCAACAGGTCCCGCTGCGTTCGACCGAATGGGGCATCAAAAACTACGTGGAGGCCGCGCTTTACAGCGGCCTGCTTACCCTGACGCTGGCCGCCCTGGCCCTGGGCAACCTGCGCCGACCCCTTGCAGGGAGCCACGGGCGGGCACTCACCCTGTTTTTCCTGCTGCTGACCCTGGCGGGGTTGAGCTTCATGTTCGGCCTGCCAAGCTACCGTTTGCTCTGGCTGCTGCCGGGCATCGACCAGTTGCATTCGCCCTTCCGCTGGGTGTTTGCCGTGAGCCTGGGCCTGGCGGTTCTGGCCGGCCTTGGCGCGGAACGACTGGTCTCCGGCACGGTCGGCGCCTGGCGCAGGCGGCTCGGACTGGCGCTTGTGACCGTCGGCCTGGCGACTCTGGCGGGGACGCTGGCGCTCCGGCTCTTTTTTGCGCAACTGGAACCTCTGGTGGAACGCGTATTTCGCGCCCTCGCGCTGGCGGACCAGGTCTTTCCCGATGCCCGGACCTTCGCCAGCTATCAGGTCGTCAACCTCGTGGTTTTCTCACTGATGACATTGGCGGCCGGACTGATTCTGCTGTGGGCCGGGCGCAAGCTGCGGGCGCGCGCCTGGCAGGTCGCGGCCGCCTGTCTGCTGGCGCTGGACCTGATGCTGGCCTCCGGCGGCTTTCACGGCGCTGCCGATCCGGCGCTGCTGGAATTCACGCCGCCGGCCATCGAGTGGCTGCAGGGGCAACCCGGCGCATGGCGCTACACCACCCTGGAGGGGGAGCGGGCCATTCTGCCCGCCAACAGCGGCATGGTGCATGGTCTGCGCGATATCCGCGGCTACGAGAGCATCATTACGCGGCAGTATGTGGATTTCATGCAGGGCATCGCCGATCAGCGGCAGTTGCCCTACAATCGGGTCGCGCCGCTCTATGTCGATCAACTGGCGACTGTGGACTGGCAGCGTCTGGCCCTGACCGGCACGCGCTGGCTGCTCACGGAGGCGGCATTCGACGTCCAGGCGCTGTTGCCGCCGGGCGCTTCACTGGCGTGGGAAGACACGGCCCTGCACATTTATGAATTGCCCGTGTATCCCCTGGCCTGGCTCGCGACCACCGCGTCTCCCCTGCAGGCTGACGCGCTGCCAGAGCCGCTGCCGGTCGAGATCATGCGAGAGAGCGGCCGCGAAAGAATCCTGCAGTTCACATTGCCCGCTGAGACGATGAGCCAACTGGTGGTCAGCGAGACCTGGATGCCGGGATGGCGCGCCTGGTTGCGACCGGCCGATGCCGACAGCAGCGACGAACTGGAATTGCCGGTCTCATTGGTGCTGGAAAACTTCCAGGGCGTGACCCTGGACCGGGCGGCGCTGGAAGCCCGCTTCGGCCCTGACCTGGCGGAAGACCGCCCGCTGCAGCTGCGCATGACCTTCAGTCCGGCCAACTTCCAGATCGGTTTCTTCGCTTCCGTCATCGGTGCGGCCCTGATCATCTTCCTGACCGGTTTCCAGGTTTGGCGCCTGCTGACCCGCCGGGCCGAAAGCGACGTGGCCCGGGTCGCCCGCAACAGCGTGGCGCCGATCCTCGTCAATCTTTTCAACCGCGGCATTGACTTCGCCTTTGCCCTGGTGATGTTGCGCATCCTCGGTCCGACGGACGCGGGCGTCTATTTCTACGCGGGTTTCATCTTTTTGTGGTTCGATATTCTCAGCAATTTCGGCCTCGACGTCTGGCTGACGCGTGAGGTCGCGCGTGAACCGACGCGGGCGCTGCGGGTCCTGGTGAGCAGCAGCGCCCTGCGCGTCGCGCTGACCCTTGCGGGCCTGGTGTTGCTGGCGGCCTTCCTGCTGGCGCGGCAGGAACTTGTCGAGCCGCCGCTGGGTGAGGCCGGCCTGCTGACCATCGTGCTGCTGTACCTGGGCATCTTTCCCGGCAGCCTCGCCAAGGGTCTGACCTCGCTTTTCTACGGCTTTCAGCGCGCCGAGTTCCCGGCGGCGGTCACCAGCATTGCCACGATGAGCAAGACGGTGTTCGGGCTGTTTGTGCTGCTGGCCGGCGCCGGCGTGGTGGGGCTGGCCGCAGTCAGCATCGTGACCAACCTGCTGACCCTGGTCCTGCTGACGCTGGGCGCCCGCCCGCTGCTGCGCGGCATGGCATCCGGCCGACCCGAACTGCCCCTGATGCGACGCATGACCGGCGCCAGCTGGCCTCTGCTGGCCAACCATTTTCTGGCGACGATCTTTTTCCAGGTGGATGTGCTGATCATTGAGGCCATCCATGGCGCCCGCATGCTCGGCCTGTACAGCGTGGCCTACAAGTGGGTGGCGGCGCTGAACATCATTCCGGCCTTCTTCACCCAGGCGCTGCTGCCGGTCATGTCGCGCCAGGCGCAGGAAGACCGGGAGACGCTGAAACGCACCTGCGTGCTGGGCATCAAGCTTTTGCTGATGCTGGCCCTGCCGCTGGCGGCGCTATTCACCGCCCTGGCCTGGGCCCTGACCAGCCTGCTGGGCGGCACGCAGTACCTGCCGGATGGCGCGATCGCCACGCAATTAATGATCTGGAGCATTCCGGTCGGCTGGGTCAACAGTTTCCTGCAGTACGCGCTCATCGCGCTGGACCTGCAGCGACGCATCACCCGTGCCTTCCTGCTGGCGGTGGGCTTCAACGTGGCGGCCAACCTGTTGCTGGTCCCGACCTACGGCTACCAGGCCGCCGCGTTGACCACCATCGCCTCGGAGGTCATTCTGCTCCTGCCCTTCGTCTGGTTGCTGCAGCGGGCGCTGGGGCCCCTGCCCTGGCGCGACATACTGTGGCGGCCCGCACTGGCGACGGCGCTGCTGCTGTTGGTCCTGGTCGGTCTGTGGCCGCTCTCGGCAGCGCTGGCGCTACTGATCGGGTGTGCCCTGTATGCGCTGCTGCTGTGGCGACTGCGACCCTTTTCGGCAGCAGAACGCCGGCTGTTGCAGCCCCTGTTGCCGCAGCGGCTGCGCAACCTGTCCCTGCCTGCTCTCAGGCCCTGATGCCCTCGCCCTGGGAGGGCGAGTCCTTTTTCTGGCGGCGCAGCAGGCTGCGCACGAAGGGATTGGCAAAGACCGGCAATTTGAGGACCTCGCCGTCGCGGGTCAGGGTCATGTGACAGACCGTGACCGGCCGCGCGCCACTGAGCCAGAATTCCTCGTTGTCGACGTCGTCGGATAGTCGCCAACCCTGATTGAAGAGCGTGACGAGCGAATCGCCGCCGGCGAGTTGGCCGGAAAAGGGCGACCAGTGCCGCGTCACGTCGGGATAGTCAAAATGTGCGTTTGCAGAATCGTAGGTGACCATGAGTTCAGTCTAGCAGACGGGATGTGACCAGTCAGGGCCAATATGCCGAATTCCATGGCAGTTTTGTGGCGAAAACGCGCAAGAATCCCGGCGTTTCGCGAGATGTCAAACGGATGAATCCCTCCTGCCTTTGTCAGGGCGCATCCTGGCGGGAAGGTTGGCGGCCGGCGGGGTTGCAGGCGGCCCCGGAGGGTCGGGAGTTTGGGGATGAGGGGCGGCATTGCGGTAAAACCGGAGGCGTTAACCCTTCGCTGAACCAGCGCAACCCGGAGTGACCATGAGTACACGTCGGCCCAACATCCTGTGGATCTGCAGCGACCAGCAACGCCATGACACGCTCGGCTGCCAGGGCAACGACTTCGTGCGCACGCCGCATCTCGACCGTCTGGCGGCCGGCGGGATGCGCTTCACGCGAGCCTTCAGCCAGAGCCCGGTCTGCACACCCAGCCGCGCCTCATTTCTGACCGGGCGCTACCCGCGCACGACCCGCTGTCGCCAGAACGGCCAGTCCATCCCGGAAGACGAGATGCTCGTCACGCGCCTGCTGGCCGATGCCGGTTACACCTGCGGCCTCGCCGGCAAGTTGCACCTCTCCCCCTGTCACCCCGAGGTCACCCGCGGCAGCGAGCGGCGCATCGACGACGGCTACGACGAGTTCCACTGGTCGCATCATCCGAGTCCGGACGACTGGCCGACCAACGAGTATTTCCACTGGCTGCGCGAGCGAGGACAGTCCGGGGACGTGAGGCCTTCGCCGCTGTCGCGCCACATCAAGAGCGGCGTGGTGGCCGAACACCACCAGACGACCTGGTGCGCGCAAATGGCGATCAATTTCATCGAGGCCCATGAGGACAGCGACAACCCCTGGCTCTTCTCCGTCAACATCTTTGACCCGCACCATGACTTCGACCCGCCGCCGGAATATCTGCAGCGTTACCTGGACATCCTCGACGACATCCCGCTGCCCAACTGGCAGCCCGGTGAACTGGCGGACAAGCCGCCCTGGCAGGCCATCGACCACGTCGCCGCCTACAACAGCCCCGGTTCTTTCCCATTCCCGGACATGAGCGAACGCGACCATCGGCTGCTGAGGGCGGCGTATTGGGCCATGGTCGATCTGATCGACGAGCAGGTGGGGCGCATGCTGGCGGCGCTGGAGCGCACGGGTCAGCTGGAGGACACGATCGTCATCTTCATGTCCGACCACGGCGAGATGCTCGGCGACCACGGCATCTACCTGAAGGGGCCCTGTTTCTACGATCCTGCCATCCAGGTGCCGTTGATCGTCTCACAACCGGGGACGATCGCGCCGGGCGTCTGCGAAGACCTGACAGAGCTGGTCGACCTGGCGCCGACGCTGCTGGAAGCCGCCGGCGAGCCAGTCTGGCCGGGCATGCAGGGCCGCTCGCTCTGGCCGCTGCTGACGGGGCAGGGCGAGCCCGCGGCGCCGCGCGAGGACGTCTACTCCGAATACTACAACGCCATGCCCTGGCACGGCTCACCCGGCCCACAGCTGACCATGCTGCGCACGAAGACGCACAAACTGGTGGTGGCGCATGGCCTTGCGCAGGGCGAGCTCTACGATCTGCAGGCCGACCCGCAGGAGGCGCACAATCGCTGGCGCGATCCGGCGTATGCAAACGTCCGCATGGACTTGCTGCAACGCCTTTGCGACCGCATGGCCTGGACGGTGGATCCCCTGCCGCTCAGGGAAGGGCAGTGGTGAAGAGGAAACTCTTCCGAATTCAGTTGATATATTGTCGTGCTCGGCTTGTCAAGTAAAATCGATAAGAACCCATTGTTTCCATTGATAGCAAAGATTGCCAACACCGTTTGCTAGAAGTCTGGTTGACTATTCTTCCTACAAGGTTAATTGAGCTAAACTCGATGGGAGCAATTTCTAGAGGGTGGGTTCAATGGTCATAGGCAGAATTCCGGATCAAAACATCGAGTTGGGTGTTCAAAAATTTGTGCAGGGTGGGCGAACCGCCTATTCGACGGTGATGCGACTAGATTTCTTGGACGAACACCTCACAGACAGATTCAGTCGGGAGAGAATTCAAGAAGCAAACAGAAGATTCCATCCTTCCCATCAAAAAAAGATTGAGGACTATCTGTACGAGACTGATGATTGGGTTTTGGGATCAATTCTGTTGGGATTGGACCCTTCACGTGTGAATTTCCAGTCATATCTAACTGAATCTGGTCAACCAACTCCCATTGGTTCTTTGAGTTTGCCTCGAGTACCTGGCCTTACGTCAGCGAGGATTTTGGACGGCCAGCATCGAAGGATGGCTATCCGTAGCGTGAGAGAACGAATGAGATCCGAATGTACACACCTCCGCCTTCAGACGGATTCCAACGAGGGTAAGAACAGTGCAAGCAGCAAACTGATTGCACTTGAAAAACGTTTGGACAAACTGGATGCAATGTCTGTCCCTGTTGTTATCTTTGAGGAGTCGAACATCAGCACTCTTCAACAAATGTTTGCTGATCTTGCCAAGACGCGAGCAATCGACGCTATCTCGAAGGCTCGCTTTGACGAACGTGATCCCTTCAACTACGCTGCCCATCGAATTGTCAACGAAGGCAGCAGCATGCTTTTCAGTGGTCGCATTGAAATGGAGCGTTCAACACCGGCAGTGAGCAGCAACCATTTGTTGTCCCTAAACCAGCTAGCGACTTGTCTGAAATATTTGCAGTTTGGGTACCCCGGACGAATGTCTGGTGAACGCATGCGGGTGGCCCAACATCGAAGAGACTCAATATACAGGTTGGGCGTCCAATGGGCAGATGACTTTTTGCCCGGTGCCCGAAAGGAGTATGCAAACCTTCTGCAACCACAGTCAGGACCAGATATCGTCGGCCGCAGCAAACAGAGGCATATTTCCTACACTAGCACTGTCCTGCAATTGCTTGCTGGTTGCGTTTATGAATTCAGACAAGGAAGCGCATCGCTTGAACCTCTGCAAACGTATCTGAACAATAGCAGTTTCGACTTGAACGATGCGGACTGCTTGTTCCGCAAGGCGCGTCTGGTGAATCCTGAAAGCAATACACTCCAAAGTCGTTCTCAAGAGATTCGCTATGCGATCGAATACATCGCGGAAAATGCAATGGCCACTACTCGCTAAGGGAGCCAAATAGCTTCTTCGTCAACTATCAAAGCGCTCATGCTATACTCCCCAGCTGACCTCCCGACACAGGAGCGCAGCCCGTGGCCAGCCCAACCCTCATCCGCATCGCCGACATCGCCGCGCACGAAGGTGAGCAGGTGCTGCTGCAGGGCTGGGTACAGGCGCGCACAGGCAAGGGACGCCTGCACTTCATTCGCCTGCGCGATGGCAGCGGCATCGTGCAGTGCGTCGCCTTCCGCCACGAAATGGACGAGGACGGGTTCGCCCTTGCGCGCGCCCTGACCCAAGAGGCCGCCATTCGCGTAAGCGGCGAGGTGCGCCGCGACGAGCGCGCGCCCGGCCTGCCCGGCGGCTACGAAGTCGGCGTGCAGCGCCTCGAGCTGGTCGGCGCGGCGGAGGAATACCCCATTACGCCCAAGGAGCACGGCGTTGAGTTCCTCATGGACCGGCGCCACCTCTGGGTGCGCTCCAGTCGCCAGTGGGCCATCCTGCGCATCCGCGCCACCATCGTCAGCGCCATGCGCAACTGGCTCGATGACGAGGGCTTTCTGCTGGTCGACACGCCCATCATCACGCCCGCCGCCGGCGAGGAGACCACCACGCTCTTCGACATCGACTACTTCGGCGAGCAGGCCTTCCTCGCCCAGACCGGCCAGCTTTACAACGAGGCCAACATCGCGGCCTTCGGCAAGGTCTACTGCTTCGGCCCCACTTTTCGCGCCGAGAAATCGCGCACGCGGCGTCACCTGCTCGAGTTCTGGATGCTGGAGCCGGAGATCGCCTTCTGCACCCTGGAAGAGTTGATGGAGCTGCAGGAACGCTTCATCAGCCACGTCGTCGGGACGGTGCTGGAGAAACATTCGCAGGAACTGGCGCTGGTCGGCCGCGACACGACGGCGCTGGAGCGCATAAAGGCGCCCTTCCCGCGCATCAGCTACGACGAGGCCGTGGAGCGTCTGCACGCGTTGACTTCGACCATCGAGGACGCGGAGCAGCGCGAGTTGCTGGCCATCGAACACGGCGAGGACTTCGGCTCACCGCAGGAAACGGCCATCGCCGAACAGTTCGACCGCCCGGTCTTCGTCTACCACTACCCGACGGCGGTGAAGGCCTTTTATATGGAACCCCTGGCGGAGCGCCCGGAGCTCTGTCGCAGCGTCGACCTGCTGGCGCCGGAGGGCTACGGCGAGATCACGGGCGGCAGCGAGCGCATCCACGACCTCGCGCTGATCGAGGAGCGCGTGGCGCAGATCGGCCTGCCGCGCGAGGCCTACGACTGGTATCTCGAGCTGCGCAAGTACGGCAGCGTGCCGCATTCCGGCTTCGGCATCGGCCTGGAGCGCACGGTCGCCTGGATTTGCGGCCTGCCGCACATTCGCGAGAGCGTTCCCTACGCGCGCATGCTCAACCGCAAGTCGCCCTGATGCCGCGCATCTTCACTGACCATCTGCTGCTGCGCCATTTCACACCCGCCGACGAGGCCGACTGGGCCCGAGCCGTGCTGACCAACCCGGTCACCATGCGCGCGCTGCCATACGGCCGACCCGCGCCGCGCCAGCGGGCCGCCGCCATCCTCGCCGACGTCAGGGACCACTGGCAGGAACACGGCCACGGCCTGTGGGCGGTGGCGTTGCTCGCGACCGGCGCGCTCATCGGTCAGGCCGGACTGCAGCGCCTCGACAGCGGCCCGCGCGTCGAGCTGTCCGTCGCGCTCTGCCCGCCGCACGGCCGCGGCGACCTGCCGCAGGAGGCGGCGCGCGCCGTTCTGCGCCACGGCTTTGAGGTCGCGCGCCTGGCGGAGGTGATGGCCGTCGTGTTGCCCGGCAATCGCGACTCGCGAAAACTCTGGCGGCGTCTGGGCATGCAACCCCGGGGGCGGGTCCACCTCTACGAAGGTCACCTGCCGCTTTTCCGCCTGCGCCGCGGCGACTTCGTCTCCGGCGGGGAACGTTACGAACTGGACCTTGAAGGTGAGCCCCGTAGCCCCGCAGCGGCTTGAATCCCCGAGCCGTACGCGGTAGCCTGATTACAAAATTGTCACACTGTATAGCCTGATTCGCCCGCAGCCCCACAAAATCTCACAAAGAACGCCGAAACTTCCGCAGTACCCGACAGAGAATGGGTAGAGCCATGAACAATGTGCAATTCAACACCCGCCAGTCGCTGCCAGTCCTGCTTCAGTTGTTGCTGCTCTTGCTGGCGCTGGTCGCGGCGACACAACTGCTTTCCTTTGAGCTGAACACAGCCGCGGGAACCGTCTACACGACTTTCTACGGGGGTTACCTGCGCCAGACCTCCGATGACCTGACGCGCATGGCGCGCCTGAACGCCATCAGCGGCGACCCGCTCTACCGTCAGTATTTCGACGAGGTCCTGGCCATTCGCAACGGCGACATGCCGCGCCCGCTGCAATACTTCGAGATTCCCTGGTGGGACATCGTGCTGTCCACCGGGGAGCGGCCGACGGCGCCCGGCGAAACCATCTCCCTGCGTGATTTGCTGGCAGAGAACGTCCCCGGGGAAGCGGACCTCGCGCCGCTCTTTGAGGCCGAGGACTATTCCAACGCCCTGACGGCGCTGGAGTACGAGGTCATGGACCAGGTGGCGGCCCTGCGCGAGGCTACCGGTGGCGACTACGTCCTGGAAGGCGCGGCGCTGGAGAACATGTTGCGGCTGCACGGGCCCGAATACCATGACGGCAAGGAACGGGTCATGCGGCCGCTGATGGAGTTCGCCCAAAACAGTCGGCAACAGTTGAGCGCCTACGGCAGGGAGTTCTTTGGCTTGCTGGCCCGCAACCTCGTGGCGGTGATCGTGGCGGTCGTCCTGTCTCTCCTTTTGTGCCTCTGGACCCTTTGGCGGCGCAGGGGGCGCCGACGCCAGGCGCTGATGGCGGGTCTGCAACTGTTGCTGCTGTTGCTGACCGTGGTGACGCTCGCCCGGTTGCCGGTTTTCAATCTGGGCGAATTTCCCGAACTGCTCAACATTGCCACCTACGCCTACCGCCTGCGCCGGACCTCCGATGACCTGACGCGCATGGCGCGCCTGAACGCAATCACCGGCGACCCGCTCTACCGCGAATATTTCGACGAGGTCCTGGCCATCCGCAACGGCGACCTGCCTCGGCCGGAGCCATACCACGAAATTCCCTGGTGGGACATCGTGCTGGCCACCGGGGAGCGACCTTCGCCGCCCGGCGAGCCCGTTGCAATGCGGCAGTTCTTCATGGACAGCGGCATAGCCGGTGAACAGCTGGCGCTGCTGCTGGAGGCTGAAGACCAGTCCAACCTCCTGACGGAGCTGGAATACGAGGTCATGGACAATGTGGCGGCCTACCGCGAGGCTGCCGGGGGCGATTACGCGCTGGAAGGTGAGGCGCTGGACAACATGCTGCGGCTACACGGAGAAGAGTACCATCAGGCCAAGGAAGGCATCATGCGGCCGCTGGTCGAATTGACCGGGTCCGTCTGGCAACGTGTGGAGGCGACGGTTGACAGGTTGCTGATCGAACTGCCGCAGAGTTTCGCCCTGCTGGTTGCCGCAATCGCTCTCGCATTCCTGTCGGGTGTTGGCGTTTTGCTGGCGCAGAGAGACCGGAGCGCCTGAAGCGTCGACAGGGCCGGCCCGGCCGGCGCAGTTGGCAGCGGAGGCAGTCCTGGCTATTTTACGACAGGGCGCAGGGAGGCGGGCATCGGCACCTGTCAATCGCTGCGAACAGGAGTGTCTGCGCGTGTATCCACCGGACCTGGAAGGGGAGCCCTCATGACCCTGCACCGGCTTGAAATCAATCGCCAGAACCTGCACGGTCACTGGTCGAAGGACCTGGCGCCCGTGCTGACCATCGACCCCGGCGACGCGGTCGACTTCGCTGCGCTCGACGCCGCCTGGAGCGTCGAAATGCCCGACGCGCCGGGACGCCCCCGGGTCCAGTTTGAGCCATGGGACCCCAAACTGGACAACGGCCATGCCCTGACCGGCCCGGTCCATGTGCGCGGCGCGCGGCCCGGCATGATGCTGGGCATCGCCATTGAGGAAATCGTGACCGCCGACTGGGGCTGGAACGGCGGTGGCGGCGACTGGCTGGAAGAGGACGGTCAGCCCCTGGGCGACCTGGGCGAGATGCACTGGAACCTGTGGCAGCTGGACATGACGCGCCTCGTCGCGCGCAACCAGAGCGGCATCAGCGTGCCGATGCGCCCCTTCCCCGGCGTGATGGGCATGCCTTCGGCCGAGCCCGGCATACACAGCACCCGCCCGCCGCGCATCAACGGCGGCAACATCGACTGCCGCGAACTGGTGGTCGGCAGTACGCTCTACCTGCCGGTGGCGGTTGAAGGCGGCCTCTTCTCCACCGGCGACGGCCACGCCTGCCAGGGCGACGGCGAGGTCTCCAGCACGGCCATCGAGTGCGGCATGGAGCGGGCGCTGCTGCGCTTCACGCTGCACGAGGACTTGCCGATCAGTACGCCCTGGGCCGAGACGCCCGCGGGCACCCTGACGCTCGGCTTTCACCGCGACCTGCAGCAGGCGGCCAACATGGCGCTGGACGCCATGGTGACCCTGCTGGCGGCGCGTCTCGATATCCGGCGCAACGAGGCCCTTGCGCTGGCCAGCCTGACGGTCGACCTGCGCGTCACGCAGATCGTCAATCATACGCGCGGCGTACACGCCTTGCTGCCGCCCGGGACGTATTGGTAGGGGGCTGCCCTTTTCCCGCTCAGTCGCGGGAGCCCTCCCCCGGCCCCCTTTCCCGTCCAGGGGGACGGGAGCCTGTCGCTGGGGCCCTCACCCTAAATCCCTCTCCCTCAGGGAGAGGGACTTTAACAAAACAACACGACCACGTTTGTTTTCAGTCCAACCAAATGCGGTGACCAAATCAATTGAAAAATCGTTCTCCCCCCTCTCCCTGAGGGAGAGGGGCCGGGGGTGAGGGCCAATCAGTCAGAACTTCACGCCTGAGAAGGGGCTCCCGCGACCGGGCGGGCTAGGGATTCAGGGTGAGGGCGCGTTAACGGCATGATTTCGCCCGGACCTCCCCGATTCGTTAGAATACAATTCGGCTCCTGCCAATAAACATGAAGTGGAGCGTGACATATGGAAGCGCTGAACATGTCAAGTGTGGCCTGGGTGATGGTCTCCGCCGCCCTGGTCATGGTCATGCTGCCGGGCCTTAGCCTGTTCTACAGCGGTCTGGTACGCGGCAAAAACGCCCTGGCGACGGCCATGCACAGTTTCGCCTGCCTGGCGATCGTGCTGGTCGTATGGATGCTCTGGGGCTACTCGCTGGCCTTCGGACCCAGCGTCAACGGTATCATCGGCAACCTCGACCACCTCGCGCTGAACGGCGTGGGGCTGGAGCCGCGACCCGGCCAGGAGATCCCCGAACTGCTCTTCATGCTCTTCCAGGGCATGTTCGCCGTCATCACGCCGGCGCTGCTGGCGGGGGCGCTGGCCGAGCGCGTCAAGTTCCGCGCCTTCGCCGCCTTCGTCGTCATCTGGGTGACCTTCGTCTACTGCCCGATCGCGCACTGGGTCTGGGGTGACGGCTGGCTGCACGGTCTAGGTGCGCTGGATTTCGCCGGCGGCTTCGCGGTGCACATCTCCTCCGGCGTGGCGGCGCTGGCGGCCGCGCACATCCTCGGCCGCCGCGAGACCGCCGCGGGCGAATCCGTCCAGCAGCCGCACAGCCTGATGCTGGTGCTGCTGGGGACCGGCCTGCTGTGGTTCGGCTGGTTCGGTTTCAATGGCGGCAGCGCGCTGGCGGCGGACGGCATCGCCGTGATCGCGCTGGTCAACACCAACATTGCCGCGGCGGCCGGGGCCCTGGCCTGGCTGCTGCTCTCCTGGCATCTGACGCACAAGCCCAGCGTGCTGGGCGCGGCCTCGGGCGCCGTCGCCGGCCTGGTGGCGATAACGCCCGCCGCCGGTTTCGTCGAGCCGCTGGCGGCCCTGATCATCGGCATCGGCGCGTCGGTCGTGTCCTACATCGCCGCCGTGAGCCGCATCAAGGCCATGGTGGACGACGCGCTGGACGTCTGGGCGATCCACGGCATGTCGGGCACCTGGGGCAGCCTGGCGCTGGGCCTATTCGCCTCGACCACGCTGGCCAACGGCGGCCTGTTCACGGGCAACGGCGATTTCTTCCTCGCGCAGGTCGTGGGGACGGCGGCCATGTGGATTTTCGCCTTCGTCGCCACCTGGATCGTGTCCAAAATCATTGAGGCGGCCATCGGTCTGCGCACGACGCCGGAGGAAGAGGCCCTGGGCCTGGACGTGTCCGAACACGGCGAGGCGGCCTACCTGTTCCAGTAGAGCGGCGAGAAGTTACGCTGATAGCAGGGCGTCTCGCAGGGGTAGCGAGAGCGCAAGCTCGAAGCATCCCGCAGGGGCGCCCTGTACGTTATCGAATTCCAGCTGTAGCCGAAACAGGCGCCCGCTGCGTGCCACGGGGTGTATTTCAGATTTGATGCGCGCATGGCGTTAACCGGCCAATTTCTCGTCCTGCTGTGCAGCAGCGGAGAGGGAGACTGGCTGACACGCCGGGCGGATTGGCAGCGATGGTCGGACGCGCGCTGCGTCTGGCCGCTGTAGAATGCGGACCGTCAGATGCGTATAACCTGTGCCCTGGGACGGTGACCGACATAATGCTATGATGGCGTAAAGTTAAGCTTGATTGTGGAGGCGGTAGCATGTTGTCCAGATTGTCTCACAAGCAGGCGGCAGGGGCTTCGGTGGTTTTCACTGTGAGCGCCGGTATCTTCGTGCTGTTGATCGGCATTGTACTTGGCAACGTGTTCACGGAAGGCCCGCGGGAATACGATGTCACCTATCTGGCCAACTTCCTGCGCCAGACTTCCGAGGACCTCACCAGCATGGCCCGACTGCACGTCGTCACCGGCGAGCAACGCTACCGGGAGTATTTCGACGAGATCCTGGCCATACGCAACGGTGAAGTGTCGTATCCGCTTGGTTATTTCAACAGACCCTACTGGGACCTCGTGCTGGCCACTGGCGAGCCTTTGCCCGATTCCGGAACAACGTACACCATCCGGGAACTGGCTTCCCGTTATGGCGTCCGGGACGATGAAATGACTCTCTTGCTTGCAGCGGAAACCCAGTCCAACGCCCTGGTGGAACTGGAAAATGAAGCCATGGACGTGGTGGAAGCGTATGTCGCCGGCGGCGGGGACTACAGCGCCCTCGAAGGAGACGTGCTGGCGGCGATACAGCGGCTGCATGGTCCGGAGTATCACAAGGCCAAGGTACGAATCATGACACCGTTGGTGGAGTTTCAAAGTTTGGTCGACCTGGCCATTCGTGAACTTGGCTCCCGGAGTACCGATCAATTCCTGTTTCTGGGCGCCGGCCTGGCCCTGTCGCTTGTTCTGGCGCTTCTCTCCGCCATCGTCTCGTTGATACTGGCGCCACGCGACGGCAGCCAGACCTGAGCCGCGGCCGGCGCTGTAACGCCGCCGTGAGTCCCACTTTCAGCAGGGCGTCTCGCAGGGGCGCCCTGTGTGTTTGTCGTCGGCCCTCACCCCCCCCGGCCCCCTTTTCCCGCTAAGTCGCGGGAGCCCTTCTCAGGGAGAGGGGGAGAACGATAGTTCAAATGGTCGGGCAATTGAACTGATTTGGGGTGAGAAGGATAACGCGGCCGCAATAGTATGTTAAAGTCCCTCTCCCTGAGGGAAGGGCTCCCGCGACTCAGCGGGAATGGATTTAGGGTGAGGGCGCCCTCAAGGAGACTCGATGCCCTGTGACGTAACCATCAAGGCGAGCGACGCCGCCATCCGGCGCTACCAGGAGACCCTGGGCCGTCTGCGCGAGCAGCAGGTCGAGCACGAGGGCGGCCTGCGTCGCGCCTTCGGCACGCTGCTGAAGGAGACCGGGCGCAAGTGCGACTGGACGCTGATCGAGGAGTTGCCGGTCAGTGGCGGGCGGGTGCGGCCGGACGGCACCCTGCGCGACAGCTGGCAACTGCCGCACGGTTACTGGGAGGCCAAGGACGGCCGCGACGACCTTGAGGTCGAGATCCGCAACAAGCGTGAGCGCGGCTATCCCTTCAGCAACATCATCTTCGAGGACACGCAGAGCGCGGTCCTCTTTCAGAACGAACGACGCATCCTCACGGCCGACTGCAACGACCGCAAGGGCCTGGCGGAACTGCTGACCCGCTTCTACCGCCACGAAACGCCGGACTTCAGCAGCTTCGAGGAGGCGGTCGGGCGCTTCTCCGACGAGGTGCCGCAACTGGCGCAGGGCCTGCAGGACCGCATCGCCATCGCGCGCGTCCAGAACAGGGCCTACCAGGACGCTTTCGCCGCCTTCATGACGCTCTGCCGCGAGGCGCTGAACCCCAACATCAGCCGCGAGGCCGTCGAGGAGATGCTGATCCAGCATCTGCTGACCGAGCGCCTGATCCGTCGTGTTTTCGACCAGGAGAACTTCGTGCGGCGCAACGTCATCGCCGCCGAGGTGGAGAAGGTCATCGACGCGCTGACCGGGCAGCACTTCAACCGGCGCGAGTTCCTCGGCTCGCTGGACCGCTTCTACACGGCCATCGAGAAGGCCGCCGACCGCCTCGCCGACTTCAGCGACAAGCAACGCTTCATCAACACGGTCTACGAACGCTTCTTCCAGGGCTTCAGCGTGAAGGTGGCCGACACGCACGGCATCGTCTACACGCCGCAGGAGGTGGTCGAGTTCATGGTGGCGGCCACCGACGAGCTGCTGCAGCGCGAGTTCGGAAAGAAACTGGGCGACGAGGGCGTCTGCGTCATCGACCCCTGCACGGGCACGGGCAACTTCGTGGTGCAGCTGCTGCGCCGCGTGGCGCGCGAGAACCCGCGCCAGCTGGACAGCTTCTACCGCGAGCGGCTCTTCGCCAACGAAGTGATGCTGATGCCCTACTACATCGCCAGCCTGAACATCGAGCACGAATACCACCAGCGCAGCGGGCGCTACGAGCCTTTCGAGGGCCTGTGCTTCGTGGACACGCTGGACCTGGCCGAGGGCGACATGCCGGAGATGTTCCAGGAGTTCAGCCAGAAGAACAGCGCCCGCGTGGAGCGGCAGAAGGCGGCGAAGATCAACGTGGTGATCGGCAACCCGCCGTATAACGTGGGTCAGTTGAATGAGAACGACAACAACAAGAACCGGAAGTATGAGGTTGTGGATGGGCGGGTAAGGGAGACGTATGCGGCTGACTCACAAGCGACCTTGAAAACGAAACTGTACGATTCGTATGTGAAATTCTTTCGTTGGGCAAGTGATCGCTTGGAAAACTGTGATGGGTTGGTTTGCTACATTAGCAACAACAGTTTTGTCGACGGTCGGGCATTGGATGGTTTGCGAAAACATCTAATGCAAGACTTCACAAGCGTTTTTCATTTGGACCTGCATGGCAACGTTCGCCGGAACCCAAGAATTAGTGGCACTTCACACAATGTGTTCGGGATTCAAGTAGGTGTGGGAATCACTTTAGCGGTTAGAAAGAATACAGATTCAGGCAATAATCTCTTTTATCATCGAGTGCCTGAGCAGATGCGGAGGGAGGAGAAACTAGCTTATCTTGCCGAAAACACAGCACTTCATGAAGGTGCCCTGCAATCAATTGAATGGAATGAGTTGCAGCCCAATTCCAAAAGCGATTGGTTACTTGCAGAAAATGAAGGCGAATTTGAAGATTTTTGGCCAATCGGCTCAAGGGAAGCAAAAGCAGCAAGAGGAAAAGGGGAACCGATTGCTGGGACATTGTTCGGAAACTTTGCGAGCGGAGTTAACACCGCACGAGGAGCAATCGTATACGGCTTTGATTTTCACCAATTGAAATCAAGGATTGAAGATTTCGTTGAAGAATACAATTCCGAAGTTGATCGGTATGCAAGACACAATAGACCAGAAAATGTGGACGGGTTTGTCAAATATGATCGTGTTAAGTGGAGTCGAGACTTAAAGTTAAAGCTGCGTCGGGGACATTACGCTACATTCGATCCACGCCTCTTCAGAAAAGCCTTTTATCGTCCGTTTGCCAAAAAGCATCTGTATTTTGAAAAGGTGTTAATTGATGTGCCTGGTCAGTTTCCTCGCATATTTCCTTCTTTAGAGACCGAGCAAGAGAGTCAAGTGATATGTTTTCCAGGTGCAGGAAATACCAGCAGTTTCTATTCCCTCATTGTCAATTGCTTTCCTGACTTTGGATTTATGGGCAATACACAATGCTTCCCCCTCTATACCTACGACGCGGACGGGACGAACCGGCGCGAGAACGTCATCGACTGGGCGCTGGCCACCTTCCGCGACCACTACGGCGACCCGGGCATCGAGAAGCTCGACATCTTTCACTACGTCTACGGCCTGCTGCATCACCCCGGCTACCGCGAGCGCCACGCGGACTCGCTGCGCCGCGAGTTGCCGCGCATCCCGCTGGCGCCGGACTTCCATGCCTTCCGCGACGCCGGCCGCGAGCTGGCGCGTCTGCACCTCAACTATGAGCGCGAGCGCGTCTGGGACCTGGAGTGGGAGGTCGACGAAGGGCGGCCGCTCGACTACCGCGTCGAGAAGATGCGGCCCCTCAAGAAAGTCCAGTCTGACGACGGTGATTTCAAGATCTTCGACTCGCTGGAATACAACGACACGCTGACCCTGCGCGGCATCCCGGCGGAGGCCTTTCGCTATCGTCTTGGCACGCGCTCGGCGCTGGAGTGGGTCATCGACCAGTACCGGGTCAAGACGGACAAGCGCTCGGGCATCGTCAGCGACCCCAACGCCTGGGGAGATGAGCGTTACATCGTGGACCTGGTGGGGCGGGTCATCACGGTCAGCGTGGAGACGGTGAAGATTGTGGACGGCCTGGCGGGGTTGGCGTTGCTGAAGGGGTAGGGCGCCCTCACCCCCCGGCCCCCTCTCCCTCAGGGAGAGGGGGAGAAATCGCAGGCAACCTGATACCCAAGAATCCTGGATTTCAGGTTCACCATCACATTTGTCACATCAATTAATTCAAGTCCCTCTCCCTGAGGGAGAGGGATTTAGGGTGAGGGCGGCCTACTCGCGCTGCCGCTTCGCTGACCCCGTATACCCCGGCTTGCCCTGCTCACTTCGCCATTCGCGGGATAAACTCTGTCGCCCTTCCTCCAGTCGCTCCAGTTCCGCATCCCTGATGTCTTGTCCCGGAATACATGACGTGACTCCAATCATTCTGCCTTGCCAGGATAACTGGCATGAACTGGTTTTCGCGTCAATTCTGTTTCAAACGACTGCGATTCTCTACCTGACTGGCGATAACGCGCTACAATGAATACATAGTCATAGTTCAGGAGATTTAACCATGCGATACATCTTAATTGCCCTTGTCTTGCTCCTATGCACCGTGCCAGCACTGGCGACCGACTACACGCTCGATGAAACCTGCACGCTATCAGACGCCATCAGAGCCGCCAACGCCGATGAAGTACGCGGCGAATGCCCGGCCGGCGAAGGCGCCGACACCATCACGCTCAGCGCCGACATCACCCTGGAAGGCGAATTGCCGCGCGTCCTGTCTGAACTCACCATTGATGGCGCGGGTTTTAGCATTAGCGGCGCCGGGCAGTTCCGCATCCTTTATGTCGATATGGGCGGCGCGCTCACCCTGCAGAATGTCCATCTGACGGACGGGCTGGCTCACAATGAGGTCAGCTTCACCTTCGTCGATGGCGTGACCGGCCGGAGCAAGAGCGGCGGCGCCATTTTGGTCAACCGCGGCAGCCGGCTGGACCTGGTGAACAGCCGATTCACGAATAATGTGGCCGAAGCCTACGGCGGCGTACTGGATAGCTGGGCCAGCGAAATCAATGTGGTCGACAGCGAATTCAGCGGCAATATGGCAGGGGATGGCGGCGCGATCGGCTCGGCTT
>JAPOVC010000009.1 GCA_026708325.1 Anaerolineaceae bacterium | reverse complement strand
GCGAAATACAGACCTGGCCGTTGTTGCGGAACTTGGCCGTGACGGAACTCTCGGCGGCCTGTTCGATGTCGCTGTCGGCGAAGACGATCACCGGCGCGCTGCCGCCCAGTTCCAGCGAGAGGCGCTTGAAGTGCGGCGCGGCGTTGCGCATCAGGATGCGCCCCACCCGCTGCGAGCCGGTGAAACTGATCTTGTCGACCTCGGGGCTGTCGGTGAAGGCCTCGCCCATGCCGGCCGGGTCGCCGTTGACGAGGTTGAGCACGCCCGGCGGCAGGCCGGCCTCAACCAGCAGGCCGGCCAGCAGCATGGAGCTGAGCGGCGTCAGTTCGCTGGGGCGACCGACCACGGTGCAGCCGGCGGCCAGGCCGGCGGCCCACTTGCGCGAGGGCAGGATGCCCGGGAAGTTCCAGGCGGTGATGGCCGCCGCCACACCGACGGGCCGCACGATGGTCATCATGCGCTTGTTCGCCACGTGGGAGGGAATCAGACGGCCGTAGGCGCGCTTGCCTTCCTCGGCGTACCAGTCGAAGACGTCGGCGGCGGAGCCCCACTCGCCCTTCGCCTCGACCAGGGGCTTGCCGCATTCCTGCGTCATGGCCCGCGCCAGTTCGTCCACGCGCTCGCGGATTAGCTCACCGGTGCGGCGCAGGATGGTTCCGCGCTCCCAGGGGCTGGCCTCACGCCATTCCGGCAGGGCGCGGCGCGCGGCGGCGATGGCCGGCGCCACGTCCGCGGCGCTGCCGAAGGGCACTTCCATGACGACCTCGCCGGTGGCCGGGTTATCCACCGGGAAGGTCCTGCCGTCGAGGGCGTCAACCCAGTCGCCGTCAATAAGCATTTTGCAGGGCATGATCAACTCCATTCCGGGGATTTCACAGATCATTTCGGTGGATTGTAGCACGGGCGGCGGCGGCGCTGTGCCGGACTATCAGCCCTTGTCGCGACAGCTACAGGCTGACGACGCGCCCCTCGCGCGCCGATTCCTGCGCGGCCAGCGCGAAGCGCAGCACCTCGCTGCCCTCGGCGCCGGTCAGCACGGGAGGCTGGCCCGCGTGCAGCGCGTCGATGAAGTGGCGCGTCGAGAGGATGAAACTCTGCTCCCAGCCGACGGGCATATCCGAAAAGCTGCGCACCTGGCGGTCGCGGTAGAGGATGACCGGCGGCCGGTCGAAGAGCTTGCCATGGCCGCGCGTGACCTCAATGACCCCGCGCGTGCCGGTGATCTCGACGCGGTCGTCCTGGGCGTAGTAGGGCGACCAGATTTCCATGTCGCGCGAATACACCACCTCGAGCGAGCCGTAGCGACCGCCGGGGAACTTCCAGGAGATGATGGCGGGCGCGTCCAGGATATTGCCGGCATCGCGCTCGGTCTCGTCGATCCAGGCATGCACGGCCTCCGCCTGGCCCATGAAGTGCCAGCCGAGGGCGAACTTGTGATGGCCGTCGTCGAAGACCAGCGGCCCGCCGCCGCAGAGCTCGGGGGTGAAGCGCCAGGCCTCCGCCGCCCGCGGGATGGGCCAGGAATCCGGGCTGGTGGCCGAATTGCTCTTGATGCGGATGGTGAGCGGGTCGCCGATCTCGCCGGCGTCGATAAGGGCCTTGGCGCGCATCACCGGCGGGTAGAAGACGAAGTTTTCAAAGACCTTGAAGACGATGCCCGCCTCTTCGGCGGCGCGGTTCATGGCGTCGGCGTCACCCATGGTGAGCGCCATGGGCTTCTGCAGCGAGATGTTCACGCCGGCCGCGGCGGCGTCCAGCATGACCGCGCAGTGCAGGTGATGGGGCACGAGAATCTCGACCAGGTCGAGTTCGGCGCGCGCCAGCATCTCGCGGTGGTCGCCGTAGACCTGCGCCGCTGGCACGCCCCAGACGGCGCCGCGTTGTTGCGCCAGCTCCACCACCGTGTCGCAGACGGCCACGATGCGCGCCCGCGGGTTCTGCAGATATTCCAGCGCATGCAGATCGGAGATGCGCCCGGTGCCGATGAAGCCAACCCGCAATTCGCTCATGCGTCCTGCCCGCTTTCCGCATACTCCTCATGGCGGTAAGCCAGACGGTCGCTCAGCGTCTGGCCGATGCGCTGCACCACCTGGGCCAGATCGTGAATGCGCGACAGGGCCAGCCTGGCGCCGGGGCCGGAGATGCCGATCGCGCCGACCACTTCGCCTTCCAGACCATAGAGCGGCACGGCCACGCAGCGCACGTCGTAGCTGAATTCCTCGTCGTCGATGGCGTAGCCCTGGCGCCGCGCCTGCTCCAGGTGCATGCGCAGGGTGTCGGCATCGGTGATGGTGCGCGGCGTGTAGCGCTCCAGTTGCTCCGGCAGGCGACTGTCGCCAAAGGCCAGCAAGACCTTGCCCAGGGCCGTGCAGTGCAGCGGCGCCAGCGTCCCCACGCCGGTGGATACGCGCAGGGAGGCGGCCGCCTCGACCTGGTCCAGATAGAGCACCTGGTCGTTGGCGCGCACGGCGATATGGGCGCATTCCTGGGTCTGCGCCACCAGTTCGCGCAGGTAGGGCCGCGCCTGGTCGCGCAGCGGCGTACGGTTGAGCAGGCTCTGGCCCAGGCGCACCAGACGCGGGCCGAGGGTGTAGCGACGCGTCTCGCTGGACTGCTCCACGTAGCCGTAAATGGCCAGGGTCTTCATGATGCGCGAGGCGGTGCTCTTGTCGATGTCGATGCGCCGCGCGAGCCCCGTCACACCCATGCCCTCCGTCTCCGCCTCGAGAATATCGAGGGCGCGCAGACCTCTGGCGAGGGACTGGATTTCGGCCATAACGACTTCTCTCCAGGTTAGCGTTTGTTGGGAATTGTACAATCAGGGTAAGGATACGTCAACAATTGCGATGAATTGTTCCATTTGCTTGACAAGCAATAAACCGGGTTGTATCCTGTGCAATCGTAGCGGCCGACGGCCGCGCCGCCACGGGCGAGCGCGGACCCCGGCCAAATTAACAGATGGTTGCGAAAGGAATATGGACATGACCCGTTTGCACCGTGCTCTTGTTCTGTTGCTGGTGCCGCTGCTGACCTTTGGCGCGGTCGCCTCCGTCGTCGCCCAGGAGGAGGTCAACATCTCGCACTACTTCTCCGGCGAACTGAATCAGGATAATCTCAACACCATAATGGGCAACTTCACCGAGTCCAGCGGCATCGGCGTGGTGGACAGCCCCATCGGCCATGAGGACTTCAAGGCCGGCATCCTCGCGGGCGTCGCCAGCGGTGTGTTGCCGGATGTCTTCTCCTACTGGGCCGGCGCGCGCGTGCAGTTTGTGGTGGACGCCGGCGCCCTGCAGCCCATCGGCGACATGTGGGACGCCGCCGGTCTGGATGACGTGGTGCCGGCCGGCGTGGCCGACGCCGCCACGCTCTACAACGGCGAGCGCTATTTCGTGCCCTTCAACATCCACTACGCCGCCTTCTTCTACAACCCGAAGGTCTGGGCCGAGGCCGGCATCGAGGTACCCGACAGCTGGGACGGCCTGATGGACGCCTTCGCCGAGTTTGAGATGAAGGGTATCGACCCCATCGCGCTCGGTTCCAAGTTCCGCTGGCCGGGCCAGTTCTGGTTTGACTACCTGCTGCTGCGCACCGCCGGGCCGGACTATCGCGCTGCCCTGATGGCCGGCGACGCCTCCTACGAGGACGCCGAAGTCGTGCGCGCCATGGAGATGTGGCAGGAACTGATCGACGCCGGTTACTTCGTCGATGGCGCCAACGCCTACGACTGGGTTGACGCGGCGGACCAGGTCGCCAACGGCCAGGCGGCCGTGACCCTGATGGGCACCTGGATCGGCGGCTACTGGAAGGGCCAGGACCTCGTCCCCGGCGAAGACTACGACTTCTTCGACTTCCCCGAGATCGACATGGTGCCGCAGGCCGGCGTCGGTCCGATTGACGGCTGGGTGATGACCACGGGCGCGGACGCCGCAAGCGCCGGCGCGCTGATGGAGTTCCTCGTCAACGACGTCGACGCGCAGACCCTGTGGAACACCAGCTTCGGTTCCATCTCGCCCAACGTCAACGTCGACCCGATGGCCTATGACGTGGTCGCCGCCAAGGCGGGCGCCAGCATTGCTGCCGCCGCGGTCTACGCCTTCAACTATGACCTGGCCACCACCCCGCCGGTGGCGGAGTGCGGCCTCGACATGTTCTCGGCCTTCATGGACGACTCCAGCGACATCGCCGGCACCCTGGCGACGACCCAGGCCTGCGCTGAAGAAGGCTTCATGCAGTAGGGGCAGGTTATCGATAGTTGCGTTCGTTCCCACGGGCGCCACTCCAGGCGGGGCATGCAGGCTGTGCCCCGCCTGAACTTTTTCCGGCGGCCAGAACGCGCAGTTGCGTTACGATAGCTTCATGAAGCTTTCGCTCAAGGCCTCCCAACGTCTCTGGACCTTCGCCTTCCTCGTCGTCCCCCTCAGCGTCTACTTCGTGGTGGTCATCGGCCCGCTGCTGGCCACCGCCTGGCTCAGCCTGACGAACTACACCTTCAGCGCCTTCGCCTCGCCGGAATTCGCCGGTCTGGTCAATTACGAACGCCTGACGGGCGACGATTACTTCCATACCTCTCTGAAAAACACGCTGGTCTGGATGGTGGCGGCGCTGATTCTGCCCACCGGCGGCGGGTTGATACTGGCGCTGCTGCTGCACGGCCGGGTGCGCGGCGCCAACGTCTTCAAGTCGCTGTTCTACCTGCCCATCACCATCTCGATGATCGTCATCGCCCAGACCTGGCAGTGGATGTATCAGCCGGACTGGGGCCTGCTCAACACCCTGCTCAAGACCATCGGGGTGGAGAAGTGGAAGGTCTTCTGGCTCAGCACGCGCGGCCTGGCGCTGGGCGCCATCATCTTCGCCTGGTCCTGGCAACAGGTGGGCCTGTCGATGGTGATCTTCCTCGCCGGGTTGACCTCCCTGCCCGGTGAAATGCTGGAGGCGGCGCAGATCGACGGCGCCAACTACCGGCAGTCGCTGCGGCGCATCGTGATCCCCCTGTTGCTGCCTTCCAGCGTGGTCGTCATCGCCCTGGCGGTGATCAACTCCCTGCGCAGCTTCGACCTCGTCTGGGTGCTCAACGAGGGCGGTTCGGGCTCCTCCACGCTGGCCGTGCAGATGTACCGCGAGACCTTCAAGTCGCTGCGCGCCGGTTATGGCAGCGCGGTCTCGATGGTGCTCTTCGCCATCGCCGCCATCATCATCGTCTTTTACTTCCGTCGCGTGCGCCGTCTGGAACATCTCTATGACTGAGCTTGCGCGCGACAGAGTCACCCTGAGCGAACGCGAGCGCGCCCAAAACTGGAGCCGCCGCGCGCTCTACGCCGCGCTCATCGCGCTGGTCGTCGTATACTCGGTGCCGACTTTCGGCGTGCTGCTCAGCTCCGTCCAGCGCGACCGCGAAATCTCGCGTCACGGCCTTTGGCGCATTCCGGACGAGATCACGCTGGAGAACTACGAACGGGCCCTCGGCGGCACCAACGTGCCCAATTACCTGCTCAACTCGGTGATCGTCACCGTCAGCGCGACGGCTGTTTCGATCGCCTTCGGCGTGCTGACCGGCTACGTCTTCAGCCGCCTGGCCTTCCGCGGCAGCGAGATTCTCTACCTGATCGTGGTGGCGGGCCTCTTCTTCCCGCCGCAAATCGTGATCATCCCGCTGCAACAGCTCTTCAGCCGCACGCCCATCAACGACACGATTCTGGTGCTCATCGTGGTGCACGTGGCCTTCGGCCTGCCGATCACGACGATGCTCCTGCGCAACTTCTTTTCGACCATCCCGGCCGCGCTGCGCGAGGCGGCCATCATCGACGGCGCCAACGAGGGCCAGATCCTGCTGCTCGTGATGGTGCCGCTGATGCTGCCGGCGCTGGCCGTGCTGGCGACGCTGCAGTTCACCTGGATCTGGAACGACTTCCTCTGGCCCTTCATCCTGATCAAGAACGACGCGGCCAGGACCATCATGGCGGGCATCGTGCTGCTCAAGGGGCCCTACGACAAGGCCTGGGGGCTGCAGGGCGCGCTCTCGGTGATCGCCAGCTTGCCGACCCTGCTGATCTTCCTCTTCTTCCAGCGCTACTTCATCCGCGGCCTGACCTTCGGGGCGGTGAAGGGGTAACAACCTGCCGAGGTCAAAACTGCCCTCGGCACGCAGCCGTGCGCGCCAGTCAAACGGGTTTCCCGGTTGTCGACTGTGCGGAAGTGATGCGTCGGCCGCGAGGATTGTGCTAGTATCGTACTGAACCCTACTCTCAAGAGCGCGACTGGATGGCTTCCCCGGTCAGGCTGGTCAAATCCTCTTAAACCGACGACCCGGCGCGGTCTCTCATTGAGGAGTTCAGGCGGCTCTTCGCTGCAGCGACATCAGAAGTGTTCGAGCACGGCATGGAGTCCGCTTTCTCCCTCCGTCTCGCCAGTCTCATCGAGTTGCATCAGGAACTGGCAATCGACCTTGTTTCGAGATTCCTGGCCAGCGGCAGCGTTGACAAAGCAGTAGCAATGGAGACCTTGCACCAGTTGGGTCTCAGCGAACATGAACCAACATATGACGCCAGGCAAAAACTGCTATTGCAATATTTGGGCAGCGATCTGGCAATGCTTCGGTATGGCGCAATGTATGGCTTGTCATCCATGGATGACCCAAAAACCATCCCTGCAATTGAACAGGCATTTAAACAAGAAACGTACCCCGATCTTTTGCAGTACATGAGCGCTGCGCTGGAGCAATTGCGCGAGACACTGACCGAGGCCTGATGCCCGGTGCCGTTTGCCTTGCGCATGCAGACATGACTCGAAACCTGGCATGCTCACTCCCTCACACCCCATCCTGATGTAAACTCTCCCCTCTGACCCTTCCGCCCGTCTACCCACGCGGGGAGCGCCCATGAAGCTGCTGGTGACCGGCGGCGCAGGCTACATCGGCAGCCACGTGACCGATCTGCTCGTCGCGCGCGGCGACGAGGTCGTCGTCTGCGACAACCTCGTCAACGGCCACCGCGCGGCGGTGCATCCGGAAGCCCGTTTCGTCCATGGCGACCTGCTGCAGGCCGACACCCTGCGTACGCTCTTCGACGGTCAACGCTACGACGGCATCCTGCACTTCGCCGCGTATACCCTGGTCAACGAGAGCATGGAGCGGCCCTGGCGCTACCTGCGCGACAACGTGCTGGCCGGCGGCAACCTGCTGCAGGCCGCCGCCGAACAGGAAGTCCCGCGCTTCATCCTCTCCTCCACCGCCAACCTCTACGAGGAGCCGCAACGCCTGCCCATCGGCGAGGACGAGCCGGTGCAGCCCGGCAGCCCCTACGGCGAGGGCAAGCACATGATCGAGCGCATGCTCGGCTGGATGAACCGCCTGCAGGGCATGGCCGGCTGCAGCCTGCGCTACTTCAACGCCGCCGGCGCGCACCCGGAGGGCCACATCGGCGAGGACCACCGGCCGGAGACGCACCTCATCCCGCTGGTGCTGCAGGTGGCGCTGGGCCAACGCGAGGCAATCACCGTCTTCGGCGACGACTACCCCACGCCTGACGGCAGCTGCATCCGCGACTACATCCACGTGATGGACCTCGCCGCGGCCCACATTCTCGCGCTGGACGCCCTGGCGGAGGGCGAACTGCGGGCCTGCAACCTCGGCAGCGGCCACGGCTACTCCGTCCTTGATGTGCTGGAGTGCGCGCGCGAGGTCACCGGTCACCCGATTCCGGCCCGCATCGGGCCGCGCCGCGCCGGCGACCCCGCCGTGCTGGTGGCCGACAATGATGCCCTGGGCCGCTGGCTGGGCTGGTCGCCGCAGCACACCACGCTGCAGCCGATCATCGCCAGCGCCTGGAACTGGCATCGCCGGCATCCGCAGGGCTATCCGGAGTAAACCCCACGGCCATTGGCCTGCGCCATGCCGGAAGCCCTGCGTGGCGCTGTCTGGCCCTTCAGGTCCTCGCCATTGTGCCCGGCCCTGCGCCTCAGGCCGACTCGTCCAGTGCGGCCTGCTCTTCGGCGATGCGCTCCGGGCTGCAATAGAGGCCCTCAAGGAAGGCCTGGTCCGCATCCCTGCGTTCTTCTGCAGACAGGACAACGCCTGCGCCGGCCATGGCGGTCACCAGCCTTTCCGACAAATGGGACAGTCTGCCGGATACGACAATGGCTTCCGCCATCTCCCTCAGTTCGGGCACAATCTCAACGTCCTGCATGGCCGCCGAATCGAGGTTAAGGCCCACGGCCGTTTCGCGGGAGACATTGATGCCGGTGGTGGCGATGTCCAGTTCACCCAGCAAATGGCGCGCCAGCATTACCCCGACATTGACCCCCTGTTGATAGTAGGCGAAATTGCCGCTGGAAACGGTCGCCCCGAGATAGATGGCGGCGGTGCTGGGATAGAAGACGGGCACGCCAGCCTGGTTGGCCAGCACCAGGACTATCGGCAGACCGCGCGCGGTGAGCAGGTCGAGCGGGACGAGGGCCCCGGCGCCGCGTTCCAGCAGGCTCAGTGTGGCAGGGCGAATGTCGGCCAGGTTGGTAATCCCGACCTCCTCGACGCTCACGCCAAGTCCGGCGGCGGCTTCAGCGAGTTCATCGGCGGACAGGACCCCCATGATTTCGGAGCTGTGATAGATGGCGCCGACGGTCTGCAGATCCGGGTCCTGCAGCAGCATCAGGGCCAGCATGTCCTCCATGGAAGAATGTGTTTCCGACCCGGTAACGTGCGCGGGTTTGATGCAGGCGGATTCCGCGATGCCGGCCTTGAAGGGATTGTAGACCGAGGTGAAAAACACAGGCGTTGGTTCGTCCATTTGCGCGGTCAGGTCGACGGCGATCTGTGTAACCGCAGTCGTCAGGGAGACGATGACGTCCACCTCCTGGTCCAGGGCATGTTCGACCATCAGGTTGGCGCTGGCCAGGTCAAAACCGGCATCCCCCCAGATGATGTTGAGCCTTTCGCCCTGAATCTCTTCACGCGGATGGGTGATTCTGATGCGAAGGCGCTGGCTGTTGTTCTCTTCGTCGCTGAGCAGGCCATAGGACTGCAACACGTCCAGAACGCCGGCTTCGGTGGCATCGTAGCTCATTCCGTCGCCAAATCGCAGAATGGCGACAGTTGGCCTGTCCTCGTCCTGCGCCAACCCCGGCAGCACCGACATCAGCGTCAGTGCCACTGTTACCAGTACAAGCAATACGGACTTCATCGTTGCCTCCTCCCCCTGGGCATCAAAAACCTTTTCAAATGCGGGCCGGGCCGGGCCGGTCGCGCTCCCCGATTTCGGCGTCATCTTCAAGGGCATGGAAACGCTCCACCAGATCGGCAGGCCTGAGTTTACGCCGCTCCTCGCCGGCGATATCAAATTCGATCCTGCCCTGGTGCATCATGATGATGCGGTCGCCCAGCATACAGGCCTGTTGCATGCTGTGGGTGATCATGATCACGGTCAGCTCATGGCTCTCCGCCAGTTCCCTAGTGAGGGAGATGATCTGTCCGGCGGCATGGGGATCGAGGGCTGCGGTATGTTCGTCCAGCAGCAGCAGCCTGGGTTTGATCAGGGTAGCCATGACCAGGGTGATCGCCTGGCGCTGCCCGCCGCTGAGCATACCCACGTCGCTGTCAAGCCGGTATTCCAGGCCCAGGTGCTCGTGCGCCAGGCGCTCGACAAACCAGGCGTCCTGGTCTTTTTTCACACCCTGCCTCAGGCCGGCGCCCCGCCCGTGGATCGCCGCCAGCGAGAGATTCTCGCGGATGGTCAGCCCGGGGCAGGTGCCCATGGCCGGGTCCTGAAAAACGCGGCCGATCATTTGCGAGCGACGGTATTCGGGCCACCAGGTGATATCCGCGTGATCCAGCACGATTCGGCCCGAATCCACCGGCGCCGTGCCCGCGATGACATTGAAGAGGGAACTCTTGCCCGCGCCGTTGGCGCCAATCACCGTGACGAACTCGCCGTCGTCGACCGACAGCGACACCTGCTGCAGGGCGCGGATTTCATTCGCCGTGCCGGCGTTGAAGGCCACCGAGACATCATCCAGCGTTAACATTATTCCGTCCTCGCCCTGCGTCGCTTGCGGTAGACCTGCCAGCGATCCTGAAGGCGCGGCAGGCCCAGCGCCACCAGCACGACCAGGGCGCTGACCAGCTGAATGTCGGTCGGCGGCAGGTCGAGAGCGCTGAAGACCCAGGCGCGCGAGATGTCGAAGACCAGCATGCCGGCGACGGCGGCGACCAGCATCTGCCCGATGCCCCGCGGGCGCAGCAGCACCTCCCCGATCATCACCGCCGCCAGACCGCGCACAATCAGGCCAAGGCCCAGCCTGACGTCGGCGAAGCCGAACTGCTGCACGACCAGCGAGCCGGCCAGGCCCGCCAGGCCGTTGGCGACCATCAGACCGATTACGATCATCACCTGATGGTTGATGCCCGTGGCGCGGACCATCTGGGGATTTTCCCCCGTCGCGCGGATCGCCAGACCGGTCTCGCTGCGCATGAACCAGTAGAGGATTACCAGAACAATGCACACAAGGATGCCGAAGAGGATGATCTCCAGCAGGTTGGTGGAATGGCGGCGAAACTCCGCTCCATATTGATCGACCACCCAGGCGCGAAAGTCACCGGAATGGCGGCTGAGAATGGTCTCCTTGCCAAGAAGCGGAATGTTGCTCTGGCCGCGCATGATGTGCAGGTTCACCGTCCAGGCGGCGGTCACCACGATGATGCTGGCCAGCAGGCCCTCGATTTTGAAGATGATGTCGACCAGCGCCGTCGCCAGCCCGGCCGCCATACCCAGGAGGAAAGCCGCCAGCATGGCGACCTCGGGGCTGATGCCGACGAAGATCAGCACAGCGCATATCGCCCCGCCCATGGGGAAGGCGCCGTCCACGGTCAGATCGACAAAACCCAGGACCCGGAAGGTAAGAAAGACGGTGACGCCGGCCAGCGCAAAACCCAGGCCCTGTCCGACCGCGGCGATGGTGACATTGCCCAGCGACATAAACAGCCCGGCCACAAGCGCCAGAATGACAAGGCGATGCGCAAAATGTAAGCTCGCGTCCCGCCCGTGCCGCAGTGGGCCCTGCCCCGAAGCATTCACTGTTCCCACAGGAAGAATCTCTCTTGCCGGTTTCGCGACACGCAACAGACCGGCAATCCAGGGGGTACAATTCCGCAATATTACCGCGAGTTCGCAGAGTGGCGAGTGCCCGCGCCCGCTGCCCGGGAAGGTCCAGGCGCAAATGGTCGCCAGGACGCAGATGATTCCTGCTGACCGGGACGACGAAGCTCGCGCCAGGATCGAAGCCCTCATGCCCGCCTGCGGGCCCAGGGGAGACAACTTTAGCGGAGCAGACGCTGACAGCGGGGAGCAGCCCATGACGACAGCCAGGGCCGTACTCGACATTCTGCCCGACCACGTCGACGGCCGGCGTGACTTCAGGATCTTCGGTCACTTCCTGGAGCACTTCCACCGACAGATCTACGGCGGCGTCTACGACCCCGGCAGCCACCTCGCCGACGAAAGGGGCTTCCGCCGCGACGTCATTGAGGCGCTGCAGCGCATCCGAACGCCGGTCATTCGCTGGCCCGGCGGCTGTTTCGTCTCCGCCTATGACTGGAAAAAGGGCGTCGGGGAACGCGTACCCTGTTACGACAAGGCCTGGCGCGTCGAGGAGCCCAACAGCTTCGGCACGGACGAGTTCATCGCCTTTTGCCGCGAGGTCGGCGCCGAGCCCTTCATCTGCGGCAACGCCGGCACCGGCACGCCCGAAGACATGTCCGATTGGGTCGAATACTGCAATCTGGACATCGGCGAGTGGGCGGCGCTGCGCCGGGCCAACGGGCACGACGCGCCCTTCGGCGTGCGCCACTGGAGCATCGGCAACGAAAACTACGGCGCCTGGGAGATGGGCGCCAAAAGCGCCGGAGAATGGGCGCGCCTTGTGCTTGAATCGGCCAAGATGATGAAGCGCGTCGACCCCGACGTCGAGCTGGCCGTCGCCTCAATCGCCGATCTCGACTGGAACGTCCGGGTGCTGCGCGAGGCGGGCCATCTGCTCGCCTGGGTCTCCATCCACGGCTACTGGTCGAGCGCCAGTGACGAGGGCGAGTTTGAAAGGGGCTACGACGCGCTCGTCGCCCGCGCCTTCGAACCCGAGCAGCGCATCATCACGACCAAACACATCCTCGGTTCACTGGGTTACCTGGGGAGGCTGCGCATCGCCTTCGACGAATGGAACCTGCGCGGCTGGTGTCATCCCCGTTTTACTGATTTCGGCCACGTCGATCACAGCCTGATGGACAGGAACGACATCAACAGCAACTACAACATGGCCGACGCCGTCTTCACCGCCTGCTTCCTCAACGCCTGCCTGCGCCACTGTGACGCGGTCGGCATGGCCAATTTCTCGCCCGCGGTCAACACCGTCGGCGCCATCTTCACCCACGCAGAAGGCATCGTGCTGCGCCCGACCTACCACGTGTTTGACCTCTTCACCAACCACAGCCATGCGGAAGTCCTGCACAGCGCGCTGTCAGCGCCCGTCTGGCAACCGCAGGCGGAGGGCGCTACGGCCATTCGCCAGCTCGACGCGGTCATCACGCACGACCCCTCCACCGGCGCAATCGGCATCGTCCTCGTCAACCTGCACGCCACTGACGCCATCACCTGCCGCATTCGCGGCCTGGCGCCTGGTGACGGCGCGCCCGCCCTGATGCGCACGCTCGCCGGCCCATCCGTCGACGCCTTCAACGATATCGATCGGCCCGAAGCCGTGGCCATCGAAACGCGACAACTGAGCATCGCGGACCGGGGCGACTTCATCATCGACTGCCCGGCGCATTCGGTCAGCGTTCTGAACCTGGAGTGAATGGCGCCTTGCAATGCGCCGCCCGCAGCTTCAGCCTGCAACTTCACCTCGACCACCCGGGACAATCTGAAACCGGATAGCGGCGCATGCCCGGCATCTCCACGCCTCCCAGGGGATGCCTTGGAGTTCCTGCGGCAAGGCGATATGCTTCGGCAAATTTTAGACAGGAATATCAATTATGACCGGATTGTTGCAACGATCTTCCGACAGGACCTCAAATGCCCTGATCTTGCGCGGGGCTGTCGCCCTGCTTGTCGCCCTGATTCTGCTATTCGCGCCCGGGGTTACCCTGGTGGCAGGCGCGACGAGCCTCGTCATCCTTTTTGGCATCTACGCGCTGGTTGATGGAGTCTCGACAATCTACGGTTCCATCAGGCAGCGAGAGGGGCACTGGCTTCTGATGCTGCTGGTCGGCGCAGCGAGCGCGATCGCCGGTGTGGCCATCCTTGCCCACCCGATTTTCTTTGGCACCCTGACGCTCCTGATCCTGATCCACGTGGTCGCCATCAGGTCCATCATCGTCGGCGCGCTGGAACTGGCAAGCGCCTGGCGGGCGCGCGACGAGATGGACAACGTCTGGCTGCTGGGCCTCAGCGGTTTTGCATCGCTGGTGTTTGGCCTGATCCTGCTGACGCGCACCTTCGAAACCCTTGAGGCCCTGCTCCTGATTTTGCCCTTTTACCTGATGGTCGCCGGCGCGATGCAAATCGGCCTGGGACTGGAGGCCCGTCGTCGCTCGAAGACAGTGTCGCAAAATTAACCGACGATCAACAACCCGGCGAGCGAAACGTCGCTTCGCCAGCGCGGCTTCAGTGTGGACTGTCCGTCACGTACGGTCAGCGTCCTGAGCCTGGAGTGACTGCGCCATGAGGTACGACGTACAGACCTTCGGCCTGCAGCCGCACCTTGAGCAACTCTACGCGACGCAGCCGCGGCGCATGGCCCTGCGCGCGAACACGGCGGAGGAGTTGCGCCGCTGGCAGGGTGAACTGCGCGCGGAGGTCGTCCGTCTGCTGGGCCTGGCGGGACGCCCGCCACCCCCGCCGCCGGATGCGCAACAGCTGACCGCGCGCGATTGCGGCGACTACATCGAGGAACTGCATGCGCTGGAGGTCGGCGAGGCGGCGAAGCTGCCCGTCTACCTGCTGCGTCCGAAGACTCCGCCGCCCTGGAAGCCTGTTCTGGTCTTCCACGGCCACGACCCCTCGGTGCAGTACGTCCTGGGGAATTACCCGGACGCGCCGACGAAGCGAGACCAGGTGGCGCTGGACAACAACTACGCCCAGGCGCTGGCGCGGCAGGGCTACCTCGTCTGCGCGCCGGAGCAGCGCGGCTTCGGCACGCGCCTCAGCGACCAGCACACGACCAAGAGTTGCCGCCATCTGGCCTTCTCGTATCTGCTGGAGGGACGCACGCTACTGGGGGAGCGTTGCCGCGACGCCCGGCAGGCCATCGACTGGCTGCTGGCTCGCGACGACGTGGTGCCGGGCGCGCTGGGCGCGACGGGCAATTCGGGCGGCGGCACCACGACGCTGTGGCTGGCGGCCATTGAGGAGCGCATCACGGTCGCCGTGCCCTCCTGTTACTTCTGTTCCTTCAAGGCCTCGATCCTCGACATCGTGCACTGCGAGTGCAACTACGTGCCGGGCATCCTCGAACTGGCGGAGATGGGCGAGCTGGCCGCCCTGCTGGCGCCGCGCCCGATGCGCGTCATCGCCGGCCAGCGCGACCCCATCTTCCCGATCGCCGCCGTGCGTGAGCAGTACCGAACGGCCGAACGCGCCTGGGCGCTGGCCGGCGCGGCGGAGCGCCTGTCACTGGCCGTCCACCCGGGCGAACACGCCTACCACCATGCCTCCAGCCACGACTGGTTCCGCCGCTGGCTCTAAACGTACCTGTTCTACTGGCGCGGGCGACATGGCAAGGTGTGCGGGCGACATGATATGTCGCCCGCCACGTCAGGCGCCCCTCTCTGGTTTCAGGTCATGATCCTCGTGACCACGGCGGCGATAATCGCCGCGAGCGTGGCCTGAATGATGGCTGCGACAATAAGGTCGGCCTTCGTTGCCGCGTGTCCGAAGCGTTCCTCAAGTCTGGAGAGTCGTCTCTCTGATTGCAGCGCATCCATGTGGGGCTCCCTTGTACCCATTCACAGCCAGGCACTGCCCACTCGTCTGTGAGTCAGGCTGACTGTCGCGGGTCGCTGCCTGCGATGATGCGTAAATTGTCGCCCATAGTGCGACAACCGGCAATCACTTGAAGGTCGCCGGTCACCAGGCCTCCAGCCACGACTGGTCTGTGAACGGAGCCCTTACTCCTCCCGCGGCGGCAGGGGCGCTTTCTTGCGGCTGCTGGCCGCGCCGAATTGCTCCAGGTCCGCCGGGTCCTGGTAGCGCTGCCCGTTGGGCAGGGTCGCGCCGCTCAGATCCGCGCCGCGAAAACTGGCGCTGCGGATGTCCGCGCTCTGCAGGTTGGCCTCGACCAGGCTGGCCTCGCGCAGGTTGGCGCGGTGCAGGCTGGCCCCGCTCAGATCCGCGCCGCTCAGGTCGGCCGCGCGCAGGTCCGCGCCGCTGAGTCGCGCGCCGCTCAGGTCGCTGCCCGTCAGGGTCGCGTCCGTCAGCAACGCGCCGGCGAAGTTGGCGCCCTTGAGGCGCGCCTCGCCCAGGTCGGCGTCCGCCAGGTTGGCGTCACCGACGTCGGCGCCGGTCAGGTCCGCCGAACCCAGCTGCGCCTCGCCCAGGTCCGCGCCGCGCAGCACGGCGCCGCTCAGGCGCGCGCCGCGCAGATCGGCCTCGGCCAGGACAGCGTCGTGCAGGTTGGCGCCGCTCAGGTCGGCGCCGCGCAGGTCCCGACCGGCGAGGTTTTCGTTGCCCAGATCGCGGCCGCTGAGGTCGCTGCCGGCCAGGCTTTCGCCATCCCCCTCAGCGTCGGCGTCCACGATGACCACGCGCCGGCGCCGGCCGGAACTGCCGCTGGTCTCGAGGTCGATGCCGATGTCGGACATGGCGCGGCGGATGGTGTCGCGCGTCTGCGTCACCAGGGTGTCGCGCAGGTTGCGGCTGACCTCGCCAAAATCGATGTCTTCCAGGTCGATGTCGACCTGGGTGCGGCGCCGCGCGCGCAGCAGGCTCTCGAGGTAGCCGGCCAGCTGGCTGCAGGCCAGGCTGACCTGGGTGATGAGTTGCTGCTCGTCGATATCGGCTTCCGGCTCCAGACGCAGCGTCTCGCAGACGAAAAAGTCGTCCGGCAGGCGCTCGGCCGCGCGGGCCTGCAGGCTGCTGTAACTGCGCAGGATCATCGGGCCGGTGCCGGCCGTCGCGTCGGCGCGGATGGCATGGCGGACGGACTGGTCCAGCGCTTTCAGCGCGCGCAGGATCTGCTGCAACTGCTCGCGGGTTTCCTCGTTCATCACCTCGTCCTTTCTGTGACCGGGGGATACGGGCGGGGCGAAGTTTTCATGTCGCTTCCCTCGCCCGTCCGGGCTGCGGCTCGCCGTCGAGCAGGGCCAGCAGCAGATCGCGCAGGGCCGCCCGCGCCTGCGCCAGCAGCGAGCGGATGGTCTCGCAGAGATCGCAGCCGATGTCGCCGAAGTCGACGGCGAACTCGATCTGCGGCCGGCGCCGCGCCCGCAGCAGGCTCTCCAGGTAGAGCAGCAACTGGCTACAGGCCAGGCTGACCTGGGCGACGAGCTGCTCCTCGCCGGGCTCCGGCTCAGGTTCCAGGCGCAGCGCCTCGACGACGAAGACGTCATCGGGCAGGCTTTCGGCCGCGCAGGCCTGCAGGCTGCTGTAGCTGCGCAGGGCCAGGGCGCCGGCGCCGGCCGTGGCATCAGCGCCCATGGCCTGGCGGAGGGACTGCTCCAGCGCCTTCAGCGCGGGGACGATCTGTCCCAGTTGTTCACGGGTCTCCCTGTTCATCACACACTCCTCTCTCTGTCTGCGAAGGTCGGGCGGAACGACTCTGCGCCCGCCGCAGCCCCGCGTTTCATATGACTTCCCGCGCCCCGCCGGGCGTCGGCTCGCTGTCCAGCGCGGCCAGCACCCAGGGGGGCACCAGACGGCGCAAGGTACGGCGGGCGTGCGACAGGCGCGAACGGACGGTGCCGGGATTGGTGTTGGTGGCGACGGCGATCTCGGCGTAACTCATTTGCTCCTCGGCGTAGAGGATGAGCGCCTGGCGCTGGTTTTCCGGCAACTTCTCCATCGCCTCGCGCACCACCAGCTGGATGAAGAGCCAGTGCGCCAGTTCGTCGGTCGGCTCGGCCGGGTCCGGCAGGGTCTCCGCCAGGGAGAAGGACTTCCCCTCCGGCTCCTCATCCAGCGAGACGCTCTGGAAGCGGCCCTGACGGCGCAGTTCGTCGTAACAACGGTTGCGCGCCATGCGAAACAGATAGGGGCGCAGGCCGCGCCGGGCGTCGATCCGGTCGCTCTTGCGATAGAGACTGAAAAACACGTCCTGCACGATGTCGTCCTCGGCGTCGCTGTCGCCAATCAGGCGCCGCACGTAACGGCGCAGCGGGCTTTCGAGACGCTGCATGAGCAGCACGAAGGCGTCGTTGTCGCCGTCCTGCAGCGCGCGCAGCAGATCGTTCTCGTCCGCACGGCCCTGATCCCCCTGCTCATGCGTCTCATCTTCAGCCAGCGTCTGGCCCAACGGCATCCACGCGCTCCTCGTTACACACCTTCTACGCATTGCCGGCGGCGCTTGTTCAATTGCGGCGCCGAATCTTTCGGACTTCCCCAAAAACACCGATTGTTCCGGGAAGTGCTGAAATGTATCAAAGGCGTGGCGGTTCAACACCGCCAGTCACCCGCAGGTACCTTGAAGAGCAACTCTTTCCAAATCGCAGGCCCTTGCGCCATTCCTTGCCTCCAACACACGCAGGCAACTGTTAATCGATCGAAATTGCCGCACCAGGCAAGACCTGACTGTCCACCAAACCCAAACCACCGTTTCACCCCCTCTCCCTGAGGGAAGGGCTCCCGCGACTGAGCGGGAAAGGGGCCGGGGGGTGAGGGCCGCCCCGCATCCACGCCAGAAAGCCCATCCATCAACAGGAGATTGCCATGTACACCCTCGCCACCACGCAACAACTTCGCACGCGCCTGGACCTTGAGACGAATGCCGCGGACGAGCGCCTGTGGCGCGCGCTGACGGCCGCCACGGAGCGCATCGAGCGCGACAGCGGCCGCCGCTTCACGCCGCGGCTGGCCACGTTGCCGCACCGGGCGCGTCATCCCCGCGAACTGACTCTGCTGGACGACCTGTTGCAATTGCAGCGCCTGGGCAATGGCGACGGCCGCGATATCGACCTGCGCGACATAAAGACCCTTCCGGCCGCCTCGCAGGGCAGCGTCAGCGTGCTGCGCCTGCGCGGTCCGCAGCGTTTCAGCGGGCCTGACGCCGTCCAGGTGAGCGGACTCTGGGGCTGGCACGAGCGTTGGTCGCAGGCCTGGCTGACAGGTGTCGACTCCTTGCAGGACGATCCCCTGGCGGCGACGGCGACGACCCTGCGCGTGGCGGAGGGCAGCCGCTTCCAGGCCGGCCAGTTACTGCGCATAGGCGACGAGTACCTGCGTCTGCTGACCATCGACGCGGCGACTCACAGCCTGGGCATTGAACGCGGCGCGCAGGGCACGACAGCCGTCGTACACAGTCAGGCAAGCGCCATCGACGTGTACCAACCATCGCCCGCCGTGGTGCTGCTCTGTCTGCGCCTGGCGGCCTGGCTCTACCGCGAGCCGGATCGCAGCCCCGCCGAGCCGCTGCCCACGGACCTCAGCAGCGAACTGCGCGCCCTGCGCCGGGAAAGCGCCGCGTCCTGACGCCTGGAATCAAAAAGGGGACGCGGTCTCCCGCGCCCCCGAGGTTTGTGACTGCTATGTCCAGGGGCCCAACTCAGCCCGAGCCTCCTTCGCCGCGGCCACCGTGCTCACCGCCGCCTTCGCCGCCCTCGCCGCTAGCGCCGTGCTCACCGGCGCTTTCACCGCCGCCGCTGTCGCCCGCGCCCATTTCGGCGTGCGGCGTCCAGCCATCAAAGCCCGTGATGCCGGCTGCCGACAACTCGACCGCGCGGGTCTCGCCTGGCGCCAGATCGGCCCGCGGCGTCGGGCCCAGCTCCACGCCGTTCGACAGATGCACCTCAACCCGCACCGCCGGGATGGTCGCGTCGGTCACGTTCTCCACCACGCCGACGAAAGCCTCGGCATTCGCGTCCCAGCTCATCACCAGGCGCACACCGTTGCGCACCGTGTCGAAGGTCTCGTCCAGGGTGTAGGTCGCGCCCGATTCCTCGCCGGGTCCCGGGCCACCTTCGCCAGCGCCGGCGCCATGTTCACGGGCGCCTTCGCCGCGGCCGCGGCCGCCGTGCTCGCCGGCGCCTTCACCGCCGCGACCTTCCGCGGGGGACTTGAACTCACCGTACACCAGCGCCTCGATACGCGCCCTCATTTGGGCGATCATGCGACTCGTCACCAGGTCCGTCGCTTCGGTGACGAAGGCCTCCACGTCACCGCCATTGGCCTCGATCAGGCCGGCGATCGTGTCGCCTTCCCTCATCGCGTCGTTCAGTTCTTCGGGCGTCAGTCCGGTAGCTTCGCTGGCCAGCAGCATCAGTTCCATACCGACAGCCGGTACGGGGATGCCGCGCTGGCGGTACACGGATTCCGATTTTTCTTCCCCGGCTCCGCCACCCTGTTCCTGGGCGGTGATCAGCCCGGCGCCCAGCACGAGCGCGGCAAGCACTGTGGTTGTCAGCAGCAGGTTCCTGATTCTGGTGTTCATCGTTCCTTCCCTTTCAGTCTCTCATTCAGCCTGCCCAATGCAGGTTGAAGCAAGACTAAAGGCCAGGTGTCACGCATCTTTTGCCGGGCTGTAAACAGTCTGTAAATTCGCCGGGCATCCGATTAGCGACCTCCGCCCGGCGATCGGCGTGACGTGGGGGCGCCAGCCAGGTCTGCCAGCCGCCAGCCCTGCCGTGAAACCGGGCCTGGCCTCGCCGGGGTCCTGCCCGCCGACCACGCCAGGGGACCGGGCGCGCCGGGCCGCATCCTGACCGCCGGAATCAAAAGGGGGCGCGATAGCCCGCGCCCCCGCTGTGTGACCGTCGCAGTGCTCAGGTGTCGGTCGTTTCGGAAGTCTCGTCGTCCATGGCCTTGTCGCTGTGCCCGTCGCCATGCGACCAGCCGCGCCAGCCCCAGGCCCGCGAACGCGCCGGGAATTCACCGTGGACCTGCGCCTCAAGCCTTTCCGCCATCCCGTCCTTCAGCAGGGCAGCGCGTTCTTCATTGAGCCGGCCAGCTTCGACAGACGCGTCCAGACGGGCGCCGAAGGCCTCGCTGACCCCGACGATGAAGGCCTCCACGTCACCGCCGTTGGCCTCGATCAGGGCGGCCAGCGTGTCGCCCGAGCGCAGGGCGTTGAACAGTTCACGGGGTTCGAGGCCGGTGGCTTCCAGCAGCGACTCCTGCATACCTGCCATCGGCTGGATGGCGCGTCCGGGAAAGCCGCGCGCCGGGCCCCGCCCGCGCCCGTCAGCGCCCTTCATGCCGGCGGGATGTTCGCCCTGAACCATGGCCTCGATGCGTTCGGCGATTCTGGCGCTTGCGCTTTCGGTGACCGTGGCGCTGGCTTCCCCGATGAAGGCCTCAACGTCGCCGCCATTGGCCTCGATCAGAGCGGCCAGGCTGTCGCCGTCGCGCAGGGCCGCGTGCAGCGCATCAGGCTCAAGGCCGGTAGCTTCCGTGACCAGGTCCATCAAGGCCGGGCCGCCGGGCATCATCATGCCGCGCCCACCGAAGCCATGGAAGCCGCGGCCAAAGTGGAAACCACCGCGACGGCCGTAGTCGCGCTGCATTTTGGCGCCGCCGTCCTCATCGCCGTTGCCGCCCTCGTCCTGGGCCGCGATCATCCCGGCGCCGAAAGCCAGCGTCGTGACCAGCAGGGCAGTGAGCAGCAGGTTTCGGGTGTTCATCGTTTCATCCTTTCGTCTCACCCGTCGTGGCCTGCACTGCGCAGGCAATGACAAGGTTGGCGGCGAAATGTCACGACAGTTTTGCCAGTTTGTAAAGATTCGGTAAATCCGCTGAGAGTCCGCTTAATGAGGCCGCGTTCAGCGGTCGGCGTAGGGGTCCGGCAACACCAGATGGCGGTCCTGCGGCGGCCGGGTGTACTGGCCCTCGCGCGCGGGCCGCGGCGGCAACTCGATGGGCCCGGGCATGACGTCCTCGTGCGGGATGTTGTCCAGCAGATGGCGGATGCAAATCAGGCGGGCGCGCCGTTTGTCGTCGGTATCGACGTGGTGCCAGCGCGCCTCGGGGATGTCGCAGTGTTCCAGCATGATATCCTTGGCCTTCGAGAACTCGACCCAGCGCTGCCGCGTTTCAAGGTCGATGGGGCTCAGCTTCCAGCGGCGCATGGGGTCGTGCGAGCGCGCCTGGAAGCGGCGCTCCTGCTCCTCGTCGCTGACCGAGAGATAGTACTTGAAGAGCAGGATGCCCGAGCGCACCAGCATGCGCTCGAAATTCGGGCAACTGCGCAGGAAGTCCCAGTATTCCTCGTCCGTGCAGAAGCCCATGACGCGCTCCACGCCGGCGCGGTTGTACCAGCTGCGATCGAAGAGCACCAGTTCACCGGCCGCGGGCAAATGCGGAATGTAGCGCTGGAAGTACCATTGCGTGCGCTCGACGTCGGAGGGCTTGCCGAGGGCCACCACGCGCACGCCGCGCGTATCCAGGGGCTGGACGATGCGCTTGATCAGGCCGCCCTTGCCGGCCGCGTCGCGCCCCTCAAAGAGCACGAGGACGCGCAGCCCGCTGTGCTTCACCCAGTATTGCAAACGGACGAGACCGAGTTGCAACTGCGCCAACTCGCGCTCATAGAACCTGCGGTTCAGCCGCACCCGTTTCTTCTTTTTCTTCTTCGCCATGGCCTCGCCCTCGCCGCCGCATCCAGGGTGAGGGGAAGTTTAGCGCAATCTGACTGACGGGGCTGGTGGGGGCGCCCTTTCCCGCTCAGCCGCGGGAGCCCTTCCCCCGGCCCCTTTCCCACCCAGTGGCGGGGCCCTCACCCCCCGGCCCCTTTCCCGCTCAGTCGCGGGAGCCCTTCCGCTCAGGGAGAGGGGGAGACAGACAAGCACCGCTCGGGTTTTTAAAGTCCCTCTCCCTCAGGGAAGGAAAAGACAAGCCGGACTTCACATTTTTTAAAGTCCCTCTCCCTGAGCGGAAGGGCTCCCGCGACTGAGCGGGAAAGGATTTAGGGTGAGGGCCAACTCGCCGTCGCATCCAGGGTGAAAGAAAGTTCATCGCAATCTGATGGGCAAGGCAGTTTGGGGGCGCCCTTTCCGGTCCGTCGCGGGAGCCCTTCCCCGGGACGGGAAAGGGCCGGGGGGTGAGGGCCGCACCCGCTTCTTCTTCGCCATGAGACAAACCTCACCCCTTGAAAGCCACCGCCTGGTTTCGCCCAAACCCTGCAAGACCCGCAGACCCGCACATCACATTGAGGAGGTCCACCTTGCCACCACTGCGCGACGCACTGACCCGTCTGGCCGGGCTGGAGGTGCCCGGCATCGCCAACAACTACGCCATCGACCGGCTGCCCGCCGTGCTCGACCGCAGCCAGGCGCCCGCCCTGCTGGTGCTGCTGCCCGGCCTGCACGAGCGCGAGCCATCCCTCTTCCGCGAGCAGGGCGAGGCCTTCACCTCGCTGACCTTCAGCGCGGGCCCGCGCCAGGCGACCGTGCGGGTCACCCACCTGCTGCTGGTCGCGCCGCGAGGCTCCGGCGCCGGGCTGCGCGGCCCCTTGCCCGCCCTCGTCGACGGCATCGACGCCTGCCTCGCGGCCCTCGCCGCCGACGTCACCCTCGGCGATGCCCTGGCGGAGCCGACGCGAATGCGCGTCGAGCCGGGCGTCTTTCGCTACGGCGGCGTCGACTGGCAGGGCTGCGCCTTCCGCCACCGCTGGCTGCTGGAGTTGCAGCCATGAACCTGCGCTGGAGCGTGTACCTCGACCACAACGACGACGGCCGCTTCGACGACCCCGACGAGGACCTCAGCCAGGCCCTGCTGGCCATCCGCTGGCGCCGCGGCATGGACCGCCCCCATGACAGCGTCGCGCAACCGGGTCAGGCGGAGATCACGCTGCGCAACCGCGAGGGCCGCTTCTCGCCGGAGCGCGGCGACCTGGCGCAGGGCCGTCTGCTGCAGGTCCGCAGCCAGGATGGCGCGCAATCCCGCGTCCACTTCACCGGCCACGTCGCCCGCGTCGAGGCGCAGGCCGGCGCCCTCGGCTCGCGGCGAGCCCTGCTCATCGCGCAGGACGCCAGCGCCCAGCTGGCCGGCCACCACATCCGCCTGCCGCCGCTCAACGCCCTGCGCGCGGACGAGATCATCGGGCGCTGCCTCGACGCCGTGCCGCTGCGGCGCGGACGTCTGCGCGGCACCTGGCTGCTGGGCCAGGTCGGGCAGGGCGAACTGGGCCGCAACACGGGCCTGGCGCCGCCCAACATCGGCCGACAACTGGGCCGCGACCCCGACCCCCTGGCGCGCGTCGGCGACGCCTGGGCCACCGGCATCCCGGCGCTGGCGGCCATCGCGGAAGTCTGCGCCGCCGTGCGCGGTCGCTTCCACGTCGATCACGAGGGCCGGGCCGTCTACCTCAGCCGTCATCAACTGCTACTGGAGGTTGCCGCGCAGGCCAGCTTCCGCGATGACATGCAGGGCCTGCGCTACAGCTGGGCCGACGAGCGCGTCAGCCAGGTCGAGGTGCTCCTGACGCCGCGGCGCCGCGGTCAGCCGGGCGTCATCTGGACCCTGGAGCAGGCGCTGGCCATCGACGCGCGGGAGGACGAGGCGCAGCAACTGTTGCTGAGCTATCGCGATGCCATGGGACAGCCCTGTGGCGCGCTCGACCTGATCGCGCCGCTCCCCGGGCGCGACTGGCAGGCCAACTCGCGCCCCGACGGTCGCGGCCGTGACCTCACGGACACCCTGACCCTGAGATTGCGCGAAGCCGGCATCAGCGCGGCGCTGCTGGAGGTCCGCAACAGCGGTCGCAGGGCCGCCTGGTTGCTGGCCGGTGCGCAGTTGCGCGGCACGCCGCTCTACAGCGGCGACCCGCTGCTGGTGATGCAGCGCAGTCTGGCCAGCGAAAATCGCTTTGGCCCGGCTGCACTGCGTTTCGATCTGCCCGCGCTCGACTCACTGGACCAGGCCCGCTCCCTCGCCCGCTTCGAACTGGTCCGCCGCCAGACGCCGCGCGGCCACGTCCACCGCCTGAGTCTGGAAGGCGGGGCGCAGGTCCGGCCGGCCCTGGCGCGCCGTCTTTTCGACCGCATCCGCATCGAGGAGGCCCAAACCGGTCACCGTGACGACTACTTCATCATCGGCGAGGAAGTGGAGGTCACGCCGGAGGCCGGCGCTCGCCTCACCTGGCGCCTGGAGAGCGCCCACTCCCCGTTCTGGATCCTCGGCCGGGGTCGTCTCAACCGCGGCTCCCTGCTGGCCTGGTAAGGCCACCCACCCCGTTCATCAATCACAAAAGGAGAAACAATGAGCCCCGTCTGGCACACTCCCCTGACCTGGCAGGTCGATCAACTGGTGACCGAGGCCGACCTCAACAGCCAGTTGCGCGACAACCTCGGCTTCCTCAAGGACCCGCCCACCGCCTTCGTCTCGCTGGACGAGGAAAGGGACTACGTCACCAGCAGCAATAGCTTCGTCGACGTCGACCGCGAACGCCTTGCCCTGAGCCTCACGACCGCCGGGGGCGACCTGCTGGTCGTGTTCTTCGGCATGGTGAAAAACTCCGCCAGGGACGGCGGCGGTTCATTCGACGTGGCCCTCGACGGCAGCCGCATCGGCAAGGACGACGGCCTCATTGGCAGCGTTATCGTCCTCACCCAATGGCAGCCCGTCAGCTTCTGCGCCCTCGTGCGCGATCTGGCCGCCGGCCAGCACAACCTCCACCTGCAATGGAAACGCAGCCACGGCAAAGGCGCCATCTACCTGAGCGCCGGCGCGGACACGTCCTTCGCCGACTATCACCCCCAGTTCTGGGCGCGGGAGATCAGCTGACATGCGCGAGATTCACATCAGCAACGTCTCAGGCGTCAACCTTGAGGCCCTGGATGAGGGCCTGCGCGCCCTGCCAGGCGCGCCCGTTGTCGGCATCAGTCTGCGCCGCGGCGCCCTCATCGTTCACCTCGCGGCGGAGGCCGACGAGGCGCAGGCCGCCGCCATTCGCAGCCTCGTCAGGGGCCATGATCCGCAGAAACCGAGCGCGGCGCAACAGGCGCGGAAAACGCGCGATGCGCAGCTAAAATCGGCCCACGACGACGCCCTGTCCGCCCGTCAGGCGGCGAGCGACGGGGCTACCCTCACCCTCGCGCAGCAGGTCGCCCTGCTGACGCGACGCATCGACTGGCTCGAAAAACTGCTGGAGGCCCTGGTCAAGGGCGAGAAGACTCTCTAGTCCACAACAGGCATCATCCCGGCCCCGTCTACACCGACGGGGCCGGCCCTGGCGCCTTGTCGCAGGTGAAGCTGACGGCGTAGTAGCCCGGCCCGCTCATGCGCCAGGTCAGGCTGCTCGAGTCGCCGGCCAGCGACAGATCAAAACGATACAGGCCGTTACGCCAGTCGGTGCGCGGCGAATAGCTTTGCACCAGCAGCGACTCGCCCGTTTCCATGACGTCCTCGTAAAACTCGTCGACCGGCAGCGGCGCCGTCGCGTCGGGCAGCCAGACGTCGACCTCGACCGCGTCCCGTTCCGAACCACTAAACGTGACCCACAGGTCCTTCCAGTCCACCTGCTCCGGCGCGAACTCCAGCACCAGCAGCGTGCAGCCCGTCGCCTCGTCCTTGTGCACCGCGCCCGTGCGGAGGTCGGCCGCGACTTCCTCCGGGGTTGGCGTCGGCGTCGGGCTGGGCGTCCAGGTGGGGCTGGGCGTCAACGTGGGGCTGGGCGTGTAGGTCAGTGTGGGCCGGGGCGTGATGGTGGCGCGTGGCAGCGCCCCGTCACAGTCAATGTAGATGACCTGATCGCCTTCACGCTCCGGAGTCCAGAAGAGTTCGCTGGTCCTGTCCTCCAGCGTGATCACCAGGCGGTACAGGCCTGCGGCCCAGGCCGTGAAGTCCCCGTAGACCTGCCAGACGAATTGTTCATCGACGTCATCAAAGGTCTCGTGGGTTTGACTGGTGTACTCGACGCGAAGGCCGTTGGGGCGGTAGACAAGCGCTTCAACTTCTTCCCGTCTGTCCCCTGTGAACACCAGATGCAAATGCCCGTCCAGACCTTCGGGAGCGATATACACCTCGCAGCCGGTGATGTAGTCCCGCAGTTCCCGCCCTGTTCGCAATTCCCTGACCCGTGTCGGGACCGGCGTGCGCGTGAGGGTCGGCGTGGCCGTGACCGTCGGGCTGGGCGTGGGGCTGGGCGTGAGCGTGAGGGTCGGCGTCAGCGTCGCCACCGGCAGGCGGTTTTCATCTGTATTGCAGAATGCATAGAGGACCTGATCGCCGCCGCGCTCCAGGTTCCAGTACGCCAGAACCGTCCTGCCGTCCACCTCAACTTCCAGCAGATACAGCCCGTCATCCCAGGGAGTCGTCACACTGTAGTATTGCCAGATGAATGGCTCGTCGGATTCGGCGAAAAAGTCGTCGAGGCGGTCGGTGTGTCGCAGCGGCGTATCGGAACCGGGGCGGTAGACCCGGGCCTCAATGTCCTCATACCTGTCTCCCGCCAGCGCCAGGTTCAGATCGCCATCCAGCCCTTCCTCGCTGATGATGATGTCGCAGCCGGTGTGATCATCGCGATAGAACACGCCCGTCTCCAGCACCCTGGGCGGCGTGGGTTCGGCGCTGACCTGCGCCTCCTCCTGGTCGTCCGGCGGCTCGTCCGCCAGGCCCAGGTCGCGGCCGCCCGTGTCACAGAGAATGGTGATGATCTGGTCGCCCTGGTTTTCCAGCTGCCAGGCGAAGCGACTGGTCACCCCGTCCAGCGTGACCTCCAGCTCCCAGGTGCCACCCTGCCAGCTCTCGTCGCTCTCATAGTACTGCCAGTCAACCGGAAGGCCCCTTGCCTCCACGTCGTCGCGGAAACGGCCGTCAAAGGGCAGCACTGAACTTTCGCCAGGGCGGTACACCCTGACGTCCACGTCTTCCGGTCGGGGTGAGGTGATCCAGATGTTGAGGTCACCATCCAGGGTTTCGTCCGAGACCAGCAGTTCACAGCCGGTGCGGTCATCGCGCCAGGCCACGTCCGTCTCCAGCAGCCTGGGCGCAGCGGGGACGGGCGTGGAACCGTCCGCGGTCGGGGAGGTGGCGCGGGACTCGTCGCACACAATCAGGAAGAACTGGTCGGTCAGCACTTCCATGCGCCACAGGAAAGCGCTGACGCGGCCGTCCAGTTCCAGCTCCAGGCGGTAAAGCCCCCAGGGCCAGTCCTGGTCACCGCTGTAATACTGCTGGATGATGAGCTCGTCGTCAGGCAGGGCCTTGAGCAGACGGTCAGTAACGGGCAGGGCTTCGTCGGCCCCCGGCTGAAAGACCCTGACCTCGACCTCGGCCCGGCGCTCACCGGAGAGCACGACGTCAAAGTCCTGGCCCGGGCTGTCCGGGGCGAGGCGCACCAGGCAGCCGCTTTGATCGTCACGAAGCGTATCCCCGATTGCCAGCATGACGGGCGGTGCAGGCGTCGCCTCCGGCCTGGACGAGGATGCACCCCCGTCCTGCCGGTCGTCCGCCGCCTGGGGCGTCAGGGTCAGCAGTAGATTCTGCGTATCGCAAGAGACATTGATGACCTGGTCGCCCGAGTTTTCGAGCTGCCAGGCGAAGCGGCTGATGTTGCCGTCCCGCCGTACCTCCATCGTCCAGGTCCCGTCCTGCCAGGTGTCGTCGGTCTCGTAGAACTGCCAGTCAAACGGAAGACCCGTCTCTTCGGTCTCGTCCCTGAATCGTCCGGAGAAGGGGAGCAGTGACTCTTCGTCGGGGCGATAGATCCTTACGTCCACGTCTTCCGGTCTGCTGGAAGTGATCAGGATGTTCAGGTCGCCATCCAGCGTTCGGTCCGAGACAAGGATTTCACAGCCCGTGTGGTCGTCCCGCCAGGCTACGTCCGTCTCCAGCAGCCTGGGCGCAGTGGGCACGGGCGTGGCGCCGTCCGCGGTCGGGGAGGTGGTGCGGGACTCGTTGCACAGGATCAGGAAGAACTGGTCCGTCGGCACTTCCATGCGCCACAGGTAGGCGCTGACGCGGCCGTCCAGCTCAACTTCCAGGCGGTAAAGCCCCCAGGGCCAGTCCTGGTCGCCGCTGTAATACTGCCGGATGACGGGCGCTTCGCCCTCAATCAGGACTCTTTCCGAACGGCCGCTGACGGGCAGAGGCCCCTCCGCCCCCGGCTGAAAGACCCTGACCTCCAGCTCGGCCCGGCGCTCACCGGAGAGCACGACGTCAAAGTCCTGGCCCGGGCTGTCCGGGGCGAGGCGCACCACGCAGCCGCTCTGGACGTCACGAAGCGTATCCCCAACTGCCAGCATGACCGGCGGCGCGGGCGTCGGCCCCTCGTCCCCGCCCTCCTCCGGCACCTGGGCGATCTGCGTGGCCGCGGACGAGATCGGGCCGGGTCCGGCTTCGGCGCGAAGTTCTTCCATGTCGTTGCAGATGATGAAAATGGCCGTGCCGCCGCTTTGGGCCGGAATCCACTCCACCAGGTTGGAGTTCTCGTCCAGTTCGATCAGCAAACGGTAGGGCTGGCCGGCGCTGAGCAGAACGTCCTGATAGACATGCTCGATCATCGTGCCGGAATCCTCAAGTTCGATGACCGAGCGGTCGGACCAGCTCAGGGCTTCGCTCTCGCCTGGCGCGTAAAATTCGAAGCTGACGTCCTCGTGGCGCTCGCCGCCCACCATAATGTGCAGCACGTCAAAGAGTTGCCGGGCGCCGAGCAGGACGGTGCAGCCAGTCCTCTCGTCCAGAATCATGCTGGTGTCTTCAAGGACCATGTCCGCCGCCCGCGTCGTCAGCCAGCCCGCCACCCAGACCAGGTCGCCGTTGACCAGCGCCTGATACCAGTCGCCCTCGCTTGCGTATACCGGCAGGTTCGTCCCTCCCGGCACCTGCCCGACCCGCTCGCAGTCCGCGCTGGCGCAGGCGCGCAGGTTCAGAACGTTGTTCGTGACCACGTTGAACAGCGGGCCGCCCTGATCGGGTTCTTCCGCAACCGGTGCGCCGGGCGGGGTAGGCGTGGGGCCGACCGGAACGCCCGCAGCCTCGCGCCCGGGCGGCTCCTCGTCGCAGAGAATGATCAGGGACTGGTCGCGCGGCGCTTCCATGTGCCAGGCGAATTCGCCGACCTGACCGTCCAGTTCCAGCTCCAGGCGGTAAAGCCCGGCCGGCCAGCCCTGTTCCACGTCGTAAAATTGCAACATGTAGGGCCTGCCGCTTTCTGAAAAAGTCCTGGCCAGACGCCCGTCCGCCGCCAGGGGTCGCTCCGCGTCCGGGCGATAGACCCTGGCGACGACATCCTCATGGCGCTCGCCCTGGATCACAAGATTCAGGTCTTCGTCCGCGCTCTCCGGGAAGAGAATGACCATGCAGCCGGTCTGCGGATCATAATGTGACTCATCCAGTTCCAGCAGGACCGGCCCCTGCGCTGACCCGGCCTCAGCCGACGGCGCGTCGCAATCGATGAGGAGCGCGTACTTGCCCAGGCGCTCCATTTCCCAGGCGAACGCGCTGCTGCCTTCGCCCAGGTCCAGTTCGATGCGATAGAGGCCGGGACGCCAGTCAGCGTCGCTCGAGTACAGGCGGGCGACGTAGGCTTCGCCCTCGGCGGGCTGGTCTTCCTCCCTCTCACGCTCGGGCCGCAACGCCCTTTGTTCTCCCGGCAGGAAGAGGTCGACCCGGACCTCGCGTCGCCGCTCCCCGATGATCAGGATATCCAGACCCGCCTGCCCCTGCAGTGCGGACACATAAAGGCTGCAGCCGGTTTCCCGGTCGCGGTAAATCTCTTCACTCACCAGCAATTGCAGCGACGCCTCGCCGGTCGCGGGCAAGGAAGCCGGACCTTCACAATCGACGAAGAGGAAGTATCTGCCCAGGGAATCCATGTGCCAGACAAAAGCGCTGCCGGTATCGCCAAGCTCCAGTTCGATGCGATAGAGGCCGGTGCGCCAGTCCGCCTTGCGGGGGTACTGTTGGGCGACGTACGCCTGGCCATCGTCGAACTGGCCGTATTTGCTGTCAGGCTCTGGCTGCAGGGCCGTATTTTCATCGGGAAGAAACAGATCGGCCCGGGCTTCGCGCCGCCGGTCCCCGACGAAAACGACCTCGATGCCCGTCGGCCCCTCTCCCTCGTTCAAAAACAGGTTGCAGCCCGTGTCCCCCCGGTCGTGGTAAATCTCACCGGTCAGGAACAATTGTGGCGGAAAGTCGCCGGTCGCGGACGCGGGTCGTTCACAGTCGACGAGCAGCGAGTATTCCCCCGGGCCCGGCATCTCCCATTCGAATTCGGCTTCGGCTTCGCCCAGGCCCAGCTCAAAGCGATAGCGGCCCGCCGGCCAGCGGACGCTCTCCGGCCAGATGCGGACGATGACGGGGTTGCCCATCACGTCGGCTTCGGAGTCGCTGCTATCCTCCAGCGGCAGGGGGGCGGTGGCACCAGGCGGGTACACGTCGACGCGTACCTCCTGCCGCCCGTCACCGGCCAGCAGGAGCGCCAGGTCGCCGGCCTCGTCGGCCACCTTCCCCACGAGAAGGTTGCAGCCGGTGAAGGCATCTTCCCAAATCTCGCCCATGGTGAGCAGTTTGGCGGGGGTTGACGTCGGGTCGGCCTCCGGCAGGCGCGTCGTCAGCCAGCCCGCCGCCCAGACCATTTCCCCGTCAACCAGCACCTGGTACCAGTCGCCCTCAATGGCGTGGACGGGCAACTCCGCGCCGGCCGGCACCTGCCCGACCCGGGCGCAGTCTGTGCTGCCACAGGCGCGGAGATTGAGGACGGTGTCCGTCACCACGCGAAACAGGACGTCGTCCTGGGCATTGACCAGGCCAGTCAGCAGCAGCCACGTCGTGTAAAGTAATGTCAGCGCAAGCCTGTTCATTGCCGTCCTTCGTCATCGTCGCGTCAAGTGTACCCTGTAGTCGGCCGCCTCACCTGGGCGCCGACCATGCCGGCTGGCAGCAGCAGCCATGTCATGTAAAATAATGTTAGCGCAAGCCTGTTCACTGCCATCCTGCGTCATCGTCGCGTCGAGAGCACCCCGTTTTCAGCCGCCTTATTCGATATAGCCCAGCGCCCGCAGGGTCCCCGCCACACTGGCGTCGGGTTCCCGGCCAGGTGTCGCCTGCTGCGTTGCGGGCAGGGCGGCCAGCATCTCCCGCCGCAGCCGCTGCGCCAGTTGCGGTTGTTGCGGCGCCAGATCGCGCCATTCGAGCGGGTCCTCCTGCGTATCGTAAAGCGCTTCCACGTCCTCGCCGCAAAGCAGCAGCCGGTGGCGCCCGCTGACCATGGCGCGGCGCGGCTCCACCAGACGCCGTCGCGCCAGCAGGCCGGGGTTGCGCTGCCGCAGCAGCGCCAGCAAGGTCTCCGGGGGCCAGGCCTCGCTGAAGACCCGCTCCGCGTCATCGCGTCCCTGCGTCGCCGTCGCCAGGTCCAGGCGCGCCACGTCGGCGTCGGGCAGGGCTGCATCCAGCGGCGCGTCCAGCCCGGCGGTCGCCAGGGCCGTGTGGAATACGCGGCGCGTGGAGACGGGGGAAGCCACGCGCTGGCCGGCGGGGAAGCGTCCCGCGGGGTCATAGATCAGTAGCGGCACCTGCACCAGCTCCTGTGGCACGCCGAAGCCGTGGCCCATGTAGCCGTGCTCGCCGTGGGTCTCGCCATGGTCCGCCACGATGATGACCTGCGTATCTTCCAGCGCGCCCATGCGCTCCAGCGCCTGAAAAAGTCGCCCCAGTTGTTCGTCCTGCTGCAGGATTTCGGCGTCGTAGGCATCCAGCAGGGCCTGGCGCTCGTCCGCCGTCAGCGGCGGCTCCGGCGGCAGGGTCCAGCGCGCGGCGCGGGCGTTGAAGCGACGCACGAAACGCCGCTCCTGCGGACCGTGGCCGGGCGCGACCCGACCCAGGGCTGCGCGCCGCGGCCGCCAGGGCAGATGCGCGCCCATCAGGTTGAGGAAGATGAAGTGGCGCGCGTCCGCGCCACCGGCGCGCTGCTGACGATACCAGTCGCAGAGATCTTCGATGGAACTGGCGCCATCGCCCTTGAAACGGATCAGCCGCGTCCAGAGCGGCGCCAGGCGCGGGTGCAGGGCGGCGCGAAAGAGCAGGCCCGAGCGCGCCCCCCGCTGCTGGACGGGCTGCATGAGCCGGCCCCAGGCCCTGCCTGAAGCGCGACTGCACAGGGCCGGTCGGCCGGGCGCGACACCGGCGTAACTATAGAAATGCGTGAAACCACGCTGCAGGCCACTGTCCAGCGCGGCCAGCAGGGGATTGTTGCAGAAGGCCGCCGTCCGCCAGCCGGCGGTCTGCAAAACCTCGGCGAGCGTCGCGTGTTGCAGCCCCAGGCGGTCGTACACCTGGGTGAGCTGGTGCAGGGAGGGATAGCGGCCGGTGAAAAGCGAGGCGTGCGCCGGCAGGGTCCACTGCGCCGGGGCCCAGGCGCGTTCGAAAAGTGCAGCGCGGCCGGCCAGGTCGTCAAGGGCCGGCGCGGTCGGGCGTTGATAGCCGTAAGTGGAAAGATGGTCCCGGCGCAGGGTGTCGAGGACGACGAGCAGGATGTGGCGGGCGTTCATCGCTGGCGAGGTCTCACCCGGGCGCTGCGTCGAAATCGGCGAAGCAGCGACCCTCCAGCCAGTCCGGGAAGCTGTAGATGCCGTTTACCTGTAGCCAGAATGCACCTCTGTTTTGGCGGCCAGGTCCCGGGCGAAGACAGATCTTGCGGGCTTCACCCAGGCGACTGGTGAGTCAATCAGAAAGGAACTGCGTCGTTGCCAAATGGCAATGGCGAAATCACGGGCGTCGCACGGGGCTCCAGTTCACTTTGCTGGCCTGGCTGGTATCCCTCGCTGCGCGCGACCTTTTGCGGAATGTCCGCCGCAGTATAACGCAGGACGCACCGATGGCCTGGCGGCCGGCCATAAGCCGTTGCCGCGCCCTGGCCCGGGCGCCGGCAAGGCTGAACGTCTCGTTAGCGTGTGATCGTCCCTGGCTGAAGGGGGATACGATGAATGCAGTGGCGGCACGCTACGTCAGCGCCCTGCGATCAGCCGCAGGCGGCTGAACCGCGACAGGCAGCCCGCGCCAAACGGTCTGCCCGGTCGTGGCAGGTCGCTTTCCCCTGGCGTTGCGCAAGCCCGTTTACGCAGCGCCGGAAAGTTGTGACGAGGTGACGCCATGAAAACGCTGCGAGGCATTCTGCTGCTGAGCGCGCTGCTGGCCTGGCACCTGCCCGCCCTGCGCGCGCATCAACCCTGGTGTGAATTCGCCGACCTGACTGCCGCCACGCCCTGGCAGGTCCCCGATGCCTCCATTTCCTATGCCTACTTTGGCAACGTGTATCCGGCGGGCGATATCGACTACTTCAGCTTTGAGGCGAAGGCCGGGCAGCCGGTACTGATCAGTCTGAGCATTCCCGCGATCGAAGACGTCGACGTTTACGCTCCGCTGCTGCTTGTCTTTGGACCAGGCGTGTCCGGCCCTGCCGGCCTGGATTTGCCCGCAGCGCCTGAAATACCGGGTGGTCAGGGCGCCGCGCTGATCCCGCTCGGCGACGAACCCGACCATTTTTACGAACCTTTCGGGCGCAATTACTTCTGGAACTGGCAGGACAGCATCTTTGTCGCGCCGCAGACTGCCGTCTATACCGTTGCGCTCTGGCATCCCCGGGGCGAGATTGGCCGCTATACCTTCGTGATCGGCCAGCGGGAAGTCCTGGGTGGCGAGGCCGACTGTTTCGCGACCTACGCGGAATACTGGACGCCGCTCGTGGAGGGCGTCAATCCTTACCGCGACACGATCATCCCCGACGGCATGACGCACGACCACGGTGTGCGGCTGGAAGTTGATGCCGAAAACGCGCCACAGGTCGACGTACAGTTAATCCCGCTTGCCAGCGGCGGCTTCAATCTGCGCGTGCAAGTGATGAACTTCGCGTTTACTCCGCAAAAGGTGGATCTGGCGCCCCTGCCCAATGAGGGCCACGCGCACCTTTACGTCGATGGCGAGAAGATCGCCCGCCTCTATGGCGAATGGTTTCACCTCCCGGCGCTGCCCGCGGCAGCCGAAACGCTGACCGTCACGCTCCATGCCAATGACCACAGCGTCCTCACCAGGGATGGCATTGAAATTTCGGCTTCACTGGACCTGCAGCAGGAGCGGGGCCGGCCGTGACCCGCGGCATGCCTGCGCCCAGGGCAGGCGGCGTCATGCGAAGGCGGGGCCGCTCCCTGAAATCCGGCGCCATCCATTCGCCAACCGGCTCGCTGGCCGACGTTACAGGGATATCCGGCGCTTCGTCGCGTTCCGGCCGGCCATATCCGAATGCGCGCGCTGGCGATACCTGGAATCCCGTCTCCCAGGTCATCACCGCCATGGCGGCACCCTTCACTTTCCCCCCTTTGGCGCACGGCGCCGTCCATATTGCCACACAGGTATTCTTGCGGCAAAATAGCCGCGGCTCTGCCCACTCAGGCGAAGGAGGCCGGGATGCGCAGCATTAAGGTCCTGTTGTTCGTTATGGCACTGTGCCTGCTGACAACGCCCTCGTGGGCGCAGGAGGCAGAACCCACGGCCGAAATCAGTTGGCCGCCGCCTGTTTATGTCCTGCGCGGCGAGGTCTCCCTGAGGGGTACCGTCAATCTTCCCGGCATGACCAGCTATTACATTGAGTATCGCGCGCTGGATGACGACCTTACGGCGCCGGACTCGCGCGCCTTCCTGCCGGTTACCCTGCCTTCCGGCACCCCCGTCGTGGATGACGTGCTGGGCACCTGGGATACGGGCAACGTGGCGGACGGCCTTTACGAGATACGCCTGAACGTCGTGACGCCGGGCGGTGAAATGATGCGGCAGGTGCTCGGGCCCCTGCGCGTGGAAAACGAGCGCATGGCGGATGAAGACATGGGAATGGTCGTGGAAGAAGTGACCCCTGTGCCCGATGAATCGCCGCGGGTGACGGCGCGCGTCAACGCCAACGTGCGCACGGGCGACAGCACGGCCTTCCGCCCCATCGACGCCCTGCTCACGGGCGAAAGCGCGCCGATTCTGGGCGTCAGCAGCCGGGGCAGCGGCTGGTACCAGATTGCCCTGCCCAACGGGCGACGCGGCTGGATCTCGGATGTTGTGGTGCTGGTGTCCGGCAACATTGAAAACCTGCCGCGCATCGTGCCGCCCCCGCTGCCGCCACCCCCGACGCTTACGCCGATACCGGCCAACGCGGATTTGGTCGTAGAGTGGATCAACTTCGAGCCGCAGCAGCCGCGTTGTAACGAGTCCTTCCAGATCTCGGCCCAGGTGGCCAACATCGGGGCGGGCAACTCGGGCGCCAGCGGCGTTATCCTGGTGCAGGACTGGCACATCAACTCCGGGACGATCACCGCGACCACCAACGGTGGCTTCCCTGCCCTGGAGCCAGGCCAACGCTTTACAGCGGTGATGAACCTGACGGTGTCCACCTTTTACAATGAGGGCCACCGTCTGAACATCACGCTCGATACGGCCAACGCCGTGGCCGAGAGCAACGAAGGCAACAACGCTGCCAACCGCGACTACACGCTGGCGCAGGCCGGCTGTTGAGGCAGCGAAGGGGGCATGACTGCCAAAAACTGAAGCCGCCCTGGTAGCTTCATTCCGGGGCGGCCGACAGAGGGTCGCTGCGAGCGGCCCCGGTGTACCAGCCCCTTGCCTGTTTTTCGCCAGGATCGGCTGACAGGGCTACGGTCAGCTGACCAGAGTCGTTGCCCTGTGGTGCAGGGGCGATATGATATGTCGCCCGTACATCAGTTTGTCACCGCGGAATTCATGCGGCACTATTGTGACGGTTATCAAAAGCTGTGGAGGCCTGTGATGCGCAGCAAGTTGATTTCACTGTTTGTGGTTGTGCTGTGTCTGCTGGCTCTGCCCGTCGCGGCGCAGGAAGCGGAAGAGCCGACGGCAGAGATCAGTTGGCCGCCGCCGGTTTACGTCCTGCGCGGCGAGGTCTCCCTGTTGGGCAGCGTCAACCTGCCTGACATGACCGGATTCTTCATTGAATATCGCGCGCTGGATGACGATCTCAGCGCGCCCGACACACGCGCCTGGCTGCCCGTCACCCTGCCATCCTCGACGCCCGTCGTCAACGACGTGCTGGGCACCTGGGATACCGGCGCCGTGCCCGACGGGCTCTATGAATTGCGCCTCAACGTCGCCTCAGGCGCCGGCGACATGGCCCATCAGGTCGTCGGGCCGCTGCGCGTGGAAAACGAAAGCATGATGGCCGACGACATGACCATGGCCATGGAAGAGGGCATGGACGACAAGATGGAAGAGATGGAGCAGATGATGCCCGTCTCCGCTGATTCGCCCATGGTGACGGCGCGCGTCAACGCCAACGTGCGCTCCGGCGACAGCACCCGCTTCCGCATCATCGGCGTCTTGCGCAACGGCGACAGCGCGCCCGCCATTGGCGTCAGCAGTCGCGGCTCCGGCTGGTTCCACATTCAACTGTCGGACGGCCGCCTGGGCTGGATTTCGCCCACCGTCGTCAATGCCTCTGGCGCGACCGCCGACCTGCCGCAAGTTGTGCCGCCACCGCTGCCGCCACCACGGCCGACAAGCGTCCCGACCGGCGACGTCGACCTGGTCGCCGGACACATGCGGCACGACTCACCCGGTGGGGTGATCAAGTGCGGTATCGGCTTTACCATCGAGGTTGACGTGGCCAACTTCGGCACCACACCTTCACCCGGCGGCAGGGTCCGTTTCCTGGACTATGGCCTCAAGAATGACGGGGGCCGGCTTGATGACGTGGCGCAAATGGAGATCGGGGAATTCCCGCCCATCCAGCCCGGCCAGACCGTCGGCGCGAAGGCGTGGATGACCATATCGCGCCATGTCAACCGCAATCATGTGATCTACGCGCAGATCGACTTCGACAATGCGATTCCCGAGCGAACTACAGCGAACAACAACACGCAAATGGGACTCTACAGACTCGAAAGAGGCAATTGTTAGCGGGTTGTTGCACCAGAGCTCCGCTTGCGGCAGCAGAATGCCAGGCCCTCTGACAGGGGCCTGGCGGCGCGGGATGTCGCAGCTCCCATGAAGCAATGGCTTTACCGCATCCAGGCCCTGCGCCTTGAGATGCTGGTGTCGGGCGGCACGGAGGAAGAAAGAGCCGTGCTTGATCAGCATTTCGCCTACCTGCAGCGGCTCTGTGACGAGGGTACGGTGCAGCTGGCCGGCCGCACTTTGCTGGAGGACTACCACAGCTTCGGCATCGTCATTTTTCAGGCGCCGGACGAGGACGCCGCGCTGGCCATCATGCGCAACGATCCGGGCGTGCAACAGCGCCTCTTTCGCGCCGAACTCTTCCCCTGGCGCACGGCGCTGCCGCAGCCGGCCGGCAAGTGATTTTGACCGGGAAGGGAAGGCCTTCCAGGGGACGCCGCAGGAGGTCTCCATGACTGCCGATTTGCAGGGAAACGTCATTCTCGTCACCGGCGGCGCGCAGGGCATCGGCGCGGCCACGGCCGAACTCTGTGCCGCGCGCGGCGCCCGCGTCGTCATCGCCGACCACAAGGCCAGCGGAGAAGCGCGCGCGGCGGCCATCCGTGACGAGGGTGGCTGCGCGGACTTCCTGCAGACGGACGTGCGCCACGATGATGAAGTGCAGGCCCTCGTCGACTACCTGCGCGAGCGCCACGGCGGGCTGGACAAGGTGGTCTGCGCCGCCGGCGTGCTGCCCGGCCCCTGGCTCTCGCCCGAAGAGATGCCGCTGGAGGACTTCAAACGCGCCCTCGACGTCAACATCACCGGCGTCTTCCTCTGCGCCAAATACGGCGCGCCCCTGCTGGAGGCCAGCGGTCGGGGCGTCTTCGTCGTCATCGCTTCCGGCGCCGGCGTCTTCGGTCCCAGTTCATCGCTGGCCTACGCCTCCGGCAAGGGCGGCGCCAACGGCTTCGCCATGACCCTGCAGGAGCGCCTCGCGGAGCGCCGTATTCGCGTCAACACCATCTACCCCGGCAACATCATCACCGAAATCAAGCTCAGCGTGGATATCGCCCGCGCCCGTCGTGAAGGCCGCCCGGAGCAGGACGCGCACGATTACGCCAGCGAGCATTACGGCATGCCGGAGGGCGTCGCCAAGGTCATCGCCTTCGTGCTCAGCGACGAGGCGGACTACCTGCGCGGCGGCGTGCGTACGCGCTGAAGCCCCCTCACCCCAAACCCTTTCCCGCTCAGTCGCGGGAGCCCTTCCCCAGGGAGAGGGGCTTTTCCTGGATGGCGTAGCGTTGCTGTTCTCGCCTGAAATCCCTGACGGCCTGACTCCCCCTCTCCCTGGAGAACGAGGCATTTTGCAGCATAGTGTTTCGCTGCTATCTCCCCCGGATCATTCTTCTTAAGGATAGAGAGTCTCCCCTCTCCCTGAGGGAGAGGGGCCGGGGGTGAGGGCCGCCCTCAAGGACGCGAAAAAGGCCGCCACTGGCACCAGGGCTTTCAACACGCCCTCACCCTAAATCCTTTCCCGCGACTGAGCGGGAAAGGGGCCGGGGGTGAGGGCCGACATCCCCCAGGACGGGAGAAGGGCCGCCCCCACCCGATTCCGAAGCGCCGAAAACCCCGCCAGCGTAATCCCCTGTATACTGGGGGCAGGGAATGTGACCTTGCCCATGATTCAGCTTGCGCCGGACATCGTCTATCTCGGCCTCGTTCTCGGCCTGTGGCTGGGGGTCACGGCGACCTTCGTCCCGGGCACGGGCCTGCTCGAGCTGCTCGCCGTCGCGGGCATCAGCGCCTCGCTGCTGCTGCTGGCCGGCATGCCGGTCAACTGGATCGGCGTGCTGCTGCTGGTGGCGGGCGCCTCGGCCTTCATGCTGCTGCCCTTCCTGCTGCGGCCGCGCCATACCCTGCTGACCGGCGCCGGTCTGGCCCTGCAGGTCGCCGGCGGCCTGCTGATGTTCCCCGCCGGCGGGGTCTCGCCGCTGATCATCGGCCTCAGCGTGGCCGTCGCACTGCTTTACTGGCGTTTCGCCCTCCTGCCCGTGCTGGCCCGCGTGCGCAAGGCGCCACCGCCCCGGGCCCTCGACGACTTCCACGGCGAAACCGGCCGCGTCGCCCGCGCGCTGGACCCGGTCGGCACGGTCCTGCTGCGCGGCGAACTGTGGAGCGCGACCAGCGACCGCCCCCTGGCGACGGGCGTCGAGGTCGTCGTCATCGGGCGCGAGGGGCTGAACCTGCGCGTGAGCGACCGCGCGCAGACCATGGCCATTGATGGAAGCCTGATTTCCACCGAGTGACAACGACTGGAGTCCCCCATGCCTTTTGATCCCGGTTCCATTCTCGCGGTCCTTTTGCTGATTTTCGTGGTGCTGGTCATCGTGCGCCACGTACACATCGTGCCGGAATACCAGCGCCTCGTCGTGCTGGCGCTGGGCCGCTACGCCGGCACCCGCGGCCCCGGCATCGTCATCATCATCCCCATCCTCGAACGCGCCATTCGCGTCGACATGCGCGAAAAGTTCCTCGATATCCCCGCGCAGACGGCCATCACCCAGGACAACGCGCCCATCTCGATCGATTTCCTCGTCTACTACCGCGTCGTGGACCCCAAAAGCTCCGTGATTTCCGTCGACCACGTGGTGCACGCCTCCACCAACATCGCCACCACCACCCTGCGCGCCGTCATCGGCGACATCTCGCTCGACGACGTGCTCTCCAAACGCGAACAGATCAACGACACCCTGCGCGTCAAGCTGGATGAGGTCACCGAGCGCTGGGGCCTGAAGATCACCAGCGTCGAGATTCGCGAGATCGAGCCGCCGCGCGACGTGCAGGACGCCATGAACCGCCAGATGAGCGCCGAGCGTGAACGCCGCGCCGAGGTCACGCGCGCCAGCGGCGAACGCGAGGCTTCCGTTACAGTGGCGGAGGGCGAGAAACAGGCCGCCATCCTGCGCGCCGAGGGCGCCCGCCAGTCCGCCATCCTGCAGGCCGAGGGCGAGAAGCAGGCGCAGTTGCTCAAGGCCGAAGGCTACGCGGCTGCGTTGCGGGCCATTGAGGAGGAAGCGCACCAGGCCGGCGACAACACGCTGCAACTCGAATATCTGAACACCCTGCGTGAGATCGGCAGCAGTCCGGCCACCAAGATGGTGCTGCCGCTGGACATCCTGCGCATGGCGCAGCGCTTCACCGGCAGCGACTAGACACAGGGTCGGAAGCGCCCCTCAGGCCGACCTGCCCACTCAATCGCTTCAGCAGGCGCGCATTTCCTTGCAGCAGCCTGCCCTCGCAAACTGTTGCCCGTGGACAGGATTTCGTGCCATACTGTGAGTACATCGGAGCGTTTCGCAGCGCCGCTGCGCAGCGTGCAACAAAAGGGGAACAACTGTGACCACCGAAGAACGCATGGCCCGCCTTGAAGAACGCAATCTCCACCTGGCCACAAAGGCTGATCTGGCCAGGCTGGAAAACAAAATGCTCTACGCTGCGATCGCCATCATCCTGGCCGTGTTTGTGTCGCCGGAAGTCAAGAGCCTGTTGTCCCTGGCCCTGGCCGGATAGCCCTGTTCAGCTGGATGGAAAAACCGGCTCCCTCCTGACTGGGCATTTGCAATAGTCTCCAGCAGGTCAGGCTTGCTGCCCAAAGCAGGCCGGAACGCAACCGCCTGGATTTTAGAACACCTGCAGCATGAGCCACAGGACCGGCGCCGCCAGCAGCGTGCCGTCCATGCGGTCCAGCAGGCCGCCATGGCCGGGCAGCAGGGTGCCGCTGTCCTCCGCCTGCCATTGACGCTTCAGCAGCGATTCCAGCAGGTCGCCGCCCAGCGTGGCCAGCGCCACGCCCAGATTGAGCGGTAGTGCCAACGCGAGCGGGAGTCCGCCCGCAGCGGCCAGCGCCAGCCCGGCGACGACCCCCGCCAGCAGACCCAGCAGGGCCCCCTCGACCGTCTTCCCCGGCGAGATCGACGGCGCCAGGCGACGGCGCCCGAAACGACGCCCGCCCAGCATCGCGACGCTGTCCGCGCTCCAGTTGTTGGCGAAGAGCACCAGCGTCCACAGGCGACCGTCCTCGCCATTGCGCAACAAGAGCAACAGACCCAGGGCCACGCCGACATAAAGCGCGCCGGCGGTCCCCGGCAGAGTGGCGCGTCTGCTGCGCAGGCCGGCCAGCGCGGGCGCCAGCAGGACCAGCAGCAGCCAGGCCTGGGCGTAGGCCACGGCCAGGCTGAGGGCCGGCACGCAGAGCGCCATGGCAATGGCCACGCGCCGCGGGATATTCCCCGGCAATTGCGCCAGCTCGTAACCACCCAGCGCGCCCGCCACCAGCACCGCCAGCAGAAAGCCCGGCCCTCCGGCGACGACCAGCAGCACGATCAGCGGGCCGACCAGCAGCGCAGTGCGCACCCGTGCCCGCAGGTTGGCGTCCACCGTCAGTCCGGACGGCCGCGCCGGCGCTGGAAAGGGGCGCAGGCTTGCCTGGCGCTGGCCCGCGCCGCTACAATCGACGCAGGACGGGAGAGCGCATGCGACGTTACTGGTTGCAATTGCTGGGGATCTCGCTCGGCGTCCTGCTCGCCGACCAGGCCAGCAAGGCGCTCGTTCAGGCGCGTCTGCTGCCGGGCCAGAGCCTGGCGCCGCTGCCGTCGCTGGGGGCCTGGTTCCGCTTCACCCACAGCCAGAACCGGGGCGCGGCCTTCGGCATACTGCCCGTGGCCGCCGACGTCTTCCTGCTCATCGCCGTGATCTTCGTGATCGTCCTGCTCTGGTACTATCCGCGCCTGGCCGCGGCCGGCCCGTTGACGCGCCTCGCCAGCGGCCTGATCGGCGGCGGCGCGCTGGGCAACGCCGTCGACCGCCTGCAGCACGGCCATGTCATCGATTTCATCCACTACCAGATTCCCGGCGTCATCTCCAACGTTTCCAACCTGGCGGACCACGCCATCGTGCTGGGGGCCCTGCTGCTGCTGCTTGACAGCTGGCTGCCCGCCCGCCGCCGGCAACGGGCCTTCAGGGAAGGTTGAGCCGCTGTGACCATCCCTCATCGACGCCGCGTCGCCTTGCTGCTGGCCGCGCTGGTTCTGCTGGCCGCCTGCAGCGACCTCGTCCCCACCGGCACCGACAGCGCCGATCAGGCGACCTCGGCGCAGATGTTCATTCCCACCCTGGAAGGCTACGTCCAGAGTGACGCCTCCAGCATCACCGACGCCATCACGGCTCTCGGCGGCGGCGCCTCGGTGCTCAGTGGCAACCCCGGCCTCGCAGCCGCCATCGCCGTCATCGACGGGCTGATCCAGTGCTTCGAGAACGTCGGTGCAATCGCCGCCGCCATCTACACCCAACCCGTGCTGGATTCCGTACTCCAGGGTCAGGGCCTCAGCGTGGGCGCGCTGGCCGTCATCAACCAGGAGCGACTGGCCCGCAATTTCCTCGCCTGCGCCCTGCCCGAAACCGACCTCTTCTCCGCCCAGGCGGACAGCATGGAACCCTGCAGCGGCAGCGGCACATTGCTGATCGCCAACGAGCATATTCACTATCTCTACGCGGCGACCGACCCGCTGCTCTGTCTGGCCTTCCAGAATCACTTCGACGCGCTGTAGACGCGGCCGGCGCCGCGCGCTCAGCAGGCGGGGTGGTTGATGTCCCAGCGATCGAAGCTGACCTCTTCGTAGTCCGGCGCGGCCATCTGCGCCCGCGCGTCGTACCACAGTTGCGCCCAGGCCCGGGCATCGTGCAGTTCGCTGGCCGGGTTGGCGCGGCTGCGCGCCACGAAGCCGGGGAACTCGCCGCGCCCCGTCGGCTGGCCGGTCGGGTTGTAGCGCAGGTCGAAGCTCAGGCGCACCGAGTCGCTCAGGTTCGGCAGCGAGGCGTGCTTGGTGTAACGCGTCATGAAGAGCACGTCGCCGCGGCGCATCGGCATCGGCACAGCCGCCTCAAGCTGGAGCGCTTCATCGATCAGGCGCGGCCCGCCATAGGCCGGGCAATGGATTTGCAGTCCCTCCAGGTGACTGTAGGGGATCACCTCGAGGCAGCCGGCCTCGACCGGCGCGTCCCACAGCGGGAACCAGACGGTAAGCATGTCCGTGTCGTCCGCGTCCTCGGTCACCACGCCGTTGTCCTGGTGCCAGGGCGTGATGCCCAGCTGAATCTGTTCGGCTTCGGGGTCCCAGGGCGAGCGGTGCTCGGGCGGCTTCAGGCGGACGTGCTGCACCGGGTTGGAATAGATCTCCGGCCCGATGAACTGCTCGACGGCGTCCAGCAGCCTCTCGTTGCGCATCATGTGGAACACGGCCGGCCCGACCCACAAGGGCGTATCCGGCTTCACGCCGCCCTTGGGCAGTGAAAAGTCGAAGTACTGCTTGTGTACGTCCTGGCTCTCCTCGCAGATGCGCAGGAAGCGCTCGTTGAAGTCCAGTTCGCCGTAGCACTCGCGGATGCGGCCCTGCGCGTACAGTTCCCCTGCCAGGTTGTCCAGCACCGTATGGTACTCGGCGATGATCGGGTCGAGGTCGGCGACCGGGTCCAGCAGGCCTTCCACCAGCAGATAGCCCCTGTCGTTGAAGGTGTCCAGTTGCTCGCGGCTCAAGAGACTCATCCCGCTCCCTGCCTTCCACTCCTGTTTCGCCGCGTAACTATAGCGCGAATCGCGGCTTCGGTCAGCACTTCAGCCAACGGGGGGCGTGTCTAATTTACCGGATACAGAAACTGGATGCGGGGAGGCGACATGGTGTGCCCGCGGGCGACATGATATGTCGCCCGTACAACAATTCGAAATCCCTGTATGGGCCGAAATTCTTGTAGGGGCGACTTATCAAGTCGCCCGCCCCGTCTGCATTTCCCGCAGCGGTAGCGAGAGCGGAAGCCCGAAGCATCCCGCAGGGACGACCTGTCAAATCGCTCTACCCGGCAAAATGCGGCAGGGGTGATCGGGAGTGCCTAACAGCCCGGAAAATCGCTGGTCCAGCGGTTGTAGCTGAAGTCCACGAAGTCCGGCGCGGCCATGCGCGCGCGCGCGTCGTACCACAGTTGCGCCCAGGCGCGGGGATCGCGCAGTTCGCTTTCCGGATGCTTGCGGCTGCGCGCCACGAAGCCGGGGAAGACCTCGCGACCGGTCGGCTGGCCGGTCGGGTTGTAGCGCAGGTCGAAACTCCAGCGCATACTGTCGCTGTGGTTGGAGAGTGAGGAATGCTTCATGTAGCGCGACATGAAGAGTACGTCGCCGCGGCGCATCGGCAGCGCCACCGCCTCCTCATGCTCAATCACCGCTTCATGCAGGCTGGGCCCGCCGCCCGTGGGCGAGGGACAGTGCCGCCGCAGACCCTGCAAATGACTGTAAGGGATCACCTCAAGGCAACCGGCCTCGACCGGCGCGTCCCACAGCGGAAACCAGACGGTGATCATCTCCGTCTCGTCCGCGTCCTCGTTCACCACGCCGCCGTCCTGGTGCCAGGGCGTGGCGCCCACCTGGATTTTGCCGGTCTGCGGGTTGACCGGCGTGCGATGCTCCGGCGGCTTCATGCGCACGTGCTGCACCGGGTTGGAGTAGATCTCCGGGCCGATGAACTGCTCGACGGCGTCCAGCAGCCTTTCGTTGCGGATCATGTGGAAGATGGCCGGCCCCACCCACAACGGCGAGTCGGGCTTCACGTTGCGCTTGGGCAGCATAAAGTCGAAATACTGGCTGTGAATGCGCCCGCTCTCCTCGCAGATGCGCATATAACGCTCGTTGAAGTCCAGCTCCGTATGGCGCTCGCTGATCTCGCCCGTCGCGTACAGTTCGTCGGCCAGGCTGTCGAGCACGCCGTGGTACTCGTCGATGACGGGGTCCAGGTCGGCGACCGGGTCCAGCAGGCCCTCGGCCACCACGTAGCCCCGCTCATGGAAGGTTTCAAGATCTTCGCGACTCAAGCGGGCCATGCCGCCCTCCTGCCTGCCCACTGCCTACATTGCTGCGTTGCTGCGCTACTATAGCGCAAGTCAACCCATTGTCAGCAGTCCACCAGGCAGGGAGGCCGGTCATGGCCACAACCCGCGTCCGTCATCTGATATTGTTGCTGCTCGGCGTCTGGCTCTGCGCGGCGCTGCTGATTCCCCTGCTGGCGCGGCCGCTCTTCGCCCCGCCCGCCGTGGACGAGCAGCAACTTTTCCTGCTCATGGGCCTTACCGGCAGCGTGAGCATTCTCATCGCCTGGAGCATCGGTCAGCCAGGCCTTGGTCAGCGTCTGCGTCGCCTGCGCGACGGCCTCATGCTGCTCAGCCTGCTGACCATCCTGACCCTCTTCGCCAACTTCTGGCTGCTGGCGCGGCAAATGTTCCTCGACGCCCATGACCTGGGCCTCAGCGCCGTGCTGCTGGTCTTCGGCGCCTGGACCGCGCTCGGCTGCGGCTACTTCATCAGCAACGCCTTCACGCCCCGCATCCGCGCCCTCGCCCGCGGGGCGGAGCGCATCGCCAGCGGCGAGACGGGCACTCGCGTCCCCGCCGCGGGCCAGGACGAACTGGCGGCCCTCGCCCGCAGCTTCAACCTGATGGCCGAACGCCTGGAGGAAGCCGCCGCCCGCCGCGAGCGCCTCGAACAGGGCCGGCGCGACCTGATCGCCTGGACCAGCCACGACCTGCGCACGCCGCTGGCCTCGCTGCGTCTGGTCATCGAGGCCCTCGTCGACGGCGTCGCCGGCGACGAGGCCACGCAGCAGCGCTACCTGGAGACCGCGCAGCGCGAAATCCGCAACCTCAGCCGACTCATCGACGACCTCTTCGAACTCTCCCAGCTGGAAAGCGGCCACGTAGAGTTGCAACTGCAGCGCAGTTCCCTTGGCGACCTGCTCTCGGATACGCTCGGCGCCCTGCGCCCCGTCGCCCGCCGGCGCGAGGTACAACTGGAAGGCGAGGTCAGCGACGACGTCGACCCGCTGCTGATTGACCCTGAAAAAATCCAGCGTGTGCTCTACAACCTCGTCAGCAATGCCATCCGCCATACCCCGGCCGGCGGCAACGTGCGCCTCGCCGCCGTCGCCAGGGGCTCCGGGCAGGTGCGCGTCACGGTCAGCGACAGCGGCGAGGGCATCGCCGCGGCGGACCTGCCCCAGGTCTTCGAGCGCTTCTGGCGCGGCGGGCAGGCGCGCAGCCGCGACCAGGATGGTGAACGGGGCGTCGGCCTCGGCCTGGCCATCGCCCGCGGCCTCGTCGAGGCGCACCAGGGCCGTATCGAGGTGAGCAGTCAACCGGGCGCCGGCACGGAGTTCAGTTTCACCCTGCCGCGCAGTCTTGCCTGAAGGGAGTGAGGTTGTCTGCCCTCACCCCAAACCCCTCTCCCTGAGAAGGGCTCCCGCGACTGAGCGGGAAAGGGGCCAGGGGAGGGCTTCCGCCACAGACCGGCCCTCACCCCCCGGCCCCCTCTCCCTCAGGGAGAGGGGGAGAAGTGCGCCAGGGGATAAAAACAGGAGCGTGGACAGGCACTTTGCATAGAGCAACCCGGCCCGGGAAGCAAGGGAGTCAACACAGCAAATGGCCCCTCTCCCTGAGGGAGAGGGGTTGGGGTGAGGGCGGCCTGCCCTGCCACCCCAAACCCTGCCCCGTTCAGTCGGGGGAGGGCTCCCGCGACTGCGCGGGAAAGGGCGGCCCACTGGCGCCAGGACATGCAACAAGTTCTCCCGCCAACGTCCTTCATACGTCCCGCTGACGTTCCTCTTGCGTGCGCCTGCCATGCTGACAGAAAAGCCGCACGCAGTGAAGGAGCGTGTCCATGGACCTCAATCGCTTTACCAACAAGGCCCAACAGGCCCTTTATGACGCCCAGACGCTTTGCGTCGAACAACGCCACGCGGAAATCCGGCCGCTGCACCTGCTGATCGCCCTGCTGCGTCAGCAGGATGGCATCGCGCCCCGCGTGGTGGCCGGCATCGGCGCGCAGCCCGCCGAACTCCTGCAGGACCTTGAGCAGGAACTGACGCGCGAGGCGCGCGTCGCCGGCCAGAACGTGCAGGTCGGCGCCGGGCGCGCCCTGCAGGAGACTCTGGTCGAGGCCGGGGCGCAGGCCAAACGCATGCGCGACGACTACGTCAGCAGCGAGCATTTGCTGCTGGCGTTGACGGAGGTCGCTCCGACCGACGCAGTGCTGCAGCGCCACGGCGTCAGCGGCGACGCTATCCTCAGGGCCCTGACCGCCATCCGCGGCAACCAGCGCGTCACCAGCCAGGACCCCGAAGACACTTACAGCAGCCTTGAACGCTACGGCCGCGACCTGACCGACCTGGCGCGCCAGGGAAAGCTGGACCCGGTCATCGGCCGCGACGAGGAGATACGCCGCGTCAGCCAGGTGCTGGGCCGCCGCAGCAAGAACAACCCCGTCCTCATCGGCGAGGCCGGCGTCGGCAAGACCGCCATCGCCGAGGGACTGGCGCGCCGCATCGTCGACGGCGACGTGCCCGAAGCCCTGCGCGAGCGCCAGATCATCGCCCTCGACATGGGTTCCCTGCTGGCCGGCGCGAAGTTCCGCGGCGAGTTTGAGGAACGCCTCAAGGCCGTGCTGAAGGAAGTCAGCGCCAGCGACGGGCGCATCATTCTCTTCCTCGACGAGCTGCACACCATCGTCGGCGCCGGCGCGGCCGAGGGCGCCCTCGACGCCGGCAACATGCTCAAACCCATGCTGGCCCGCGGTGAACTGCACGCCATCGGCGCCACCACGCTCGACGAATACCGCGAGCACATCGAGAAGGACGCCGCCCTTGAGCGCCGCTTCCAGCCCGTCTACGTCGAGGAACCGGACGTGGAGGCCACCATCAGCATCCTGCGCGGCCTGAAGGAACGCTACGAAGTGCATCACGGCGTGCGCATCCAGGACAGCGCCGTCGTCGCCGCGGCGACCCTCAGCCAGCGCTATCTGCCGGGGCGGCAACTGCCCGACAAGGCCATCGACCTCGTCGACGAGGCCGCTTCCCTGCTGAAACTGCAGATCGACTCGCGGCCCCTCGCCCTGGATACGCTGGAGCGCCAGTTGATGCAGCTGGAGATCGAGCGCGAGGCGCTCAACCAGGAGCGCGACCGCGCCTCGCAGCAACGTCTTGAGGTCATCGAACAGGAGTTGGCCGACCTGCGCGAGAATCGTGACGCGCTGGCCGCCCGCTGGAAGACCGAGAAGGACGCCATCCAGGCCCTGCGCGCCACCCGCGCCGACATCGATGCCGCGCGCGTCGAACTGGAACAGGCCGAACGCCGCAGCGACCTCGAAACGGCGGCCCGCATCCGCTTCGGCCAGATCCCCGACCTGGAGCGGGACCTGGACGCGGCCGGGGAACGTCTGGCGCAACTGCAGAGCGACGGCGCCATGCTGAAGGAAGAGGTCGACGCCGACGGCATCGCCGCCGTCGTCTCGCGCTGGAGCGGCATCCCGGTCACGCGTCTGCTGGAAAGCGAGAGCGCCAAACTGCTGCGCATGGAAGACGAACTGCGCCGGCGCGTCATCGGCCAGGATAAAGCCCTGCAGGCGGTCGCCGCCGCGGTGCGCCGTGGCCGCACCGGTCTGCAGGACCCGGCCCGACCGCTGGGCACCTTCCTCTTCCTCGGCCCTACCGGCGTCGGCAAGACCGAGCTGGCGCGCGCCCTGGCGGCCTTCCTCTTCGATGACGAGGACGCCCTGCTGCGCTTCGACATGAGCGAATACGGCGAGCGCCACTCGGTGGCGCGCCTCATCGGGGCGCCGCCCGGTTACGTCGGCTACGAGGAAGGCGGCCAGTTGACCGAGGCCGTGCGCCGCCGGCCCTGGTCCGTGCTGCTCTTCGACGAAATCGAAAAGGCGCACCCGGAGGTCTTCAACATCTTCCTGCAGGTCTTCGACGACGGCCGCCTGACCGACGGCCACGGCCGCCGCGTCGACTTTCGCAACACGGTCATCATCCTGACCAGCAACATCGGCGGACAGTTGCTGCGTGAACTCGGCGCGGGCGCGGAGGAAGGGGCGCTCGACACGGCCCTGCAACGCGAACTCGAAGGGCACTTCCGCCCCGAGTTTCTCAACCGCCTCGACGAGGTCATCCGCTTCCAGCACCTCAGCCAGGCGGACCTGCTGGAGATTGTGGACATCCAGCTGATCGGCCTGCGCGAGCGTCTGGCGGCGCAGGACCTGGCCCTGGAGCTCGAGGAGACCGCCCGCGCCCGGCTCGCCGAACTGGGTTACGACCCGGTCTACGGCGCGCGGCCGCTCAAGCGCGTCATTCAGCGAGAACTGCAGGACCCGCTGGCGCTGCTGCTGCTGGAAGGTCAGGTCCAGGAAGGCGACGTCGTCTTCGGCGACGTCGGCCCGGACGGCCTCACGCTCACGCCGGAGCCCGGTCCCGAGCCCCTGGCCCAAAGCGCGTAGGCGACCGTCACCCTTGCAACAACCAAAAGTGTTTTCTCCCCCTCTCCCTGAGGGAAGGGCTCCCGCGACTGAGCGGGAAAGGGGCCGGGGGGTGAGGGCCGCCCGGGGCCAGGGATTTCAATTCGCCCTCACCCCAAACCTCTCTCCCCCGGGGAGGGCTCCCGTCCCCCGAGACGGGAAAAGGGGCCGCCCGCGCCACCTCGACCACGGTGCAGATCGGGGCCTTCACCCACGACGTCCCGGACATCTGGCCTGGCCTGAAGGGCCTCTACACGATATGTTCCCCGGTACTTGTCCGTTCGGGCCTTGCGCCGGAAACCGGCGTCAGCAACCTGCAAGTGCCACTGGACTACGCCGAACCGGACCAGGCCCCGAGTGAGGGAGCCAGGCCATGTACCGGATCGCCGTTGCCGCACTTCTCTTGTCCCTGTTGGGTCTGTCGGCCGGTTTTGCAGTTGCGCAGCCCGAACCCGACAGATGCGAGCAGAACTTCCGCAATGCCGTGGGGAGATACCGCAAAATCTACCAGGCGGCCCTCGCCGCCATCGATCAAAATGACGCCGAAGCAGTGGCGCAGGTCGAGGCGAAGTACGGTGATTTTCGCGCGATCTACGAGGCCGAGATGGGCATCGGTAACGGCAACATCGACGCCGGAGAGGACACCTGCGTCCTCTACGTCGACGCCAACGGCAAGGCCCGGCTCGGCACCCGCGTCTACCGCCTCGGCCCCCGTATCGCAACGCAGCCCGCAGCGCATTCGCTGCCACCGGCGCTGACGGAGCACAGGGCGTGGATCATCAGGGGAACAGCCCGTATCAGGAGCGGGCCGGGTCTCCAGTACAACCAGGTGGGGCGCTGCGGCCTGGGTCAACCGCTCACCATCTGGCGTCCTGCGGTGAACGACTTCGTCCGGGCCTCGTGCCACAACCGCAATGGCTGGATACATCAGAGCCTGGTGATGACGGACTGGTAAACGCCCGTCGGTCTCATCGCCCCGGCAGGATCGGTCCCGGCCTGGAGTTCACTTTCCGGTTACAGCGGCCCAGGCCCCCTGTGCGGCTCCTGCGGATCACTGACATGACGTAGGCGCAGCAGCGGGGCCGGGGCCGCCCGGATCATGCGCGACGACGACGCGTTCCCGGGTTCGGGCCGGTAGCGCCCTGTGTCCGGGTCAGCGCTGTCCCTCACCCCGACCGGCACTCCCCTTCATCAAATTAAAGACTATCCCTCTCCCCGGGAGAGGAGTTCTTCCTGCATGGCGCACCGTCGTTGCTCCTGCAACCTGAAATCCCTGGCAACCTCCACAGTGTTTTCTCCCCCTCTCCCTGAGGAAGGGCTCCCACCGAAGGTGGGAAAGGCTCCCGCGACTGAGCGGGAAAGGGGTCGGGGGAGGGCTCCCGCGTCTGAGCGGGACAAGGGCCGCTCCTGTGGCGCAGGGTCGCCCACAAGGTTAAACTTTGCCTCGACATGCCTTGCCTGTTGGAGGATCGGATTCATGAAACGTATAGTGTTTGTCCTGTTCGCGACCCTGCTGCTCTGCCTGGCTGCCGCGCCGCTTGCCGCCCAGGACGAGGAACCGCTGCAGCTCACCTATCTGCACTGGGCCGACCCGACCGCCGACCGGGTCTTCCAGGAACTGATTGACCAGTTCAACGAAGCCAATCCGGATGTCTTCATCACCCTTGAGGGCGTGCCCAGCGCCGGCTACGTCGACTACCTGTTGACCTCCATCGCCGGTGGCACCCCGCCGGACATCGCCCTCGTCGCTGACGGCGACTTCGCCGTCTTCGCCCCCAGGGGCGCCCTGGTCAGTATTGAGGAATTCGTCAACGCCAGCGAGGTCATCGACCTCGACGCCGTCTGGCCCTCCGGCCCCGACCGCTATCGCTTCGATGCCGAGACCGGCGCCTTCATGACCGGCCCCATCTACGAACTGCCGCGCGACGTCGGCCCCACCGCCCTTTACATCAACGTCGACCTCTTCAACGAGCTGGGCGTGCCCCTTCCGGACCCCAACGTACCCATGACCTGGGACCAGCTGGTGGAGACCGGCATCGCCCTCACCACCGACGTCAACGGCCTGCACCCCAATGAAGAAGGCTTTGACGCCGACAACGTCGAGACCTTCGGTCTTGGCACCCTGACCGTGCCTGGCTGGGGCCTCGGGCCGATCTTCGGCAACGGCGGCCACTACGTCAGCGAGGACGGCCGCACCTGGATCGCGCACGAGGACCAGAACACCATCGACGCCATCCAGTTCCTCTCCGACCTGAATCACGTCCACCGCATCACGCCGCCGCCCGCTGTGCTGGAAGGCATCAACGTCTGGGATCTCTTCAATACCGGACGCGTCGGCATGAACTGGAACGGCCGCTGGGCCACCACCGGTTTCCGCGAGACCCTCGACTTTGAATGGGACGTGCGGCCCTTCCCCGTCGGCAACAGCGGCGAGATCCGCGCCTTCGCCGAGGGCTGCAGCGTCAGCGGCTGGTCCGGCTCCGTCGGCCTCGCCATCATCGCCGGCTCGAAGGGCGCCGAACACCCGGAGCAGGCCTACCGCTTCATCGAGTTCATCTACGGGCCGGACGGCCAGCTGGCGCAGGCCGCGCTGGGCTACAACATCCCGGCCCAGATGGAACTGGCCAACACCGACGCCTTCCTGCAGCCCGGCCAAATGCCCGCCAATTCCCAGATCTTCCTTGAGACGACCCGCTGCCAGCTGCCGGGTCCCTGGTCCTTTGTGCCGCACTGGTTCGTGTGGCAGCCGGAACCCTGGGGCCGCATGTGGCAGGACGTCGTGGTTGACAACGTTGCCTTCGCCGAAGACGCCCTGCTCGACGTCGCCGGTGACCTGCAGGCCGGCCTTGACGACGCCTGGGCCACCATCGACGAACAACGCATGGGTGGCTAGCCATAGCAGCGTCAGTCGCGCCGGGGCGGCGGGCGTCCCGGCGCGACTGCCAACCAGCATGAGAACCTGAGGCGATGATCCCTCTGCGCCCGCGCCTGTCCCAGGCCAGCAACACCCGCCGCGAGGCCTTCTGGGCCTGGCTCTTCATCCTGCCCGTCACGGCGGGATTCTTTCTCTTCGTCCTCGGTCCCATGCTGGCCTCGCTGGCGCTCAGCTTCACCAAATGGGACCTGCTCTCGCCCGCCGAATGGGCCGGTACGAGAAACTGGCATTCCATCTTCAGCGTCTCTGTCGTGCACACGCCCCAGGCCCGCGACGAGGCCAGTGGTGAACTGCTCTTCCAGTGCGGACGGCACCGCAACGTGCCCGCCTCCGAACTGGCCGACTGGCAGCAGCGCAACGACGAGCGCACCGGCGAACCCTTCGACTGCCGCCCCGGCTACCCGCGCGACCGCGAGGTGCTGCCGGAGCGCTTCGGCGTGGTCAGCGAGATCGCGCTCTTCGGCCAGCGCTGGCTGCTCGGCGCGCGCGACCACGTGCTGTGGATCGCGCTCTTCAACACCGTCTACATGTTGCTGGCCGTGCCGATCGGCATGGCGCTGGCGCTGGCCGTCGCCATCGTGCTCAACCAGCAGCTGCGCGGCCGCAACCTGCTGCGCGCCGTCTTTTACCTGCCCAACGTGCTGCCCATCGCCGCCACCTCCGTCATTTGGCTGTGGATCTTCAACCCCGAGTTCGGCATCCTCAACCACCTGCTGGGCAGCGTCGGCCTGCCCGCCGAAGGCCGCTGGCTCAGCGATCAGGGCACGGTCAAGCCCTCGCTGATGATCATGGGCATCTGGAGCGCGCTCGGCTTTCAGATGCTCATCTACCTGGCCGCCCTGCAGGCCGTGCCCTCCCAGCTTTACGAGGCCGCCGTGATCGACGGCGCCGGCCTCTGGGGACGCTTCCGCTTCGTCACCTGGCCCAGCCTGAGCCCGACCACCTTCTTCCTGCTGGTCACCGGCATGATTTTCGGCTTCCAGAGCTTCGCCCAGCCCTACATCATGACCCGCGGCGGCCCCGGCAACGCCTCGCGCACGGTCGTCATGGAAATCTGGAAGAACGGCTTCGCCGACCTTGAGATGGGTTACGCCTCGGCCCAGGCCTGGCTGCTGGGCGTGGTCATCCTGCTCATCACGGTGGCCAATTTCCGCCTCGCCCGCCGCTGGGTCTTTTACGAGCATGAGCAGCATGTCTGAAGCCCTGCGCCGCCTCGCGCCCGTCACCCTGCAGGCCGACGCGCGCCGTCAGGCCCAGGTGCTGCGCGCCCTGTCCCATGTCGCCCTCTTCACCCTCGCCTTCATCATTCTGATCCCTTTCTTCTGGATGCTGTCGACCTCCTTCAAGCCGGCCCGCGGCATCTTCGTGATGCCGCCGCAGTGGATCCCCAATCCCTTCATTCTCGACCATTACTTCACGATCTGGGAGAAGACGCAGCTCGCGCGCGGGCTCGTCAATTCCACCTTCATCGCCCTCTCCACCACCGTCGGCGAGATCGCCACCAGCACCCTGGCCGGCTTCGCCTTCGCCCGCATGCGCTTCCCGGCGAAGGGGCCGCTCTTCGGCCTGCTGCTGATGACCATGATGATCCCCGGCATCGTCACCCTCATCCCGACCTTCATCCTCTTCGGCGAGCTGGACTGGATCGACACTTTCAACCCCGTCATCCTGCCCTACCTGTTGGGCACGCCCTTCGCCCTTTTCCTCAGCCGCCAGTTCTTCTCCGGCCTGCCGCGCGAACTGGAGGACGCGGCAAAGGTCGACGGCGCCAGCTACTTCCAGATCTATCGTCACGTCTTCATGCCCCAGGCCCGGCCGCTGGTCGCCACGCTCTTCGTGCTCGGCTACCTGCACCGCTGGAACGACTTCCTCGCGCCGCTGATCTATCTGCGCTCGCCCGAGATCCAGACCGTCTCGGTTATGCTGGCGCGCCTGGTGGACTTCTACGTGCAGGACTGGTCGGTGTTGATGGCCGGCGCCATGATCGCCCTGCTGCCGATCCTCATCATTTTCGTCGTGCTGCAACGCTTCATCATTGAAAGCGTCGCCTTTTCAGGACTTAAGGGATGAATCACGTCTGGCTCAATCCCCTGCGCAGCGTGGGGGCCATCGACCGCAAGATCTTCGGCGGTTTCGCCGAGCACATGCACCGCTGCATTTACGGCGGCATCTTCGACCCCGGCTCGCCACTGAGCGACGACCAGGGCCTGCGCCTCGACGTGATCGACGCCCTGCGCCGCCAGGGCATGCCGATCATCCGCTACCCGGGCGGCAACTTCGTCTCGGGCTATCGCTGGCGCGACGGCGTCGGCCCCGTCGGGGGGCGGCCGGCGCGCCTCGACCTCGCCTGGAACGCCATCGACAGCAACCACTTCGGCACGAACGAATTCATCCGCTTCTGCCGGAGGCTGGATGCCGAGCCCTTCCTCGTCGTCAACTGCGGCGACGGCGACCTGCGTGAGGCCCGCGACTGGCTCGAATACTGCAACGGGACGCGCCCGACCGAGCCGGTGAAGCTGCGCCAGGCGCATGGCTTCGACGAGCCGCACGGGGTGCGCTACTGGGGCATCGGCAACGAGGTCGACGGCCCCTGGCAGATCGGTCACAAGACCGCCGCCGAATACGCCCGCGCTTATGCCGAGTTCGCGAAGGCCATGAAGCTGGTCGATCCCTACATCAAACTGGTGGCCGCGGGGACGTCGGACTGGACGGCCGACGTGGTCGAGACGCCGCGCCTGCTGCTGCAACAGGCCGGCGACCTGATCGACTACCTCGACATCCACTGGTACATCGGCCTCGGCATGGAGAGCGTCGACTTCCCGGCGTTGATGGCCACCTCCGAACTGCTGGAGGATCGCCTGAAGGCCATGGAAGGCATCATCCGCATCATGCGCCTCAACCATGGCATCGAACGCGAGATTCACCTCGCCGTCTGCGAGTACAACGTGCTCAAGTTCATCGATCACGACCAGGGCATCGAGGCCATCTTCAACCTGCAGGACATGCTGGTCATCGCCCAGAACCTGAACGCCTTCCTGCGCCACGCGTACAGCGTCAAGATGGCCAATATCTCCGAGATCGTGAATATGGGCGGCCCGATCCGCACCGATCCCGACGGCGACGGCCTCGTATTGCAGACCACCTGGCACGCGCTCGAGCTTTACAGCCGCCTCAGCGGCGCCATCGCCCTCGACGCCTGGCAGGAGAGCGACGCGACCTTCAGCGGCAACGGCTACAGCGGCGTGCCCGTGCTGGATATCGCCGCCACCCGCGACCGGACGGGCCAGCAACTGACGCTCTTTCTCGTCAACCGCACTGAAGACGCCCACAGCGAGGTCACGGTCCACCTTGAGGCCGGTCGTTTCGACGGCCCGGCGCGTCTCAGCGTGCTCAACGGCCCCTCGCTCGAGGCCTGCAACACCTTCGACACGCCCAATGAAGTCCGCCTGCGACAAGAATCGCTGCTGACGCAGGACAGCGAAGTGACCGCCACGCTCGAACCGCATTCCCTGACAGCGCTGGAGCTTGCAGTCCGGCGTTAGGCTGGCGTCATGCTGTGCCAGCCCTCACCCCCCCGGGGAAGCGTTTGGGGTGAGGGTCGCTCTGCGTTGCCTTGCCCGCCCTCACCCCCCGGCCCCTTTCCCGCTCAGTCGCGGGAGCCCTTCCCGCAGGGAGAGGGGGAGAAAGACGTTGTGGTGTACTGCTGCAACCAGTTCTGTTTCCCGCAGCAAGCATTGGCGTGACCATCACCACGCCTAGTTAAAGCCCCTCTCCATTAGGGAGAGGGGTTTGGGGTGAGGGCCCGCAGATGCAGGCTACCGGTTCACCTGTGTATACTTGCGCTGCGCCAGCAGAAAGGAGCCCGCCATGGCCCCCGACTTCCCCGGCGAGGAGCGCGACCTGCGCTTCTTTCCCATCCGGAATGATGCGCCGCGCCACCTGACGCCGGAGCAGATCGCGCACTACAACGAGCGCGGCTACGTCTTTCCGCTCGACGTCTTCTCAGGCGAGGAAATCGCCGCCCACCGCGCTTACTTCGACGGGTTGACGGCCATGGCCGAGGCCGCCGGCCTCGACAACTACGGCATCAACGCCTGGCACACTAGTTGCGCCGGCATCTACGACCTCGTCACCGAGGGCCGCATCCTCGACTACGTGCAGGACCTGCTGGGCGAGACCGTCATCCTCTGGGGCTCGCATTACTTCAACAAGCTGCCCGGCGACGGCAAGCGCGTCAGCTGGCACCAGGACGCCACCTTCTGGGCGCTCAGCCCCAGCAAGACCGTCACCGTCTGGCTGGCGCTGGACGATACCGACGTCGACAACGGCGCCATGACGCTCATCCCCGGCTCGCATCTGCACGGCGCCATCGAATACGTCGACAGCCGCCCGGAGGAGAACAACGTCCTCTGGCAGACCGTCGAGGGCGCCCCGCAGTACGGCGCCGCGCCCGTGCCGGTCGAGCTGCGCGCCGGCCAGATGTCGCTGCACACCGATCTGCTGCTGCACGGCTCGGAGCCGAACCTCTCGGACCGGCGTCGCTGCGGCCTGACCATGCGCTTCATCCCCGGCGACGTGGTACGCACCCTGCCCGACTGGAACAGCGGGGCCATCCTCTGCCGCGGCGCGGAACCGAACGGCCACTTCAACTACATCGCCCGCCCCGACGGCGACCGCATCCCGGAGAAGGTGTAGGCAGCTGCCCTCACCCCAAGCCCCTCTCCCTGAGGGAGAGGGGCTTTACGCTTCTGCCACTTCGATAATGCTATACTGGCTTCCCGCCCAGGGGGCAGGAGGGGCTGTGATGAAACTAGACATAAGAAACTTTCGCTCTATCAGGGACCAGAGCGTCGAATTGGCACCCATCACTGTCGTATACGGACCCAATGGGTCAGGCAAGTCAAGCTTGCTCTATTCCTTGCTAGCGATGAAAGACATTGTTCTCAACCCAAATAGCTCTACCGACAGTTTCTTCGACTTTGGGTTTGTAAACCTCGGTAGTTTCGAAGCTCTCGTCCACAATCACCATCCTGACAAAGAAATCCAGTTTCAAATCGAGGCGAAAGCAGCCGTCAACAATGTCAAATGGAGCGCACAGTTTAGCAAGCAGGATGGCAGATTCCTGTTGAGTATGAACGCGGGTAAAGATGCCGAATTGCTCTCGTTTGAACTTCCAGTCTCCTTCCCTTACCGGGTTGACAACAATGTCCAGCACAAGGTGAACTTGACTAACCAATCCGTGAACGTCATTTGGGACGGCATCAACGCCCACTTGGAGTCAGTTGATACTTCAGTCCCCAACAACCAGTCTGCCAGAGACCTGGCAACCATCCTGAACACACCTGTCGAGATTTTGAGGAAAACCGGCGCGGTCCCGCTTCAAAGAGGTTTCTCACGCGACAGCTATTCCGTTGTGCCCGTTTCCCCATCACTGATCAACGAAGATGAGATGGCTTCCTTACTGGTCCATGACAAATATCTGGAACCTCGCGTCAGTCGATATCTGGAACGCATAACGGGACGTGAACTGAGAGTACGCGTTAGACCGGGTACATCTGTATTCACACTGGATGTTTCTGAACGCAGCACAGGAGTGGGGACAGAAATTGTAAATGATGGCTTTGGGGTGAACCAGCTTGCTTGGTTCCTCGCCCGTACACTTCACAGTGGAACAACATGGATGTGCGTCGAGGAACCAGAGACGCATCTGCACCCATCCGCCATACGTAAGATGGCATACGCCCTGGTGGACATAGTCCACGAAGAAGGGAAGAGATTCCTTATCACAACACACAGCGAAGCTCTGGTTTTGGCACTTCTTTCAGAAGTCACACGCGAACGCCTGAAACCGGAAGAGGTCGCCTTCTACCTGACCCACAAGGAAGGCAGGGAGACTCACTTCGAACGACAGGAAGTGAACGAGCTTGGACAGGTAGATGGGGGATTGTCCAGTTTCATGGAAGGTGAGCTGGAGGAAATTGCAGCCTTTTTCGGCCGTGAAGAGTAGCAACCGATGGCATCCCGATGGTTCATTCTGAATGAATGGATTTTGCACGACCTGGTCGGCGAAAATGGTGTTGTCAGGCAAAAGCAAAGTGGAAACTTCCTGGCCGCTCTGCTGGAGAGCCCGGATGGAATAGTTGTATATGTCGCGAGTCAATGGATGAGGAAACTCTGGAATTTCTACAGCCGAAACAGTCAAAGAGAAACTTACCGGACTGAGGAACGACGCCTGTTTACACTCTTGTACACAGACATCATCAGACACAGTAGGAAATGTCGTGGGTTACTTAATGCGCAAATTGGTGACTTACCGGATGATCTTCAAAGTCTGTTGGAAAGCAACACAATAGACCGCGACGACACATATTTATTTCAGACGTTCTTTGCTCCGGGTGTTCAGGCTGAATGCATTGTCACGACAGACCAGCGACTAATTGATGCCATCGACGAGTCTCCGCTCAATGTATCAATGGTCCACCGCGACGACTTCCTCAAGGAATACCTGGGCGAATCACCCGCACGATAGCCCCTACACCAGATGCGACCAGCGCTCCAGCGCCAGCACCTCCGGGTTGACCACGTCGGCCGGACGCCTGCCGCTCAATATGTCCGCCACGTTCTGCGCCGCCAGACGCTCCAGCTCCAGCACCGACTCCTCGGAGTAGAAGGCCGTGTGCGGCGTGGCGATCACACCAGGCTGCGCCAGCAGCGGGTGGTCCGGCGGCAGATGTTCCGGCACGAAGACGTCCAGGCCCGCGCCGCTGACCCGGCCTGACTGCAGCGCCGCCAGCAGCGCCTCCTGGTCGATCAGCGCGCCGCGCGCCGTGTTGATCACGAAGGCGCCCGGCTTGATGCGCGCCAGGCGTTCCGCGTTGAGCAAATGCTGCGTCTCCTCCGTCAGCGGCGTGTGCAGACTGACAAAGTCGGCCCGCGCCAGGGCCTCGTCGAGACCCGCCGGCTCCACGCCCGCCGCGCGAATCTCCGCGTCCGGCACCCAGGGGTCGTGCGCCAGCAACTGCAGGTCCAGCGCCGCCGCCTTGCGCGCCAGCGTGCGCCCGATCTTGCCGAAGCCGATGATCGCCAGCGTGCGTCCCACCACGCGGTAGACCGGCATGCCGGTCGCCAGCGACCAGTTGTCCTTCTGCACGGCGCGGTCGTAGCGGACGATGCTGCGCGCGCCCGCCAGTAAAAGGGCCAGGGCGTGCTCGGCCACCTCGTCGAGGCAGTAGGCCGGCACGTTGGTTACCGGGATGCCCAGGCGCGTCGCCTCGTCGACCGGAATGTTGTCGACGCCGATGCCGTAACGCCCGATGACCTGCAGCTTCGTCCCCGCGCGCACGACGGAGACCGGCACCTGTTTGAAGCAGGTCAGGATGGCGTCGGCCCCCGGCACCAGACGCAGCAACTCTTCCTCGCTGCCCGTCTCCGCCACCAGCAGCCGCGCCCCGACGCGCGCCAGCACCTCCGCCTCCGGCGCGGTGGAGGGCCAGGTGTAGTCGGTGACGAGGACGATTTTGTCGCTCATGTCAGGCCCCGCGCCGCCGCGCCCACACCTCCGGATTGACCACGTGCGGCGGCCGCTCGCCCTCCATCACCTGCAGCGCCTGCTGCAGGGCCAGCGGCCACAGTTGCGCCTTGCTTTCGACGGTGGCGCCGGCCACGTGCGGCGTGCACACGACATTGGGGTGCTGCACCAGGGGATGCGTGTGCGGCGGTGGCTCACTGGCGAAGACGTCGGTGGCGTAGCCGGAAAGCTGTCCGCTTTCCAGCGCCGCCAGCAGCGCCGCTTCATCGACCAGGGTGCCGCGCGCCGCGTTGACCAGCAGCGCGCCCGGCTTCATCTGCGCCAGGGTCTTCGCGTTGATCAACTCGCGCGTCTCCGCCGTGGAGGGCAAGTGCAGCGAGACCACGTCCGCCATCCCCAGCAGTCGCTCCAGCGAATCCACGCGCTGCACGCCGAGGTCGTCGGCGCGTTCCTGGCTGATGAAGGGATCGTACACGGTGACCTGCATGCCGAAGGCCAGCGCGATGCGCGCCACGCGCCCGCCGATGCGCCCCAGGCCGACCAGGCCCAGACCCTTGCCGGCCAGTTCAGTGGCGTCGTGCATCGTGAAGTAATCCAGGCGCTCCTCGCGCTGCAACTGTCGCGCGCAGCGGCCCAGGCGCTTCACGCTGTAGAGCAGCAGGGCGATGGTGAACTCGGCCGTGGCGATGCTGGGCACGTCCGGCGTGTTGCAGACCACCACACCGCGCTCCGTCGCCTCGTCGATCGCCACGCCGTCCACGCCGATCCCCGTGCGCGAGACCACCAGCAGTTCCGGCATCCGGTCAAAGAGCTCGCCGTCGTAACGCACGTAGGCGGAGGCGATGACGCCCTGGGCGCCGGCCATGCTGCGCAGCACCCCGTCCATGCCCTTTTCCTCCGGGCCGCGCCAGACCAGCTCGACGTCGCCCGCCAGGTGCCGGTACCGTTCCGGCACCGGTCGTTCACACCAGATGCGCCCCATCCATTTTCTCCCTGTTTCAGTCCAGCGCCGGCGCATTGCCGAAGGCTGCCACACCCTCGCGGATGGCGCGCATCAGCAGCCCGTAGTCCTGACCGTAGCTGACGAAAGTCACGCCCTGCGCCTGCAGCGCGCGCAGGGCATCCGGCGTATCCGCCGCGTAACCGACGGCCTTTCCGGTCACCCGCCCGACCTCCAGCATGCGCTCCAGCACGGCGTCGACCTCCGGCAGCGGCAGCTGCAGCGGGTCCAGCCCCAGCGACAGGCAAAGATCGAAGGGCCCCAGAAAGAGCACGTCGACGCCCGGCACGGCGGCGATGTCCTCGAGGTTGTCGAGCATCTCGCGCGTTTCCACGATCAGGGCGACGAGGATATTGTCGTTGGCGCGCCGCAGATAGTCTTCGTTGTCCAGGGAATAGTGCGAGGCGCGCAGCGGCCCGAAGCTGCGCCTCCCCTCCGGCGGAAAGCGCGTGGCCGCCACGATCGCTTCGGCCTCGGCCACGCTGCGCACCATCGGCACCAGCACGCCCATGGCGCCCACGTCCAGCGCGCGCTGGATGTAGACCTGCTGCGACGAGGCCACGCGCACGATCGGCATGGCGCCGCTGCCCTGCACGGCCATCAGAATGTGCTCGATCTGCGCGATGTCGAGGTTGTTGTGCTCGGTCTCGATCACGAGCCAGTCGAGGCCGGCGCGCGTCAGCAATTCGGCCACGTTGGGGCTGCCCAGCCCCATGAAGCAGCCGATCTGCGGCACACCCGCCAGCAGATTGTGTCGTACCTCGTTGTTTTTCACCGTCTCACTCCAGGGGGATGTTGTCGACGCGATACAGGGGTTCCAGGCCCGCGGCGATCCGTTCCACGTTGGAGGCCGCTGCACCCGAGCGCTTGCGCGAGGTGCCGTCGGTCGTGCCGGAACAGTGCGGCGTGGCGATGACGTTGGGCAAATGCATCAGCGGATCACCGGGGTCCGGCGGCTCGGTGCTGAAGACGTCAAGGCCCGCCCCCGCCAGACGCCCGTCGCGCAGGGCGTCAGCCAGCGCCGCCTCGTCCACCAGGGCGCCGCGCGCCACGTTGATCAGCCAGGCGTGCGCCGGCAGCAGCGCCAGGCGTCGCGCATCGACGCAGTGCCGCGTCGTCGCGTTCAGATGCAAATGCATGGAGAGCACGTCGGTCTCCGGCAGAAGGTCGTCGAGGTCCTCCGGCTTGCCGGCGAATTCCACGCCCAGCGACTCGCGCTCCTCGTCGCTGACGTCGCGGATATCGATCGCGAACATGCGCATGCCGAAGCCGCGCGCGCGCTTCGCCAGCTCGATGGCGCTGGCGCCGAAGCCGTAGAGCACCAGCCGTTTGCCCTCCAGTTCCAGGCCCAGCGGTTCATAGAACACGCCCTCGCGCAGGTTGCTCTGCGAGACGGGGTACTGCCGCGCCAGCAGCAGAATCATCATCAAGGCGTGCTCGGCCAGCGCCACCGCGCTGAACTGCCCCGGACAGTTGGCGACCGGGATGCCGCGCGAGCGCCAGATGTCCATCTCGAAGTGGTCCAGCCCCGTGCCGAGGATCTGCCACAGGCGCACCTGTCCGGCGGCAAGGTCGGCCATCTCCTCCGTGCCGGCGGCGCCGCCGACGTCGATCACCACGTCCACGCCCGCGAATTGCGGCGCCAGGTCCGCCTTGTAATCGCAGACCTCGATATCGTTTCCCGTGGCGCGCACCGCGTTCACGACGTCCACGCCCCAGGGGTAAAACATCTCCGCGCGCGCCGGGTGCGGCAGGAACAGGACTTTCAGCTTTTCAGGCATTGACTCTCTCCTTGTTGGCCGATTCACTCCGCATAGACATGGGTGGTCACTTCGGCTGTGGCGGGCCAGGCGGCCTCCTGGGCCCAGGTCACCGCCGCGTCGATCTCCGCGCGCACGTCCGCCTCAATGGCGTCGAGTTCCTCGCGCGGGCAATGGCCCCTCTCCGTCAGCAGACGCGCGAAACGCTCGATCGGGTCGCGTTTCATCCACTCGCGCTCTTCCTCGCGCGTCCGGTAGGGGCGGTCGGGGTCGCTCATGCCATGCCCCTGAAAGCGATAGGTGTCGCAGACCATGAAGCCCGGCCCCGCGCCGCGCCGCGCCCGTTCCACCAGCGCGCCGGTCTGGCGGTAAACGGCCATGACGTCCATGCCGTCCACCCGGGCGGAGGGGATGTCGAAGGCCTCGCCGCGGCTCACCAGATTGCCGGCCGTGACGCGCTCGGTGGGCGTGTACTCGCCGTACTGGTTGTTTTCGCAGACGTAAATCACGGGCAGTTGCCAGATCGAGGCCATGTTCATCGATTCAAGCAGGAGCCCCTGGTTCAGCGCGCCATCGCCGAAAAAGCATACCGCCACCTGACCCTTGCCGGCCCGTTTGGCGCCCAGCGCCGCGCCCGCCGCGATCGCCAGGCTGCCGCCGACGATGGCGTTGGCGCCCAGATTGCCCGTCTCGGGGTCGGCGATGTGCATCGAGCCGCCCTTGCCGCGGCAGAAACCCTCCTCCTTGCCCAGCAGTTCCGCGAACATGCGGTCCGGGCTGGCGCCCTTGGCGAGGGAATGGCCATGGCCGCGGTGCGTGCTGGTGATGTAGTCGTCGCGGCGCAGCGCGCCACAAACACCCACGGCCACCGCCTCCTGGCCGATGGACACGTGTGCGATGCCCGGGATCAGCGTCTGCATGTAAAGCTCCGCCACCCGTTGCTCGAACTCGCGGATGGTGACCAGCTGCTGGTAAAAACGCGGCCCCAGCTCGCTTACGTATTCTTCCATCGGGCGGGTGTCATTCATGGCCCTTCCTCTCCTCTTTTCAGCCCCCGACCGGCACGGACGCGCGCGCATCGGCGAAATGACAGGCGCTCGGGTGCCCGTGGCCGAAGCGGTCGATGAGCGCCGGCACTTCCTGCGCGCAACGCGGCTCGGCCTTCCAGCAGCGCGTACGAAAACGACAGCCGGAGGGCGGGTCCAGCGCGCCGGGTACCTCGCCCTCCAGAATGATGCGCCGCTGCCGCGCCTCGCTCTCCGGGTCCGGCACCGGCACCGCCGACAGCAGCGCCTGGGTGTAGGGGTGCGTCGGCTGGTTGTAGATCTGGTCGCGCGTGCCGGTCTCCACGATGCGCCCCATGTACATCACCGCCACGCGGTCCGAGATATGACGCACGACGGAGAGATCATGGGCGATGAAAATAACCGCGATGCCAAATTCCCGCTGCAAGTCCTGCAGCAGGTTGACGATCTGCGCCTGAATCGAGACGTCCAGGGCCGAGACCGGTTCGTCGCAGATGATGAGTTGCGGGTTGAAGGCCAGCGCCCGCGCGATGCCGATGCGCTGCCGCTGCCCGCCCGAGAATTCATGCGGGTAACGACGCTCGTCGTCCGGGTCCAGCCCCACGCGCCGCAGCAGGTCACGGGCGCGGGCGCGCCATTCCCCGCGCGGCGCCAGCCCTTCGTGCACCTCCCAGGGCTCGGACACGATGGCGCCGGCCGTCATGCGCGGGTTGAGCGAGGAATACGGGTCCTGAAAGACCATCTGGATGTGCTGACGCATGTTGCGCAGCGCCTCGCCCCGCAGCGCGAACAGGTCCTCGCCGGCGAACCAGGCGCGTCCCGCCGTGGCCCGCTCGAGGCGCAGCAATGTGCGCGCCACGGTGGACTTGCCGCAGCCGGATTCGCCCACCAGGCCCAGGGTCTCGCCGCGGTACAGCTCGAAGTCGACGCCATCGACCGCCCTGACCGCGCCCGGGCTGCGCCGCAGCAGGGAGCGGCTGCGCAGCGGGAAGTGCTTGACCAGCCCCTCCACCCGCAACAGGGGTTCCTCACCCGCCGCGCCGCCGACCGCCACCTCCGCGCTGACCTCGCTGCGCCGGCGGCCCGGAATATCCGCCACGAAGTGGCAGGCGCTGTGCCGACCGGGCTCGTCCGGCAGCGGCAACAGGGCCGGCGTCTCCTGCAGGCAGCGCTCCTGCGCCAGGGCGCAACGCGGGTGAAAGGCGCAACCGGCGGGGATGCGCATCAGGTTGGGCGGCGAGCCGCGGATGGCCAGCAGGCGCCCCTCCTGGCGGTCGACGCGCGGCATCGAGTCCATCAGGCCGACGGTGTAGGGGTGGCCGGGACGGGCGTAGAGCGCGGCGATGGGGCCGGTCTCGACCACCTTTCCCGCGTACATCACGGCCACGCGGTCGGCGACCTCGGCCACCACGCCCAGATCGTGGGTGATCAGGATCAGGCCCATGCCGCTCTCCGCCTGCAGGTCCGAGAGCAACTGCATCACCTGGGCCTGCACCGTCACGTCCAGCGCCGTGGTCGGTTCGTCGGCGATCAGCACCTCCGGCTCCAGCGCCAGCGCCAGCGCGATCATCACGCGTTGCGCCATGCCGCCGGAGAACTGGTGCGGGTAATCGTGCACGCGACGCCGCGCTTCCGGGATCTTTACGCGCTCCAGCAAATCGATGGCGCGCTCACCCGCCTCTTGCGGCGAGAGCGGGCTGCCGCTGCGCAGCGTCTCGCTGATCTGCTGGCCGACCGTGAAGGCCGGGTCCAGCGCCGCCTGCGCGTCCTGAAAAATCATGGCGATGCGATGCCCGCGCACCCGGCGCATTGCCTCCGCGTCCAGCTGCAGCAGGTCCTCGCCCTGCAGCCGCACCGAGCCGCCGGCGATCCTCCCCGGCGGGCTGTCCACGATCCCCATGATGGCCTGCGCGCTGACGCTCTTGCCCGAGCCGGACTCGCCCAGAATGGCGAGAGTCTCGCCGCGTTCGAGGGTGAAGTTCACGCCGTTGACGGCGCGCGTCAGGCCCGCCGCCGTGCGAAACTCGACGCGCAGGTCGCGCACTGCCAGCAGCGCTTCGGCCTGCGCCATTACGGTCGCTCCCGCAAACCGGCGTTGAGCCAGCGCTCGCGCTGCACCGGGTCGCTGATGGCGCGCAGCGAGGCGGCCAGCAAATTCAGGCTCAGCGCCGTCAGGAAGATCGCCAGGCCGGGGAAGGTCGTCAGCCACCAGGCCGTGCTGACGTAGCTCTTGCCGGCCTCGATCATCAGGCCCCAGGAGGGCTCCGGCTTCTGCACGCCGAAGCCGAGGTAACTCAGCGCGGCCTCGCCGAGGATCAGGGCGGCGATCTCCAGCGTGAAGAGGATCACCAGCGGCGAGGCCAGGTTGGGCAGCAGATGACGGCGGATGATGCGCAGGTCGCTGTTGCCGGTGACGCGCGCGGCGTCAATGAAGGGTGAGCTGCGCATCGCCAGCGTCAGGCCGCGGGCGACGCGCGCGTAGACCATCCAGCGCACCAGCGCCAGCACCAGAATCACGTTGAGGAAGCCCGGCCCCAGCGCGTAGAGCACCAGCAAGGCCAGCAGCAAAAAGGGAAAGCTCATCTGCAGGTCGACGAGGCGCATGATCAGGTCGTCGAGGCGACCGCCGTAATAGCCGGCGAGGATGCCCAGCGCGGTGCCCGCCGTACCGGAGAGCAAGGCGCTGCCCAGCCCCACCGCCAGCGACACGCGCGCGCCGTGAATCAGGCGGCTGAGCACATCGCGACCCAGTTCGTCGGTGCCCAGAATGTGCGGGAAGCCGCCCTCTTCCACCGGGGGCGTCCCCGGCGGCAGGTTGCGCAGGCGCAGATTCTGGCGCAGCGGGTCGTAGGGCGCGACCTGGCCGGCGGCCAGCAGGGCGATCAGCAGCAGCGTCAGCACAATGAGCGAGAAGACCGCCACCGGGTCGCGCAGCAGCCGGCGCAGGATCAGGCCGATGCCGACGTTGCGCGGCGCCTCACTGGCGCTGTCGAGGCGGGTGACGGCGTCCGTGGTCATGCGTCCCCCGCCGCGCTGAAGCGGATGCGCGGGTTGAGCCAGGTGTAGGCCATGTCCACCAGCAAATTGGTCACGATGATGAAGATCGCCACCACGAAGACGGTGGCCTCCACCATCGGCAGGTCGCGCCGCTCCAGCGCCTGGATCGTCAGCCGGCCGATGCCGGGCCAGCCGAAGACCGTCTCGACGATGATGGCGCCGTTGAGCAGGGCCGCCAGTTCGTCGCCGCTGATGGTCAGCACCGGCACGGCGGCGTTTTTCAGCGCGTGCACGAAGACCACGCGCCGCTCCGCCAGACCGCGGGCGCGCGCCGCCTTGACGTAGGGTTTGGCCAGTTCGTCGAGCATGGCGCTGCGCGTGATCTGGGCGATGCGCCCCAGCGGCTTGTAGCAGAGCGTCAGCGCCGGCAGCACGAAGTATTCGATCCCGCCGTAGCCGGAGGTCTTGAACCAGCCGAGGCGCACAGGAAAGATCAAAATCAGCATCAGCGCCAGCCAGAACTCGACGATCGAGACGCCGCCCAGGGAAATGACGTTGGTGACGCGGTCGATGCGCGACCAGGGCCGCAGCGCGGAAAGCGCCCCCAGGGTGATGCCCAGCGGCAGGGCCAGCGCCAGGGCGGCCGCCGTCAGGGTCAGGGTGGCCGGGATGCGCTCCAGCACCCGCGGCAGGGCCGGCACCTTCTGCCAGAAGGAGGTGCCGAACTGCAGGCTGAGGGCGTCGCCGATGAAGTTCGCGTATTGCTGGCCCAGGGGCTGGTTCAGGTTGAGTTGCTCGCGCACCTTTTGCACGCGCTCCTCGGAGGCCTCGATGCCCACCACGAGGCGCACCGGGTCACCGAGGATGCGACCGGCGACGAACACCAGCGACAGCACCACGAAGGTGACCGCCACGGACTGCAGCAGGCGTCGGGCGAGGTAGGCGAGCATGGCGGAATTCCTGTGTGGCGGCCCCTGGTCAGGGTCAACCAGGGGCCGCGCGGGTGTCCGTCGTCAGCGGCGTCTGCTAGCCCGCCGGCGACATTTCCTTGGCCTGCAGACGGTGGTCCAGCTTCAGCGACCAGTCCAGCGCGTTGCTCACCGCGTAGGAGAAGTCCAGATGGCCGATGTAACCGGAGGCCACGTCGTCGTGCGCCACCTGGTTCAGCTGCTGCAGCGTGGCGTCGCGCTCGGCGCCCGCCAGCGGTTCGGCGGCGTTCCACAGCGCCTCGGCTTCCTCGTTGCAGTACACCGAGAGGATGCCGTCGCAGGAGAAGTAGAACCTGTAGGAGATGTGATAGTCGAGGAGCTCCTGACCATGCAGGTGCACGGCGACGAAGTTGCGGTCCTCGGGCACGTCCTTGATGTTGACCAGCATCACCTGGCCGAAGCCCTCCGGATCGAAGAACTCGACCGACACGTTCAGGCCGAGATCGCCCCACATGCTGGCGACGGCCTGCAGCGTCTCGTCGATGCCCGGCATCACCGCGATGCGCGCGCCCAGCGTGATCTCCATGTCAACCGGCACGCCGTCGGCCGCCGCGGCTTCCAGCAGGGCCGCCGCCTCTTCCGGATCATAGGGATAGGGCATGATGTCCGGGTTGTGGCCCAGGGCCGTGTCGTTGACGATCTGGCCGGTGGCCGTGGCCGTGCCGCCCAGAATCGTCTCGATGATCAGGTCCTTGTCGATCCCCAGCTGCAGGGCGCGACGCACACGCACGTCACCCAGCATCGGGCTGTTGGTGTCCATGCGGATGAAGATCGTCTCCACGCTGGCGGCCGACTCGCAGCGCGCACTGTCGCTCATGGAGACCTCGGCGCACTGCTCCGGCGTGATGTACTGCGCGATGTGGGCCTCACCGGCCTGCACCGCCGCCGTGCGCACCTGGTCTTCCGGCAGGAAGCGGTAGACCGCCCGCTGGAAGGAGACTTCGCCGCCGGCCTCGTCCATCATGCCATGGCCCCACCAGTCGGGGTTGGCTTCGTAGGTGATCGACTCGCCGCTGCTCCACTCGACGAAGCGGTAGGGGCCGGTGCCGATCAGGTTGGTGTGGTAGGAGTCCGGATCGTCCATCAGCTGCTGCGCCGAGCCGATCGGCACGAAGTACATCTTGTTCAGCAGGATCGGGTCCGGCTCCGGCGTCGAAACGTTGAGCGTGTAGTCGCCCACGGCCTCGGCGCTCATCGAGCCAACGAAATCCAGCAGGTCGAAGGCGTTCTCGGGGTCGAAGGTGTGGTTGATGCTGGCCGCCGCCGCCGCGGCGTTGAAGTAGGAACCGTCGTGGAAGCTCACGCCTTCGCGCAGCGTGAACTGGATGGTGCGGTCGTCAATCCACTCCCAGGCGGTCGCCAGCAGGGGCACCATTTCGCCAGACGCAAAATCGCGCGTGACCAGTTGCTCCACGGCGTTCAGGAAGCCGGGGCCGCCCGTCTCGGCGAAGCCGCGCCAGACGTCCATGCTGACCGGCTCGATGCCGACGGCGATGACGACCGTGTCGTCCTGGGCCTGCAGCGCCGTTGCCGGCAGCAGCAGAAGCAGCAGACTGATAATCAGCAAGATCTTTCTCTGCAACATGTTTTCTCTCCAGTTATTGATGGATTTGTGACGGCAGTGCGTTTTTGTCTTCAGGCAGGCTCCTTTCCCCCTGCGCCGGCTCAGACCAGCAGCGACCAGGGGTCTTCCAGCAGTTGTTTCACATCGTGCAGAAAGGCCGCCGCCACGGCGCCGTCCACCGCGCGATGATCGACGCTAATCGTCAGTTGCAACATCGGCCGCACGGCCACCTGACCCGCGTCGGCCACCACACATTCCTGCACGGCGCCGACGGAGAGGATGGCCACTTCCGGCGGGTTGATGATGGCGGTGAAGTGCTCGATGCCATACATGCCCAGGTTGCTCAGGGTAAAACTGCCGCCGCTCATCTCGGACGACGCCAGTTGCCGCGCCCGCGCGCGCTGCGCCAGCTCCTGCAACCTGGCCTGCAGTTCCGCCAGGCCCAGGTTTTCGCAATCGCGGATGACCGGCACCAGCAGGCCGTCGTCCAGCGCCACCGCCACGCCCAGATTCACCGCCCGCAACTCGTGAATGCCATCGTCCAGCAGCTGCGCGTTCAGCCGGGGATGCGAGCCCAGCGTCTCCGCCACCACCCGCGCCAGCACGGCCGTCAGCGTCAGTTTGTGACCGCTGGCAGACTCCACCGCCGAGGACAGTTGCTGTTGCAGGAGCAGCGCCGCGCGCATGTCGGCGCCGAGCGTCAGGGAAATGTGCGGGGCGGCCTGAGCGCTGGCCTGCGTGCGCGCCGCGATGGCGCCGCGCATGCCCGTCAGCGGCACGACGCGCCGCAGGTCATGGGCGACCGTCGGCTCCGCCGCCGCGACGATCGTCTCCGCGGCGCTGGCCGCTGCGGCTTCCCTCGCGGCCGCCTCTACGTCAGCGGCCAGCACGGCGCCCTCCGGCCCGCTGCCCTCCAGGGCGGCGAGGTCGAGGCCGCGTTCCGCTGCCATGCGGCGCGCCAGCGGCGACGCCGGTATCGCATCCCGTCCCAAAGCCCCGCTCCCTGAAGGGCTCCCGCCAGGGGTGGGACCGGAAAGGGGCGCTGGAGTGGGGGTGGCCTCCTCCGGGCGGCGCTCCAGCCAGGCCTCCACGTCGCTTTTGCTGATGCGCCCCGAGGCCGCCCGGACGTGACGCAGGTCCACGCCGTGTTCCGCCGCCAGACGCCGCGCCAGCGGGCTGGCCGCCAGCGAGCGGGCTGCCCCATGGCGCCCGCTTCGCGGCTGTGCGCGAGAGTCCTCACGCCCGCCCCTGTCGCCTGGAGCCCCTCTCCCTGCGGGAAGGGCTCCCGTCCCCCGGGACGGGACAGGGTTTGGGGTGAGGGCCGCAGGCGATGCCGGGCCGAAGCCCGGGGCCGCCTCGCCCTCGGCCAGCAAGAGGGCGATCACCTGGCCCACCGGCACCACGTCGCCCGGCGCGGCGCTGACCTGCGCCAGCACGCCGCTGCCGCCGGCCTCAATCTCAAGCGTGACCTTGTCGGTCTCGATCTCCATCAGGGGCTCACCGCGCTGCACCGGCTCGCCCTCCTGCTTCAGCCAGCGCAGCAGGGTGCCCGTCTCCTGGGCCATCTCCAGCGCCGGCATCACCACGCGGTACATGGCTTCAGCCCGCCTCGCCGCGCACCAGGTCGCGCGCGCGCGTCACCACAGTCGCCACATCGGGGATGGTCAGGTCCTCCAGCGAGGGGCTGAAGGGCACCGGCACGTCCATGGCGCCGATACGCTGCACCGGGGCGTCCAGCCAGTAGAAGGCCCGCTCGGCCACCAGCGAGGCCAGTTCGGCCGTGGCGCCAAAGCGGCGGTAGCCCTCGTCGATCACGATGCAGCGCGAGGTCTTGCGCGCCGATTCCACCAGGGTCTCCTCGTCCAGCGGGGCCAGCGTGCGCGGGTCGATGACCTCCGCGCTGATGCCTTCGGCGGCCAGTTCTTCCGCCGCCTGCAGCGCCAGGCCGACCATGCTGGAGGTGGCGATCAGGGTGATGTCCTCGCCCTCACGGCACACCTGCGCCTCGCCCAGCGGGATGCAGTACTCGCCCGCGGGCACGGGGCCGCTCTCGCGGTACATCATCTTGTCCTCGAAGAAGATGACCGGGCTGTCGTCGCGAATGGCGGATTTCAGCAGGCCCTTGGCATCGTGCGGCGAAGAGGGCAGCACGACCTTCAGGCCGGGGATGTGGCAGTACCAGGCGTGCAGACTCTGGGAGTGCTGCGCCGCGGCGCGCCGACCCGCGCCCATCGTCGTGCGCAGCACCATCGGCACGCGCCACTTGCCGCCCGACATGTAATGGATCTTGGCCGCCTGGTTCACGACCTGGTCCATCACCAGCGCCGTGAAGTCGCCGAACATGATCTCGACCACCGGCCGCTGCCCGCTCAGGGCCGCGCCCACCCCCAGGCCGGTGATGCCGGCCTCCGAGATGGGGCTGTCCAGCACGCGCTCCTCACCGAAGGCGTCGTAGAGGCCCTGGGTGATCTTGTAGACGCCGCCGGCGCGACCCACGTCCTCGCCCACGACCAGGATGTCCCCGTCGCGCCGCATTTCCTCATGCAGCGCCTCGTTAATCGCCTGGGCGAAGGTGATCTCGCGCGTCCCGTTGTCAGCCATCATGCTTCGCCTCCCGTGTCCCGCCGGACTAGTAGGGCAACATCCCGCCACTCACGTTGAAGGACTGGCCGGTGCTGTAGGACGCGTCGTCCGAGGCCAGGAAGGCGACCATGTTGGCCACGTCCTCCGGCTGCTGCACGCGCCCGAGCGGAATGCTGTCCACCGCCCGTTGCATCACCGAGCCGACCTCGGCGCCCTCCAGCGCCGCGATCTCACGATCGATCAGGGCCCACATCTCGGTATCGACAATGCCGGCGCAGAGACAGTTGACCAGAATCTGGTGCCGCGCCAGTTCGGCGCCAAACTGCCGCGTCAGGCCGACCACCGCGTGTTTGCTGGCGGCGTAGGCGCCCAGCGGCGTGGCCGCGCCCGGCGCGATCTTGCCCGCGCCGGAGGCGTTGTTGATGACGCGGCCGCCCCTGCCCTGCGCGATCATGTGGCGCGCCGCCGCCTGCGTACAGAGCAGCGTGCCCTTCGCGTTGACGTCCATCTGCGCCTGCCAGCTGGCCTCGTCCGTCTCCAGCAGCGGCTGAATGATGCCGATGCCGGCGTTGTTGACCAGAATGTCCAGCCGGCCAAAACGCCCGACTGTCGCGGCCACCATCGCCTCGACCTGGTCGCGCTGCGTCACGTCCGTCCGCTGCGCCAGGGCCGCGCCGCCCGCCGCCTCGATCTCCAGCGCGACAGCGGCGGCATTGCCCCCGTCGATGTCGGCCACCGTCACGCCCACGCCCTCGCGCGCCAGGCGCAGCGCGATACTGCGGCCGATGCCCCGGCCCGCGCCGGTGACGATGGCCGCCTGGCCCTCCAGCCCGTAACGCAGGGCGCCGCTCATCCCGGCATCTCCGCGCCTTCCTTCAACTCGATGGGGTCCTGCATCAATTCCAGCACGAAGCCGTCCGGGTCCTTGAAGAAGACCACGTGCACCACGCCCCAGCCCAGATCAAAGGTGACCGGCTCCGAGACGAAGTCGACGCCCCTTGCCAGCCAGTCGCGGTAGGTGCCCCACACGTCCGGCACGCCGAAGCAGATGTGGGAGTGCGCCGCGTCGCCCAGCTGCGCGTCGGAGACCCTGCCGTCGGGCACCACGTACTGCTGCAGGTCCAGCAGCACCTTCGGCGACCCGGGCGCCTTCACCCGCACCACCTCCATGACGACCTCCGGCTTGCCCGCCATCCGCGAGATGGTGTCGCCCTCCAGACGGTGCCGCTCGACTTCCTCCAGGCCCAGCAGGCCGCAGTAGAAGTCCAGCGAGCGCTCCATGTCGCTGACCGTGACCGATACGTGATCCAGAATGGTGACTGCGCCCATGGATGCCTCCCCTGGTCCTGTTACCTGTTGTCGGGGCCTTCCGCCCCGGATTTCAGCGACAGCTTGCGCGGCCGGCGCAAATCGGTGGGGAGCGATTCCAGCTCCGGCACCTCCTCGCCGCTGATGGAATGCAGGTCGCGGAAGCGCTGCACCTGCGGAATGAAGCGACTGTTGAGCGAGCCCACCGCCTTGTTGTAGGCCCGTACGCTGTTGTCCAGCCCCTTGCGGATGCCCGCCAGGCCGTCCACAAGTGTGCCGGCGCGACGGTAAAGCTCCTGGCCCTGGCGGCCGATTTCCTCGGCCTCGCGCGCCAGTTCGGCCTCGCGCCAGCCCATGTGCACCGAGCGCAGCAGGGCGATCAGGATGGTCGGCGTGGCGATCAGCACGCGACTCTCCATGCCGTGCTCGAAGAGCGCGGGGTGCTGCTCCAGCGCGGCGCTGTAAAACACCTCGCCCGGCAGGAACATGACCACGAAGTCCGGACTTTCCTCGAAACTGTCCTGGTAGCGCCGCTGCGAAAGCTGGTCGAGATTGCGCCGCACCTGGTCGGCATGCTGCTGCAAAAAGGCGCTGCGCTCTTCCTCGTTCTGCGTCTCCCAGGCGGAGATGTAGGCGTCCATGGGCGTCTTGGCATCGACGACGATGATGCGATTGTTGGGCAGGTGCACGATCATGTCCGGTCGCTGGCCGCCACCGGGCACAGCTTCCTGCTCGAAGTAATCGACGTGATGCTGCATGCCCGCCAACTCGACGCAACGCCGCAACTGCAATTCGCCCCAGCGGCCGCGCTGTTCCGGCCGGCGCAGGGCGTTCACCAGGCGCCGCGTCTGGTCCTCAAGGTCGCTCGAGTTCTGGCGCAGGTCACTGATGCGCGTATCAAGGCTGGTCTGCGACTGCTGCAAACGCTCCAGCGACTCGTGGACGGGCTTGACGAGGCCATCCACGGCCTGCTGCGCGTTGCTGTTTTCGCGCCGCAGGTCGGCCAGCAGTTGCTCGCGATTCTGCTCCAGCGCCTTGCCGGAGAGGGAATCGAAGGCCTCCCTGAAGCGTTGCTCGGCGCTTTCCAGTTGCTGCCGCAGATGCTCGCCATGCTGCACCTGGGTCTCCAGTTCCGTGACCTTGTTTTGCGCTTTCTCCAGTTGCGTGCGCAGCGCGTCGCGTTCCCGCTCGCGGACGTCGCGTTCGCGTTGCGCCTCGCCCAGGCGCGAGTCGAGGGCGTTGCGTTCGGCCTCCAGGCGCGTGGCCTGGTTGCGCGTCTCGTTCAGCAGCTCCTGCGACTCCTCGTTGGAATTGAAAACCCGCTCCATTTCGGCGCGGGCCTCGATCACCTGCCTGTCGAGGGTCTCCTTTTCCACCTCCAGGCGCGAACGGCGGTCGCGCTCCAGGCTGTGGTCGACGCGCAGGGCCCGCAACTCGCGGTCGCGGCCGCGGATCAGAAACAGCGCCACAAACAGGACCAGCATGGCGCCCACCGCGCCGGCGATCAACACCAGCACCATGGTGCCGGGGTCCTGCATAAACTGCTCCAGCCCGTTCATCAATCCTCCGTCCAGTCGAAGTCATGCGGCACCTGCTGCCCCGTGCCGATCTCGTTCAACTCCAGCAGATTGCCGTCCGGATCGTAGAAGAAGAGCACGTGCCACTCGCCCTCACCCTCGAAGCGCACCGGCGGCGAGACGATCTCGACGCCCGCCGCGCGCAGCTTCTCGTAGGTCGCCGGCACGTTCTCCACGCCGAAGCAGATGTGCGCGCTCGGCACGTGGTGAATCGGGACCCGGCCACTCGGGCTCTCGGGGTGAATCCACTGAATCAGGTCGAAGGTGAAGCCCTGTTCGGCGCTGCGCGTGTGGCCGTTGACGCCGCCGGGCGCGCGCAGGCGGTATTCGCGCATGTGCACGCGCTCCATGGCCACCATCTCGGAGATGGGGCCGTCGTTGTGTTCTTCCGGCGAAACGACCTCCAGGCCCAGCAGGTCGCAATAGAATTCGCGTGAGCGCTCGAGGTCGCTGACCATCAGCGCCACGTGGTCGATAGTGACAGTCATCTTCTGCTCCCCTCATCCGGGGCTCGGCCGCCCATGTGCAGCGAGTCGCCGATGCTCAGGATTTTCACGTCGAAATCCGGCTTTTGACTGAAATACAACTCGAAGAATTTGACGATGTCGCCGGTGTGGTTGCGCCAGAACTCCCAGTGGAAGGGCAGCAGCGTGCCGGGACGCAGGATCGACGCCACCCGCAGCATCTCCGCCTCGTCCATGTACCAGGTGCGGCCGAAGGCCAGCAGGGCGTAGTCGGGCGCCTCGCGCTCGCCGACCTCCGCCAGCGCCGGCCCGTCGGAAGTATCGCCGGAGACGAAGAAGGTCGTCCCGCCGCTGTCCAGAATATAGGAGACGGCCAGGGGCTCGTTGGGGTCGTAGGAGGGGTAGACGCGGACCGTCAGGTCGCGATGGCTGATGCTGTCGCCGGGCTTGACCTCGCGAATACGCTCGTCGGGGATGCCAAAGCCGCGCATCAGCCGGGCCGAGGAGGCCGGCGCGATGCAGAAGGCCTCCGTGTTGGCCAGCATCGGCAGCAGCGAACCCTCGTGGCAATGGTCGACGTGGTCGTGCGTCGAGAAGATGATGTCGCCGGCGCCGACCTCGTCGGGTTTGATGGAGATCGGCACGGCGCGGTAGGCATCGGGCACCGAGTCATCGGGCGTGCCGTAGAAATAGGGGTCGATCCAGGCCAGCACTTCTGCCGTGCGGTAAGCGAAGCTGGGGCCGCCAAGGGCGTGCAGCAACGCGCCCTGCGTCACGCGCGCGCCTTCCACCTCGTCAAGAAACTTTTTGGGCCAGAACGCCACGTCGCGCATCGTCAGTCCCTTTCGGTCCATGCCTTGCACAGCGCCCGGGCGTCGCTCGCGCGCGGGGCGCAGGAAGTCACTCTAGCGCGCGGTCTCGCCTCCATCCGCCAACATGGCCGTGCCGGTCACGTAGGAGGACTCGTCGCTGGCGAGGAAGAGCACCAGTTGCGCAATTTCGGCGGGTTCGCTGCCGCGGTTCAACATGCTTTTGGCCGCAGCGACCACGTAGTCCTCTTCCGAGAAATGCGCCAGCAGGGGCGTGAGCATCAAGCCGGGGCAGACGGCGTTGACGCGGATGCCCTCCGCCGCGTGGTCCGCCGCCATGCAGCGCACCAGGCCGATCACGCCGTGCTTGCTGGCGTTGTAGATCGCCTGAAATTCCTGGCCGATCACGCCGGAAGTGGAGGAGACGCAGACGATGCTGCCCCCGCCGCCCTGCGCCATGACCGGGAGCGCGGCGCGCGAACAGGCGAAAACGCCATATAGGTTGATGCCGATGATGTATTCCCAGTCGTCATCCGTCGCCTGCGCCACCGTGCCCTGACGGAAGACGCCGGCGTTGTTGACCAGCACGTCCAGGCCGCCGAAGCGCTCGACGGCGCCCGCCACCATGCGCTCCGCGTCGGCCGCCTGACTGACGTCGGCCTGCAGCGCATGGGCCTCGCCGCCCGCGGCCGTGATTTCCGCAGCGACCGCCGCGGCGTTGTCGGCGTTTATGTCGTTGACCAGCACGCGCGCGCCCTGTTCCGCGAAGAGCAGGGAGGTCGCGCGACCCAGCCCTGACCCGCCGCCGGTGACGATCGCCCGTTTGCCCGCCAGTCGTCCCACAATCGTCCTCTCCCGCGCCCTTAAGGTGGCCGCTGATGGTAGCCAGTGCCGCCCTGGCTGTCAAAGACGGGCCCTCCCATGCGGTGGGCGATGCGCGGGTTGCTGCGGGCGATTTGATACCGGCGATTTGATATATCGCCCCTGCAATCGGCCAGTTCGCCCGTACAACAGGTGGTGTAGGGGCGACATATCATGTCGCCCGAATGCGACAAAATGACAGGGCGGGCGACTTGATAAGTCGTCCCTGCGGGATGCTTCGAGCTTGCGCTCTCGCGGCCCGTACAGTGGATGAAGTCCGGCTATTTTGCCGATTCGCCGCCATCGGCGGGGATCACCGCGCCCGTCACGTAGGAGGCCTCGTCGCTGGCGAGGAAGAGCACCAGCTGCGCGACCTCGGCAGGGTCGCCGCCGCGTTTGAGCATGTTGGCCTGGGCATAGCCCGCCAGTTGTTCCTCCGGCAGATGCGTCAGCATCGGCGTGAGCATCATGCCCGGGCAGACCGCGTTGACGCGGATGCCCTCCGCGGCGTGGTCCAGCGCCATGCAGCGTACCAGGCCGATCACGCCGTGCTTGCTGGCGTTGTAGATCGCCTGGTTCGGCTGGGCCAGCAGGCCCGAAATGGAGGAAATGCAGACGATGCTGCCGCCACCGCCCTGCGCCATGACCGGGATCGCCGCGCGCGAGCACAGGAAGACCCCGTGCAGGTTGATGCCGATGATGCGTTGCCAGTCGGCGTCCGTCGCCGCCGCCACCGTCCCGTATCCCATGACGCCGGCGTTGTTCACCAGGACGTCGAGGCCGCCGAGATGCTCAACAGCCGCCGCGACCGTGCGCTCCGCGTCGTCCGCCACACTGACGTCCGCCTGCAGCGCGTGGGCCATGCCGCCCGCCGCCCTGATTTCCCCGGCCACCGCCATGACCGCGTCAGCCTTTACGTCGGTGACCAGCAGTTGCGCGCCTTCCTCGGCGAAGCGCAGCGCTGTCGCCCTTCCCAGCCCCTGCGCGCCTCCGGTGACAATCGCCCGCTTGCCCGCCAGCCGTCCCATAATCGTCCTCTCCCGCGCCATTGATGTGCCCGTCGATGGTAGCCAGCCACGCCCTGGCCGTCAAAGACGCGCCTTCCATTCAATGGCGAGGTAAGGGTGGCTGCGGGCGACTTGATAAATCGCCCCTGCAGTGCGTGATGGGCAGGTTGCCGCGGGCGACTTCATAAGTCGCCCGTACAGTGCGTGGTGCTGGAGCGACATATCATGTCGCCCGCCGCCCGGGCCATTGCTGTGGTTTATCCCGCGAGCGGCGAAGCGAGCGGGGCGCCGCCTTCGTCTCCAGCGTCGCCAGTAGCCGCTCCGTCGCGGCCGTCACTTCGTCCACGGCCCGTTCGAAGGCCGCCTCGTTCACGCGCGAGGGCTTACGATAGCCGCTGACCTTGCGCACGAATTGCAACGCCGAGGCGCGTACTTCCTCCGTCTCCACCGGCGGATCACAGTTGTAGAGCCTGCGGATATTGCGACACATGCGCGGCCTCCCCGACACATTGCCATATCTGTCGAGAGTATACTCGCCCCATGATCTCGCTCATCCTGACCGTGCGCAACGAAAGCGCCAGCCTGCCCGCCCTGCTGGACTCCCTGCTGCAGCAGACCCGCCCGCCGGACGAGATCGTCATCGTCGACGGCGGCAGCAGGGACGACACGACCGCCATCATCGAAAGCTACCGGGACCGTCTGCCGCTGCGCCTGCTCCGCGAACCAGACTGCAACATCAGCCGCGGCCGCAACCTCGCCATCGAGGCCGCCGGCGGCGAACTCATCGCCGTCACCGACGCCGGTGTGCGCCTCGCGTCTGACTGGCTGCAACATCTGAGCGAACCCTTGCTGGCGGACCCGGAGGCCGTCGCCGTGGCCGGCTTCTTTCGCGCCGACCCGCAAAACACCTTCGAACTGGCTCTCGGCGCCACAACCCTGCCAGGGGTCGGCGAAATCGACGGGCGCCGCTTTCTGCCCAGCAGCCGCAGCGTGGCCTTCCGCCGGGATGCCTGGAAGGCCGTCGGCGGCTACCCCGAATGGCTCGATCACTGCGAGGACCTGGTCTTCGACCTGCGCCTGCGCCAGCGTTGCGGCCCCTTCGTCTTCGCGCCGCGGGCCCTCGCGCACTTCCGGCCGCGGCCCTCGCTGCCGGCATTCTTCCGCCAGTACGCGCTTTACGCCCGCGGCGACGGCCTCGCCGGCCTGTGGACGAAGCGTCACCTGCTGCGCTACGCCACGTACCTGCTGGCCCTGCCGCTGCTGCTGCTCGCCGGCGCGCTGCTGCACCCACTCTGGTGGGGCCTGCTGACCCTGGCGAGTCTGGCTTATCTGGCGCGCCCGCTGCAGCGACTCTGGCAAATGCGTGGCGGCAAGCCCTGGCTGGCGGCCCTGCCGCTGCTGCCGCTCATCCGCGCGACGGGCGACGTGGCCAAGATGACCGGCTGGCCGCTCGGCCTCTGGCAGCGGCGACGGACGAACCCGCCGCGCTGGCGCTGAAACAGGTTTCGCCCTGGGCCCCCTCTGACAACTGTTGATGTCGTCCACTCTGAACAGCTCACCCTCCTGGCAAAAGACTCTCCCCGGGAAGGGCTCCCGCGACTGAGCGGGAAAGGGGCGCCACCATGAATACAATCAGTCCCTTGTGCCAATTGGGCAGGTTGCAAATGGGAAATGAGTTTCGGCAAGACACTCTCGCACCTGGCGGGTTTCGGCGGCCCTCACCCCAAACCCTGTCCCGCTCAGTCGCGGGAGCCCTTCCCTCAGGGAGAGGGGCCTAATCATCTTGTTTGGACAAGAATCTCATCGCTCGTGAATGGTTTCGCCCTTGCAACTCTCCCCCTCTCCCTGAGGGAGAGGGGGCCGGGGGGTGAGGGCCCGGCGCCCACGCGAAACCAAACCTGAGCAAGAACTCTCGGCACAAGACGGAAAAGGACTCGTTTGGGGGGAGCGCGTTCAGGTCGCGGGTTGCACGGCGCGGGTGGCCGGATGGACGAGCAGCACGGCGATACCGGCCAGCACCACCAGCGCGGTGACCAGGTAGGGCAGGAAGGGGCTCACGCTGTACAGGCCGGTGCCCAGCGCCGGCCCCACAAGGAAGCCATAGCCCGGCATGGCGCTGGCCAGGCCGGCCGCCGCGCCCTGCTCACGCGGCTCGACGGTGAAGGTAATGGCGCTGCGGAAACCCGGCTGCACCATCCCGATGCCCAGGCCCAGCAGCACCATCGCCAGCAGCAAGTGCAGCAGATTTGCCGAGAAGGCCATCAGCAGCAGCGCGGCCAGCATCAGCGGCATCCCCACCCACAGCAGTTTCATCGGCGAGGGGCGGAACACCTGAATCAGGACCAGGCGGGTGAACAACAGGGCGACGCCGCTGCCCATCACCACCAGCCCCGTCTGGCGCGTGGTCTCGATGGCGTCCAGGCCGAAGCGGTCCTGCACCAGAAAACCTATCGTGAATTGCACCATCGAGAGCACCAGCAGGGCGCAGAAGCCGACCATCAGAAAGGGGAGCAGGCGTCCGTCGAACATGCCCAGTTTCGGCGCGCTCTCGCCCTGCACAAGGACGGGGCGCACGGCCGGCAGAAAACGCCAGACCAGCAACACGCCCAGCAGCGGGCTCAGCGCCGCCAGGAAGAGGGGCGCCACCAGACCCAGCCCCACGCTCACCACCAGCGCGCCGAGGGCGGGACCCATGATGTTGCCCATGCCCACCGACGAGGTCAGGATGCCCATCGCCCGCGTGCGTTGCCGGCCCGTGCTGACGTCCGCGACGTAGGCCTGCGCGGCCGGAATGGACGCCGAGAACAGCGCGCCCACCATCAGGCGCGACCCGACCAGCAGCAGCCAGGTCAGCATGACGCTGGCGAAGATCCCGTCCAGGCCCGCCTGCATCACCGCGGCGAACACGCCCGAACCCAGCGCGTAGCCCGCCAGCCCGATCATGATGACCGGTTTGCGCCCGCGCCTGTCGCTGTAACGTCCCCACCAGGTGCTGCAAACGATCCACGCGATGGAAGACAGCGACAGCATCAGGCCGCCCTGCAGTTCGCTCATGCCCAGCTGGCGCATCAGCGAGGGCAGCACCGGCGCCAGCACGGAATAGCCGAGGTTGGCGCTGAACAGGGCGCAAAACAGAATCCAGGCGTATCTCACGGATGTCTCACAGACTGTGGCCTTGCCAGTGGCATAGCGTCAATGATAGCGCCTCTACCCAGGCGACCCTGGGTCCAATCGCGCCATTGGACTGTAGCGGGTTGAATCAGATCGCGGGTTGCACGGCCCGCGTGCGCGGGTGCAGGAAAAGCACGCCGATGCCGGCCACGATGATCACCGAAGTCAGGAGGAAGGGCAGGAAGGGGGCCAGGCCGTAGAGGGCGGTGCCCAGCGCCGGCCCGACGATGTAACTGTAGCCGGGCATGGCGCTCGCCAGGCCCGCTACCGCCCCCTGCTCATGCGGCTCCACCGCGAAGGTCACCGCGCTGCGGAAGGCCGGAAACGCCATCCCCACGCCCACGCCCATCAGCACCATCGACAGCATCAGTTGCAGGGGACTGGCAACCGCGACCAGCAGCAGCACCGAGCCCAGCACCAGCGGCATGCCCAGGCGCAACAGCTTCAGCGGCGGCAGGCGCAGGACCTGCACCAGGACAATCTGCGCGAAGAACAGCGCGGCGCCGCTGACCGTCACCGCCAGCCCCGTCTGGCTCGCGGTCTCGATGGCGTCCAGGCCGAAGCGGTCCTGCACCAGATAGCCCAGGGTGAAGGTCACCACCGCCGGCACCAGCATCGCGCAGAAGCCGATGATCATCAGGGGCAACAGGCGCCCGTCCAGCACGTTCAACTTCGGCGCGCGTTCGCCCTGCTTCAGCGGCGAGCGTATCGCCGGTAACAGGCGCCACACCAGCAGCATGCCCAGCAGCGGCATTAGCGAGGACATGAAAATTGGCGCGACCACGCTCATCCCCAAACTCACCACCAGCGCCCCCAACGCCGGGCCCAGCATGCCGCCCAGACCGTTGGATGCCGACACAACGCCCATCGCGGCCGTGCGTTGTTGTCCCGTGCTGACGTCGGCGATGTAGGCCTGGGCGGCCGGGGCGGCCGCCGCATACATCCCGCCCACGATCATGCGCGACCCCACCAGCAGCAGCCACACCAGCGTCGCGTTGGCGATGACCCCGTCCAGACCGCCCTGCGCAAAAACGGCGAAGATCACCGCGCCCAGCCCGTAGCCGGCCAGCCCGATGATGATGACCCGCTTGCGGCCCAGGTCGTCGCTGCGCCGGCCCCACCAGGGGCAGAAGACGACCCACACGATGGAGGAGCAGGTCAGGATCAGCCCGCCCTGCAAGGCGCTGAGGCCCAGCTCGCGCGTCAGGGGCGGCAGCACCGGCGCCAGCACGGAATGGCCCATGTTGGCGCAAAACATGGCGGCGAAGAGTATCCAGGCGCTTTTCACAGGGGGCTCAACTCACAGGTTACGATGGCAGCGGAACATGGCGCGTATCATAGTGACTTCAGCAGCACGGCATTAGGACCATTCGCCGCGATTGGACTGCAGGGCGCCGGCTCAGATGGCGGGCTGCAGCGCCCGTGTGCGCGGGTGCATCACCAGCCATACCTGCCTGAATGGAAGAACTCCTGTCGCACAGGACGGGAAGTGGGGCGGGTCTCGGCCGCCCTCACCCCAAACCCTTTCCCGTCTTGGGGGACGGGAGCCCTTCCCTCAGGGAGAGGGGTTTTAACTACCATGTTTGGACAAGCATCTCACGTCCTGTGAATGGTTTCGCTCTTGCAACGCTCCCCCTCTCCCTGAGGGAAGGGCTCCCGCGATTGAGCGGGAAAGGGGCCGGGGGGTGAGGGCCGCAGCGCGACGCCTCAAATGGCGGGCTGCAGCGCCCGTGTGCGCGGGTGCATCACCAGCACCGCGATTCCGGCCAGCATCACCACGGAGGCCAGCAAAAAGGGTGAGACCGGGTTGATGCCATAGAGGGCGGTGCCCAGCGCAGGACCGATGATGTAGCTGTAGGCGGGGATCGAACTCGCCAGGCCGGCCGCCGCTCCCTGCTCGTGCGGCTCCACGGCGAAGGTCACCGCGCTGCGGAAGCCCGGCTGCACCATCCCGATGCCCAGCCCCATCAGGGACATCGCCAGCATCACCTGCATGGAACTGGCGGCAGCGGCCAGCAGCAGGAGCGAGCCCAGCGCCAGCGGCATGCCCAGACGCAGCAGCTTCAGCGGCGGCAGGCGCAGGACCTGCACCAGAACCATCTGGGCGAAGAACAGGGCCACACCGCTGGCCATCACGGCCAGACCCGTCAGTCGGGTGGTCTCGATGGTGTCCAGGCCGAAGCGGTCCTGCACCAGATAGCCGATGGTGAAGGTCACCACCGCAGGCACCATCATCGCGCAAAAGCTGATGACCAGAAGGGGTAGCAGACGCGGGTCGAAGGCATTGACGACGGGGGCGCGTTCGCCCCGCTTCAGGGTCGCCTCCACCTGCGGCAACAGGCGCCATACCAGCACGATGCCAACGAGCGGCGTAAGCGCCGACAGAAAGATCGGCGCGACCAGGCTCAGGCCCAGACTCACGACCAGCGCCCCCAGCGCCGGTCCCGCGATGCTCCCCAGGCCCTTGGCCGCCGACATGATGCCCAACGCGGCCGTGCGCTGCTGCCCCGAACTGACGTCGGCGATGTAGGCCTGCGTGGCCGGGGCGGCTGCCGAATGCAGGGCAGCCCCGATCACGCGCGCGCCCATCAGCAACAGCCAGACCAGGGTCGCGCTGGCGATGACCCCGTCCAGACCGGCCTGCATGACCAGGGCAAAGAGGCCGACGCCCAGCGCCAGTCCCGTCAGGCCCAGCATGATAAAGGGCTTGCGTCCGCGCACGTCGCTGCGGCGGCCCCACCAGGGACAGAAAATAACCCACACGATGGAGGAGCCGGTCAGCAGCAGGCCGCCCTGCAGCGCACTCAGGCCCAGTTCGCGCATCAGCGCCGGCAGCACCGGCGCCAGCACGGAGTGCCCCAGGCTGGCGCAGAACATGGCGCCAAACAGTATCCAGGCAGGTTTCACAGAGGACTCTCGGGTTGTGAAGGAAACGAAGACAAGACGCGTATCATAATGCTTCGGCGTCGCGGCATTAAGGACCAATCCGCGCGATTGGACTGCAAGCGCCCGGCATCAGGTCGCGGGTTGCACCGCGCGCTCCCGCGTACGCAGCGTCAGCATGGCGAAAGCGGCCACCACGAACAGGGCCGCCACCAGGTAGGGAGAACCGGCGTTCACGCCATAGAGCGCGGTGCCCAGCGGCGGGCCAAAGATGAAACTGTAGCCCGGCACCGAATTGGCCAGACCGGCCGCCGCGCCCTGCTCCTGAGGCTCAACCGCGAAGGTGATGGCCGTGCGGAAGCCCGGCAACACCATGCCCACCGCCAGGCCCATCAGCACCAGTGCCAGGGTCATGGCGGCGAAGTCGGCCGCCAGCGTCAGGACGATCAGCGCGATCAGCATCAGCGGAATGCCCAGGCGCAGCAGCATCAGCGGCGTCAGCCGGAAGACCTGGATCAGCACCATCTGCGCGAAGAGCAGGGCCACGCCGCTGGCCATCACCGCCAGGCCCACCAGCCGCGCCGTTTCCACGCCGTCCAGGCCCAGACGGTCCTGAAAGAGGAAACCGATGGTGAACTGCGTCACCGAAAGGGCGCTCATCACGAAGAAGCCGATCAGCAGCAGCGGCAGCAGACGCGGGTCCGTGATGCGCAGCGTCGGCGCGCGCTCGCCCCGCTTCAGTTTGGCCGGCACGGCGGGCAGCAGGCGCCACACCAGCAGCATGCCAAAAAGCGGCGTGATCGCGGAGAGCAGGATCGGCGCCGCCAGGCCAAAGCCCACCACCAGGGCGGCCAGCGCCGGGCCCAGGATGGTGGCCAGGCCGTTGGAGGCCGTCAGGATGCCCATCGCGCTCACGCGCTGCCGACCTGCGCTGACGTCGGCGATGTAGGCCTGGGCCGCCGGCCCCGCCGCCGAGAAAAGCATGCCCACAATCAGGCGCGCGCCCACCAGCAGCAGCCAGGTCACGGTCGCGCTGGCGATGACGCCGTCCAGCCCCGCCTGCGTCACGAGGGCGAAGCTCAGCACGCCGAGCGCGTAGCCGCCCAGCCCCAGCAGAATGACCGGTTTGCGCCCGCTGACGTCGCTGCGCCGGCCCCACCAGGGGCTGAAGATGACCCACATGATGGAAGAGCCGGTCAGAATCAGGCCGCCCTGCAACTCGCTGAGGCCCAGTTCTCTCATGAGTGGGGGCAGCACCGGCGCCAGAATGGAAATGCCCAGGTAGGAACTGAACATGGCGCCTGACAACACCCAGGCAGATTTCACAGGCGCCGCTCCTGACGCAAATGCTGTGATGAGACGCGTATCATAATGCCGCGCGCCAGGCGGCATTAGGACCATTCAACGCGATTGGACTGCTGCCCCCTTTGGCAGGCATGGCAAGCCTCATCCCCTGTCATTTTCTCACCCTCATCCCTTGAGAAGGACTCCCTCTCTCCCTGAAGGACTCCCGTCCCCAAAGATGGGACGAGGGCTCCCGCAACCCGGCGGGAAGGTCTTCCCCTCTACCAGGATTTTTGCTCCCCCTCTCCCTGAGGGAAGGGCTCCCGCGACTGAGCGGGACAGGGGTTGGGGGGTGAGGGCGCCTTACCATCGCGCGCGCCCGGCGGCCCCTGCATACGCTGGCAACAAACGACTGCAGGGGCGCCATACCCTGGCGCCCGCCGCGCTGGCCCTGGGCGCGGGGTATACTGCCGAACTGTCCGATCGTTCCTCCATATATGAAGGGCCCGCCATGTCAGACAGGCCGCGGGTACTCATCCTCTGCACCGCCAATTCCGCCCGCTCGCAGATGGCTGAAGGGCTGTTGCGCCACCTCGCGGGCGATCGCGTCAGCGTGCGCAGCGCCGGCGTGGCGCCATCGGGCGTGAACCCCCTCGCCATCCGCGCCATGGACCAGATCGGCGTGGACATCCGCGGCCAGCGCTCGCAACACGTCAACGAGTTCCTGGCCGAACCCGTCGACACGGTCATCACCGTCTGCGACCGCGCCGCGGAAACCTGCCCGACCTTCCCCGGCCACGTCGAGCGCGTCCACTGGAGCCTGCCGGACCCGGCTTCAGGGCCGGGCGACGAGGCACAGCGCCTGGCGGCCTTCGCCCGCGTGCGCGACGATCTGCAGCGTCGCCTGCGCGCCTGGCTGGCCGAAAAGGACGACGGGCGTTGAAGAGTCGCCACGATTCGCGCTTTCGGGTGAATGCTGTATACTGCGTGTCATGAATGCCGTCTTGCGACGCCTTCATGAAGCGAATGGCCTTGTTCGATTCGTCATAAGGGAAAGGAGACTGGTGATGCAGAACGGAACGCTCGATATCACCCTGACCTATTGCGCCTCTTGAAACTACACCCCGCAAGCCGTCAGTTTGGCGGCAGATTTGCTCGGTGACAAGGAACTTCTGGCGCACGTCCGATCCTGGAATCTGATTCCGGCCAGCGGTGGCCTGTTCGAGTTCGTGGTGAACGGTGAGTTGCTGTATTCGAAGAAAGAGACGGGTCGTCACGCCGAAGAGGGCGAGATCCGCGGCATCTTCGAAAAGTATCTGGCCGGCCAGGCAGTCGCTGCAGGTTAGATTAAGTCAGTGTAGAGGGCCCGAAAAGGCCTGACGCTGGCAAATCCACATGAAAATGTTACAGTACGCTTCTGCGGGTAATGCGGCGCGCAGCGATGGGCGCCACGCGCAGAAGCGTACGCGTACCTGAGACAAAGTTTATGGAGAGGAAAGGAACCATGGCCAAGATGCTGTCCGCAATTATCCTGCTTTCGTTGCTGGTCTCCGGCGTCGGCGTCCTCGCGCAGGACGACGTGGTGCTGGGCCCTGTTACGCAGCGGATCATGGAGCGTGGTGAGTTGGTCTGCGGCGTCAACCAGCAACTCGCCGGCTTTGGTGTCGTCAACGACGCCGGTGAATTCGAGGGCTTTGACATCGACATCTGCCGCGCCGTCGCCGCGGCCGTGCTCGGCGATGCCAACGCCGTCTCCTTCCGCCCGCTGGCGGCCGCCGAACGTCAGGCAGCCATCCAGGGTGGCGAAATTGACATGATGTCGCGCAACACCACCTGGACCCTGAGCCGTGACGTCGTCTGGGGCGCCACCTTCGGCCCGACCACCTTCTACGATGGTCAGGGCATCGGCACCGGCGTCGATCTGGGCGTCACCACCATCGAAGAACTGGACGGCGCGTCCATCTGCGTCACCCAGGGCACGACCACCGAGCTCAACATCACCGACGCGGTGGCCGCGCGCGGCCTGGATATCACCATCCTGGCCCAGCCGGACATCGCCGCCGCCTGGCAGGCCTATCTCGATGGCCGCTGTGAAGCCTGGACGACGGACAAGAGCAGCCTCGCCGCCCTCCACGCCACCTCCGCTGACCCCAGCCAGCACATGGTGCTGGACGTCACCCTCAGCAAGGAGCCGCTGGGCCCGCTCTCGCCCCAGTCCGACCCGCAGTTCGCCGACATCGTCGCCTGGACGGTCTTCGGCCTGATCAACGCCGAGGAAGCCGGCATCACCAGCGAGAACATCGATGACTTCCTCATGAGTGACGACCCCACCATCCAGCGTTTGCTGGGCCAGAACGACAACGCCTCCGGTTCCTACCTGGGCATCCCCAACGACTTCATGGTCACGGTGATCCGCCAGCTGGGCAACTACGGCGAAATCTTCCATCGTCACCTCGGCGTGCCGCCCTTCAACCTCGGTCGCGGCATCAACGCCCTGTGGACCGACGGTGGTCTGCTCTACGGCCCGCCCTTCCGCTAAAGACAGCGCAAGGGCGCTTTTGACGCAGTGGCACGCGCAGGACCTGTCGCGCTGCTGCTGACACTGTTGCTCCCGGCCGCCGCCGTCCTCGCGCAGGATGGCGTCGTCCGGGGGCCTGTCATGCAGGCCGTCCTCGACCGGGGTCACCTGAATTGCGGGGTGCCCTTTGAGTACCCCGGTTTTGGCATCATCGACGACGCCGGTATCTTTGAAGGGATCGATATCGACGTCTGCCGCGCCATCGCCGTGGCGATTTTCGGCGACGCGGACGCGATCACCTTCCGGCCCCTGAGGGGCGTCGAGCGCCAGGCGGCCATCCAGGGCGGCGAGGTCGACCTGATCTCCCGCCTCACCACCCGCACGCTCAGCCGTGACACCACCTGGGGCGTCATCTACGGCCCCACCACCTACTATGACGGCCAGGGCATCGGCACCCGCGCCGAATACGGCATCTCGACCATCGACGAACTCGACGGCGCCGCCATCTGCGTCCAGCATGGCACGACCACCGAACTGAACATCACCGATGTCACCTCGGCGCGCGGCCTCGACATCGCCGTCCTTGGCTATCCTGACCTGACTTCCACCTTTCACGCCTATCTCGAGGGCCGCTGCGAGGCCTGGACGGCCAACCGCGCCAGCATCATCGGCCTGCACGCCACCTCCAGCGACCCTGCCGCCCACGCGATTCTCGATATCCTGCTCAGCAAGGAACCCGGCACGCCCCTCTCGCCGCAGTCCGACCCGCAGTTCGCCGAGATCATCGCCTGGACCGTCTTCGGCCTCTTCACCGCCGAGGAACATGGCATCACCAGCGCCAACGTCGACGACTTCCTCGACAGCGACGATCCCTCCATCCAGCGCCTGCTGGGTCAGGGCGGCAACGCCTCCGGCTCCTACCTCGGCATCGCCAACGACTTCATGGTGGAAGTCATCCGCCAGGTGGGCAACTACGGCGAAATCTTCGCGCGCAACCTGAGTGTGCCGCCCTTTAACCTGGCGCGCGGCATCAATGCCCTGTGGACGGAGGGCGGCCTGATGTACGCGCCGCCTTTCCGTTAAGGACGCCGACGGGACGCGCCGGGTCCGATGACACGCCTGCACCTGCCCCTGCTGTTGCTGATCGTGTTGCTCCCGGCCGCCGTGGCCCTCGCCCAGGACATCGGGGCCCACGGGCCCGTCACGCAATCCGTGCTCGCCCGCGGCAAGCTGGTCTGTGGCTCCAATGCCCATCTGGTCGGCTTCGGCGCCGTCAACAGCGCCGGTCAGTATCAGGGCTTTGATATCGACATCTGCCGCGCGGTGGCCGTCGCCCTGCTGGGCGATGCCAACGCCATTTCCTTCCGACCCCTGGTCGGCGCCGAACGTCAGGCCGCGCTGCAAGGCGGTGAAGTCGACATGCTGTCGCGCAATACCACCTGGACTCTCAGCCGCGACGCCGTCTGGGGCGCGATCTTCGGCCCCACCACCTTCTATGACGGCCAGGGCATCGGCACGCGCGTCGCAAGCGGGATCGACAGCATCGAGGACCTGGACGGCGCCTCGATTTGCGTGGGACAGGGCTCCACGACCGAACTCAACATCACCGACGCGGTGCTGGCTCGCGGTCTGGACACCGCCATTCTCGTCTTCCCTGACGCCATTTCCGCCTGGCAGGCCTACTTCGACGGCCGCTGTGAGGCCTGGACGAGCGACAAGTCCGCCCTGCTGGCGCGTCACGCCACCGCCCCGGAACCTGAAGTGCACAAGATACTGGAGATTACGCTGAGCAAGGAACCGCTCGGTCCGGTTTCGCCGCAGTCCGACCCGCAATTCGCCGAGATCATCGCCTGGACCGTCTTCGGCCTCCTGACCGCCGAGGAACATGGCATCACCAGCGCCAACGTCGACGACTTCCTCGACAGCGACGACCCCTCCATCCAGCGCCTGCTGGGTCAGAACGGCAACGCCTCCGGCTCTTACCTCGGCATCGCCAACGACTTCATGGTGGAAGTCATCCGCCAGGTCGGCAACTACGGCGAAATCTTCGCGCGCAACCTGAATGTGCCGCCATTTAACCTGGAACGCGGTATAAATGCCCTGTGGACGGAGGGCGGTCTGATGTACGCGCCGCCTTTCCGTTAGACTTACGCCACATCGCATTCTTCAGGACAGCCCGCGTGCAAGACGACACTCCCCTGACCAACCTGCAACCCCAAGGCAGTCTGCTGCGCCGCATCCTGGCGGACCAGCGGGTGCTGCAGGTGCTGGGCCAGATACTCTTCGTGTTTCTGGCGGTGGGCGTCTTCTGGGTGCTGGGCAATACCGCCGCCGAGCAATTGCGCGCCAAGGGCCTCGTGCCGGCCTTCAACTTCCTTCAACTGCGGTCCGGCTTCGCCATCAGCGAGAGTCCGGACTGGTACAGCGGCGATTCCACCTACGGCCAGGCCTTCGTCGTCGGCCTGATCAACACGCTGCGGGTCGTCAGTATCGGCCTCGTGGCCGCCTCGGTGCTGGGCCTCTTCGTCGGTGTCTTCCTGCTCAGCACCAACTGGCTCATCCGCAACATCGCCCGCGCCTACGTCGAGGTGTTGCGCAACACACCCCTGCTGGTGCAAATATTCGTCTGGTACTTCATTGTGATGTTCAGCCTCCCCCAGATTCGGGACGCCATCACCATTCCCGCTGAAGGGGTGACCTTCGTCAGTCTGCGCATCGTGCTCTGGCTCCTGCTGGCCCTGCTGCTCCGACGCTATCTCGGCAGCCCCTCGGTCGCTTTCGACCGCCGCGAAGCCCTGATCTATGGCTTCGGCGCCCTGCTGCTGGTCTCGGAACTGCTCGCCTGGGGGCATTTCGAGCGCGGCGAGGGCTGGCCCTGGCGGCCGGGCGCCGGCCTGACGATCCCCACGCTGGCCCTGTTGCTGGTCAGCATCAACCTCTTCCTGCTGGGGCGCGGCAAGCTGCTGCCCCTGATGTTGCGCGCGCGCGCCCGCGGGCTGGGGCTCGGCGCCCTGGCGGCCGCCCTGATCTTCGCCTACGGGCTGCTGCCCATGGCCAGCCTGCGCGTGGAGACTTTCCCGGCAATCTACATCAGCATCCGCGGCTTCGTCATGCCCGAGCTGCTGGCCACCGCCCGTTTCGCGCCCTGGTTCGCCTACGTCGGCCTCGGCATCCTGATCGCCGGCTTCGTCTGGATCTGGCTTGGCCGCCGCACGGAAGATACCGGGCGGCCCTACGCGCGCGGGCGTCTCATGCTGCTGGCCCTGCTCGTGCCGGCCGCGCTGGGCTGGGTGCTGGTCGGCCTTGAGCCGCCCCCGACCCACGTCCCCGTGGAGCAGGGTGGCGAGGTCGTCCTGCAGCCCCTCGGCGAGGCGGCGCAGGCCGGACTGCTCTCCACCGAGGACCGTCTGCGCACCACGACGCAACCGCTGCTGGTGCAGATGCCCACCCAGAATCGCTTTGGCCGCTTCCTGACCGGCCTTGAATTCACGCCGGAGATGATGGCCCTGCTGGTCGCGCTGGTCATTTACACCTCGGCCTTCATCGCCGAGATCGTGCGCGCCGGCATTCAGGCCGTGCCCCATGGCCAGATCGAGGCGGGCCGCGCGCTCGGCCTCTCGCAGGCGCAGTTGCTGGAGCGCATCGTCCTGCCCCAGGCCCTGCGCGTCATCATCCCGCCCCTCGGCAACCAGTATCTGAACCTGTCGAAGAACTCGAGTCTGGCGATCGGCATCGGCTATTCCGATACCTTCACCACCACGGTGACCATCATGAACCAGTCCGGCCAGTCGGTCACCGGTTTCCTGATGGTCATGGTCACCTTCCTGGCCCTGAGCCTGCTGATTTCGCTGGTCATGAACGCCGTCAACCGGCGCTTCCAGCTGGTGACGCGCTGATGGAGACCGGCATGGCGGGCAGGCGGCAGCCGCGGCGACTGGACCGCAACATCGCCTACTTCGACGAACCCCCGGAGCGGCGGCCGCCGATCACGGAAGTCGGGCCCCTGGCCTGGGTGCGCGCCAATCTCTTCGGCTCGCCGCTGGATACCGCCCTCACCCTCCTCGCTGCGCTGTTCCTCGTCGCCGTATGCTCCTTCCTGCTCAACTGGAGCATCGGCACGGGCAACTGGTACTCCATCATCTTCAACCTGCGCCTCTTCCTGGTCGGCCGGGTCGAAGCCTTTATGGACCCGCGCATCACCTTCCTCTTCCTCTTTATCGCCGTGCTGGCCGGCGTGAATTTCGCCGCCTGGTCGCGGATCCACCTGCGCCTGTGGACGATCCTCGCCGGGGTTCTGCTGTCCCTCTTCGTCATCCCCTGGCTCATCGCCAGCGCCATCCCGCTGCCGCCCACCTGGCTGGCCGCCGGACAACGGGAGGTCACCAGCGGTTCCATCACCGCCCGCCCGCTGGAGCGCATCGCCTTCATCGCCGGCGCGGAGGAGGAAGTCGCCTTCCGTCTCGTCAGGCCCGCCGACGACGCGGAACTGGCGCAGCTCACGAGTTTCAGCGACGTCATGACCAATACCCTGCGCAACGCCGCTGCCAACCGCCTCGGCAGCGCCGGGCGCCTGGCGACGATCGAGAGGGAACTGGCCGGCGATCGCCTGACCGGGCGACAGCGCGCGGCCCACGAGGAGGAACTCGGCAAGACCGAAGTCCCGCCGCCCGTTCACAGCACTTACGAAGTCAGCGCCTACCCGGTCCTGCTCACGCTGCTCAGCGGCGAGACGGGCGAGGAAATCTTCAGCCGCAGCCTCGCGCCGGGCGAGGAACTGCGTCAGACACTGCCGCGGGATGGCTGGTACGTGCTGGAGAAGCGCGTCGCGGACAGCGATGACAGCATCGCGCTGCTGCGCGCCAGCGGCCTCTACCCCATCTTCGACCGCAGCTTCATTCGCGAAGGCGAACGCGCCTTCCAGTACATGCGCGCCACCGACCGCCTGCTCGTCGAAGGGGGGCGTCCGCGCGATGCCGGCGGCGCCGACCTGCCGATGCTCGGCATCATCGATCACCAGTATCGGGGCGAGCGCCCGCTGGCGGATTTTCTGCGCCTGATGCTGGGGCCCTTCCTGGGTCAACTCAACCTCGGGTTGACGCTCTTTGTGGCCTTCATGGCCGCCGCCTACGCCGCGGCGCAGTGGCTGAGACGGCGGGACCGGGAACAGGAAGCACCCCTGAGACGCGTGCGGCGTTCGGCGGTCTGGCTCTGGCTGGTCACCATTCCGCTGGCATTCCTGCTGATCGCCGGCTTCGGCGAAGGTGGCGTGCTGCGCGCCAGCGACCCCCAGCTCTGGGGCGGCCTGCTGCTCACCCTGGTGTTGACGGTCGTCGCGCTCGTCGCGGCCTTCCCGATCGGCATTCTGCTGGCCCTCGGGCGCCGCAGCGCCCTGCCCGTCGTCAGCGCCGCCAGCACGCTCTACATCGAGGTCTTCCGCGGCGTGCCGCTGATCACCCTGCTCTTCATGTCGATGTTGCTGGTGCAGTTCGTGCTGCCTGGCCTGGGCGGCCCGGACAACGCGCCCTACCGCGTCATGGTGGCCCTGATTCTCTTCAGCGCCGCCTACCTCGCCGAAGACGTGCGCGGCGGCCTGCAGAGTCTGCCGCCGGGGCAGGTGGAAGCGGCCCGCGCGCTGGGCCTGCCCGCCTGGCGCATCACCCTGCACATCACCCTGCCACAGGCGCTGCGCGCCGTCATCCCGGCCATGGTCGGCCAGTTCATCTCGCTCTTCAAGGACACCTCGCTGGTGACCATCGTCGGCCTCATCGACCTCACCGGCGTCGCCAACCTGATCGCCTCGCAGACCGAATTCCAGGGCCTGCGCCGCGAGACCTATATCTTCATCGCCATCCTTTATTTCATCTTCAGTTCTGTCATGTCCAATGTCAGCCGCCGCATCGAGGCCAGCGGCTCCGGCGCCGCCCGCGCCTGAGCCGGTAAGGGAGAGACGTCATGGCCACTGCCGGGAATGACCCCCTGAGCCAGGGGACCACCATCAGCCAGATGGATGAAGAGCCCATCATCATCTGCCGCGACATGAACAAGTGGTTCGGCGAGTTTCACGTGCTGCGCGATATCAACGTAAGCGTCGCCCCGCAGGAAGTGGTCGTCATCATCGGCCCTTCCGGCTCCGGCAAGTCCACCCTCATCCGTTGCATCAACCGCCTGGAGGAGCATCAGGAGGGGCAGATCATCGTTGACGGCCGGGAAATGGGCCATGACGTGCGCAACATCGCCGCCATTCGCCGCGAGATCGGCATGGTCTTCCAGCAATTCAACCTCTTCCCGCACCTCACGGCGATACAGAACATCACCCTCGCCCCCATCCGCGTGCGCCATCGCCCGCGCGCCGAGGTCGAGAACGACGCCATGCAGTTGCTGGAGCGCGTCGGCATCCCCGAACAGGCCCACAAATACCCCGGCCAGCTCTCCGGCGGGCAGCAGCAGCGCGTCGCCATCGCCCGCGCCCTCGCCATGGAACCCAAGATCATGCTCTTCGACGAGCCCACCTCGGCGCTGGACCCCGAGATGATCAAGGAAGTGCTGGACGTCATGAAGGAACTGGCGCTGACCGGCATGACCATGCTGGTCGTCACGCACGAGATGGGCTTCGCCCGCGAGGTGGCCGACCGCGTCCTCTTTATGGATGAGGGCCGCATCGTCGAGCAGGGCGAGCCGGAGCACTTCTTCGAACGCGCCCAGCACCCGCGCACCAAGCTCTTCCTGAGCCAGATCCTGTAAGGCCCGTCAGCCCGCCGCTTCCACCCGGCGCAGCAGCGCGAGCGCGACTTCGACAGTTTGCGCCAGTTGCTCGTCGGGCGAAATCAACGCTTCGTTGTCGCCGTTCTGCCGGCCATAGCGCCCGAACTGCGCGTGGTTGCCGCCCTCAATGCGGATGAATGCCGTGTCGGCGGGAAGACGGGGGGCGGCGGCCAGGACCTCGCCCGGCGTCGCCAGACCGTCCTCGCTGCCGTACACGCTGGTCACCGCCAGCGGCGATGTAGACAGATCGACGCTGTCCTCCGGCCAGGCGGCCAGCAGCAATAGCCCGTCGATGCCCTGCGCATGGTCTGCCGCGAAGCGCGCGGCCATGCTGCCGCCCAGCGAGTGCCCGGCGACGACCCAACGCCCGATTTCCGGATAGCTCTCGAGGACGGCCAGGGCCCGGCCGCTGTCCAGCACCGCCAGGTTGAGCGGCATGCGCAGCAGCGCCACCAGATAGCCTTCGGCGGCAACGGCGCGCGCAAGGGGCGCGTAGGCCTCCGTCGGCACCAGGCCGCCGGGGTAGAACACCAGGCCGGCCGCCGGCGCCGCGTCGCGCGGGGCAAGGGTCAGCCAGCCCTCGTCGCGCAGGACGAGGGTCTCGTCAGGGACCAGGGCGGCCAGCGCCGCCGGTTCCGCCCGGGGTCCGCTCGCCAGAAAGTAGGCCAGGCCGGCCAGCGCCAGCAGCAGGGTGGCGGCCGCGACTCGCAGCAGCGTGCGCCGTCGCTGGCGGACCGCAAGATGTTTTGTCAATTATTGTTCAGTCGAGTTCGCTGATGCTCAGGGTTTCGATCCGGTCGCCCTGCTCAATGGCGTTCACCACCTGCTGGCCGTCGCCACCGACCCGGCCGAAGACGGCGTGCTTGCCGTCCAGGTGCGGTGTGGCGACGTGCGTGATGAAGAACTGCGAGCCGTTGGTGTTGGGTCCGGCGTTGGCCATGCTCAACACGCCCGGGCCGTCATGCTTCAACTCCAGCGCGGAGGCCTCGTCCGGGAAGCGATAGCCCGGCCCGCCGCGGCCGGTGCCCGTGGGGTCGCCCCCCTGGATCATGAATGGCGGATTTTTGATGACGCGATGAAAGATGACTCCATCATAAAAGCCTTCACGGGCCAGAAAAACAAAGTTGTTGACCGTGAGCGGCGCCTCTGCCGCATGGAGCTGGACGTCGAAATCGCCACGGCTGGTATGAAAATGCGCCACGTAGCTCTTGCTCACGTCAATAATCATGCCGGGCGCCGTCGAATATTGCCTCGCCATCCACTGCTCCTCTCACCGGTCCGGGGTAGCCGCCATCCCTGGCAGTCGCAACATCCCCACTGTACACTGAATTCCCTGGTGAAACATTAGGACCATCCGCATGACCCCCATTCACGAGCGCCCCGCCGGGTTGCTGCAACAACTCGTCCGCTTTGATACCACCAATCCCCCCGGCAACGAGGCCGCCTGCGTGCGGTACGTAGCTGACCTGCTGCAGCAGGGGGGCATCGATTATCGGATCATCGCCAAAGACGAGGCCCGCCCCAACCTGCTGGCGCGCCTGCCGGGCGCGGGCCAGGCGCCGCCGCTGCTGCTTTACGGCCACGTCGACGTGGTCACCGCCGCCGACCAGCAGTGGACCCATCCGCCCTTCAGCGGCGCCATCGCCGACGGCTACGTCTGGGGCCGCGGTACGCTGGACATGAAGGGCGGCGTGACCATGATGATCGCCGCCTGCCTGCGCGCCAGGGCGCATGGCTTCACGCCCCCCGGCGACGTGCTGCTGCTGGTGCTCGCCGACGAGGAGGTCGGCGGCCGCTACGGCGCCGGCTATCTCGTCAACGAACACCCGGAACTCTTCGAGGGCGTGCGCTTCGGCATCGGCGAGGTCGGCGGCTACACCTCCTACCTCAGGGGCCGCAAGTACTACCCGATCCAGGTCGCCGAAAAGTCCGGCTGCGGCACCATGGTCACCTTCCGCGGGCCCGGCGGACACGGCTCGATGCCCCTGCGCGGCGGCGCCATGGCGCAACTGGGACGCGCCCTGCAGATCCTTGATCGCAGCCGCCTGCCGGTGCACGTCACGCCCGGCGTGCGCCTGATGATCGAGGCCCTCGCCGGGCCCCTGCCCGCCGACGAGCGCGAGCAGTTGCTGCGTCTGCTGGATCCCGCGCAGACCGACCAGGTGCTCGACCAGCTGGGCGAATTCGGCCGCTGGCTCGAACCGCTGCTGCACAACACCTTCAACGCCACCATCGTGCAGGGCGGCCACAAGAGCAACGTCGTCCCCTCCGAGGTGCGTCTGCGCCTCGACGTGCGTATCCTGCCCGGCCAGGACTGCGACAAGGTCCATGGCGAACTGCGCGACCTGCTCGGCCCGGACGTCGAGCTCGAGTTGCAGCGCATGGGCGGCAAGGGCGTCTCCCCCGAACAACCCGACATGGGCCTCTTCGCCACCCTCGCCGACGTCCTGCGCCAGGGTGACCCCGACGCCATCCCCGTGCCGGCCATCACGCCCGCCGGCACCGACGGCCGCTGGTTCTCGCAACTCGGCATCCAGAGCTACGGCTTTCTGCCCATGGACCTGCCGCCGGAGATCGAGTTCATGTCGGCCCTGCACGCCGCCGACGAGCGCATCCCGGTCGCCTCCATGGACTTCGGCACCAATGCCATGTATTCCCTCATCCAGCGATTCGGGGAGGCTGAATGACCACGACCGGACCACTGCGCGATCGTGCCGAACACGCCCTCGATTACGCCGCGCGCCAGTTGCGCCGACTCGTCACCGTCCATCCGGACTACTTCCCGCTCTACACTGAAGACGGCCAGTGGCGCCACGAGGGCGAGGCCTGGACCAACTGGTGCGAGGGCTTCCTGCCCGGCCAGCTCTGGCTCATCCACCAGCAGACCGGCGACCCCTGGTTTCGCGAGCGCGCCATCCACTACTGCCGCCTGATCGAACACCGCGCGACCGACACCAGCGTCCACGACCTCGGCTTCCTCTTCTGGTCCAGCTGGAAGCGCTGGTACGACGCGGACGGCGAGGAGTTTCAGCACCACGTGATCATCGAGGCCGGCCACACCGCCGGTTCGCGCTTCCGCGAAAAGGGCCGCTACCTGCCCTCCTTCGTCGGCCCGCAGAGCCTCTTCATCGACATCATGATGAACATCGGCATCATCTACTACGCCGCGCAGGAGACCGGCGACGCCGACCTGCTGCGCCGCGTCAACCAGCACTGCCTCACCACGCGCCGCTACCTCGTGCGCGGCGACGGCAGCACCGCCCACGAGGGCCTCTTCGATACCGACACGGGCGAGTTCCTGCGGCAGAGCACCCACCAGGGCTGGCGCGGCGACTCGATGTGGGCGCGCGGCCTGACCTGGGCGCTCTACGGCTTCGGCACCGCCTATCGCTTCAGCGGCGACGCCCGCTTCCTGCAGACCGCCGAGGCCTGCGCTGCCTGCTACCTTGAACATACGCCCGCGCACGGCATTCCCCCCAACGACTGGTTCGAGCCCGAGCCGCAACACCCCTACGAAAGCTCGGCCGCCGCCATTGCCGCCAGCGGTTTCCAGCAACTGGCGCGACTCACCAGCGACCCCCTGCGTGCCCGCCTCTACCGCAACAGCGCGCGGCGCATCCTCTACACGCTCTGCGCACCGCCCTTCCTCATCGACGACGCCGACGGCCACGAGGGCATCCTGCGCTGCGGCATGTACCACGAGCGCCGAGGCCTCGGCGTCAACCAGAGCGTCATGTGGGGCGATCACTTTTTTCTCGAAGCCTTGTGCAATTACCTGAATGAGTGAAGGGGCGTTCGCGAAGGACGGAGTCGCTTCAGCGACCGCCCTGCCCGGCACCGCAGGGACGACATATCATGTCGCCCGCTCAAATCGCCCGGCACAATCGTAGGGGCGATTTAGCAAATCGCCTGTCGTGCCATATCCATCGATCTGGAAACTCCCGGAGGCAACATGTCCACATCTGAAAAAACAGGGCCGCGCGTGGCCCTCGTGACCGGCGCCGGCCGCGGCATCGGACGCGCCATCGCCATCGCCCTGGGCGAGCGCGGCTGGCGCGTACTCGTCAACTACCGCGCCGACGCCGACTCGGCCGCTTCCTGCCTGCGCGAGATAGAGGAGGCCGGCGGCGAGGCCCGCGCCATCCAGGCCGACGTGGCTGCGTCAGAGGGCCGCGCGACCCTGCTGCGCGAGGCCATCGGCGCCTGGGGCGGGGTCGACCTGCTGGTCAACAACGCCGGCATGGCGCCGCGTCAGCGCGTGGACATCCTTGAAATGAGCGAGGCCAGCTACGACGAGGTCATGGGCGTCAACCTGCGCGGACCCCTCTTCCTGACCCAGGGCATCGCGCGGCACATGCTGGCCGCGGAGCGCGCCGGCACGATCATCAACATCGGCTCGATGAGCGCCGTCGTCGCCAGCACCAGCCGCGGCGAATACTGCATCTCCAAGACCGGCATGGGCATGATGACCAAACTCTACGCCGACCGCCTCGCCGAACACGGCATCCACGTCTACGAGTTGCGTCCCGGCATCATCGAGACCGACATGACCGCCGTGGTGCTGGAGCGCTACCGCCGCCTCGTCAGCCAGGGCTTCACGCCGATCCGCCGCCTCGGCCTGCCGCAGGACGTGGCGCTGGCCTGCGTCGCGATCGTCGAGGGCCATTTCCCCTTCAGCACCGGCGAGGTGATCAACGTCAACGGCGGCCAGCATCTGCAGAGGCTGTAGCCACGCACAGGCAGACTCTCTGCGTGTACAATGATGATACAGACATCCATGCACGCGAGGAGCCACATCGCAGATGACATCGACACACGGCGATCCGCGAATGGATGCCCGCGCCATTGCGCATTTTCAGGTGGGCGACCAGAAACTGGCCTTGGTCATTGAATATCGCTGGTTCGGTGAACAGTTCGAACCGCCCGTAACTCGCCCGCTACCGGAACTGGAAGGGATGGTACCGGCGCTGGTGCTGGAAGACTGGCCCAACGCAGAGCCACGCGACGATGGAGTCTACAAGAGCAGCCAGGCGCGGGACGGCGGAGTCCTCCATTCACGTTATCTGATATTCGCACCAGGCGACGCTGAAGTGAAGCGCGGTGAAATGCTTGTGCGTCAACTGCACGATTACATGTATCACTTCAGGGACAACACCGTAGCCGTGCGCTGAGCGCGAGGGCGCACAATGGGAGTGCAGTAGTTGAGCCTTCAGAGCATTGGCCTGGACAAAAGAACTACACATGTTGGCTTCGCCGACGAGGCCTACTGGAGCCGTGGCGAATACCGCGCCGTAGCCTGTGTGTCAGCGCGCCGGGGAGACTACCGCGAAGTCGAGCGTCGCCTTTGCGCGTCTCGCTGCGATGCCGGCGCCATCGTGTCCGAAATCAAGTGGAAGGACTTGAACAACAACCGACGCCAACGAGATGCCGCGTCGGTACTGGAAGCAGCCGTGAGTTTGGCGGCAAACCGGGAACTGCACATTGATGTGCTTGTCTGGAATCAGCAGGCACGCAATTTCATGAATCGCTTGCGCGGCGGCCGAGGTAAACGGAATTCAATGCATCTGCAAATGATGTACGGCTCTCTGTTTTTGCGAGTCATATCTCGATGGCGAACCGCCGAAGGATCAGTTGCGCCATTCTGGACACTGGCACCGGATCGACACACTGGCCTGGACTTTCCTGCCTTGCAAAACGAAATAAGAGGGAGTATGGAGACAGCCGTACACTCTACGATTGAGGTAAGGGATATAAAGGAGTCTTTGAACTATTCGATCCAACTTGCTGATTTGCTTGCCGGGATGGCAGCTTTTTCGCACCAATACTCGGATGACTATGAAACTTGGTTGGGTCTGGGTAAACAACTTGACCTGCGACTGACTGCGCCGCAATGGTCCACTCGCTTCCCACTCCTGGACCTGTTCTCCCGACTGTGCCAGGCAAGCGACCTCGGCCCGACCATGCTCAGTGACAACCCCGCCTTCCCCGGTCGTGGCCTGTGGACACAGGAACCCGGTGTCACGCACCACACAATCGATTTCCAGCCATTCACCCCTTCGCCGTGAATAAATGTTATGCTGAATGAGCTTCCGGGAGGCCAACATGAGCGCAAGCGCAAAACTCTCATATGAGAAATGGCGTGATTCGCGCGTCCGTCATGTAAGGGTGGCCGGTATTGATATCCGTTTGGGCGTCGTCTCAACTGACATCCTGGATGAGTGTGGTCCCGATCTGCAGAAACTGTTGAATCAGATCGATGACATGCACCGACGCATTAATCAGCCTCAAAGAGAGTTGGCGCCTTTTTTGACTGTATTTTCGCCGCCGCGCGAACCTGTGCCCACAAGAAGAGAGTTCGTCTTCGCCATGCGCAAGGCTCTTGAGCAGCTTCTGCCGAAAGTGCTCAGTTCCCCAGAATGGCTGCCAGAGGCGCTGGGCGACTTCAGTGAGAGCGAAATTATCGAGTTGTACAACGTGGTGATGCACGGTGCCGGCGCACCCGCGGCAATGCCATCCTGACAAGCCAGGACAATCGATCAATTTGGGAAGTGGTTTCACCCCCAACGCTTCAGGTATAAAGACCATCGTATGCCATCGGCATGGTGTGCAGGTCTGCGTCAAGGATTCTTCCAGGGAGTGAATCCATGCCAGATTTTCCCATTGTCGATACGCATCTACACGTCTGGGACCCGCGACTGCTGCGCTACCCCTGGCTGGATGACATCCCCTTCCTGAACAAGCCCTTCCTGCTGGAAGACTATGACCGCGCCTGCGGGCCGGTTGACGTCGGGAAAATGGTCTTCCTGCAGGCGGAGGTGGATTTCGCGCAGTTCCAGCAGGAAGCGGACCGGGTCGACAGCCTCGCCGACCAGGACGGCCGGCTGCAGGGCATCGTGGCCTGGGCGCCGCTGGAACCCGGCGACGCCGCCCGGCCGGCGCTGGAAAAGTTGTCCGCCAACCCGCGCGTCAAGGGCATCCGCCGCATCATCCAGTTTGAACCGGACATCGAATTCTGCCTGCGCCCGGATTTCGTTGCGGGTGTTCAACTGCTGCCACAGTACGGCCTGAGTTTCGACATTTGCATCGTCCATAAAACACAAAAGATTGTATACTACACATGAACGCGTCTCATTGTTGGCGTAGTGCAACACCTCCGCCTGGAAAGTAAAGTCAGATAATTTCAGGAGAAAAGATCATGGTTAAAGCGAAATATCTTGTCCGCATCCTTATAGTGCTTGCATTCGTGGCGCTCCTTGCTGTGCCGACAGCCGCACAGGAGCCAGTCAAAATCGCGACCGGCTGGGGCGGCGCCGAACTCGCCGCATTCGTCGAGGTGCTGGATGCCTCTGGCATCGATTATGAAATTCTCAGCCTGTCATCAATTGAGGTGGATCTGGGTCCGCTGGTGGCGGCTGGCAATGCCCCCGATATCGCCCAAATGCCGCGTCCCGGTGTAACCGCCAGCTTCGCCCGCGACGGCGCGCTGATTCCACTGAGTGGCGGCGATGATCCCTTCTTGTCAGACGAGGTCCTGGCTTATACGCCGAACAGCCTCCTTGAGATCGGTACGGTTGATGGGGAACTTTACGGCTTGATGGTCAAGGTTTCTTCCAAGGGCACCTTCTGGTACAAGCCGGCTTCGCTGGCTGCGCTGGGTATGGAAGTTCCTGCCACATACGAGGAACTTATCGCGTTGGGAGATGCCTACGTCGCCAACGGGCAAGTGCCCTTCATGATAACGGCGGGCTCGGCCTGGGTCCTGACGGATTGGTTCGAAACCCTCTATGTCAGCGTTGCCGGTCCTGAAATGTATCAGGGTCTGTTTGTCACCCACACAGTCGAGTGGACAGATCCGACCGTTGTCGAGACGCTCGAACTCTTCCGGCAAATCTTTGATCCCGCGGATGAAAGAATCAGCGGCGGTGTCGAGGGCGCGCTGTCCACTGATTTGCGCTCCGGCATTGATGCCGCCTTCCGCCCGGAAGACCCGGCCGGGGAATTGTTCCTCTCCGGTAGTTTCGTCGGTGGCATCATCTCCGAGACTTTCCCCGACTTGACCTGTGGTGAGGATTTCGATTGGTTCAATTTCCCTGAACCCGGCGATATGCACGGCGATACCTTGATGGGCGGTGGCGATGTCATGATGGTCTTCAATGACAGACCCGAAGTCCGCGCCATGATGCACTGGCTGGCCAGCCCGGAATCGGCAACGATTTGGGCCACCGCCGAACAGGGCGCGATTCTTTCGCCTAATACGGGTGTGCCTCTTGAATCCTACGATGCCTGCAAAGCCAAGGAAGCGCAGCAGATTGCCGCGACCGATGTCTTCGTCTTTGATGGTTCGGATCTGGCGCCGGGCGCCGTCGGTGGCGATGCCATGTTTGTCGCCTTGCAAGACTACCTGGCGGATCCCGATAGCATGATGGAAATTCTGGAAACCCTTGAAGACGCTGCCGATGCCGCTTATTAGCGCAATCTGACAGCTTCTGTGACGCGGGCAAGCTAACTCAGTTGTCCGCGTCTTTTTACAACTGTCGTTTGCAGCGGTGGCTTCATCGGCTTTGGAAGCCGGTACGGATCATTCGTCGGGCTTTGCCAATTTCGTTGAAGCTGAAGCCTGCACAAAGTGAAATGTCATAATCTTTGTGAGCGTACGCTGTTCATTACGCTACCAGCGAGCGGGCTTTGGCAGTTTCCTCCCACAGCGCGGCAGGTCAGACTGTCCGGTTGCCCGGCGTTAGCAGAGCAGAGAAGCAATATCAGGCGGCTCAGACGCAACAGGCGAAGTGCCGGGTGCAGCGTTCAACAAGGAGGCTAACAAGGTAATGACTGGCAGACACAGCAAATGGCTGCCCTTGCTCTTTGTGGGTCCTGCGCTGTTCATACTCGTGGTTTTCCTGGTTTACCCAACTCTTCAGACCATCTATTTCAGTTTTACCAAAGGCACCATGCTGAATCCGGGCAGGGAGTTTGTTGGCCTTGCGAACTTCGAACGCCTGCTGACAGCTGACAAGACTTTCCTGCGCTTGAATCAGTGGCCGCCATCCGGGGTGCTGCCCAACACAGCCCTGTGGGTGTTGGTCTTTCCCTCCTTAACTGTCGGTATAGGCTTGCTCATAGCCATATTGTCCGACCGCGTCCGTTATGAAGCGACAATCAAATCGATTATTTTTCTGCCGATGGTGATTTCTTCCACCGCAGCTTCGGTGATCTTCATTTTTGTCTATAGTCCCGATTTAACCAAGGGCGTTCTAAATGCGGCGATGACATCTGTGCTTCCGCAAATGGATCCAATTACCTGGCTGGGACGAAAGGAGTTGGCGAACATCGCCATCATTCTGGCGGCGACATGGATTTCCGCCGGGCTTCCGACTGTGGTGCTTTCGGCGGCGTACAAGAGTTTGCCGCGGGAAATTCTGGAAGCGGCGAAAGTCGATGGCGGCAACGCATGGCAGGTCTTCTGGCGCGTGAGCTTTCCCATGATGAAGCGCCCCTTGACCTTCGTCACCATCATGCTGACGATCAATACCTTGAAGATGGTTGATCTGATTCTGGTCATGACGGAAGGCGGACCGCGTGGCGCGACCCGTGTGATCGGGTTCACCGTTTGGCTGGAAATATTTGGCAATAACCGGGTGGGTTATGGCAGCGCGGTGGCCGTTATTCTGTTCATACTGGTGACGCCTGCGATCATCTATCAAATACGCCAGGTTCGGGGCAGCTTGTCATGACCGCTCCCCAATCAGCTTACAAGCAAGCGCCAGCGAAAACTGTGCCGAAACCATCATGGGCGCAAACGTTTATCGCCTTGACGCGGCGCGGTCCCCTTCACGTATTGCTGATTTTTCTGGCAGTGCTGTGGCTGATCCCCTCTTTCGGCATACTCACAACATCCTTTCGCTCGCCGGCGGACATTGCCACTTCCGGCTGGTGGACGGTTTTCGATGAGCTCGATCGCCTGAACCTGGACAACTATGACGAAGTCCTGCGCAACAGTCAGTTAGCGCCGCCGGGGATCACCCAGAATTTCGTGAATACCCTCATTATCACTTTTCCTTCAACCTTCTTGCCGATTTTTTTTGCGGCATTGGCTGCTTATGGCTTTGCCTGGATGCACTTCCCGTTTCGCAATACTCTGTATTTGACGATCATTGCGCTGCTGATCATCCCGCTGCAGACGACCTGGGTGCCGGTGTTACGCATATATAATATCTTCGGATTGGCTGGAACCTGGCCCGGAATCTGGCTCGCGCATACCGCCTATGGCACACCCTTTGCAATATTTCTGCTCTACAACTTCTTTGCGGACTTACCGGGTGAAGTTTTCGATTCGGCTCGCGTAGACGGGGCTTCCGAATTGATGATATTCTTTCGCATCGTGCTGCCGCTCTCGACGCCGGCGCTGGCATCGCTGGCGATATTCCAGTTTGTTTGGGTCTGGAACGATTTGTTGAATGCGCTGATTTTCTTGCAGGACTCCAAAATGATGCCCCTGACCGCCGGCATACGAGAATTGCTTGGTCAATATGGCTCCCAGTGGAATCTGCTGGCGGCCGGCGCCTTTATTTCGATGATCGTGCCATTGATGATCTTCTTCTCTTTACAGCGCTATTTCGTGCACGGAGTGACCGCCGGGGCAGTAAAAGGTTAATCCAGGGTTGATGGCATGGCTGCTTCCCGGCACGGCTCCCCCTGGCATAAATTGAGCAGACGAGCGCAACTCATTCCGAGACTTACGTAAATCCCTTGAGCGGCAAACAGGTAGTCCGCAAGGTTGAGTCCTTCCCGGCACGATTTCGCATTGCCGAGGAAACACCTGGATCGATTTCAGAGAAGAAAGATCATCCGAATCGACGAGCCACGAGCCGAATCCGCTCGCTTCGCCACTCCCGGCGTAACCCCCGGATGACCATGGCAAACACCCGCTTCCACGGCGACAACCTCACCCTGCTGCACAACCCCCAACTCTTCAGGTATAAAGACCATCGTATGCCATCTGCATGGTGTGCAGGTCTGCGTTAAGGATTCTTCCAGGGAGCGAAACGATGCCCGATTTCCCCATTGTCGATACCCATCTCCACGTCTGGGACCCGCGCCTCATGCGCTACCCCTGGCTGGATGACATTCCCTTCCTGAACAAGCCCTACCTGCTGGAAGACTATGACCGCGCCTGCGGGCCGGTCGACGTCGGGAAAATGGTCTTCCTGCAGGCGGAGGTGGACTTCGCGCAGTTTCAGCAGGAAGCGGACTGGGTCGAGAGCCTCGCCGATCAGGACGGCCGGCTGCAGGGCATCGTGGCCTGGGCGCCGCTGGAACTCGGCGACGCCGCCCGGCCCGCGTTGGAAAAACTGTCCGCCAACCCGCGCGTCAAGGGCATCCGGCGCATCATCCAGTTTGAACCGGACATCGAATTCTGCCTGCGCCCGGACTTCGTTGCGGGCGTTCAACTGCTGCCACAGTACGGCCTGACTTTCGACATTTGCATCGTTCATTACCAGATGGCCAACACCATCAAAATGGTGGCGCAGTGCCCCGAGGTGCAGTTCATCCTCGACCATATCGGCAAGCCCGACATCAGGAGCGGTCTGCTGGACCCCTGGCGCGCCGAAATCCGGACGCTTTCAGAGTTTCCCAACGTCTGGTGCAAGATCTCCGGCCTGGCCACCGAAGCCGACCACGACAACTGGACCCGGGAACAGCTCAGGCCCTGTATCGATCACGTCATCGAATGTTTCGGCTTCGAGCGCGTAATGTACGGCGGCGACTGGCCGGTCGCCGCCCAGGCCACGGCGTATCCGCGCTGGGTGGAAACGCTTGAATGGGCCGTTGCGGGTTGTTCGGACGCGGAGTTGAAGCAACTCTTCCACGACAACGCCCTGGCCTTCTACCGCCTGGTCGACCGGGAACTGTCCTGATCTGCATGGCGCATGGCATGCCTTCCCCGCCACCCTGATTTGACAACATATACAATGCGCGATATTTTGCATTCCAAATGCAATTCTGCGGATATTGGATAAACTGCTGACGGGCGTCCGGATGACGATTTGCGCACCTGGTGGGGCTTGCGGTCATGCGGACAACGCTGTGCCGGGCGCTGTATTTTTGCCCCGGGACTGACAGGGATTTCCTTGATTGTTACTGGCGTGCAACACCATGGTCACAGTCATCATGCATGAACTGGAACCGATTACACAATCCGGGAGTTTGAGTGACGAAGTAGCGAGGCGGCTGCGCAGCGCCATAAAGGATGGCGACTTCCCGCCTGGAACCCGTCTGGTGGAGCAGGAGATCGCGGCGCAATTGCTGGTTAGCCGCATGCCGGTGCGAACCGCGATTCAGAAGTTGATCGACGAGGGTCTGGTCATCAAGGAGCCGCGGCGGGGCGCATTCGTTCATACGTATTCAGCCAGGGAACTCGATGAGGTCACTTCCATACGGATCACCCTAGAGTCAATGGTTGTTGAATTCGCGCTTCCCAACTGGTCGGATGCCGCCGAACTCGAACTCGAACGAATCTTTCAGTTGATGATTGAAGCGGCGAGGAACGGCGACCGGCAGGCGATCATTGAGTTGGATACTGCCTTTCACTCGCTGCTGTGGGATCTCTCCGAACATTCAATTCTGATTGAACTGGTGTCGAGCCTGCGCTCCCGCATCGGTCGCTTTCTGGCGGAAGCCACCTACGCGGTGTTGCCACCTGAATTGATGAAACACGTATCCACCCACAGGGAACTCATCGACGTATTCAGGGGGGGAGACATAGTGAAAGCGAAGGCGGCGATGACAGGGCACATCGTGGCCTCGCAAAAGCGCATCAAGGCCAATTACGCCTATCTCGGTCAGCGCGCTACAAGCAATCCGGTAACTGAATTTAATCTGCCGACACCGGCTGGAAGCTGATGAATGGACTGCCGATGAACTGGAAGGGACACGTCGCCATCGTCACCGGCGCCGCCAGCGGCATTGGCGCCGGCATCGCCGACTGCTTCGCTGAAGCCGGCGCCGAGGTCGTCGTCGCCGACGTCAATGAAGGCCTGGGCGCCCAGGTCACCGCAGAACTGCAACAGCGCCACGGGGTGGGTCTCTTCGTCAAAACCGACGTCTCCAGCGCCGCTGACTGCCGGCGCCTCATGGACGAGACCCTGGCAACTTACGGTCAGATCGACACCCTCGTCAACAACGCCGGCGTGAACTTCGTCAAGCCCACGCTGGAAATGGACGAGGCCGACTGGGACCGCGTCGTCGACGTCGACCTGAAGGGCAGCTTTCTCTGCAGCCGCTACGCGCTTGAGGCCATGGTCCGGCGTCGCAGCGGTAACATCATCAACATCGCCAGCGTGCACACCGTCGCCACCCTGCCGGCCGCCGCGCCCTACGCCGCCTCCAAGGGCGGCGTCGATATGATGACGCGTTCCATGGCGATCGAGTTCGCCCCCCATGGCATTCGCGTCAACGCCGTCAGCCCCGGCCTGACCGACACGCAAATCTGGAACGACATTCAGGACGCCGCGGAAGACGCCGACATGGCGAGGCAGCACTGGCTGGACAACATCCCGCTCGCTCGCGTGCAGACGCCGCGCGAGGTCGGCAAGGTCGTGCTCTTTCTGGCCGGCGACCAGTCCTCCTACATAACCGGCGCCAATATCTTCAGCGACGGCGGCATGACGATTCAACTGACCAACCGTGAACGTTTCGCCAGCCGCTCTCTGGAGGGGGTGGCGCCGCATGACTGAGTGTTTTGCCGAGCCCGCCCAAAGGCAGGGACAAGATTTTTGTCCGCGGATTACAAGTTGAAAAACAGCCGGGGAGGTGCGCCTATACGCGAGGTGTGTCATATTTTGTCCGCAGCGAAAACTTCAACTCTAAGGAAAGGCAACATGATGTTTAAGAAACTGTCACTACTTCTCATCGTCGCGCTTCTTTTCGCAGCCTTCGGTACGGCCTTGGCACAGGATAGCGAAATTTCGGGTGAAATCGTTGTCCATTTACAGGTCTACTACCGGCCCGAGCAGCACCCGGCGCATTCGGCAATCGCTGAGCAAGTCGCGCAGGAATACATGGACATGCATCCCAACGCGACCA
>JAPOVC010000011.1 GCA_026708325.1 Anaerolineaceae bacterium | reverse complement strand
GCAGCAGATTGAGGCGCCCGCGGGTCTGCTGCCAGGTCCTGCGCAAGGGGAAACCCACACCCAGAAAGGCAAAAAACAACAGCAGCAACATGGACATGAACACAACGTCCAGATCGAAGGGATTGCCAGGACTTCCACTTTCCGCCGACAGCACCAGGGTGCAGGCCACGACGACGGGCATGAGCACCAGGGCTGTGACGTGGCGGGTCGATGCGCTCCTGAAGGCGGCGCCTCCGGCCTGCAGACGCAGTTCCAGCCAGCCACGCCATCCGGAAGAAAAGACAGTTGCCCCCGTGAAGAGACACAGCAGCACCACGATCAATGCCATGGTCCACCAGCTGCCGGCCATGGCCCTGGGGTCCAGCTGCAGATAATGAGCGAGGCAACGCAGGCCGAGGGCCAACGCCACGACTTGCGTCGCGCGCAGCATTGTCTGTTCGCGCCGTCCCTGGCCGGTGGCAAGGGCCAGGAGCAGAAGCATGGACCCCAAAAGCAACTGGTAAAGGACTTCCATAGCAGGGCACTCTCGCAAGGTCGCCAGCAGTATAGCAGCATTGACAGCGGCGACCGTCTGTGCGATGATTCGGGCGCTGTCAGGGAGCGATGGCCGAGTGGTTTAAGGCGGTGGTCTTGAAAACCACTGTGGCGGCAACGCCACCGGGGGTTCGAATCCCTCTCGCTCCGCTGCTGACAGGACCGGGGAGGTGCCAGAGTGGACGATTGGGGCCGCCTGCTAAGTGGTTGTCCGGGTTAGACCGGACCGCAGGTTCGAATCCTGTCCTCCCCGCCAGGTGAACGTTACAGGAAGTATTGATTGGCCTGTCAGACCGCTATGGACAGGCATAATGCGCCTGTGTAGACTGGCTGGCAAATCGCGATAAACGAATGAGCGGCAGACGCCGCAGAAGGCAACGATGGCCAACAGCAAGTCCGCCGAAAAGCGAATTCGGCAAAACGGGAAACGCCGCCTGCGCAACCGTTCCCACCGCAACCGCGCGAGAACCCTGGTCAAGAGGGCGAGAGTGGAAATCGAGGGCGGTGACGCCACCAGTGCCGAGGAAGCCACTCGCGTCGCCATGCGAGACCTGGACAAGGCCGCCAGCAAGGGCGTGATTCACAAGCGCAACGCCGCCCGGCGCAAGTCGCGTCTGATGAAACGGCTCAATGCGTTGCGCGCGGACGCCTGAACGATCCTTCAGTTCTGTACAATTTCATGGAGCGCATCGCCAAGTCGCTGAACCTCGTCGCTTCGGTTGTAATGCGCCAGGCCAACCCGTACCATCCCCTGCGCCCCGTGCCCCAGGCCTTCCATCAACTCCTGGGCATAGTAGTCACCGGACCAGACAAAGATCCCCTGCTCCCCCAGACGCCTGGCAACGTCTGCCGGGTCATGGCCGGCGAGCGTAAAGATCACGGTGGGCACGCGCAACTGTTGACGCTGCGGATCGATCACGCCGTAAACTTCCAGCCCGGGAACGTTTTGCAACATGGCAATGAGTTCGCGACAAAGACCGCGTTCGTAGCTCGCCAACGCGGCCATGGCCGACTTCAGGCGACGGCGTCGTTCCGGCAAATGGGCGAAATCTGACACAAATCGATCGCCATACTCGCGGCCAATGTCCTCCAGCCAGGCAATCGTCGCCCCGAGGCCGGCAATCGTCTCAAAACTGGCCGTGCCCGTCTCCCAGCGCCAGGGCGGCAAGTCCTTCGCCGGGCGCACCTTGTCGACCGGCAAACTCGCCAGCAATTCCTCACGACCCCAGAGCACGCCCACGTGCGGGCCATAGAATTTGTAGGCGGAGCACAGCAAGAAATCGCAGGCGATCTCCTGTACGTCAAGCGCTACGTGGGGCGCGCTTTGCACGGCGTCCACCACGTACAGGGCACCGGCGGCATGCGCCATTGATGCAATTTGCCGCACGGGATTGAGGCTGCCGGCTGCGTTGGAGGCGTGCGCGGTGGCCACGATGCGAGTGCGATCGCTCAACGCCGCCTCCAGGCTGTCCATGTCCAGCAGGCACTCAGGCCGGACAAAATCGACCATGCGCACAACCAGACCATGCCTGGCCGCCACGCGTCGCCATGGCTCGACGTTGGCGTCATGGTCCATGCGCGTCAGGACGATTTCATCGCCAGGTTGAAGTGTCTGGGCCAGCGAGCGAGCGAGCGCAAAGCTGAGCGTCGTCATGTTGGGTCCAAGGATGATTTCCACGTCCGAAGGAGCGTTCAGGAAGTCCGCCATGGCGGCGCGGACTTGCACGACCATGGCATCGGTGCGCTGGCTGGTCCTGAACAGGCCGCCGGCGTTGGCGTTCATGCTGCGGTAATAGTTGCTGACCGCATCAATGACCGCCTGAGGTACCTGGGTGCCGGCCGGATTGTCGAAATAAACGAAGGGGCGGCCGTCATCGCCTTGTTGTTGCAGCGCCGGGAACTGCGCCCGCAAGGCCTCAACGTCAATGGTCATAGTACCTCCAGGGCCGCATCTCTCATTTGTTCTGTCGCTGCTCTGCCCAGGGCAGCGCGCAACTGACGCAGCAGGTCTACATATTGTTGTGACCAGGTGTGCTCCAAACGCCGCGGGCGGGGCAGGGGCACGGCCAGATCGGCGACAAGACGGCCCGGTCGGGGACTGAGCACCAGCACCCGGTCTGCCAGCAACAGGGCTTCGTTGATGTCGTGTGTGACCATCAGCACTGTTTGGCCCACACGGGCCCGGATGCGCAGCAGGTCCAGTCCCAGTTGTTCGCGGGTGATGGCGTCCAGCGCTCCGAAGGGTTCGTCCAGTAGCAACAGCTCCGGTTCCTGCAACAGCACCCTTCCGATGGCCACCCGCTGGGCCATGCCACCGGAGAGTTCCGCGGGCCAGGCCATTTCAAAGCCTTCCAGTCCCAGCACGGGTAGAAGTTTCCGCACAGCGTCGTAGCGCGTCTCCCGGGCGACTCCCGCCAGTTCAAGCGCCAGGGCCATATTGTCGCGGACCCGGCGCCAGGGCAACAGGTTGGCATCCTGAAACAGGATACCCGTTCCGCCGCCATCAGGCTCGACACCATCCAGCAGCGCCGTACCCTGCGTCGGCTTCAACAAGCCGGCCAGCACACGCACCAGGGTGGATTTGCCACAGCCGCTGGGGCCCAGCAAGGCCACGAAACTCCCGGCAGCGAGTGTGAAATCCAGCGGCCCCAGCGCTTCCAGACGACCAGCGCTTCCGACGGGATACTGTACACGCAGGCCTTCGACCTGGACCTTCACGGCGACGCTCCGCCCAGGTCCGGCAAGGTTATCACGGGCAGGCGTCCGCTGCACTGCAGCCCGGCACAAAGCGATTGGTGTAAGCCGGATCGATGTCCGGTGCGCTTTCCAGCATGCCGGCGGCCAGCAAGGCATCAGCCGTCGTCACCCAGGAGTCGCGGTCGCTGTAGCCCAACACATCTGCCTGCCACAAAGGCAGGGTGGCCAGCAGCACAGAGGACTGTAGCTTCGCCGACGAACTCAACCCCCTGCCCAGGGTGGCGCGCAACTCCTCCAGCTGCGCTTCCAGATCTCCTTTGCCGGCCTCCGCCTCAACCAGCGGCGTCGTGTCCTTGTCCGCTACGTCCAGTGCCATTTGCGCGAGAGAGGCGAGGACTTCAGTATCGCCAGGCGCCAGCAGCCCCTCCACATAGGGCGCGCTGGCCAGCATGGCTGCAGCCGGGTTGGCAATCGTCGCCTGCAAGCCCCTGTCGAAGGCGTTGACAAATGCCTGCACCAGGTCCGGTGCAGCGTCGATCGTCGTCTCGTTGGTCACAATCACGTTCGACACCAGGTCGGCGACCGGCGTCACCGGAAATACCCGATACCCCTGTACGTCACCGCAGTCCCTGGCGCTGATTCTGTCATCGATTTGCAGTGGTTCGTTGTTCAGATAGACGACGGCGGCATCGATCAGACCGAGACAAACCAGTTCCGGCACGTTGAAGCCAACGGTCTCCAGTTCAAAGTCCCCCTCGTTCAGACCAGCTGCGTTCATCAGGGCGACGAAAGCCGTCCATGTGACTCCGCTGCGCCCGTGAATGCCAACCCGCTTGCCGGCAAGATCGCTGAATTGCTCCAGGGCATCATAATCGGCTCCAATCGTCGTCACGACGCCCGCCGGAAACTGCTGAAACCATTCGTAAACGGACACCACCGGGCGACCCTGTGAACGGGCCAGCAACACTTGCTCCCCTCCGAAGATTCCCAGCTGCAACTGGTTGGCCGCGACCAGGTCCACGCCGTCGTGTTCAGCGCCATGGCGGATGCGAACATCGAGGCCCTCTTCGGCGAAGTAGCCGTTCTCAATGGCGACATAGACCGGCGCGAACTGCACGTTGGGAATGAATGTCAGAAAGAGCTCTGTGGTAACGGGTTCCTGGGCAGTGGCGTTTCCTGCTGCAAGCACCAGCAACAATGTGAGAAACAACACTCGATGCATTTGGCTACTCCTGAACTGTTCCCGGTTGCAGATATCTCGCACGCGTGCCGGAACGCTGCCAGGCAAGCAATCGGCGTTCCAGCATGGACACGGATCCATAGAGAAGACGGGCAATCACGGCGAGGGCGATGACCGCCACCAGCACCAGCGGCGTGTCGTACCGGCTGCGCGCCAGCGTGATGAGAAAGCCCAGTCCCGCATCAGCGCTGACAAACTCGCCCACGACTGCCCCGATGACGGCCAGGGTTGCGCTGATCTTGAGCCCCCCCAGCAGCACAGGAAGCGCGGCGGGGATTTCCAGCACGGTCAACATCTGCCAACGTGTTGCGCGGTGCACGCGCAGCAGGTCCTGCAGTGAGGCGGGTACGTTTCGCATGCCAACCACGGTATTCACGAAGGTTGGGAAAAACACAATGAGAGCGCTGGTGATGGCCTTGCTCGTCAATCCGCTGCCGAACCAGATCACCAGCAGCGGGGCCCAGGCAACAATCGGCGTCGACTGCAGGGCAACGACAAAGGGCGCCAGGGCATCCTCCAGCAAGGGGCTGCGCGCGACCAGATAGCCAAGTGCCGCCCCCGCTATGGCCCCGCCGGCGAGACCGGCCAACACGGCCTGCAGGGTCACCAGGCTGTGATGCAACAGGCTGCCATCGTGTGAAACTTCCACAAACTTTTGCAGCACGGCAGCTGGCGGAGGGATGATGAAGACGGGATAAACCTGCAGGACGGCCACTATCTGCCACAGCAGCAAAACGGCCGCGACCAGCGCCAATGGAGCGAGTCGCCTCGACAGAGGGCTACGGGCGTGCATGTCAGTGGGATTCGGGCGGATCATACCTGCCCCGGCTTGCACCCAATCGAATTGCTGCAATGACAGACGCGCCCGGGGCGGGCAACACAAGAGAGACGCTTCAACCACGTCGGGACGCGCGATCCGAAGCGCGCGGCACGCCGACACAGCGAAGCATTATCCAGCGACCTTCTCCCATCCAGACTTTCACTGTCGGCTCTGGCCTTGCACCAGATCCACCGGCATGACCGGGGTCATGACGCACCAACCCGTCAGGTTGATGACACGGGTCGCGGGCTTGGCAGGACACTGCCATACCGCCGGTAGGGAATTTCACCCTGCCCCGAAGGTTGCCTGTTGTAAAGTGACTATAGCATGTTTTGAAGGAGCGGGAAGCGAAATTCAGGGGCGGTTACCGCTGGGGACCGTGAAGTAAAAACGTCCGCCTTTCCGAATTGCGTTGCTCTCCGCACGAATGTTGCCGCCATGCGCCTCGATGATGTGTCGGCAAATGGCAAGCCCCAGACCGGTCCCCTCGTTACCGCTGCGTGACGGATCCACCTGATAGAAGCGCTCGAAAATACGGTCGGTGTATTCCTTTGGCACCCCTTCCCCCCGGTCGATCACGCCAAACAGGATTTCATCGTCCTCGCGCGTGACGACCACGCGTATTTTCTCCCCCGGTGGCGACCACTTCAGGGCATTGTGAAGCAAATTGACCAGCACGCGGACCAGTTTGTCCGGGTCGCAAAGGACGAAGGCGTTACGAGGCACTTTCTGAACAATGCGGACTTCCCTGTCCTCGCAAAAATCTGCCATTCGCTCGGCAGCCTGCGCGACAACATCACTCGCCGGCACATCGACCATTTTCATCAGGGCCTGGCCGGATTCGATCATCGACAGGTCCAGCAATTCCTCGGACATCCACTGCAGGGCATCGGTTTCACGGCCGATGGCGTGCAGGGACCGAATACTGTTCTTGCGGCCGGGCTTCGCTGTATCCATGAAGAGGCTGTCGATAATGAGGCGGATGTTGGCAATCGGAGTGCGTAACTCGTGCGAAATGTTGGCCACCATATCGCGCCGCGCCCGATTCAGTCGGACCAGCTGGGTCACGTCTTCCAATGCAACGCTGACCAGGGCTTGCGGCCCCGTTCGATCGACCAGATGGATGTGGACGTGCCACCAGCGACCGTTGAGCTGCAGTTGTTCTTCAAGGTTTCGTTCCTCGTTGCGCAAGGCCTCGCTGACCAGGGTATCCAGTTCGCCGGATCCGGTCAGTTCAACCAGAGAGCCCCGAAAACTGCGGTCGACGATAAAGGTCTCGCACGCCCTGCGATTCAACTCCATTACGCGCTTTTGTTTGTCCAGCACAAACAAAATGTTGCAGGAACTGTCCGCCATCGAGCGCAGGACGGCCGATTTCGCAGCCTCCGCAGAACCTGCAGCAGATAAATCAACTCTTGGCTCGTCCATTTTCCCCCGTCCTTCCCCCGGTCCCCGGTACTGAAAGCCAAAGGAGGGCCGCGGCCAGGGCGATCATTCCCAGGAGACCGCGACTCCCGGGCCGCTCTTCAAGGAGCAGAATGCCCAGTGTAGCGGCAACCAGAGGTTCCGCGAGGCTGAGCGTTACGGCCACCGAGGGGGCCAGGTGCTGGAGCCCGCGCGCGAACAACACGTAAGCCAGTGCGGTGGTTACAAGCCCAAGATGCAGGATAACCAGAAATCCATCAGGCTGCAGGACCCATTTCAGGTCCCGAAAGGCCAGCAAGGGCAACAGGAACAGGGCGCCAGGGAGAAAGATCAGCGCCATCACGGCGTTGGGAGACATGCGGGACAACAGTCGCTTGCCCGTCAGGGCATAGCCGGCGTAGGACAATCCGGCGCCAAGCGACAGAAACAGACCGACGGGTTCAAGCATCGCGGGCATACGTTCGCCGGGCAACAACAACAAGGTGCAACCGAAAAGTGCCAGCGTCGTGGCTGCCAGCCAGCGCCCGCCCGGAGCGCGCCCTTCGATTCCCCATTCGAGAATTCCGGCAAGCACAGGTGCGCTTCCGATGGCGACCATGGTGCCCAACGCGACGCCGTTGCGAGAAATCCCGTTGAAAAAGCAAAGCTGATAGGCCGCAATCATAATCCCGGCCCCGGCCAGGGCACGCAGCGGCAAGGGTCGGGCTCGTTGCAAGTCACCGCTTCGCCATGCCAGAAGCGCCAGGGCCAACCCGCCAAGCAACAATCGCATGGCGCCGATGCCGGCGGCGTCCGCGGCGGAAGGGGCCAGGGTCATGGCAGTGCCGGTAGTTCCCCAAAGGGCCGCTGCCAGCAACACCTGCAGCGCTGCGGATCGCGTCATCAACCCTCGAAGCGATATCCGACGCCGCGCACGGTCACGATTCGCCTGGGCTGTGAGGGGTCCTTCTCAATTTTTTCGCGCAACCAACGCACGTGCACGTCGACGGTACGCTTTTCCACAAAGTTGTCTTCGCCCCACACCCTGGTCAGCAACAGGTCGCGGGTGAGCACGGCTCCGCTGTTGCGCATCAATTCAGCCAGCAACATAAATTCGCGGTTGCTGAGATGCACTTCGGCACCGCCGCAAAAGAGCTTGTGACCCTTGAGATCCAGACTCAGATCATCGGCCAACAGTTTTTCCTGCGGAGGCTGGTGTCCTGGCGAGCGGCGCAAAACGGCCCGCACCCGCGCCAGGAATTCTCCCAGACTGAAGGGCTTGACGATGTAATCATCGGCGCCACTCTCCAGTCCAACAATGCGGTCCACTTCGGTGCCGCGCGCGGTCAGCATAATGATGGGCAGGTTGGCAAGGGAATCGTCCTTGCGCAGCATGCGGCAAACGCTCAGGCCATCGAGCTTTGGCAACATGATGTCCAGCACCACAAGATCCGGCGGTGTCGCCCGGATGTACGCCATGGCCTCTTCCCCATCCGAGGCAGTGGAAACCTGGAAACCGTCGTCGCGCAGCCGTGCCTCCAGGTTTCTGAGCAGGACTTCCTCATCCTCCACAATCAGGACACTTGGCATCTGTCCGCCTCTCCCGTTCCGGTCTCGGCCATCCCACTCTCAACCCGGGTCAGATATGGCCTGAACTCCACCCAGCGACGTGGCTGCGCGAACAGCCCGTCGGATTGCAATGGCAACCGCTTCCGCGGCAAAAGCGCCAACGACGCTGCCATCAGCCTCCAGCCTGCCCGTGGCCAGGGCAAACATCGTGTCTCCATCATAGGCCGTGTGCGCCGGCCTGACGACACGCGCCACTCCGTTGCTGGCCATCCGGGCTACGCGGGAAACGTCGCCCTTTGTCAATCTGGCGTTGGTCGCAACCACGCCAATGACCGTGTTTTGCCGCGAATGCCGTGCCAGCAGGTGTTGGCCCAACTCTTCCAGAACGGGAACGAATTCCCTGCGGTTTCGCGTTGATCGCAACCCGGCCAGAATGCCGCCCTCTTCGTCCAAAATCTCGCCGAGAGCATTGACGGCCATGAGCGCCGCGACCTGCAGGCCGCCTCCGGCAGACACAAGGGCGGAACCCGTCCCGCCCTTGCTGGCCCTGCTGTTGCCCGCCATGGCACACACGCGGCAGCCGGTTCCGGCGCCCACACTGCCCTCCTGGACCGGTTGCGAACTGGCCTGGCTGCAGGCGAGATAGCCCGCTTCCTCACCCGGACGAATCCCGCGGACGCCCAGCCCCAGGTCGTACAGAATGGCTGCCGGAACAATAGGCACTACAGAGCCATCGCCTGTCCGGTACCCCGTGTCCCGCTCTTCAAGCCAACGCATGACACCACCTGCAGCCGACAAGCCGAACGCGCTGCCGCCGGACAAAAGGATCGCATTTACCTTTTCGACGTGCCCGGTCGGACGCAAGAGGTCCGTTTCGCGCGTACCCGGGCCGCCTCCACTTTGATCGACGCCAGCAACCGTATCAGGGGGACAAAGCACGACCGTGCAGCCCGTGCAGCCCTCCCGGTCCGTGACATGACCAACCCGTACACCGGAAATTGCAGTCAGGGTTTCATTCACGACGAGACACCTGGCCGTCTAGACGCAAGGTCTTTCGAGGGGGATATCAATCGCGTATTGCCGTGGTCGGCCCTGTCCATCAAACGCATCGATCCCTCTCAGGTAGGAGTTGGTTTCGTCCGAAAAATAGTAGAGGCCCACACGCAACGTTGCAATCGGCAGACCCTGGAGATTACGACCAAAATCAAAGATCGTCACGATCCTGTCTCCCTCACGCCAGTCCCCCGGGTCGAAGACGCGAAGATCGCGCTGTGCCAGTTTTTCGGAACTGCCATCCAGCAAATGCACAAAGAAATGCATGGGTCCGCTGCCCGCGTCGGCGGGGCCAGGCGTCCAGTGCAATTTCCAGTTGCCTTCACATTTTAGTGCGTCATGACCGACGAGTTGCAGACCGTTCTCGTAGACCGGGCGATCGCCAAAAACATTCTCGGGTGCAGGCCTCCCCTCGCTGTCTGACCTGAACAAATGAAAGGGGCCCACTTTCAGCTGCAACTGCCAGTCGCCTCTCAGCTCTTCCCTTAAATCGGACTCTTTCTCGTTCCAGAGAAACAGCGGTGTTCCCTGGGGATACAGGAGATGCGCTTGCTTGCTATCCAGAACACGCACACGGTGACCACGCAAATGGTGTTCAAAAGACCAACGCAAGTACTCGGAACTTTCACCCTTGTCTACATGGAAAACCAGAATCAATTCTGACGCATCGCCGGCATCCAGCATCCGGCGACTCTCGCGGGCAATTTCCAGCTGCCAAATGAGCGGGGGCGTGTAATCTCCCGTCGACCAGGCATGACTGCCAGGATCTTCCCGTCGAATGTCCTCGTTACTCTGTTGGTCTATGATCCACACTGCATTGAGATTGAGAATGCAGAGCACCAGCAGGACAGCAGAAAGTGCGAGGCCCTGGCGAGACAAAGTGCCGGCCAGACGTTTCATCAGGATTGCCAGCGCGATGCAGGGAGCCGGCAAGACAGGCAGGTAATAGGCCAGCGTGTAATGCGCTCTCGCAAAGAATGTAAAGCCCAGTGACATCACGCTCCACAAAAAAAGCAGCAGGTACAGAGGCCCTTGTCGATCGCCCGCCCACCTGAAACGCCACAGGACAAAAATCAATGAGGCCAAATACAGAATCAACCAGATCGGCCCCGCAATTTGCAGAAAGTCCAGTCGGGAAGCCAGGACTTCCCGACTTCCGCTGAGGGAATTTGCTGCCAGATCACGCGCAGTCAGAAACTGAATGACCTGTTCGAAACTGATCTGGAGACCGTGTCTGCCTGCCGATGTGGCGAAATGGAGTCCAAACTCCGCAGCACCCGTGAATTGCGCGTAAAACCACGGCAGCGCAGGCAACAGGGCCAACAGGCTGCCGATGAGCGCATGGCGCCAACCCTGGGGTGGACGATAGACCCACATCAGGATGAACAGGACCACAAGCAAAAGAATGCCGCTGATGTGCAATTGCAGTGCAAGCCAGGCCGCGGCCCAGGCCAGTTTCAGCCAGCCCGGTTTCCTTTCCGCAAAGGCCAGGCCGCATCCTGTGGCCCAAAGCATCACGAAGGGCGGCAGAAGCGTGTTGGGCCAGATCCGAAGCGACAGGAAGATCGCCCAGGGCATGCAGGCATAGACAAACGTGGCCACGGCGGCCACATACAGTCCCCAGTAGCGTCGGACAAACCACCAACACAACCCGACAGCCAGCAGATTCAACAGGAGGTAATGGTTGAGCAGGGCAAAGACGCTGTCCGAAAGCAACCAGGGAATGAAAGTGAGGTAGACCGTCAAGGGCAACTGACTGTAATTTGCGCTCGACGGATACATGTGGGTAGGGAAATGCTGAAGTTCGGCCAATTGCAGACTGGTCTGCGCGATCCAGGCCTGTTCCGGGCCAAAAAATGCCGTATCGAGTTGAATGACGCGGAAAAAAAAGGAAATCAGCAATATTCCGACCGGAACCAGCCACTCCTTCAATGACAGATCCCTCGTTGCTTTCATGGCACGGACAGCCATCTTCCCGGAACCGATTCTATGCCTTGAGAGTTTTTGCCCGCTTGCGGTCAGTCAGGCTCATGTCGAACCGAGAATCTCGATTCGCTGTATTCCCACCGCCATTGACTGTTGGCGCTTGACCACACTCACCCCTGAAATGGCATCTTTGGCCTGCGATGTGGTCCCGAGTCTGCAAGGCGGGACTATCATCGTTCGGAATCTCGCTCATTTCGAAGGGAAGAACAAGTGGCGGGGCCATTCAACTGACACTGGCAGACTTTCAGCACTTGCCTGCCCTTCGCCGGGCGAACCGGCATTTGGCTCCCCGGTTCGCTGCTGTCGGTGCCGGCATCGACAATCTTGTCGTTGAAACGGACTGGATTTGCCTTGCCACAGGCCTGATGTCCCGTTAGGGAATACGCTTTGGACAGGTGATGACCGCCGCAGAGGGCGCAAAGGGTTTCAGCCCGGTAACCTGGTGGACCCTAACCCCCTTCCGGGCTTTTTCGCGAATGTCACACATGAGACCTGCCTTGCGGATTTGTGCTTCGCTGCATCACTCATTGTTTTTGTCTTCAAAGATAATGTTTGAGCCATCCGGCGGCAACGACGGCGGGTTCCCTGGATTCAGGATTGCGAGTGCGAACTCATAGTCGGAAGGATGAACCAGCACACGGACTTCACCCAGTTGTCCGATATGAATTCCCATTGCGCTTGCGCCAGCCTGGCGGTGCAGCAGGGTCTGGATGCCCTCAAACTGTAGTTTTCCGGCGACAATTTGGGCTTCCTGCGGCGCATTTGTCACCCAGGCTACCATCCATTCGCTTCGTTCCTGTTCATGGCCTTGCATGGTTGCGGCCCGGCCTCCCGAGTAAACAGGGGCGCGTCACCTCATGCGCGACGCGCCCCCAGGGGGTTGGCAGCGGCGTACTCTCCCACCCCGTCGCCAG
>JAPOVC010000029.1 GCA_026708325.1 Anaerolineaceae bacterium | reverse complement strand
GCGAGAACCGCCCACCAGGCCAGCAGCCACAGAGTAGGCAGCCGCCGCATCGGCGTGGCGGTCGCTGGTGGAAGGGCGTCGGCTCCGGCTTCAGGCGGCGCCAGCCGAACTTGCCGCTGGCGTCGGCGCCAGAACATGCCCAGGCCGCTGGTCATCGCCAACGCGCTGCCCAGCAGGGGCAGGAATTCGTAGACCGGCAGCAACAGGCCAACGTAGTAGTACTGCGGCTGGCTGCCGCGGCGGACGCCCTGCTGCTCCAGCCAGTAACCGAGACTGCCTACCAGACCCGTCGCCAGGCCGTTCAGGTTCGTGAACATCGTCGTAAAGAAGAAGGCGAAAATGGCGTAAAACAACAGGGCGCAGGGAATCCAGCGGCGCCAGTTCCACACCAGCCCCACCCCCAGTGAGATGACCGCAAGCGGCGCCAGGGCCAGCGCGGCCCGGGTTATCCCTTCCGGCGAATAGTCCGTCGCCCGGGCGCCCGTCAGGGCGATCAGCAACGGCGCCGCCCAGGGGAGAATCAGGCTGCCAATGACGACGATGAGGTCCAGTTCGGGATAGCGCTGCAGGCGGCGCCACCAGCCCTGTCGTCGACCAACGAGCAGAAGCAGCAGGACCAGCGCGGCCATGATCCAGGCGAGGACCAGGGGCAGTTGCTGAATCGAAGGGGCCGCATCCGGCAAAATTTCGTCCGGCACCTGGGGATCGGACACCTGCTCCCTGAAGGGAGTTGCCTTGTGGGATATCGACTCGACCAGCAAGAGGGCGCCGCAGGCCAGCACAACTACGGCGCCGATGATCAACAGGTCTCGCGGACGCGGGCGCCGGAAAACGCGAAACATCGGCCAAAGCAGGCACACCAGCAGAACGGCGATGAGCAGCACAAGACCCAGGACCAGGACCCGCATTTCTACGGCGTTCCACCAACCCGCCTGGGCCGCGGCCGTCAGCGCCCCTTCCGGCGGAGTAACCGCAAACAGGATGACCAGCCCGAGGGCCGCCAGACCCCCCAGCAGCAGGGACAGGACCAGAAAGTCGAAAGCCACGCGTCCCGACAGTTGCCAACGGCTTTGGGCCAGGCGTATCAGCCAGTACAGAAACAGGAAACTGCCAAAGATGGCGATATAGATGAAGGCCGTTTCCTTGGACCCGAGATTGCCGATCATGGCCAGCGATAGCAGCAGCAACCAGTGCTGGCGACGACGCGCCCCTGGCGGGCCGTTCAGATACATCAGCACGGCGTAGAGCAGCAGGAGCGCGAAGAAAATGGAGGGCGTATCGTGCCGGATGTAGCGGTGGTAGTAGAGCGTGACGGGTGAGACGAGCAGCATCAGCGAGGCCAGCAGCGCGCCGTTGCGCCCCAGCCAGGGCCGGAACAGCGCCGGCATGAGCACGATCGCCACACCCAGCAACGACGTGTAGATGCGGGCGCTGAAGTCGCTGTCGCCGAAGAGGAAATAGAAAAAGGCCGTGGCGTGGAAGAGGATCGGCCCGTGCATCAGGGGCGTGTGCTGGAAGTTGCCGTCCCGGTAGAGATTGTAGGCGAACTGGGTGTGCAGGCTTTCATCGTGACTCATCACGCGCTCGCCCAGCAGCCAGAAGCGCGTGAAGACGGCCAGAAGCAGAATCAGGGCATAGAGCCACAGTTCGCGCCGTGAGAGCCCTCGCAACAGGCCAGGAATCGTCATGGAGCGCTCACCCGCGCAGCGGCATCGTCCCTGGATTCTGCGAACAGGTCTTCCCGCAGCCACAGGACGTATCTTGTTGTCGTGCCTGACCCGTTGCCGGCCGCCAGGAAGTCACCCGCCGTCCTCGTCCCCATCGCTGCATAGACATGGCGGCTTATCGTAAAGTCCTGGCCGATCCATGCGCCAGCGCCGTCTGGCGGTGAAATCCCGCCTGGCAGCAAGGTGACACCGGCGTCGCCGACGTCCTCCACCCTGTCGACAAGTCGCATGTTGACGTGGTCACGCAAAAGCCAGCGCGGCAGGCTCGTACCATCCTTCAGGAGGGTGAGTTCGAGCCCGGCAAATCCTCCAGACTCCCTTTCCGCCAAAGCGCGCAAACTGTCCTGCAGCAGCCAGACATCCTGTGACGTAGCCGAAGGCCGCCACAGCCCGTCCGCCTCCTCCGACCGACTCACCATCGTCACCCAACCCCCTCCGAGGGATAGCGGCAGGGCCAGCAAAACGGCACCGAGCAGCGCGGCGCGCAACAGGATCGGCCATGGCCGCCGCCAGGCCCCCGCCACAAGAAAAGGGGGCAACAGGGCGAGTCCGGCCAATCCCTGCAGGGGCTGAGGGCTGGCTTGCAGCAAGAGCCGGGCATAAAAGGCGATCGTCGCCAGCAGGGTCAGACTGACGCCCGCTACCAGCGTCACGACCCATGGCGGAATGTCGCTGCGCGCTTCATCCTCTGCCAGTAATTCCGGCAGAAGACCGGCGGCGAGCCCCGCCAGCGGCAGGACCAGCCACAGGACATGCGCCGGGCTGGCAGCGCGCCAAAAAAACAGTGACAGGGTTCCAGTCAGCAACCAGAAGACGAAGAAGCGGTCGGCGTCGCTCCATCCCTTCGCGCTCCGCAGCAAGAGGTAGCCGCCCGCCGCCGCCACGAGCAGGGGCTCGAAGGCGATGACCAAATGCAATCTTTCGAAGAAGTCCGCCACGCGCCCAGTAACAGGGCTCGAGTCCGTCGTCGACCAGACTTCGGCTTCGGGAAGGCCGCTGGCTTCGGACCAGGGATGCACAAATCCGCTCAATGAAGCCTGCAGCAGGTCACCCGTCGCCGCGATGCCGGAGGGATTCAACATGAACAGCGTCGCGACCAGAAAGAGAATCAACAGGACCGGCGGGGCGGACCCGGGGACTGGCCAACCCCGCAGCCATTTGCGGGCCGTCAAAAGCGCAGAGCGCGGCGATCCGCCACCCTGGCGACTCCTGCAGGTCAGCAGCAGGGCCAGACCGACCTGCATCGCCAACACGGCGCCCCCGGCCTCCGCCAGCAGGATGAGTGCGAGGGCGGACGCCATGGCGCAGGTCGCCGCTGCCTGCTCACCCGTTTGCCGGTAGCGCTGAACGGCCCACAGCGCGCTGGCAAGCAGCAGCAGGGAAAGCACGACGGGCGCGGACTGACGCGAGGCCATCAGCAAAATCGGTGAGACGGCCAGCAGCAGGCACAGGGCCACGCTGCGACCCTGACCCAGGACTCTGTGCAGCGCCAACGCTGCGAGGGGCATGAGCGCGCCGGCCATGGCAACCGGCAGACGCGCCGTCACTTCGCTACTGCCGAATAAGTTGAACAGCAGCGCCTGCGCGGCGAGAAGGGTGGGACTCTCCACCGCCTGCGGACCATCTGCCCCTTGCGAATTCAACAGGTCCAGGGCCGCCAGGGCCTGCCGCGCCTCACCTTCCCCCAGGGGGATACGGTCCAGCTCTGCCAAACGCAGGAACAGATTCACTGCAAGGAGCGCCATCAGCCCAGCAAGCGCGGGTGACAGCCGCAGTGAGTCGGCCTCGCGCTCCGCGGCGAAGGTCCCCTGTCGTTCCAGGCCACTGGCGATCATGAGTTGCCCAGTCCTGCTGATGACAAACCTGACACGCGGTAAAAGCGGCTATCTCCCGATTCGCAGAGGGCTCCGAAATGGTCGCGGAACTTTGCTTCCCCGCGGGTCCCGTAGCGCCGTCTTTCGCTGTCGCCGTAAAACACGTAGTCGATGCCGTATCGTTCAATGATGTCGCTTGCTTCCGCGATGGTCTGCGAGCGATAAAGTCGGTCCAGGTCTTCGGGGCGGCTGCCCCGCAAGGCATCCCAGCCGGCGCCGCGCCACTGCTGTTGGTGCCCCTCCCAGTTTAGCACTACCGGGATGCCGGTTAGTGTGCCGGTCCGGCCAAAGTACTGGTTGTATTGCGGGCCCGACGCCTCGGCCACGACCGGTTGCCCGTCGCCTGCCACTGTCTCCAGACAGCGAATCGCCGCATAGTCATCCCTTCCGATGAATCCCGGGCCGCCATCCAGACTCAAGGGCGCTTGCCGGGCCGCATTATGTCGTCCGCTTTCAACCAGCGCGCGGCTGTAGACCCCTGCCACAGGAAAAAGCAGTCCCGGCAGGATGGCGAGGGCCGTCAACCCGGCCATGGCGCGGCGCGCAGGACCCTCCGCCAGGTCCAGTTGCAGGGACCCGGCCGCCCAGGCGATGGCCAAGCTGAAAAGCAGCCAGGCGTGATAGTAAAGCTTGAAGATGGTGTTGGAACGCGAACTGAACACATCGCGCAGAAAGACGAATTCCGGAAGCAACAGCAGCAGCAGACCAATGGCGACGAGCGTGGCCGCGAAGGACGCGCCAGGCAGCGGCCGCGCACCAACCCGCGCGTCGCGCGATGCTGCGGGGGGCAACAGTCTGGCCAGCACCAGTCCGATGCCGGCGCTCAGGACCAGCAAGACCGGCAGCCCGGAAACTCGTCGCAGCACCAGGGCCGGGACGAGGGAGTCCATGGACTCACCGGCCTGCAGAAAACCGCGCAAGACCGTCGCCGTGTCGGGCAGCCGCGCAGCGACCAGCGCCATGACGGTGACCAGGGCCACAATTGCGAGCGGCACCAGGACCGTCACGCCGACCAGCAGGCGCCGGTTCAGTGTCGGCCCGGCCCGCCGGGCTTCCGCCACCAGCCAGACGCCCAAAAGGATGACAAAGGGCGCGAAAACCAGGAACAATTGCCGCAACTGTGTGGGGTGTTGCAGGTTGGGCAGAAGGCCGCCCGCCTGGGAACGAAAACTCAGGTAGAAAGGGATAAACAGCAGCAGGGCCAGCAGGCCGAGGCGCAGGCCGAAGCCGAGCGTCGCCAGCAACTCCCTTCGATTCAGCCGGCCCCGTTCACTCCCCCGCAGGCGGCGCAGGCCCTCCGCGCAGGTCAGCAGCAGCAGGGAGACCGGCCCGTCCCAGCTGTTGAGGAACATCACGCCGCCGAGCACCAGGGCACAGAGCAGGGACCAGGCCCGGTCCGGTTGCCGACCTGCCAGCACGATTCCCAAAGCCAGGCCCGTCAGCAAAAGGACGAAGGGCAGCGAGAGCACGTGCGGGTGCACGTCGGCCAGCAGATAGCTGAATGCCGGGAACTCCGTGATGACGTCGATCGGCACAATGCTGCCGTCCAGACTGCGGTCCGTCAGCACCCGGCTTGATTTCCACCACCACCAGAAGGACCAGTCCTGCAGGGCGACCGGTGTCCCCGCGCCGGACGCCAGGACCTGCGCGGCCATTCGATCATGTTGTCCCCAGAAGGCGAACCAGGCGTTGGAGCCCGCGCCCGATTGCCAGGGCCATTCGATCAACGGCAGTTGCCAGTTGCCCAGCACAGTGACGCAGGCGGCCCCGAGCAGACCGCTGCGCCAACCCGGCCGGCCCGGCCGGCTGCGCGCCAGGTTGCCCGCGACGCCGTAGGCCGTCAGGGCGCCCAGCGCGAAGAGCAGCGCGATCCCCATGTTGAAAGCGATGGTGCTGCCGATGCCGCTCAGGGAGGCCAGCATCGCCAGGAGCACGTAACCGAAGTAGTAGTAACTGATCGCATGACCGGACAGCCAGGGGTCGGCCGGCGGGAACACTTCGCTGCGCAACGCAGAACTCAGAAAGGCCAGCTCCATCGGCTTTTCCGTGCCGATCAGGCTGTTGTTGTGCGCCCGCAGCGCGGCCATGGCCAGCAGGGCGACCAGAAAGACGAGTTCGGCGACCAACACGAAGCGGCGGTTTCCGCGCCACCATGTTCGCAGTCCGCCTGTGTGGCCGCGGCGCCGATACAGCGCCCAGGAGACAGCTGCCAGCAAGATCCAGGCCAGCAGGATGCTGCCTGGCGAATTGCTCAGGAAGCCGAGACTGACTCCCAGCCAGAAGATGAAACCGGTCAGCAACAGACCCAGCGCCCGCGCAAGGCTGTACCCCTGGTCCGGCAGGGCCCTGAGCAGGTTGAAGCACAGCGGCAGCGCCGCCAGGCCCGCCAGACTGGTCATCAGCCACCAGCTGAGGACGATCCAGCCCTCGCGCGCGAGCCAGTCCAGGATCACGCGGCAGCACCGATGACTTCGTACAGGGTCGCCTGCCCCTGTGCAAAGACCCGTCGCAACCTGCCCTGCCCGACCATGTCGTCAAACTTGGCCAGCCCTTCGGCGGGGTACCAGGCGCGCTCCAGGCCGCCCACGACGACGTAGCGCACCTCGTAAAACTGCAACATTTCCCAGGCGACGTCGTTGTCTACGGTGCTGTAAAGACCGTTGATGTTGGCCCGTCGCTGATCGACGAACAGGCCCTGTTGCGGCAGGCTGCGCTGCTGCGTCTGATGGAAGCGCCAGCCCAGCAGGGAGGGCAGGCCCGTATAAATGGAGACGCGACTTCCCCAGCGATACTCGCTGCCATGCGCTTCAAGAATGACCGGGGCCCCTTCCACTTCCTCCTGCAACCAGCGGATCAGGGCATGGTCGTCGGCCAGGACCAGTTCATGACCGTTTTCCTGGTGCAGCGCCTGGCGCATGTAGGCCATGCCGTCGAGGGTCCAACCCGTGCCGGGGGCCATGCGGTCCAGCGCGCGCGCCGGTGTCGACAGCAGGGGATATAGCGCGGCCATGAACAGTAACAGCGCGCCAGGAATGACCCAGATGAGACGCAGCGCGCCGGGCCAGCGCGGCATGGCCCCCTGCAGCCAGGCGAAAGCGACGCCACCCGCCACACTTAATAGCAACCAGGCCTGAATGTAAAACTTGAAGACCGTGTTCTGGCGGCCAATGTCGCCCTGCAGCACCAGAATCTCGACGCCCAGGGTCAGGGCCAGCGCCAACGCCGCCAATCCGACCACCACCTGCAACGCCGACGATTGACGGGGCCGCAGGGTCAGCAGGACACACCACAACATCATGGGGAGCACCGGCAGCGCTACCTGCCAGCCCGCCATGGCCAATGCCATGGCCAGCGCGAGAACGACCAGGACCAGCAACGCGATTACGACCAGCTGGCGACCCTTGCCGCGCAATTGCCCCACCCGCGTTCCGCGCATCCAGCGCGCCGACTCCCAAACCAGCAGCGAAAGCAGGAGAAAAACGAAGAGGCCGTGGATATCCAGCCAGGCCCAGAGCGGCGTGCGTCCCCCCTGCCAAAGGCGCAGGCTGTTGAAGCCCGTCGCGTACCAGTGGGTGAAGGGCAAGGCGAACAAAAACGCTGCCAATACGAAGACAAATGAGCGCGTCAACAAGGCCCTGACTGGCAGGGGGTCGCCCCGACGCTTCTCGAGCCACCAGGCGCCGGCGACAGCGGCGAATCCCAGCAACATGAAGGTCGGCCAGTCCCAGGTGTTGGTGGCGCGCAGCATGCCGGCGGCCAGCGCTCCCGCGATCAGGGCCGGCCAGCGGCCTGCCCGGCGACGTCCCGCTTCTACCGCCCTGAACTCATGCACGACGAATAGCAACACCAGCAGTTGCAGGGGCATGGCGATCATGTGCGCGTGCAGGTCGCCGTACAAAAAGGTGAACCAGGGCAATTCGGTGATGGCGTTGCCGCCCGTTCCGGGAGTCTCCGCCAGAATGCGCGTCGGCGCCCAGTACCAGCGATGACTGGCGATCGGCAGCGGGTCGCCCTCCAGCCAGCGACCCGCCCCCTGCAACAGGCCAGTCCACAGGTCCCGGCCGTGTTGCCACTCGTAACGCAAGCGATCGCCGGGGTGATTGGCCCCGGCCCGCTCCAGCAATTGTTGACGATCGACGAGTGTGGTCCGGGCGCCGCTTTCGAGCGCGAATTCAGTTTCCAGATAGTCTGCGAGGCCCTGGGGCTGCGTGTAACCGCCCAGTTGCGCCAGGCCATTGCCGAAGACGCGCAGGGTATCCAGATTACCCAGGACGACCGCCAGCATCAGGGCAGCCAGGCCCGCCACCCAGGGATTCGCTCGGGGCCTTCCCGCCCTTTCCGCTGCAAACCCACCGGCAACCCGACGTCTGCGCACAAGATTAAAGGCGACGCTGAAGGCGCCCATGCCGGTCAGGGCGAAGAGCGTCGGCAGGATCAGGTTGTAGGCGATGGCGGGCTGGATGCCGGTCAGCAGGACCGGCGCGCCGACCAGCACGAAACCGAAGTAGTAATAATTGATGAAGCCGCCGGCAAACCATGGGTCGTAGGGCGGGAAGACGCTGCTGCGCAGGGTGGCGTTGAAATACGCGAAGTCCATCGGCTTTTCGCCGCCAAAATGCGTATGCCACAGGTCCGGGTTGCTGCCGCGCACCAGCAGGAAACCCAGAAAAAGCAGCAGCAAGAGCGCTTCGAAGGCCAGCAAGCGCTGCCAGGACCAGGCGTTTCGGCCGCTCGCACGATGTTGCCGGCGTCGCATGACGAACAGCCCGCTAACCAGCACGCCCGCGAGCAGGAGGGCGATGCCGTTGCCGTTCCACAGCGGCAGACCCAGGCTGCTGCCCGCCCAGGCCAGCCAGGCAACCAGCAAGAGACCCGCGATGCGCGCGCCAATCAGGCCCCGGTCCGCCAGGCCGGGCAGGGCCAAAGTCAGCCAGGGCCATGCTGCGAGACCGAAGGCTGTGACCGCCAGCCACCAACCCGCAATCGCGAGCAGGGGTTCCCGATTCAAGGGACTGCCGCTGTCGAAGCGCTCGCTCCAGCTGCCGCCTTCCATCTGCTTCCGTTGACGATCGTCATCCAGCAGCAGCCAGTCCGGATGCGCGTCCGCCGTGAGGGTGTCACGGCGCAGGACGTCCACCAGGGTGGTGTCACAGCCGCCACCGCCGGGGTTGAGATACATCTGCGGGCAGTTCTCGACGGGCGCCTGGCGGCGCTCCCCCAGAGTGTTCAGGGGCGCTTCGCGCAGGATCGCCTCCACCTGCGTGGGGTTATAGGTCTCGCTTTTGGCGAAGACGAAGACCGTCGGGTGGTCGTATACGTGAAAGGCTTCCTCGGGCTCGAATTCATTGAGCCAGGCCGGCCCGTCGTGCGTGGGCAGGTGCTGTTCCGGGAAGCGCAGCGGTCCCAGTTCGAAACTTTCCTCAAAGCGCGCCACCAGGTCGAAACCCAGTGCTCCGGAGAAAAGCGCCTCGTAGTAGCTATCCGAGAGCGGCCAGCGCAGCGGATTGCGCCGTTTTGAATCATAGAAGCGGTTGCTGCTGATGCTAATGTAGTCGCTGTCGTGCAGGCCGTTGATCAGGCGCGAGCGCAGCGTGTCGTCGTCTTCGCCGGAAAGTCCCAGGTCCACACCCAGCAGCAGCCCGTTCCAGGCGTTGCGTCCCCTGCACTGGCTGGAGTTCAGCAGGCCCGGTGGCGGGTCATCGGCCAGCGTGACTCCCCGCGGCAAGGTGCAGACAAGGTAGGGAATGGCGTCCTCCCAGACCCCTTCCTGCGCCACGACCGAGCCGCCGGTCGTCACCGGCCCGCCATCCAGCACCTCGAAGGTGAAGAGCAGTTCCTGCCCCTCTGTCACCTGCAGGGTGGGCTCCAGCGCAACGTCCCAGGCATCCCCCAGGAGGTGGCCGGCCGTAGACAGGTCCGCATCAAGCCGGCCCTCCGCCAGCGTGTCGCCACTGACAGGGTCCTCCAGAACGATTCGCAGGGACTCAACGCCGGCGTCTGCCAGCGGGTCCGCCAGATGCGGGATGTGCACAGCCCGCAGCTGTCCATCCGCCGTGGCGTGGACGTACTGGCTGAAGGGCTGGCCGGTCTCGTAACGACTGGCGCGAGTCTGCAGGTCGCCGTGACCGCCGCGGTTGGCCACCGCAATATTGATCAGCGGCGCTTCGGCGTCCCCGCCTTCCACAGACAGGGCGAAATCGCCGGGCACCCGTTCCCAGAACCAGTGGCTGGCCTGCACCCGCGTCATCTGGTGACGATAGATGTTGCTGAACATGAGGGCCCAGAGGGCGCTGAAGCCGAGGACGCCAAGGGTCAACAGCAGGGCCGACTTGCGGCGAAAGCCGACACTCACCCGCACAAGACGGATCAGCCCCCAGGCGGCCAGCAGCGTCAGCGCCGGGTAGAGCGGCAGAAAATAGCGCATGCTGGCCACGTGGCCGCCGCCCAGCAACGCAAAATAGCCCAGCGCCCAGATCAACGGTAGCAACAGGCGCGTCGAACCATGCCGATGTTGCAACAGGCGCAACAGGGCCCACAACGCGGCCGCGGCTGCGGCCAGCCCGAGCACGGGGCCCAGACCCCAGAGCAGAATGTTGTTAAGGGGAAACAGCCAGGGCACGCGGCCCAGCCACTGCCAGTTTGGCGGGATGTCGATGCGACCGCTGACCAGACTGCGCGCTTCAATAACATCCTCCAGCCAGCGCAAATTGGGCGTCAGGTCAAAAAAGCCCGGGCCGCTGAAGGCGTAGGGATTCAGGACGCGAAAGGTCAGCGCGGTCAGCAGACCGGCTGCGACCAGACCGACGCCTGTCTTGCGCACCAGGTGGCTCATTGAAGCATCCCGGCGCCAGCGGCTCACGATATGCGGAAGCGGCGCCAGCACAATCAGCCCCGCCAGCGGCGCGACATTGATGCGGCTGGCCAGGGCACAGCCACAGAAGAGACCGAAAAGCGCGTAGTCCCACAGACGCCCGGCCTTCCAGACCCGCGCCGCAAACAGCAGGCCAAGCGCGCAAAAGAGATTCGTGAAGGCGTCCACAGTGCCGAAGTGCGCCTGCTGAATGGAGAACACGACCACGCTGTAAAACGCAGCCGCCAGGGTGGCCGTCCGCCTGTCCAGCAGGGTCGCTCCAATGAGGAAGACCACCAGAATGACGGCCGTCTCTGCCAGCGCAGACAGGCCGCGCCAGACCAGATGCAGGCCATAAAAGCTGCTGTGTGAAGAGTCGCCGGTCAGCCGGGTCAGCTCCTGACCCGTGGCCCGCGCCAGAAACAGGGGCAGTGTGCCGTAGACGTAGATGCCCTTGCCTGCATTGTGCGGGTTGAGCGTCGAGCATTCCGTATCAAACCAGGGGCCGGCACCATTGCTTGCCGGAAAGCGTTCCATGCAGAAGGCGACCTGCCGGCCCCGCTCTTCCTCTGTTGCCCGGGTCGAACGAAGACCGCCACCGATGGAAGACACCACATCGGTGAGGAAGCGTTCATCAGGGTGCAGAAAGGTGTAGTCGTCCCAGTTAAGCCCGGTGAAGCGGAAAATGCCGCCTGCCAACAGCGTCAACAGCAGCAGCGCGCCAGTCAGCGCCCTGTTACGCCGGTCGGACCCGGCCACCCCGCTCGTCACTGCCCCAGTCAGTCGACCCTGCCTGTGTTCGCCTGCCACCGGAGGCATTCTACACGACTGGAAGGCTTCTTCAGGGTTTCTCATCCAGAGTTAGCCACCACGCCGCGTCGCCGGGCGCGGGCACCCGGTAGAGCAGGAATTCATGTCGCTCAAGTTCATTGCGTCGATGTTCCGCCAGACCGGCCGGAAAGAAGTCCCGCAGGACTTCGAGGGAAGCCTCGTCTTCGGGTGACAGAAAGAAGAGGAGACCGGCCCCCGCCTTAAGTTGGTATGGGCCCTCGCGCGCCCGGGCTGCGGCAAGGTCCCGGACAAGGTTGCCGCTGCCGTGGAGGCCGTTGGGCCATTCCATCAGGCCGGCCTCAATGCCCACGGCGCGATGGTCCCACCAGTGGGGCCATGCGATGACAAAGGCATTGCCCGGCGCGTCATTGATGGCGACAAAGGATGCCAGCGCCTGCCCCGCCGTCGAATAATCGAATGTGGCCTGCCGCCAGTAGCGCAGGTTTTCGTCGAAATAGCGATGCTGGCCGGTTTGCAATGCGCCCAGTACACACAGCAGGACCAGACCGGCAGCGCAGATAGCGCCAGAACGGCCGCGCAACGTGTGCCGCAATTGGTCGACGAGTAGCGCGAGGGGCAGGGCCGCGATCATCAGGGTGACGGGCAGTGCGCCACTGGCGCGCGTATGACTGGGGTTCTCGCGCGGGAAGGAAAGCGCCAGCGCCGAAGGCAGCAAGAGAATGACCAGTGCCAGGGGCAACAGCAGCAGCAGCACGCTGTGTTGCCGTTGAATCCGCCGCGCCCAGGCTACCAGGCCCAGCGCGAAAAGCGCCCCCGTCCAGGGGTCCAGGGCCGGCCGACCAGGCGCGCCATTGATCCAGGCGACGTCCCCCTTGACGTTGAACATCAGCAGGACGTTGCGGAGGTTTTCTCCCAACTGCAGCAGGATAGCGCGGGCATTGGCCAGCTGTTCGGAGGTTGCATCGGCCCCCTCCGCCTGGATGGCTGCGTCGCCCAGCACGCGGCTGGTCGTGCGTCGCCAGAAATCCTGCGGGAACTCCAGCGCGTAGCCGCCCAGAGGGATGAAGGCAGCCAACGCGATCAGGACCAGGGCCGCAAGGTTCCGTATCAGCGCCAGGCGCTGACGGGCCGGGTACTGCAACAGGGCCAGCGCCACGCCCGCAAGGATGACCAGCGGCAGCATGCGCGTCGCCTGGTAGGTATACAGACCGAGTCCCGTCACCAGGCCCGCCGCCAGAAAGTCCCCGCGTCGGTTGTGACGCAGCGCGCGATACAGAAAAAACAGCAGGAGGCCCACCACTGCAGTTGTGAGTACAATGCGCAGGCCCATGCGACTGAGCACCAGGTGCCAGTAGGAAACGGCGACCAGCGTGGCGGTCAGCAAGGCGGCGAGCCGCCCCTCCCGTCCGCCGATGACCGTCCGCGCCGCCAGGGTGATGAGCAAAACGGCGACGATTCCTTCCAGGGCGCTCAGGAATTTCAGGGTGTAAAAGTTGAAGCCAAGGCCGGGGACACCCGCCAGCAGGGCCATGGCATACATCTGGAAGGGTTCGCGCCCTCCGATATTGGCGAAGAACACCTGGTAGTTCCCCTGGCTGACCCGCCAGGCGTCGCGAATCTTCTCGACGTGGTCGCTGCTCATCTCCGGCATGATGTCGTCAAGGTGGATGAGGCGCATGCCGGCGGCCAGCAGCAGGACCAGCAACAAGGCCGCCAGTTCAGGGCCCCGCCAACGCTGTCCCTGGATGGCAACCCTGAATCGGCGCCAGGTGTCGCGCAACGGTGGACTCGCCGGCAGCAGGGCGTAAAACCAGAGCGCCATGCTTGCCAGCCAGGCGGCCAGTCCGACCAGGGTGACTCTGTTGCCTGCCGTGAAATGCCATGCCAGCGCGCAGCACAGCGCGGCCGTCGCGGCCGCTACCCGCCTTTTGCTGTGCGGCCTGTTGTGGAAGGCGGATCCCCTGGGGGGAAGGGGCAGACTTTCGTGAGCGGAATCTGGCGGCCAGGGTCGAAGCCAGTCCCCGAGGAGCCACAGGACCATTCCGGCCAGCAACAGCAACGCACTACTGGCCTGCAGGGCTTCATCCGTCGGCGCGGAGGTCGAAACCAGCCGATGGCTGCCCCACAGGGCCAGGGCCAGCGCCAGCAGCCTGACAATCAGACCGGCCCGGCCCCTGTCCAGGCGGGGCATGGCTGCCGGTCTTCGCCGGGCGGGCGCAGTTTCCCTCCCCTGCGGCGCCGCTGCGGTTACGCCCGGGCCCTGACTCACAATCCGGCGCAGGGCAGCCAGGGTGTGTCGCGGACGACGCAGAAGGCGACCAGGGAGTTGGTCCAGCGTCAGGGACTCCAGCGCCGCGGGATCCGGTGCGCCGTCTCCTGCCTTCAAAGCGGCTTGCTCGCCCGTAGCGCCAGATTGACGGTGGCGCGGCCCTGCGTTTCGTCCTTAATGTTGTTTCGGTCAAACCACTCCAGCACGCGCAGAGCCAGTCGCAGGGGATTGAGCGGACCACGGTCCCTCCTGGCAAAGCGGGAGCGGTCCGCCACGTCGGCCAGCGCTTCCGGCAACAGGCCGGCCTCCAGCAGGGGTTTGCCGAGCCCGTACACCAGGTTGTGGCTGAAGGGAAAGGCGTGGTGCAGCAGTGACCGCTCTTCATCCACCTGCAGACCGGCGGCAAGTACGCGTTCGCGCAATTGCTCAGGCGTATAAAGCCGCAGGTGATTGGCCCAGATTCCGGCCAGCGGGCCGCTCCCAACGTGCAGGCCAAACAACTTTTCGAGCGTCTTGTTGATCGGGTCCCAGGCCAGCGGATAGTTGGCGTGCGGCACGGTAATCGCCATGACCCCGCCAGGTTTTAGGACACGCTGACATTCACGCAGCACGCCCTGGTCATCGCGCACGTGCTCCAGCAGCTCCGTGAGTATGATGGCGTCGACACAGTCCGGAGGGAGCGGCAGGGCCAGGGCGTCGCTTCGGCCCAGCAAGAGACCTGGCGCCCTCCCAAGGCTGTCCTGCGCCTTCTTCAACACTGCGGCATCCAGGTCCAGTCCCAGCAGGGGGCAGTCGCAGACGTGACGCAGCATCTTCAGGTAAAAGCCCTGACCGCATGGCAGGTCCAGAATCAGACTGTCCGGTCGCAGCGGGACCCATTCGAACACCGTACGCGCGCGCATGCGGAAGGACATGTCCGCTTCGTTGCGCAGCATCCAGGCGACGGTCTCGGGGTCAACCCCTGGCGTGGCGGCGGAAGAGTCGCTCATAGCGGTCCACAGTTTCCTGGAAGCAGAAGGTCTGCCCGATCTCCTCGCGGGGACGATGGTAACGTTCCGGCTCCTGCAAGACGGCCACCAGCGCTTCTCCTATCGCGCGCCAGTCGCCGACGGGCGCCAGACGTCCCATGCCTGTCGTCCGCACCGGTACCCTGCCCCCGGGCGTGTCCGTCATGACGACCGGCGTGCCGCAGAGCATGGCCTCCACCTGCACCAGCGCAAAGCATTCGGAATCGCTGGTAAGCGCCAGGACATCGCAGGCTGCGTAAAAATTCGCCATGGCCTGCATGCCGCGCAGCACACCCAGAAACACCACGCGGTCGCGCCAGCGTTCCAGCAGGGAAGCATGGCGCTCATGCGTGCGCTCGTAAGCGATGTTTTGTTGCCCGGCGAATACCACCCGGACCCGGGGAAAGGCCTCAACCACCAGTTCCAGCGCGCGCAACAGCAGGTCCGGGCGCTTTTCCTCGACAAAGCGACCGGCGAAACCAATCAGCGGGCCGCCATCCGGCGCCCATTGCGAGCGGAGGGCCGCTGCCGCATTCGGCTCGGGTAGCGGCATCGTGACGGGAGGGGAGATTACCGTGACTTTTTCCCGGTAGGGCGCCAGCCAGCGGGAATGGGCGGCATAGTCCTCGCTGTAGGCCACGAGTCGCCCGGCCCGCCGCGCCAGTACGGTGTAAAAGCGATACATCAGTGTAGCAATCAGGCGGTTGAACCTGGTGGGTGGCAGGACCAGATCGCCATGATGCGTGGCCACGATGGCGCGTCCGCTGAGGCGGGAGACGAACGCCAGCGGTGCGGTTTCCAGCATGGGCAGATTCGCCCAGAGCAGGTCATGACCCAGCGCCAGCGCCAGCGCCGCCCATGGCCAGGCCGGCATCAACATGCCGCGGCTGATCGCCAGAGGCAAGGTCCGCAGACGGACCACGCGCACGCCGTTGAGCATTTGTTCGTCGCGGGGCAGCGAGGCATCGTAGCGCGCCGTCAGCACCGTCACTTCATGGCCGCGACGCGCCAGTTCCTCCGCGACCCGTTGCACGTGGATGGTAAGTCCGGTCGGGTGCGGGTGGTAATAAAGCAAGGAAACCAGGATTTTGAGCCTGCCCTGCCGGTCATTTCCGGCTTCCATGACCCTCCTTGCTCAACCTGAAGTCCTGAAGGCTGCGAACGAGCCCGACGGGCGTCACCTGCTCCCGGATCAGCCCCAGGCAGCCGGTCAGGGTATACATCAGCAGATTAATGGCGTGAATGGCAAGGCCCAGTGAGACGTTGGGGGCATCCAGGGGCTCGCCGTAGCCGCCTGCGGCCAGCGCCAGCATGATGGCCCACTGATAGGTGCCGATGTTTCCCGGCACCGCCGGCAAGGCGATCACCAGGGCCGCAGCCACGATACTGAGGCCCGCCACGGCGAGGTCCGCCTTCTCGTAAAACACCAGCATCATCAGGTAACTGGCCAGCAGGGACAGCGTCCAGCCAGCCAGGGTCCAGACCAGGACCCGCAACAGCAGGGCCGGGTTGGTCAGGGGTTGCAGTCCGTCCAGCAGCGCCTCCAGCCACTGGCCCAATGGAAGGCGGCGCACGGCTCCGGGCAAGGGCAGGCGCAGGGTCCAGTCCAGCAAGCGCCGGGCCAGCGTTCGGCGGCGCGCCAGCGAGAAGAGCGCCAACGCCAGCGCCAGCAGCAGCGGCAGCATCAGGCGCGCCGCCTGACGATAGTCATCGCCGGCTTCATGCAAGACGCTCAATGCAGCAGCCAGCATCACCAAAACTGCCAGCGTGTCAAGGAGTCTTTCCAGCAAGATGCTGCCCGCCGTCCGCATGGACGAGAGCCCGGGCCTGACCAGCCATATGCGGGCCAGTTCGCCGAAGCGAAAGGGCAAAAAGGCATTGGCCATGTAGGAAATGTTCAGGATATGAAAGGCGCGCGCCAGGGGCAGGCCGCCTTCCAGCAAGGCGCGCCAGCGCAGCGCACGCACCATCTGGCCCGCCAGCAGCAGCAGAAAGGCCGGCAACAGCCAGCCGTATTGCGCAGTTCGCAGGGACAACACCAGACTGTCCAGGTCCAGTTGCGTCACCAGGGCCCAGGTTGCCAGCAAACTGAGCAACAGACCGGGCAGACCAATGCGCCAACGCTTCACCGCGGCTCCGTGTTTTGCTTCCCTGCCCATGGTATCCAAACATGTGGGCAGTGCAATGGAAAGCCCCGTCCTTGACAGCGCACAAAGGCCTGCCTATACTCGCGGCGCGGTTGCGGGTGTAGCTCAGTTGGTAGAGCACTTGCTTCCCAAGCAAGGTGTCACGGGTTCGAGTCCCGTTACCCGCTCATGGTGAATGCGCCCGCCAACCGGGGCGCGTTTTTCATGCAGGGCCTTTGGCCGGCTGTATATCGGGCGATGAGGAGTTTGGCGTGGCAGAGTTTGTGATCGAGGCGCAGGAACGAAATTTGACGGGGAAAAAGGTGCGCAGACTGCGGGGCCAGGGTCTGGTGCCCGGCATCATCTACGGGCCCGTCATGGACCCCGTCAACATCCAGATCCCCGAACGCCCGCTGGAAGTCCTGCTTATGAACGCCGGCGGCACAAACCTGATCGATGTCAGCGTCGGGGGGGAGACCCATACCGTGCTGGCGCGCGACGTGCAGCGCCACGTCTTGCGCGACCACATCCTGCACGTTGATTTCTTCGCCCTGCGCATGGACCAGCGCATCGCAACCGACGTCTTTCTGCGCTTTAGCGGTGAGAGTCCGGCCGTGGTCTCCGGCCAGGGCATTCTCATCACGGGGCCGGGCAACCTGACGATCGAGACCCTGCCCACAAACCTGCTTAACGAGATTGAGGTCAGTCTGGATGGCCTTGCCGAGGTCGGCGACGGCATCCACGTTCGCGACCTCGACCTTGGCGATGAGATCGATATTCTCAACGACCCGGATGAAATGCTGGTGCGCGTCGTGATGCCCGCCGCGGTTGCCGCCGAGGACGAGGAAGAGGACCTCGAAGGTGAACTGGACGACGAGGTCGACGCCGGGGCTGTCGAACGGGTCGGCGAGGAAAGCGAAGAAGAAGTCGAGTAGATTTCAGCCTGGCGTCAGAGCCGACTGGATGGCCGCGCATTGCGCGGCTGAGGAGACTGGCATCGGACGCCGCGGTTGACCGGCGGGTCGGCCCTGCAGGGCCAGCGCCGTCTTGACGTTGGCCGGCAGATTGTCCCCTTCCAGCGCATTCCACAGGGGCAAGAGTTGGCGGTGGAGCCCCAGCGCCCGTTCGTGATCGCCGGCGACGACCGCATCCCACAAGGCGACACAGCGCTCCGGCGCGGCGGAGAGAATCGCCGCAATGGCGCCGTGCGCCCCAAGACAAAACGAGGGATACAGCAGCGAGTCTACCGCCGACAGGATGGCGCCGTCATCTCCCGCCAGCAGCAACAGGTCCGCCAGCAACTTCATGTCCCCGGCGCTTTGCTTGACCCCGATGACGCCCTCGATTTCGCGCAACATGCGGGCCAGCAACTGCGGCGAACAGTAGGACCAGGGCACGACGTTATAGATGATGACCGGCAGGCTCGTCGCGTCCGCCAGCGCGGCGAAATGGCGGAACATGCTGTCGTCATCCGGGCGGAAGAGGTAATGCACGGGGGTCACCTGCAGCCCGGCCAGGTCCAGGTCCGCCAGTGCCAGCGCCTTCTCCAATGCCTGGCGCGTGCTGTCCACGATCACGCCGGCGACGACCGGCACGCGGCCTGCAGCTGCGTCCAGCGCGGCGCCGACGCAGTGTCGCAGTTCTTCCGTGGAGAGCGTATGCCCTTCCCCGGTGCTGCCTCCCACTGCCAGCCCGTGAACACCGGCCTCTTCGATGAGCCAGCGCACTTCCCGTTGCAACGCCGCTTCATCCAGAGATTCGTCTTCGGCAAAGGGCGTCACCATGGGCGGGATGATGCCCTGCAGGGGCCGGGGATCAGGCATGTCCGTTGTCCTGCACGTTTCCGTTCAGGCTGGCCGCAGCCTCTTCCTGCAAATCGACCACCGCCAGTCCCACGACCTGGCTGTTCCCGTCGAGGTCCATCACCCTCACGCCCTGGGTACTGCGGCCCGTTTCGCGTATTTCGTCCAGGCGGGTGCGAATAATGATCCCGCTGGAAGACATGAGCAAAATGTCGTCGCTGGACCTGAGGCAGCGCATGGCCACCACCGGCCCCGTCTTTGAGTTCTGCGCCAGGGTGCGGATGCCGAAGCCGTAACGGTCCTGTTGGCGATACTGGTCGAGAAGCGTTCGCTTGCCGAAACCGTAGCGCGTGACCACCAGCTGGTGGGTGTCCGCCTCGTCGATGACGTCCATGGCTGCGACCCTGTCGCCCTGCCGCAGACGAATGGAATAGACGCCGGCAGCGCTGCGTCCCATGACTCGTACAGCGCTCTCGTGAAAGCGGATGGACTGACCGGCTTCGGTGACCACCATCACTTCCTGGTCGCCGTCGCTCGGTCGGGCCTGCACCAGCGTATCGTCTTCCTCAAGATGAATGGCGATCAATCCACTGGCGCGCGCATGGAGCAATTCCTGCAGCGGCACCCGTTTGATGCGCCCGTTGCGCGTCGCCAGGATCAGGTGACCGGAGACAGCGCCGGTTTCGGCGTCATGGGGCAGGATCGTCGTGATGCGTTCCCCGCTATCGAGCGGCAGTACGGCATGGATTGTGATTCCGCGACCGGTGCGGGTGGCCTCCGGGATGCGCCAGGCGGGTTCGCTGTAGACCTTGCCCCGGTCGCTAAAGAACAGCAACTGATCGTGGCTGCCGGCCGTGATGATGTGGGTCAGCACGTCCTCTTCGCGGGTGGTCATACCAATCAGACCCTTGCCACCCCGGTGCTGGGCGCGGTAGGTCGCCGTCGGCACCCGCTTGATGTAGCCCATCGTGGTCAGTGAGACCAGCACACGCTCTTCACGGACGAGGTCGGCCTCGTCGAAATCCGTGCTGACGCCATGTAGAATCTCGGTGCGACGCGGGTCGCCATAGCTATCGGCCAGGTCCACCATGTCTTCCCGAATGAGCGCCAACATGCGCTCCTGTGAAGCCAGCAGTTCCTCCAGCCAGGCGCTGCGCGCGAGGACCTCGTCGTATTCCTCTTGCAGCTTCTGTTGTTCCAGGGCGGCCAGACGTCGCAATTGCATTTCGAGGATGGCGTTGGCCTGCAATTCATCAAGGTCGAAACGCCGAATCAGTTCCGTCCTGGCGACGTCCGTATCGGCCGAGGCACGAATGCAGCGGATGACCGCTTCAATCTGCGACAGGGCCTTCAGCAGGCCCTCGAGAATGTGGGCCCTCGCCCTCAGCTTCTTCAATTCGTGGCGAGAGCGACGTTCGATGACTTCCAGTCGATGGTCAATGTAGATTTGCAGCGCCTGCTTCAGGCCGAGTGAACGCGGCTGCATGCCGTCCAGCGCCAACATCTGAATGCTGAAGGTGCTCTGCAACTGGGTGAACTTGTAGAGCTGGTTCAGCACCCTCAGGGGTTGCGCGTTGCGTTTCAGTTCCACCGTCAGGCGCATGCCATTGCGGTCGGATTCATCGCGCAGGTCGGCGATGGTGTCGATTCGGCCCTCACGCACCAGCGCCACAATGCGCTCGACGATGGCCGACTTGCTAACCTGGTAGGGAATCTCGCTGAGGATAATGCGATGACGTTCGTCGTGTTCTTCCATTTCATAGCGCGCCCGCACGACGACGCGCCCGCGCCCGCTCGCATAGGCTTCGCGCAGGCCCTCGTCGGCGATCACCAGCGCGCCGGTCGGAAAGTCGGGTCCCTGCACAAAGGCCATCAGTTCATCGACCGTGATCTGGTTGCGCCGACTGTAGTTGTCAATGATGTGGACGATGGCATCCGTCAGTTCACGGAGGTTGTGCGGCGGCACGTTGGTCGCCATCCCGACGGCGATGCCGCTGGCGCCATTGAGCAGCAGGTTGGGCAGGCGCGCCGGCAATACCCGCGGTTCTTCGGCGCTGCCGTCGTAGTTCTCGTCGAAATCAACGGTATCCATGTCAATGTCAACCAGCAGTTCGCTGGCGATGCGCGCGAGACGGGCCTCCGTATAACGCATGGCCGCCGGACTGTCGCCGTCAACGCTGCCAAAGTTGCCCTGGCCGTCCAGCAGGGGGTAGCGCAGCGAGAACTCCTGCACCATTCGCGCCATCGCGTCATAAACAGCGCCGTCCCCATGCGGGTGATACTTGCCCAGTACGTCCCCCACGACGCGGGCGCTCTTCTTGTACTGCGTGTTGTGACGCAGACCCATGTCGTGCATGGCATACAAAATGCGGCGATGTACCGGCTTGAGCCCGTCGCGGGCATCCGGCAACGCCCGCGCCACGATCACGCTCATGGCGTAGTCAAGATAACTGCCGCGCATTTCCTCGTTGATGTTTATGGCACGGATTTCGCCGGAGTCGGCCACTGTCAGGTCCCGTTTCTGCAGGCTTTTGACTGTCTGAATTATACCTGCCGGGCCGCCCTGAAGCGACCCTCAGTCCCTCTTGCGCAACGGCGACCTGCGCCCTCGGCCGATCAACTGGCGCGCAACCAGCGCCCTTCAACCAGCCTGAAGAAAACCGAAACCGTGCCGCTGTCATCCTTGACCCGGGCATGCAAGAGCGCGCTGCCGTCCGGCGCCTTGACCGGCGAGACTTCGTCAATCGCAAGCGCGCCGATGAATTCGCCGGCTACCAGGCGCGCCCTGGCCAGCACCCCCAGCGCGTCGTCGCGCAGGTCATAAAGCGCCAGAAAGGCGTCGAGGTCACCTGCAACGCGGGTCGCCGCCTCCTGCTCCAGCTGCCATTGCAACAGGTCGCGCCAGTCGAGTGCCGCCTCATGCAGATCGGTCTCTCCTGTCACCCGGACGATCAGGTCCAGTGTGGCGCCTGGCTCAAGGCCCTGAATCGTGGCCGAAAGCGCGTCATCGCCGTAGTTTGCGGACAGACTCTGCAGAAGATGCTGGACGCTGTCCCGCTGCAGCAGTCGGTCCGCCAGCCAGGCGCCGACGGACTCATGCAGCCAGCCCGCCTCAGGGGACCAGTCGGGTCCCGGCTGCCCGGCGATCTCCCGCACCAGGCGCTCCGCCAGGAGTCTCGCAATATCCGCTCTCAGACCGGCGGTCAGCGCATCGCCCTCGCGCGCCAGACCGACCCGGGGCGAGGGCAAGAGCAACAGCCACGAGTCCGCCGTTGACCAGAGCGGGACACCAGGTCGCGCCAGGACCTGGACATTCAACGCAGGCGCTGAAGAGCAATTCAGTAGCCGGCAGCCGCTTTCCAGCCATAACTCAAGCAGCGGCGCCAACGCTGAAACCAGGGGCGCATCAATATCATCGTAGTCAATGCGCAATCCCCCGGCGCGGTGGCTGCGCTCGTGCCCGCGCCAGCCGGCCTGCGGCGAAACATGGCGCCAGGCATCCCCGCTGCGGCGATAGTACCAGGTGTGCAGCCAGGTCTCTCCATTGATGATCTCTTCCACCTGCACCCAGGCGTCGTCGCCGCCGATGTTCAACGCGACGACCTCACCGCCCAGGGCGTTGCTCTCCACCTTGCGCACTTGCCAGGCATCGAACATCTCCCGCCAGACCAACTGACGCGCCGGGTCCTCACTGTCCTGGAATTGCTGGTAGGCCTGAACGTCTCCAAGGCGCAGGGCCGTGATTTCCGCCTCGACGCTGGCGCGCAGGAGGTTTTCCTGCTGCGCATCCACTTCCCGCAGGCGCAGATAGAAACCGGCCGCGAGCAGGGCCAGCACAAGGAGCAGAAAGGCAAGCCGCGCCAGACCCTTCCAGTGACGCCTTCTGCCGCGACTGCCGACCGTGCCGGGTTGGGTCTGCTCGTCGGCGGCGTCGACATCCCACTTGAGTTCAATACCCATCGGACACGCGTGGCCCTTGCGACATCTCGCCGCTGTAAAGTCTGTGCAGCTGCCCCGATTCCGCGCGCAGCAGCAAGGCCCCGTCCCGGCCGAGCGACTCAGCCACGCCGCGCATGCCGTTCACCTCAACCGGAACGGCCGGCAGTTTCACGCGCTGGCGCCAGGCGCAGTACAGTCGGTCGCCGTCCACTTGTCCCAGCCAGAAATCGGCGTGTTTGACCAGCAGGGTCAGCAGGCGGGAGCGGTCCAGTCGGCGGCCGCAGACGGTCTCCAGGCTGATGGCCCGCCCTTCCAGCGCGCTGCCACGGAAATCCACCCGTAGGTTGACGCCCATGCCCAGCACTGCGCCCACCAGCCGCTCGCCCTGCCACAAGGCTTCACTCAAGACACCGGCCAGTTTGCGCTCGCCGACCTGTACGTCATTGGGCCACTTCAGGCTGACCTCCATCGCGCCCGCATCCTCCGCCATGCCTGCAATTGCCAGCGCGCCCGCCATGGTCAGCCGGGGCAGCTCCTGCGGAAGCGGCCGCAGGACCATCGAAAGCGCCAGAGCCGCGCCCGCCGGCGTGTGCCAGCCACGACCCAGTCTTCCCCTGCCCTGCGACTGTTCATCCGCCAGCACAAGGGACCCCGTCGCTGCGCCCTGACGAAGCCAGTCGAGGGCGTCCGCATTCGTGCTGCCGGTCTCCCGGTGCCAACGGAAGGGTCGATCACCGAGTACGTGGCGGAGCCGCTGTTCATCAAGCATGGTACCTGCCGGATCGTTCTCCTGACCTGACCATGTAAAATAGCCCTTGAAGTTTATGTCGTCGGCCTTCGGAAACTGCGGTTGACGTCCGTTTCCCTGTCGTTTGAAGCCGGTTCAAGACCATCCCGTGAGCGAAACACCCCTGGCAGCGCGCAAGTTTCCCTGGCGACCTGTGAATCCGGAAATCGCCGGACTTCTGCTGGCCTTTCTGCTCGTCGGCCTCCTTTACACCTGGGCGACGCCGGTTCTTGAGGCCTCCGACGAGCCCCATCACTTCGCCTTCGCCGAGTACGTCAGTCGCCACCGGGCGCTGCCCGTCCAGGTCCCGGGAGAAATCACGCCCTGGGCCCAGGAAGGCAGCCAGCCCCCACTTTACTACATTCTTGTGGCGGCCCTGATCTCGGCGATCGACACGAGTGATTTGCCGGAGGTCATGCGCCCGAATCCCCACGCCATCGTCGGCGACCCCTCGACCATCAACAACCACAACCGCTTTCTACATGACACGCCAACCCCGCCATTGCGAGGCACCGTGCTCGCCATCCATGTTGCCCGCGTTTTCAGTCTGCTGCTGTCATGCGGCAGCGTCTGCGCTGTGTGGCTGGCCGCCCACGAACTGGCGACCCTGTCAGAACAACATTCGCGTTTCCTGCCCTTTCTGGCAGCCGGACTGGTGGCCTTCAATCCCCAGTTCCTTTTCAATTCGGCCTCCGTCAACAACGACAACCTGATCACCCTGCTGGCCAGCCTGGTCATCTGGCAGATGCTGGCGCTGTTGCGCAGCGGCCTGAATGCGCGGCGCAGTATCGTTTTGGCCTTGCTGCTGGCCCTGGCCGCCGTCAGCAAACTCAGCGGACTCCTGCTGCTTGCGCCGGTCGGGCTGGCCGCCCTGTGGCTCGCCCTTCAGCGCGGCCAGCGACGGGAGTTCATTCGTTTCGTACTCCTGACCGCTTTGGGCCTGCTGGTGGTCGCCGGCCCCTGGTACGCGCGCAATCTGGCCCTCTATGGCGAGTTCACCGGCTCGCAGACCATGCTGGACATTTTCGGACGTCGGCCGGCACCATCCCTGGAGACCCTGTTGACGGAGGAGTTTCGCGGTCTGCGTTTCAGCTACTGGGGCATTTTCGGCGCTTTCAACATCTTCGGTCCGGCGTTCTTCTATCCCGTCATGGACTTCGTCACTCTGGCGGGGGCGGCCGGCCTGCTGCGCGCACTCTGGCAGGCCCGGGCCAGACGCGAAACCCTGGTCCCGCTGTCCCTTTTGCTGTTTTGCGTCGCCCTCTTTTCGATCGCCCTCGTCATCTGGACGCTGCAGACGGCCGCGTCCACCGGACGGTTGTTGTTTCCCGTCAGCGCGGCCAGCAGTTCCCTGCTGGCGCTGGGTCTCCTGCGATGGCGTCTTCCCGTCCGCCCGGTCGTTTTCGCCCTGGGCGCGCTCGCCTTCCTGATACCCCTGGTCAGCATCCGCCCCGCCTACCACCGTCCCCTGCTAGTCGATGAACTGCCTGTCGCTGCGACTCCGACTGACCTGTCTTTCGAAAACATCGATCTGGCGGGCTACGTGATTCCGCAGGGTCAGGTCGGCCCGGGCGATACCCTGCCGGTCACCCTCTACTGGCGCCCGCGGGAACAATCCGACCTCAATTACAGTTTCTTCGTTCACTTGCAGGACGAGGTTGGACGCATCCTTGTCCGCAACTACGGCTTTCCAGGTGGCGGCAGCCTGGAGACCACCCGCTGGCAACCCGGCGTCATGGTCGAGGACCGCTGGGAACTGCCCGTTCCGTCGGACGCCCGCGGAGACCTTCCCCTTCGCGTGCAGATTGGCTGGTGGAAATACCCGGAGGACTTCACGATTCCCGCAAAGACCCGGGACGGGTCCCTCATCGACCCGGTCCTGCTCGACGCAGGTTCCTTCAGCGACGGCGGAGCCGGTGAAGACCTTCCGCTCGAAAACGCCATCTGGCCGCTGGAATACGGCAAGAGCATTCGTCTTCTGGCCTGGGAACAGGACGGACCGCAAATCACCCTGCTGTGGGAAGCAATTGCGCCACCGGCGCCGGACCTTCAGGTCTTCCTGCATTTGCTGGACGACCCGGTAGCGGGTGAGGCGGACCGCATGCTGGCCCAGGGGGACAACCCGCCATCCATCCCGACGGCCGACTGGCGGACAGGCGAACGCCACCTGACGCAACACCGTCTGATGAAGGCCGCCGATGTGAAACCGGGCGAATACCGACTCTTTGTCGGCTGGTACAGCATGACACAGGGCTGGCGACTCGAGGCGGACTGCCCGTTCAACTACTGCCCGCTGGCCAGAATCGACTACCCCTTCACCCAGGATGGCGGCAGTTGATTTTGCCGGGGGCCGGCGTATGCATGGTTGCTGGCGCAACGCCCACCTTTCCCCGACTGTAGCGCGCTACAATGGTGTTCGGCCCGTTCACGGCAACAGCCTGAAAGATCATCGATGAAACATCTCTGGACACCCTGGCGCATGGAATGGATTCGCAGAGACAAGAAACAGTTCGAACTGGAACACGGCTGCATATTCTGTAAACGCGGCGGACAGGAAGACGACCTGATCGTCGGCCGCGGCAGCCATGTCTACCTGATGCTCAATGCCAGCCCCTACAACATGGCCCACCTGTTGGTCGTTCCCTATGCGCATTGCGCCAGCACCGAAGACCTCGATGCCGACACCTTGCTGGACCTGATGCAGACCAGCAACAAGGCGATGAGTTGCCTGCGCAAGCTGTACCAGCCCGCGGCCTTCAACGTGGGAGCCAACATTGGCGCGGAAGCCGGCGCCAGCATCCCGGACCATTTTCATCTGCACATCGTGCCGCGCTGGCCCGGTGAGACGGGCTTCATCACCGCGATCGGCGATACCCGCGTCATCCCGGACACACTTGAAAACACGGGCCGGGAACTCAGGGAGATCTGGCATGGGCAGTGAACAGGACGTCCTGATTCTGGGTGCGGCCCGCACGCCCCAGGGACGTTTGCTCGGAGCCCTGGCGGATTACGATGCGGCGGCGCTTGGCAGCCACGCCGTACGCGCAGCCGTGACGCGCAGCGGCGTTTCACCGGCGGAGATCGAGGAAGTATTCGTCGGCAACGTCGTCTCCGCCGGCACGGGCCTCGCCCTGCCCCGGCAGATCAGTCTTGGCGCCGGCCTGCCGGAGAACGTCGGCGGCACCCTGGTCAACAAGGCCTGTGGCAGCGGCATGAAGAGCGTGATGCTCGCCGCCAGCGCGATTCGCAGCGACGAGGGACAACTCTACGTCGCCGGCGGCAGCGAAAGCATGAGCCGCGCGCCCTTCCTGCAACATGGCATGCGCGCGGGCCAGCGTTTTGGCGATGCCGTGCTGAGCGATTCCCTGCACTCCGACGGTCTGTGGTGCAGCCTCTGCGACTGGCGCATGGGCGACGCCGCCGAATTCATCGGCCGCCAGCTGGATATCAGCCGCGCGGCGATGGACGAATATGCCTTGCGCAGCCATCGCCTGGCGCATGCGGCGACGCAGGCCGGGGCTTTCGACCAGGAAATCGAGCCCCTGCCCAATGGCGTCCGGTATGACGAACCCGTCCGGCCAACGACCTCCCTGGAGAAACTGGCCGCCCTCAAGCCGGCATTCTCGCCCGATGGCCAGGTCACGGCGGGCAATGCACCGGGCCTGAATGACGGCGCGGCCGCGCTGGTGCTCGCCAGCCGCGCCTGGGCGGAGCGCCGGGGCCATGCCCCGTTGGCGCGCATCGTCGCCAGCGCCCAGTCAGCGCTGGACCCGGCCTGGATTTTCTACGCGCCGGTTGTGGCCATTCCAAAAACGTTGCAGCGCGCCGGCTGGGCGGTGGATGACGTCGACCTCTTCGAAATCAACGAGGCCTTCGCCGCCCAGGTGCTGGCCGACCTGCGGGGGCTGGAACGGGAAGGCTGCCCGGTCCCGCTCGACAAGGTCAACGTACACGGTGGCGCCATCGCCCTGGGCCACCCGCTGGGCGCCAGCGGCGCTCGGGTGCTGGTCACCCTGATTTATGCCCTGCGGCGCAAGGGCTTGCGCCGTGGCCTGGCGGCCCTGTGCCTCGGCGGTTCCGAGGCGGTCGCCATGGCGATTGAAATCGAAGGCGACGACTAGTCCGCCGGCACAGCGTGCGGCAGGGGCTCGCCACGCAGACCCGCCAACAGGTTGTTCGCCGCAATTCCAGCCATCTGGTCACGCGTGCGCACGCTGGCGCTGCCGATATGGGGCACAATGGTGACGTTGGGCAGCGACAAAATGGGATGGTCCGCCGCGATGGGCTCGGGATCGGTCACGTCCAGCGCGGCATGCGCGATCTGCCCCTGACGCAGGGCAGCTTCCAACGCGACCAGATCGACGATTGGACCGCGCGCCGAATTGACCAGAACTGCTGTGGGCTTCATGGCCGCCAGGGCGTCGGCATTGATCAGATGGCGCGTCTCCGGCGTCAGCGGCGTGTGCACCGAGACGAAATCGGACTGTCGCAGCAAGTCCTCCAGCTCGACCGGCTCCGCGCCGCGCCCGCGAATCTCTTCATCGGACAGCACAGGGTCGCAGGCGATGATGCGCAGATTGAAGCCGCCCGCGCGTTGCGCCATGGCCTGGCCGATGCGGCCCAGACCGATGATCCCAAGCGTGGCCCCGCTAAGGTCCGCGCCCAGCAGGGTCTCCGGCTCCCAGGTGTCCCATTTGCCATCGCGTATATATTGCACGCCCTCGACGATGCGCCGCGCGCCGGCCAGCAAAAGCGTGAAGGCCAGATCGGCCGTCGCCTCGGTGAGCACGCCAGGGGTATGCCCCACGGGGATACCTCGCTGGCGGGCGGCAGCGAGATCGATGTTGTCGTAGCCCACCGCAATCTGGCTGATCACGCGCAGTTGCGGTCCGGCCGCGTCCATTAACTCGCCGTCAATGCGGTCGGTCAACAAACACAGGAGGCCGTCCACTCCCCTCACCTTCTCCCTGAGTACGTCGTAGGGTGGCGGTAATCTCTCGGGCCAGACCTCCGTTTCGCAGGCAGCCTGAACCTTTACCAGCCCGGCTGCCGGAATGACGCGACTGACAAATACCCGCGGTCGTTTCATGGTTCATCCCCTTCGGCGCTGCAGGTTTCACTGATGCCCGGCAGGACCAGCCTGCGAGTCGACCACCATTTTACCTGATTGTGTTGACGTTTGATGATTGACCGCCCGGCCGGATGAACTGTAGAATGCCGGTTCGTATGATCGCAACCGACAACCCGAAGATGGTTCGGTCGCTGCTGCCCGCAACGCCGACACTGTTGTTGCTGGCCGTCCTGCTGATCTTCGCAGGCATTCCCTCCATGCATATGCATCATGACGAGCATTTCTCCTGGGATCTGCTGCGTTTCACAGATATCCGGGAGTTGCTTCCCTTCCTGCTGGAAATGGAATCCCAGCATTTCTTCTGGATGACCGTCTTCTGGATTTGGCAGCAGTTGGTCGGCGACCATGAATTCGTGGCCCGTACGGGCTCCCTGTTGCTGGGCATGCTCACCCTGGCGCTGGTCTGGCGCATTGGTGAACGCTGGTTCGGCGCATGGCGTTTCGGGTTTGCCGCTGTGTTGCTACTGGGAACCAGCGCATGGTTCATGCGCTTCGCACTGGAGGTGCGCCCCTACAGTTTTGTCCTTCTCTTGGGAACGTTGTCCATGTGGGCCTTTCAGCGCTGGCTGCAGCGTCGCGATCGACGCAGCGCCACGCTTGTCGCCCTGGTCACGGCCTTGATGCTCTATATGCATTACTTCCTGGTCCTCCTGGTGATGGTCCAGGTTGTCATTTTTTTGCTGCACACCCGCAAGCGACGTGAACTGTATCAAGGGGGCGCTGTGGCAGGGCTGGCCCTGCTTTTCTGGCTTCCCTGGTCACCACAGGTTCTGAAACATGTCATTCGCACGCGCGAACTGGAACTGGCCAGCGGAGCTGCCAGGGGAGTGGCCGGGATCGGCACCACCACCAAAGCCACGTCCTGGCCAATCCTGCGCGATTGGCTGGAGTTGGCGACGAATGGCCTCGTTTTGCCCACGTTGCTGCTGGCGCTGGCCGGCTGTCTGATTCTGCTTCGTGTCAGCCCCGCCTGGCGCCTGGCCCTGGGATGGGGTCTGGGCCTTCCCGCCCTCGCGCTGCTGATCAATCTGGTCTTTGCCATGTTTGCCCCGCGCTACATCGTCTCGGCAGCACCAGGCATAGCCGTAATGGCCGGTGCCACCATCGCCTCCCTGCCCACGCGCGTCCGAATATTGGCCCTGATTGTTTTCGTTATCCTGATGTTGTCTGGCCTTCAGGCACACATGCCGGTACGCGTGCCCCTGCGGACAATGTTTGAAGAGGTGGCAGCCGCTGCCAGGCCAGATGACATTGTATTCTTTGAGCCGGATACGCTGGGAGAAGATCTGATCGGCAAGCAGGTGAAACGCTATCTCGAGCCGTCCCTGCTGGCCGAAATAACGACTGACGAGACCATAGCCCGGCAGCATCGTCGCATTTGGTACGTCACCCGCACCTGGTTCTCTGACGAGGTGCAGGAACGCTTCGCCCGACTTGAGCAGGAACGGCCCCTGCAAAAGGTCCTGGGACGCTGCTACCGTACCTGGTGTTTTCTTATTCAACTGTTGGAAGGCGTTCCCACCCCCGGGCAGGCCCGGTTTGGCCCGGCTCTGGAATTCAACGGCATGGACCTCGACCTGATTGACAGGTCGCAACTGCATACCCGTTTGTGGTGGAGTGCGCTGGAGCCGGTACCGGAAGACTACTCAATCAGCCTGCAGGTCCTGAACAGCGCCGGTGTTCTGGTCGCGCAGCAAGATGGCCCGCCGCTGGACTGGTACAGCGGGAGTGAAATTCCGGTTTCGACGATGACGCCAGGCAAGATACTCATTGACCAACGGGACATCGATTTGCCAGAAAGTTTGCCGGATGGCGAATACCGGCTGATGCTCATCGTATACCGCCCGGGCGACCTGCAACGCCTGACCCTGGATGACGGCGATGACATGTTGCTGTTGCACACTTTCAGGCAAGGTCAGTGATTGGACATACAGATAAATGCCGCTCTTGCGCTACCATGGCCCAAATGCGATGTACATTGAAGACTGAATGAGCGTGGAGTTCCAGGCCGGCAATATCCGCGCAGGCAACCACAGCAGCCCCCTGCGTTTCACCCTGTCCCATCTTTTGAAACACTGGTACATCGGCGTATTGATGGTGTTCGGGGCCATCGCCAATGCGGCGCTCTGGATCTCCATCCCGCTTAACGTCGGCCTGGCCTTCGACGCCGTCAGGGAAGACCAGAATCTGCAAACGGCGATCAACGCCTGCCTGCTGATTGTCATCGCCTCGCTGCTGCGCGCCGTGGTCCAGTTCATGCGCAATTTCAGCGCGCAAATCTACGGCCAGCGCCTCGAAAGGGACGTGCGCGACGAACTCTACGCCAGCCTGCTGGGCAAGAGTATGGCCTTCCACGACCTGCGACCGGTCGGTGAGACCATGGCGCGCGTGACCAACGACGTCATTGAACTGAGCCTGATGATGCACACCGGCGTTAACCTGCTCATCGGGTCCACCATGTTCATGTTTATGCCGCTTGTCGGCAGTCCGGTCATTCACCCGGACCTGGCCCTGGTGCCCGTCGCCTTCGTCATTGTGCAAATCACCATTCAATACTTCTTCATTCGTCGCCTCTACCCTCTGGCGCGCCAGGTGCGCAGCAGCTTCGGCGTCATGAACGCCCGCCTGGAAGAAACGCTGGAAGGACTGGAGGTGATCAAGGGCGCGGCGCGGGAGGAAGCGGAAATCGGCCAGGTCAACAGCCTGATCCAGACCTTCCGCGACCGCTTCATCGCCCAGGGCGAAATGGAAGCCCGCTACCTCTCCAATTTGCTCTTTCCCCTGACCCTGTTCGCCGGTGTATTCCATTCGGCCATCCTCTTTCGCGCCGGTGAAATCACCACCGGCGACATCGTGGCCTACGTCATGATTTTGCTCTTTTTCCAGTTCCCGGTCTTCATGTCGCTATTCACCCTGCCCCGCATCGCCCTGGGTCACGCCGCCGCCGGTCGCATTCTGGAACTCATCACTGCGCGCAGCGACATGGACCAGAACGAGGGAGGTCACGGCGCCGAACTTAAGGGGGACATCCGCTTCGAGAACGTCAGCTTTGGCTATCAGGGCGAACAGGACAACCTCAGGGGGCTCAGTTTCTCCGTGAAACCCGGCCAGACCCTGGCCATTGTCGGTCAGACTGGCGCCGGCAAGACCACGGTAACGCGCCTGATCAATCGCACCTGGGACACCCGCGAGGGCCGGGTGCTGGTCGACGGTCTTGACGTGCGCGACTGGTCCATGGCCAGTCTTCGTTCGCAGATCAGCATCATAGAGCAGGACATATTTCTGTTCAGCCGTTCCCTGGCGGACAACATCAGCTTCGGCGCCGAAGACGCCAGCCGGGAGCAGATTGAGGACGCAGCGCGCATGGCCCAGGCGCACGACTTCATCATGTCCTTCCCGGATGGCTACGAGACGGTCGTGGGCCAGCGGGGCGTCACCCTCAGCGGAGGCCAGCGCCAGCGCGTCGCCCTCGCGCGGGCTTTCATCACCGACCCCCCGGTGCTCATCCTGGACGACAGCACCAGCGCCATCGACAGCGCCACCGAGGACCTGATCCAGCAGGCCATCTGGACTGCGTCCCGGGGGCGCACAACCATCCTCATCACCCATCGCCTGTCCCAGATTCGCTGGGCCGATCACATCGTCGTCCTGCACCAGGGAGAAATCGTCGCCCAGGGTTCTCACGAAGATTTGCTGAGGAATTCCCAGGATTACCGCCGCATCTTTGATCGCTACGAGACTCATGCAGCCCCGGCGGAGGCCAGTCTGGCGGAGAGCAACGGGGCATGGTAGCGCTCTTCTCCGGCCTGGACGGCGACAAGTTCGACCGTCAGTATGGCGATACCGTCCTGTTCCGCCGGATCGTCCTTTATTTTTCCCGCTATCGCTGGCAGGGCCTGGTCGTCGTCCTGACCTTTACGGTCATGGCCATTCTGCTGGCGCTGCGGCCGGTGGTGATCGCCATGGCTGTGGGCGAACTGGAGGGTGACGCCGGGGACCGCGTTCTCCAGCTACTGCTCGGCGCCCTCTTCGTCTCCGCCTTCATCGAATACGTCGCGAACTGGCTGCGCCGGCGCGGGCTTTCGCGCATCGTGGGTCGGGTCATCGCGCAGTTGCGCAAGGACGCCTTTTCATCCGCCGTGCATCTAGACATGTCCTTCTACGACGAAAACAACACGGGCAAGGTCGTCAGCCGTATCACCAGCGACACCCAGGAATTCGGCGACGTGTTGATGGTCAGCAGCGATATCATTTCGCGCCTGTTGCAAATCTTCATCCTCGTTTACTTCATGTACATCCGCTCGCCCCTGCTGACCGTTCTGCTGCTGGCCACGACACCCTTCGTGGTCATTGCCGCGCTGGCATTTCGGCACATGGCGCGCAAGGTCACCCGCCAGGCCTCCCGTCAACTGGCCGTCCTGAACGACACGATTCAGGAAAGCGTCAGCGGCATCAGCGTGGCCAAGAACTTCCGCAAGGAAGCCAGGATTTACCGCGAGTTTGCCGACGTCAATCGTCGTTCCTATCGCATCAACATCCAGCGCGGGCTGGTGATCGCGATGATTTTCCCGGCCCTTACGACGATTGGCGGTTTCGTCACCGCCCTCATCGTTTACGTTGGCGCCCTGTTCGTCTTTGACAACGTCATCAGCGCCAGCACCTGGTTCCTCTTCGTTCAGGCGGTCGACCGCTTCTGGTTCCCCTTCACCAACATGGCCTCCTTCTGGAGCCAGTTTCAGCAAGGCCTGGCTGCTGTAGAGCGCGTCTTCGCGCTCATCGACGCCGACAACAGCGTCATCCAGCGTGACAACCGACCGGTTGAAGCACTGCGGGGCCACATCGTCTTTGAGGACCTCAACTTCGGCTACTCGGACGAAGAACTGCTGTTCCGGGACTTCAATCTGGAAATCCAGCCAGGCGAAAACGTGGCCCTGGTCGGTCACACCGGCGCCGGCAAAAGCAGCATTGCCCGCCTCATCACCCGTTACTACGAGTTTCAGGGCGGTCGCATCCTGGTGGACGGCCAGGACATTCGTTCCTTCAACCTGCAGTCCTGGCGCAGCCGCCTGGGAATCGTGCCCCAGTCGCCCTTCCTGTTCAGCGGCAGCATCATGGAAAACCTGCGCTACGCTCAGCCGGACCTGGGTGACGCCGAAATCGAGGCTGTGGCGCGCAGCATCGGCGGCGGAGAATGGCTGGAGACCCTGCCCAGGGGGCTGCAGAGCGAAGTCGGCGAGCGCGGCACGCGCCTGAGCATGGGACAGCGCCAGCTCGTCAGCCTGTTGCGCGTGCTGTTGCAGAATCCGGCCATCTTCATCCTCGACGAGGCGACCGCCAGCATCGACCCTTTCACCGAACTCCAGATTCAGGAAGCGCTGGACCTGATTTTGTCGCAGACCAGTTCCATCCTCATCGCGCATCGACTCAGCACGGTGCGCAGCGCGGACCGCATTCTGGTGTTCCGCGAGGGTGAGATCATTGAGGAAGGCAACCACGAAGCCCTGCTGGAATACAGCGGGCACTACGCCGAGCTCTACAACACCTATTTCCGCCACCAGTCGCTGGGCTACATCGAAGAGGCCCGCGAACGCTTTGAGGCCAGTCCTGCCGGTGTCAGGGCCCACTGACCGCGTTCCAGGTTTCCCACCACCCCTCCTGCTGATCGCCTTCATTCTGGCCGGTCTGCTGTACCTGTCGTCTGTGCCGCTCTTTGAAGCGCCGGATGAGTCCTATCATTTCGCCTTTGCCGACTACATCAGCAGAAATCGCAGCCTGCCGGTGCAGGTGCCCGGCGAGAAGACTCCCTGGGGCCAGGAAGGCAGCCAGCCTCCGCTGTACTACATCCTGGTCGCGGCCCTGATCACCCCCATCGACACCGGCGACCTTGCCGGGCATCTGCGCTTCAACCCGCATGCCATCGTGGGGGACCCGTCGGCGGTCGATAACCAGAACATCTTCCTGCACGACCATCCTGCAGCGCCCCTGCGCGACACGGTACTGGCGGTTTACGTCGCCCGGGTTTTCAGCCTTTTGCTGGCCTGTGGCAGCGTCGCCGCCGTATGGCTGGCGGCGCGGGAATTCGCCTTGTTGACCGGCGAAAGGGCCGCCCGCCTGGCCCTGCTGGGCGCCGGACTGGTGGCCTTCAATCCCCAGTTCCTGTTCATCTCGGCATCGGTCAACAACGACAACCTGGTGACGCTTCTGGCCAGCCTGTCCATCTGGCAGATGCTGGCCATGCTGCGCCAAGGATTGAACGCGCGCCGCAGCGTCGTACTGGCCCTGCTGCTGGCCTGCGCCACGATGGCCAAGTTAAGCGCTCTCCTGCTCTATGCGCCGGTTGGGCTGGCGGCCCTGTGGCTCGCCAGACGCAGCAACAACACCCGCGAACTGTTGCGTCTGGTCGTCTTTGCCGGTCTTGCCTGGTTGGTCATCGCCGGACCCTGGTACGCGCGCAACCTGACGCTCTATGGCGAGTTCACCGGCTCGCAGACCATGCTGGACGTGGTCGGACGCAGGTCCGCTCCTTCACTGGAGAAAATGCTCGGCGAGGAATTTCGCGGCCTGCGATACAGCTACTGGGGGATCTTCGGCTGGTTCAACGTTTTCAGTCCCGCTCCCTTTTACCTCGTCATGGACGTCGTCACCCTGGGCGCGGTGGCCGGTCTGCTGCTCCGCGCCTGGGGGCGACGCCGACGGCCCGCCACGCTGGTCCCGGCCGCCCTGCTGACCCTGTGCCTGGTCCTCTTCGCCGTCGCCCTCGTGCTCTGGACGCGTCAGACCGCTGCCACGCAGGGGCGCCTGCTGTTTCCCGCCAGCGCCGCGAGCATGACCCTGCTGGCCTACGGCTTGTTGAAGCTGAGGGTTCCGGCCCTCGCTTCGCTTGTCGCGCTGGGCCTGGTTGCTGTGGCCTTGCCTTTCACCAGCATACGGCCGGCCTACGCGCCGCCAGCGATCGTCGCCGGCCTGCCGGAGGATGCGACCCCACTCCCGCTGCGCTTCGGCGACGTGGAGTTGCTGGGTTACCGCCTGGAACGGCGGCGCCACGCTCCCGGCGACCTCCTGCCGGTGACGCTCTACTGGCGGCCTGCCCGTCGCTCGGAACAGGACTTCAGCTTCTTCCTGCGCCTGCTGGATGACGAGGACCGTTTACTCGTCAACCGCTACGGCCATCCGGGCAGCGGCATGCTGCGCACGACCCGCTGGCAACCCGGTCTGGTCTATGAAGACCGCTGGGACCTGAAAATTCCGGATGACCTGACCGGACGCACGTCCCTGCGCGTCCATATCGGCTGGTGGAAGTATCCGGATGGCTATGCGCTGCCTGGCGTCAACGCCGGGGGTGCGGAGGCCGATCCCGTGATACTGAACGCCGGCGCATTCAGCGACGGGGACGACCGAGACAGAAGTCTGACGCAGGTCGTTGATCCCCTGCTCTTCGGCGACAGCATCCGGCTACTGGCGTGGGAACGGGACGAACTGGAGATTTCCCTGCTCTGGGAAGTGAAGTCCAGACCGCAGCCAGACCTGCACGTCTTCCTGCATGCTCTTGAGGCGTCCAGGGATGGCGCGCCAGGGCGCATGGTCGCACAGGGCGACGCGGCGCCGGACCTGCCAACCGGTTTCTGGCTGGACGGCGAGCGCTACATCACCCGCCATCACCTGCAGTTGACTGAAGCGGAAGCCCCGGGTGAACTGTCCCTGCACCTTGGCTGGTACAGTCTGGAACTTGGCTGGCGCCTTTCCGCGGATTGCCCGGACGATTCCTGTCCGCTGACAACCCTGACTCTGCCGCCAAAGACCTGATTTCAGGCAAAAATGGGTTCCAGACCCGCACTGGCCAGGATCAACGCTTCCTGCTCCGCGGGCGACAGGGGAGTAAAGTTCTTGGCCGCCTGCAACACCAACGGCAGCAGGCGGGTCTCACCGGCCATGGGGATGCCCGACACGCCGGGTTGCGACAGGGCAAAGTTGACGCCCTGTTGAATCCTGGCCTGCGTTTCCCAGGGTTCGTACCAGGTGTGCCAGCGTTTGCCGCGCTCACCCCAGGGCCCCTTCGCGATGGACTTGATGGCCATCACGCCCACGTCCCGTTCCTGACAGCGCGCCAGCAGGTGTTCGGCGTGCCGCCGGTAGTCCGCGATGCCGAAGAGCACGGGGTTGATCGGAAAGAGGACGCTGTCGAAATCGAATCGCTCCAGCGCCTCAATGAACAGGCGCGGGGCCTGCAAGCCGTGCCCGGTGATGCCAATGAAACGCGTCAGTCCCTCATCGCGGGCGCGGCGCATGGCCTTCAGCGCGCCATCCGCAGCGGTTGCCGCGTCAAGCTGGTCATCATCAACCACGCCATGAATCTGCGCGAGATCCATTTGCTCGCAGCGCAACAGGGCCAGGGAACGGTTGATTTCGGCCCAGGCGGCTGGAAAGGCCCTCTGTACCGTCTTGGTGCCGACGAATACCTGCTCACGATGCCGCTCCAGCCAGGGGCCCAGGCGGGTTTCGGCCATGCCATTGCCGTAGCCCGCGGCGAAGTCGTAGTGGTTGACCCCGGCAGCCAGCGCCAGGTCGAGGGCCTCCTCCGCCTCCGCGGCATCGATCAGGGGGTGGAAGGCCGCTCCACCAAATATGGCGATCGAACTCCGGTGTCCGCTGCGCCCAAAGCGCCTGGTTTCCATACGAATTCTCCTCTGACATCTGACCCGGCATGAAACATACCGGAGACCCATACTAACCCGACACAGCCCCGGGAGTCATGTCCCTGCAGCAGGGGTCGGTCAGCCGGTTCATCCGCATTTCACTCGCCCTGACCCACCTGAATGGTCGTCGGCAACAGGCCGGCCTGGCCGTCCCGGTTCTGCCCGCCCTCTACAGGCAGGCGCAGGAGTTCACCTCCCTCCGCGACCCGGTAAAGCACAACCAGAACATGGTAGTCGCCGGCGGGCAGGTCCGCTGGAAGACGCAGGGCGCGATTGTCCAGTTGGGTGACGCCCGGCGGCCAGTCCGTGGTGGGCAGGAATCCGGCCTGCGGCGCGCTGTCCCAACCCTGCACGGCCGGAGGACTGTCCGGCCGGGCCAGGAACCATGCGACGGTCCAGGAGTCTTCGATGGTCGTATCCGCGACCCAGAAAAGCGTGAGGGGCAGGGTCTCACCCGGCACATAGCGTGAACCGCGGGGCAAGTTGAAGCCGATGAGCTGAATCTGCTCGCCATAGAGCAGCTCCGTCCTTGTGTCAGGCACGGCGGACAGGAGCGGGTCTGGCGCGATGCTCGTATCATATTCGATCAGGCGCGCGCGCGGCCCGGCCTCAATTTCCTGTACGGGATAATGATTGCGTGCCAGGAAGCGCTCGACCGGTCGCACGCTCCATGGAAGCCAGGGGCCGTTGCCGGCCAGCAACCAAAGGCGCTCTCCTGTACCTGCCAGGGCGGTGATTTGCTGCATGGCACTGCCCTGCAACAGGACTTCCGGATTGTCCGAAACCATTCTGGCCTTTTGCTCCGGGCTGCCCTTTTCGCCAGGGTGAAAAGGCAGGCTGATGAGTCGTGGACTGGTGAATTTGCCGTAATTCACCAGCCAGGGCGCCAGTTCCAGGTCATTGAGCAGCACCATCTCATCGGGTCGGGTCAGTTGCGGCAGATCACCCACCAGGCTGGCCAGGTCGTCGTTGGGCGCGTTGTAGAGCGGGTCCGGGGGCAGGATGGCCAGGGCCGCGAGCACCAGCAGCAACATGACGGGCGGGAACACCAGGGTTGTCAGTCGACTGCTGCCCGCCCTTTCGGCTTCCGGCCGCAATCGGGCCCGGATTTGCAGCGCCGCCAGCGTCGCGGTTGCGCCAAAGAGCAGCAGCCAGGCTGGCGCCCCCATCCGCAGCCAGGCGAAGTCCCAGACCTGCTGGCCCCACAGGCCCGGGATGACCACCTGGCGCAGCCAGCGCAAGTCATTCATCCCGCCGCCCCAGTCGCCGTAGCCACCGGATTCAGGTGGCAAGGCCACACCATAGGCTTCCCAGGGCAGGGAAACGCCGCTGATTTGTACCCAAAGGCTGTAGGCCGCAAGCAACGACACCAGAACGACAAGCCCGCGCGGACGGGGCTCCTGCGTGATTCGCTCGAAGACGGGCATGGCCATCAGCAAGAGAAAGGGGACGGCCGGCACGAGGAAGCGCGGCGGCCAGGACAGGCCGCCAAACCACTGATGGTCCAGATAAATGGCACTGGCGAAGGCGAAGACCAGCATCATAACCAGCCCGACCCACAGTTGTCGGCCGCGTCGCTCCCGCCACAAGATCCAGCTGCCCGGCAAGGCCAGCAACAATATCGGCGACGTGCCCCACAGGCTGCCGCCGGGGCTGATCAAATAGCTGTGGAGTCGTCTGGCCTGTTCGCTGAAATCAAGCCGGCCCAGGTGCCTGAAGACGGTCTGTACTTCCTTTTGGAATCCAGGGCTGGCCACCAGAACGAGCGAAAGAATCAGGAGCAGCAGCAGGGCAAGGGTGGCATTCTTCTTGCGAATGGCGCGCCATGCCGATCGATCCGGCAGGGCGATGATCAGCAGTGCCGGCAGGGCCAGCAAGGTCGACTGATGGGCGAGCGGAAACAGCAGCAACGTCGCCAGCGCCAGCAGGATCGGGACGGGCGCGCGCCAGCCCTGTTGGCGCAGGCGTTCCAACTGGTAGCCCACCAGCAGAATCATGAACAGGGCCAGGGGCGCCTGAAAAAAACTGTCGCTATAGGGCCAGACGATTGTCGCCAGCCCCAGCGCGGCGCTGGCCAGAACTGCAGCCGCTTCGCTGTAGCCGCAGCTGCGCGCATACAGAAAAAAAAGTGCGCCGGCTGCGGCGCTGACCAACACGTTGAAGAGGTAGACGCTGTGGGCCAGCCCGACGCCGGGCAGAAGCAGCGCCAGCCAGTAAAGCGGGGCGGCGAGGAGGGGTTGCAGGGGTTCCACGCGAATGTCCGGCAGGGGCGGGTCTGTGGGCGTTACCCGCAGGTCCCCGGGCGCCGGAGGCACGCTACCCGCGGCCAGGTCCGCGCGCATGTCGCCAAAGCGCACCAGGCTGGCGGTGGCATTGAGCAACAGCAATTCATCGTTGCTGTTGATGCGCCCGCTCCAGGTGATCATGTAAACGCTGGCCAGCAGGATGAACAGCGCCACCGCTGTGGCAGGGCGCAAGCGCGTGTCGCGGCGCCTGCCCGTCCCCGAATTCACGTCAGGCGGCGGCCGCGTGCGCGACGGGCCTGCGGCAGAACATCCAGCCAGGTTCGAACCAGCACAATGCCCGGGTCATGCCTCAGGGCCCGTCATCTTCAACATTGTGGTCCAGATGATCATCATCCAGGGGATCCATGCGTTCGAGGCGGGATGGCAGGCGGCGGGCCTCATGCAACTTCTGTACCAGCGCAGGGTCCACCTTATCGAGCAACCCAAGGTCTTCCAGGGTCCACATGGTGGTCATCGGCCCGCTTACGTTGGGCCACTGGTCCTTGGCCCAGATGTAACGCTGTCGTGAGAACTGCCATACGGCCTCCGGCTGTTCTTCCCAGTGGAACTTCTGATACTCCTGCCAGATTTCTGCTTCAGGCGTTCGCGGGAAAAGCGCGCGGACCATGTAGTGTTGCACCTGGGCTTCGTCGCGTTCGACTCCCGCCCAGTTGTGGCTGTACTTGTCGATGAATGTGAAGATGCCATAGTGCGAGTAGTGCTCAATCGTCGCGACCAGTTCGTCCTGACTGGTCCAGGCCGCCTGGAAGCAGGCTTCCAGTTCTTCACTGGGTTCCTCGATACGCTCCCCGTGGAACTGTGCAATCCGGGCCAGCATCCAGGCCTCGGGCAAGACGTCGTGCGTGTGACTGATCAGACGGCGGAAACGCTGCGGTTCGACATTGAATTTCACAAGCGCGCCACTGCTGATGAGCTGCTCCATTCGGTCTGCAATGCCATGCTGACGCGCCTCGTCCCGCGCCCTTTCCCGACCGCTGCGGTAAAGGCGCAGACGACCGGGCAACTCCGAAAGGCGGATTTCATCGTCTGAAAGCGGGAAGACGCGTCGAATCCCGCCCCTGTGCACAAACAACTGGAAGAGCAGTATGCAGGTGGCGCCGATCGCAATCGGAGGGATGGCGTCCGTTTTCTGGGTGATGAGCACCAGCAGCATCGCATAGCTGGCCACCATGCCGCGCAGCCCCGCAAAGCGCAGCGCTCTCGATTCGGAGGATTTCGGCTTGATGCCGCGTTTCTTCAGTACGTCATCGCCAACCAGAAAGATGGTGGTGCTGACCATGGCGAATTCACTGACGAATCCAAAGGCGTAGAAGGCCTCTACCTGGGTTACCGTCCGAATGACCGGAATCAGGATGGCCGCGACCGCCCAGATGACCACAACGCCAACGCGGTCGTCCTCGAACTGCCGCGGCAGACGCCCCAGACGGGCAGCGTTGGCGGCCACGGCCGCGCCGCCGACGTAGCCGCCCCCCTGCGCCAGCAACAGGATGAAGGCCAGCAGGATACCGGCCACCCCCAGCAGTGACGTGCCCGAGCCGAAGATCAGTTCATACTGGATCAGCAGGGTGCTGTAGCCTTCCGTCGCCGGGATGCGCCATGTCGAAGCCGCGAAGAGCTGAACGATGCCCGTGCCGATCAGAAAGACGGCTGCGATGATCAGCGCCGTGTTGATCACCTTCCATTTGGGACGGGCGGCATGCTTGCCGCTGGCCGGTATAACTTCATAACCGGAGAAGCCCAGCATGGCGCTGCTCATCGAGCGTAGAAAGAACTGAAAGAACAGCGCTGTCGACAGGGTCGAAACGTCGCCGCTGGCCTCCACCACGTGGGTCACCACGCCGCTGTTTTCCAGACCCTGAACGATGGCCGGAACGGCATTCGCCAACTCCGGCTGAGCGGCCGCGTTGAGCGCCACCCAGGAGAGCGCGAAGATGGTGAAAATCGTGAAGGCGCCGCCCCCCACCAGGAAGAGCGGCACGGCGCGTCTCGGGCCGATGATCGACAGCACGGCCATGATGAAGAAGGCGTAGGCCTCAGCCATGGTGATGCGCCACGGCGCCAGTTCGGGAAAGATCAGGAGCGTCACGTCGGAGGCCGAAATCGAACTGATGATGATGGTCAGCACGGCGTCGATGAAAAACAGGCTGGTGCCCACCCAGGACAGGAAGCGCATGCGCGGCGGGCCGATGGCCTCCACCAGGGGGCCCGTACCGCCGGCGTTGGGACGCAAATAGGCGCCGGCCTTGTAGGCGGGAACAACGCCGAAAAACAGCATCACGGAGAGCACGGCGAAGGCCAGCATGGCGATTTCGTGATAGCCCTGCGCGCCATCGATCGCCAGCAGTGTCTGGTAGGCCGCCACACTGAAGGCATCGGCCGCGATCTCAAAGACCAGCGCCAGCACCCCCAGGCCGGTGCCGCCCAGCAACAGGCCCTCGAACATCAGGCGCGGCAACTTGCGGTCCGCTTCCTTGCGTTCTACCGGATTGATATAACCCTGGAGGAAGAACATCGGCGCGCTGCGCTCCTGTAACGCCACGCGGGCAATTGTTTCACGCAACCCTGCAATCATATCACAGGCACATAATGGCCAAAGTGCCAGCCAGGAGTCAGGCAAGAACCAGGTTTGACATCGCTGCCGGTTACGCTACACTTCTGCCCGCAGAGTCAACAACGATTGGGAGGGATTCCACCATGAAAGAAAAGCAGAGTCTTTCGCGCCGCCAGTTTCTGCAGACCACCGGCGCTGCCGCCGCCTCGCTAACCGCGCTGGGCCTGCCGGTGAGCAGCGCGCTGGCGCAGGGCGCACCACCGGCCGAGACGGCCGCCCAGATGGCCGTCTATAACTTCGGCGGCGCCATTCATCAGGGCGTCGCAGCCGGCGGCATCTCGCGTTTCAACGAGCGCTATCCCAACGTGGTTGTGGAAGACGTTTACGAGCCCTCACAGGCGGGCTGGGGCGGCTACATCACCAACGTCCAGTTGCGCATCGCCAGCGGCCTGCCGGTCGACCTGATTGCCATGGCCATCGAGGGCACCTGGGAGACCATCTTCCAGGGGATCGTGATTCCGCTCGATGACTACATCGCCGAAGACGAAGGGCTGCAGGCCGTCGTTTCCGAAGTCCACCCGTCGCTGCATGACGCCCTCAAGGTCCCGCGCGGCCCGGATGGCACGACCTACTACATCACGCGTGAGTGGAACAACATGATCATCCACATCAATACGCGCATGTTTGAAGAGGCCGGTCTGGACTATCCCAATCCGGAATGGACCTGGGACGAATTCGTGGAGACCGCCCAGATCCTGACGACGGGTGAAGGCGAGGACAAGGTCTTCGGTTTCGCCATCCCCTACTTCAACTTCGGCATGGCGCCCTGGTGGCACACCAATGAGACCGCCACCGTGACCGACGACTGGCTGGACTCCAACCTCGACGACCCGAACATGCTGGAATCGTTGCAGTTCCTGCGTTCGCTGGTGCACGAACACGGCGTTTCGCCGGACGTCTTTGGCAGTGGCATGACCGAACTCTTCGTCTCCGGCAAGACCGCCATGTCGGCCGGCGGTCGCTGGCCATTCGCCACCTACATTGCCAACGACTTCTATGACGTGGACATCGTCCCCTGGCCGCGCAACCGCGCCGGTACGACCGTCTTCGGTTCCGGCGGTTATGCCATCACAACATCGGCAGCCGACCCCTACCTGGCGATCGAACTCATCAAGGACATGACCGACCACCAGACGGACGTCGATGCCATCGCCGGCGGCACCTACCTGCCCGCGCGTGAGGGCTCGACGGTGGACAGCGAGGAATTCAACGCCTTCCCGGAACACGCGCATTACTTCTTCGGCAGTCTCGACGACATCAAGCCCATCCCTTCGCCCCCCAACTTCGCCGAAGTCGAGAACATCTTCACCCGCAACGTCGACAATGTGATGAACGACTCGATCTCCGCCGAGGAGGGTCTCGCCGCCGCCCACGAGGAGTTGACGGAGGCCATGGCCAACCTGCGCGAGCGCATGGGCGCCTAGGCGCCTTTACTGTCCCGCACCTGGCCGACTACCCGGCCAGGTGCGGGACCCGTTTGAGAGCGATACGTGCCGTCGATATTTCACAGCCTGCTCAAGGACGACCCGGGCGTGTCCTGCGGCGGAGTCGGGGACCTGGCGCGTCCTGTCGATCCCTATGCCGAACGGCCGCGGCCCCTGGCCATGCGGCCCAACCCGGGTGAACCGGTCAACTGGTACCGCACTCCCTTGCCTCGTGAAACGCTCGCCGAACTCAATCGACGCAGTGATTTCAGGGGTGCCGCGCAAACCCTGAGTTTCCTTGGCCTGCTTTTGCTAAGTGGTGGCGCCACCTGGTATTCCTCGCAGCATTTCCCCTGGCCACTGACCCTGCTGCTGCTGTTTGTGCATGGCAGCTTCTACGGCTTCACGATCAATGCCGTCCACGAGCTTTCCCACCGCAGCGTCTTTCGCACGAAATTGCTGAATGACTTCTTTGTGTATGTCTTTGGTTTTCTTGGCATGCATAGCGTGGTTTATTTTCGTTATTCGCACCTGCTGCATCACCTCTACACCCTGCATCCGCCGGATGACCTTGAGGTGGTCTTGCCGCTGGAATACGATTTCCGTTGCTTTTTAAAAACAGCCTTCGTCAACCCCCGCGGGGTCCGCTTCAAGGTGCAGGGCCTGCTTCGCTGGTGTCGCGGTCGCTTTGCAGAAGGCTACGAAAGCGAGGTTCTGTTCCCCGAGACGGAAGCGAAACGGCGTCAGGCCGTCATTCGGGAAACTCGCTTGTACGTCGCCGGACATCTGCTGCTGGCGCTGGTTTCACTGCTCACAGGCCACTGGATTCTGATTCTGCTGGTCACACTGGGCACTTTCTACGGCAGCTGGCTGCTCTTCCTGCTGAACAATACCCAGCACGTGGGCCTGCGGGACAACGTGCCAGACTTTCGACTTTGCACCCGTACATTCTATGTAAATCCTTTTTTGCGCTTTCTTTACTGGCACATGAATTATCACATTGAACACCACATGTATGCGGCAGTGCCCTGCTACAACCTGCGCAAATTGCACGAAGCCATCCGGCACGACATCCCGCCCGTTTCGGATGGTCTGGTGGCCACCTGGCGCGAGATCATCGCCATCATGCGCCGGCAACACGAGGACCCGACCTGGCAACATCGCGTGACCCTGCCGGTTGGCGCCAATCCTCCGAGGGAGTTTCAGCCCCGTCCTGATCGCATAGCGGAACCCGTCCCTGCATGAATCTGACACGCCAGCCCCTGCTCTCGCCGAAGCGGAGTGAAGCGCTAACCGCCTATCTGTTCATCCTGCCCACACTTTTCGGCTTCGCGGTCTTCATTCTTTACCCCATCGTCGAGTCTATCCGCATCAGCTTTATGGACTTCAATATCCTGCGGGGCTCGGAATACATCGGGCTTGAAAACTACATCGACATCTTCAAGGACAAGCGGGTCGCGACCGTCTATGGCAACACCTTCGTCTTTACGTTCTTCGCCGTTTTTTTCAATGCCGGTGTCGGCCTGCTGCTGGCTGTCGCGCTTAACAGACGTTTGCCCAACTTCATCCGCAATTTGTATCGCTCAATCTTTTTCTTCCCCTTGCTGGTGGCGCACACCTACATCGCCGTTATCTGGCAGTTTCTCTACCACAGGGACCTCGGCGTCCTGAATTATTACCTGGGTATTTTCGGCATCGCGGCCATCCCCTGGCTGAGCCAGGGCAACTGGGCCATGGTGGCCATCATCATCATGGACGTCTGGAAGAATACCGGCTTTGCCATGCTGGTCTTCCTCGCCGGCTTGCAGAACATCCCCACTGAATATTACGAATCGGCCCAGCTGGACGGCGCCAACGGGCGACAGATTTTCTTCCGCATCACCCTTCCCCTGCTCAGCCCGACGATCTTTTTCATCCTCGTTATCTTCATGATCGGCGCCCTGCAGGTCTTTGACACCATCCAGGTGTTGACCAGAGGCGGTCCGGGCGACTCAACCCGCAGCGTCGTGATGTACATCTATGAAAAGGCTTTCCAGCGCTTCGACCTGGGTTACGCGGCCGCCGTTTCAATGACGCTTTTCGCCATCATCCTGGTGCTGACCCTCATTCAGTTCCGCATCGGCCGGCGCTGGGTCCATTACGAGTGAACGGCAGGGAAGGCATATGACCAGCCAGCAAGGCAGCATTGCACAGGCCCGCGTCCTTGGCCGGCGGCGCCCCTCGCGCAAACCGGTCAGGCCCGGAGACATTCTTACCTACCTCTTGCTTACCATTGCGGCCATCCTGGTCCTGATGCCGCTACTTTGGATGTTTTCAACCTCGCTGCGGCCAATTGCCGAAAGTCTGCAGTTGCCCCCGGCCTGGCTGCCCACCGACTGGCGCTTCGAGAACTATCGCGAACCCTTTGAATCAAACGTACCCTTCCTGCAACTCTTCATCAACAGCATGCAGATCACGGTTTCCGTCACAATTGGCCAGTTGATTACCTGTTCACTGGCGGGTTACGCCTTCGCCCGCCTTCGTTTTCCGGGCCGGGAACTGATTTTCCTGCTGTTGCTGGCTTCCCTGATGGTGCCCGGTCAGGTGACCATCATCCCGATTTACCTGAGCATGGTGTCCTGGGGTTTTATGGACAACCCGCTGGCCATCATTCTGCCCGGCCTGATCAGCGTCTTTGGCGTCTTTTTAATGCGCCAGTTCTTCAAGACCATGCCCCAGGAATTGCTGGATGCGGCGCGCGTGGATGGCGCCGGGCAATTGCGGGTCTTTTTGCAAATCGCCGTTCCGCTTTCCGGGGCGTCGCTGGCCACGCTGGCGATCATTACCTTTAATTCGGTATGGAACAGTTATTTCAACGCGCTGATTTTCCTCAAGTCCTGGGACAAGATGACCCTGCCCCAGGGCATCGCCATGCTCACCGGCTACATGGGCGCCGGCAACGCCTCGGTCGTGATGGCCGCCGTCACCATGGCTATCCTGCCGGTGCTGATTGTTTTCATCATTGCGCAACGCTGGATCATCGAGGCGTTGACGCGCACCGGCATCAAGGGCTGACCTGCCCCGCACAGATCTGGAGAAGAGATGAGCTCTGCAAACCACAACAACTGGCCTGTCCTGACGCGCTACGAAGGCGAACACCTGCGCCGCATCGCCCTGCCCCTTGGCGGTATCGGCACCGGCACCGTCTCGCTGGGCGGGCGCGGCAACCTGCAGGACTGGGAGATCGTCAACCGCCCGGCCAAGGGCTTTCAACCCGACAGGACCTTCTTCGCGCTCTATACCCGCGACGCCGACGGCAACGCCTGTACGCGGGCGCTGGAGGGCGCCATCCCGATCGAGGACTTTGAAGGCCAGACCGGCTCCCCGATCCCCAACCATGGCTTGCCCAGGTTTCGCCACTGTCGCTTTGAGGCCGCCTACCCCTTCGGCCAGGTGTATCTGGAAGATGAGGATGTGCCGCTCAAGGTGCGGCTGCAGGCCTTCAATCCCCTGGTTCCCGCGGACGCGGACGCCAGCGGCTTGCCCCTGGCCCTGTTGCGCTTTGAACTCAGCAACCCCGGGCCGCGGCCCGTGGAGGCCAGCATTTGCGGCAGCCTGCAAAACTTCATAGGCAGCGATGGCAGCGTGGCGGAGCCCCGCAATAACGTCAACGAGTATCGCAATGGTTCGATTCAGGGCATCTTCATGCGCTCGGAGGGCGTCGACCCCGACGCCGAGCAGTTCGGCACGATGGCCCTGGCAACATCCGCGTCAGAAGGCGTCACCTGGCGAGAGGCCTGGCTGGATTTCTCTACCCGTCCGTGGGGCGATGCGCTGCTGGATTTCTGGGACGACTTCAGCGGGGACGGTCGGCTCGACCTGCGCGACAGCGTCGGGCAGCAGGCGCCCAACGCCTCCCTCGCTGCGTCCGTGACGCTTGAGCCCGGCGAAAGCGAAGAGATTACCTTTCTGCTTTGCTGGCACTTCCCCAATCGTCTGGCCTGGGCCGGCGGCGCCAATATGCCCGAGGGCATCGCCAACGGCCTTGTAGTCGGCAACCATTACACGACCCGTTTCGGCGACGCCTGGGAAGCCACAGAATTCTGTGCGGCCAACCTGGAAAGGCTGGAGGCTGACACGCTGCTCTTCGTCAACAGCTTCCTCGCCGGCGATCTGCCCGACGTCGTCAAGGAAAGCGCGCTTTACAACGTCAGCACCTTGCGCTCCCAGACGACTTTCCGCACGGCGGATGGCTACACCTTCGGTTGGGAAGGCTGCCACGATACGGCCGGCTGCTGTTTCGGCTCCTGTACCCACGTCTGGAATTACGAGCAGGCGACAGCCTTCCTTTTTGGCGGGCTCGCCAGCGGGATGCGTGAAGTCGAGTTCCTGCATGCCACGCGGGACGACGGCGGCATGAGCTTCCGCGTACAGTTGCCGCTGGAGTTCGCGAAGAGCTATTCGGTCGCCGCGGCTGACGGCCAGATGGGTTGCCTCATGAAGATTCATCGCGACTGGCAACTCAACGGCGACGACGACTGGCTGCGCAAGCTCTGGCCTAGTGTGCGTCGCGCGCTGGAATTTTGCTGGTTGCCGGGCGGCTGGGACGCCGACCAGGACGGCGTCATGGAAGGCTGCCAGCACAACACCATGGACGTCGAATATTACGGCCCCAATCCTCAAATGGGCATCTGGTATCTGGGCGCCCTGCGCGCCTGCGAGGAGATGGCCCGTCAACTGGGCGAGGACGACTTCGCCGACAAGTGCCGTTCGCTCTTCGAGAATGGCAGCGCCTGGCTGGATGCCAACATCTTCAACGGCGAATACTACGAGCACGAGATTCGCCCTCCTGACACGGCGCTGGTCATCCACGACATGTTGACCAGCCACATGGGAGCGGACGACCCCGCTGACCCCGTGCTGCAGCTCGGGGCGGGCTGCCTGGTCGACCAGCTGGTCGGTCAGTTCCAGGCTCACGTCAACGGCCTCGGTTACCTGGTCGATCCGGAGAAAGTGCGCACGACACTGGACAGCATCATGCGCCACAACTTCCGCGAGAACTTCTACGGCCATTTCAATCACTTCCGCAGCTACGTCCTGAATGACGAGTCGGCCTTGCTTATGGCCAGCTACCCGCGCGGCAATCGTCCAAAACGGCCCTTCCCCTACTGCAACGAAGTGATGACCGGCTTCGAATACACCGCCGCCATTGGCATGCTTTATGAGGGGCAGATGGAAAACGGCATGCGCTGCATCGAGGCCATTCGCGCCCGCTACGACGGCAAGCGCCGCAGCCCCTTCAACGAGGCCGAATGCGGCCATCACTACGCCCGCGCCATGGCCAGCTGGGCCGCCCTGCTGGCGCTGAGCGGTTTCCGTTATTCGGGCGTGACGCAGTCCATGGCCTTCGCCCGCAGCGACCGGCCCTCACAACAGTTCTGGTCCAACGGCTACGCCTGGGGTCTGTTCCGTCAGACGCCCGGCGCAGAGGGGGTGGAGATCGAACTGGACGTCCTGCACGGGGAACTGTCGCTGGGCGAGTTCGCGCTGACGGACTATGGCTCAGTCGCGCTTGAGGAAACGAGTCAACTCGGCAAGGGGGCCCAATGGAGAGCCCTTGTTCGCCCCTCCTGAATCATCGGGGCGCGCCGGCAGGCGTCTGATCAAGGGCAGGGCAATCAGTGAAGCGACGATCGCGATGGTGAAGGCCGCGTCCAGGCCAAAGCGGTCGCCGACCATGCCCAGTACCAGTGCGTTGACGGACCTGGTGAGAAACGCGTAGAGAATAAAGAGCCCGCTGGCGGTGGCGCGGTTATCCGGAAACTGGTCCTGCACAATGGCCTGCAATACCGGCGTGATCGACAACGACACAAAACCCAGTGGCACCAGGGCGATCGGGACCAGTTCCACGCGCGTCTTGACCACCAGCATAAAGACGACCAGCAACGCCGCGCCCAGCACCGTCGCGATGAACACGGTGCTCCTGCGGCCATAGCGGTCGCTCAACATACCGCCGGCCAGCGCGCCGCCCACGCCCGCCAGTTCGAATAGCGCCAACATCAGGGCTGCATCGGCCAGCGCGAAGCCGACGTCAACGTTCAGATAGTAGACCATGTAGAAGGAGAGCGAGGAGACCAGCATGCCGCGCATGATCATCACGCCCAGCAAGGGAATGAACACGCGCCGCATGTGTGGCAGCACGCTGCGCAGGTCCATGGTCCTGCGGGAGCGCGAGGGAATGTCTCTCAGCCGCCAGTACAGAATCCCGCTGGCGAGCCAGCCAAAGACCGCCACGCGCCAGATCCCTTCCACGCCCCACTCCGCCAACGCAAAGGCCACCAGCAGGGGGCCGATGGAACGCCCCAGTTCGCCGGAGGCCATGAAGAATCCCATGCCCTTGCCCAGCTCGCGTCCGGAAATGCGCGCGATCATGGCCGGCGCCGGTGCGTGAAAGGCCGCGACGCTCAGACCGGTGACGAAGAGCAGTGCGACGAGCGCGCCGTAAGTCTGCATCTGGCCGGAAAGGGTGACGAGGGTCCCGGTCACCGCGGGCATGAAGATGACCAGGTAACGTACGCTGAAGCGGTCGCTCAGCCAGCCCACAAGGACGCTGAACAAGGAAGGGATCGACATGGCCAGTTGCAGCGTACCGGCCAGGCCCAGCGGGATCGCCAGTTTCTCGAGAATGACGGGCAACAGCGCCGGAATGAAGGCGGGATACATGTCATGCACGAAGTGCCCGCTGACGATGGTGAGGATGTTTTTGGTCTGGAATGTTTCGGAAGAATCTGGCGCTACGTCGCGGACGGGCTCGGCAACAGCAGTCATGAACGGGCTTTCGCTGGCAGGATTCCCCGGCGAGTATAGTGCAGCGGCGGCGTCTGTCAAAATGCGGCCTGCGGCCTCCTGCCTGCGTTATACTGGTTCCGATCCAGTGTGGCGAGCGCAGGAGCAGTATGTCTACCAGAGACCGTTTCGTCATCATTGACGGCCACGCCCTGGCCTACCGGCAGTATTTCGCCCTGCCCGTGCAGGCCTTCCGCACCCGCGCCGGCGAACCCACCAACGCCACCTACGGCTTCACCCGCACCCTGCTTGACCTGTTGCTGGGCGAAAAACCGGAGTACCTGGCCGTGAGTTTTGACCGCGGACTCAGCGGCCGCGAGGAACTCTACGAGGAATACAAGGGCACGCGCGAAAAGATGCCCGACGACCTGCGGTCCCAGATCGAGCGCATCGAGGAAATGGTGCAGGCCTTCAACATCCCGGTGCTGGCGCAGGAGGGCTACGAAGCCGATGACGTCATCGGCACCGTCGTGCGCCTCGTCGCGGATAAGGACCTCGACGTCCTCATCATCACCGGCGACCGCGACATCCTGCAATTGCTGTCGGAGCGCGTCCGCGTTCAACTGCCCGGGCGTCGCGGCCAGAAGGACGTCATCTGGACCCTGCAGGCCTTCCGTGATCACTACGGTCTGGAGCCCTGGCAACTGGTCGAGTTGAAAGGCCTGATGGGAGACAGTTCCGACAACATCCCTGGCGTCAAGGGCATCGGCGAAAAGTCCGGCACTACACTGCTGCAACAATTCGAATCGATTGCCGGCGTGTATGAACACATCGAAGATGTCCGCGGCGCCATGCGCAAGAGGCTGGAAGCGGGCACTGACATGGCCCGCATCAGCCGCGAACTGGCGATGATCAAACGCGACGTCCCGCTGTCCCTCTCGCTGGACTACTGCGTCGCGCACGATTTCGATCTCAACCAGGTGCAGGAGCTGATGCGCACCCTGGAATTCCGCAGCCTCAGCGATCGCCTGAAGGACTTCTCCCAAATCGGCATGTTTGCCCCCGAAGAGACGGCTGCGGCCACCACCGTCCTGCAGGCGGTGGACGACGTCGAGACTGTCCTGGTGAACGACGAGGCTGACCTGACGGACATGGTGGCCGCGCTTGAGTCGGCCGGGGGCATCGTCTGGGACGTCGAGACCACCAGCGTCGACCAGATGTCCTGTGATCTGGTCGGCATCGCCCTGGCCGTGGACGGTGACCGCGGCTGGTACGTCCCGGTCGGGCATTCCCGCGGCCAGCAGTTGCCCCTGCAGCGTGTGCTCGACGCCCTGCGCGGCCCGCTGACGGACCCCGACATCCCCAAGTATGCCCACAACGCCGCCTACGACCTGGTCGTGCTGCAGCGTTATGGCATCGACGTGACGCCCGTCGCCTTCGACACCATGCTGGCGCAATGGCTCTTCGATACCTCGTCCAAATTCCTGGGCCTGAAGAACTTCGCCCGCTTCGTCCTGGAACCGCCGGTTGAAATGACCGAAATCAGCGAACTGCTGGGCACAGGGCGCAAGCAGATCAGCATGGCCGAGGTGGAAATCGACAACGCCGCACCCTATGCCGCCGCCGACGGCGCCATCACCTGGCGCGCCGTGGACCATCTGCGGCCGCGCATGGAGGTGAACTTGGCGCTCAACGAGGTGTTCACCACACTGGAGCTGCCGCTGGTGCCGGTGATCGCCGACCTGGAACGCGCCGGCGTCGTGCTGGATACGCAGCACCTGCAGCAGCTGTCGCATTCGCTGGGAGAACGCCTGCGGGAACTTGAGGAGACCATTTACGGCCTGTCCGGTGGCTACGGCGCCTTTAACATCAACAGCCCGCGCCAACTCAACGACGTGCTCTTCGGCAAGCTGGGCCTGCCAACGAACAACCTGCGCCGCACCACGCACGGCTTCTCCACAAATGCCGAGACGCTGGAGAAACTGCGTCCCTTTCACGAAATCATCGGCCACATCAGCGAGCATCGCGAACTCGGCAAACTCAAGGGCACCTACGTCGATTCGCTGCCGGACCTCATCAACTCGCACACCGGCCGCCTGCATACCAGTTACAACCAGACGGGCACCAGCACCGGCCGCATCAGCAGCAACAATCCGAATTTGCAAAACATCCCCATCCGCACCGAACCCGGCCGGGAGGTCCGGCGGGCCTTCGTCCCGCAGGACGGATCGCAACTGTTGTCGGTGGATTACAACCAGATCGAACTGCGCGTCATGGCGCATTTTTGCGAAGACCCCACCTTGCTGGAGGCTTTTCAGCAGGAACAGGACATCCACTCGGTCACTGCCGCGACCGTATTTGCCATCCCGCTCGAGGAAGTCAGCTACCAGGAACGCGACTTTGCCAAACGCGTCAATTTCGGCCTCATGTACGGGATGGGCGCCTTTGGACTGGCCAGTGACAGCGACATGAGTGTGAAGCAGGCCCGGGAATTCATTGCGGACTACTTTGGTCGTATGCCCCGCGTCAGGGACTGGATCGATGCGACAAAGCAGCAGGCGCGACAGGGCCCGCTTACCACGCTCTTCGGCCGGCGCCACGAGTTTCCCGTCCTGCTCAACGCCAGTCGCAGCAACGCCGTCGCCGTCAGCCGCGCGGAACGCGTGGCCATCAACCTGCCCATCCAGGGCAGCGCTGCCGAGATCATGAAACGCGCCATGCTGGACGTGCACGCGGCCCTGGCCGCCAACAAGCTTGACGCCCGCATGATCCTGCAGGTGCACGACGAGCTGGTGCTCGAAGTCCCGAATGAGCAACTGGCAGAGACCGGACGACTCGTCGTCGAGGTCATGGAAGCGGCGGTTGAACTGAAAGCGCCTCTGCGCGCCAATGCGGAAGTCGGTCTCAACTGGCGTGACATGCAGCCCCTGCCCCTCTAGACCCGCCTGGCAGGGCCACCGGCTGACGCTATACTTGGATTGTCATTTCAGACCGCATTTCAGGAATTTCCCGCCATGCCCCGTGACTTTCTCGACCTTGCTGAATGGAGCTCGGCCGACCTGCAGCGCTTGCTGCGGCTGGCAGTGGAACTCAAGAGCGAATGGCGCGACGGCGGCAACCGGCATCTGCTGGCGGGACAGACCCTGGGCATGATCTTTCAGAAGGCATCGCTGCGCACGAGGGTCTCCTTCGAAGTCGGCATGAACCACCTCGGCGGCCACGCCATCATGCTGGGTGAGGAAGAAGTCGGCCTGGGGAAGCGTGAAAGCGTCGCGGACGTGGCGCGCGTGCTTTCCGGCATGGTGCAGGGAATCATGGCGCGGGTCTACGACCACCAGGACGTCGTTGACCTGGCGGCCTGGGCCAGCGTGCCGGTCATCAACGGCCTCAGCGACGACCGGCATCCATGTCAAGCGCTCTCCGACATGCTGACCGTCAGCGAGCATTTTGGCCGGACGGAAGGCCTGCGACTCTGTTACCTTGGCGATGGCAACAACATCGCCGCCTCGCTGGCGCTGGCCTGCGCCCACTTCGGGCTGGACTTCACCGTAAGTTCGCCGGAGGGCTACGCCCTGGACGAGGAAGTGCTGGCCGACGCGGAAAAAATCAACCCCCGCATTGACATCTGCCTGCAGTCCAATCCCGATCACGCCGTCGCCGGAGCGGACATTCTCTACACCGACACCTGGGTCAGCATGGGTCAGGAAGAGGAGGCCGCCGAACGAAGGCAAGTCTTTCGCCCCTGGCAACTCAATGCGGCGCTGCTCGCCAGGGCGCCTTCACAGGCCGTCGTCATGCACGATCTGCCCGCCTACCGCGGCAAGGAGATCACCGACGAGGTGGCCGACAGCGACAGGTCCCTCATTTTCCCGCAGGCGGCTAATCGTCTGCACGCCCAAAAGGCCGTCCTGGTCGATTTGATGGGAACGCGCAGCACGGTCTGAGACAGGGCCAGGGGCGCTGCACCGCCCAGGGGTAGACGACCATGCAGGAACTGCTGTGGGTCTTCGACAATCTGAATGCAAGGGCCCTGGTGGACATCCTGCTGGTTGGCCTGGTCTTCTTTACGCTCAGCTTTTTCATCCGCGCCACTGCCATCGCCCTGCTGCGGGGCGTCGCCCTGGTCGTGCTGGGCATGTTGTTCGTCACCCGCGTCTTCGACCTGACAGCCCTGAGCTGGCTGATCGGGCTCGGCCTGCCCCTGCTGGCGATCGCCCTGCCGGTCGTCTTTCAGCCGGAATTGCGCCGCGGCCTGGAGCAGCTCGGCCGCGCCGGCATATTTAGCCGCGGCCGCGGCAGCAGCGCCTCCTTCCGGCATCACATCATCGACGAGATCAGCGTCGCCGTCGATCTACTGGCCGAGCGCCGTCATGGCGGACTCATAGTCCTGCAGCGGGACAGCAACCTTGACGAATACGTGCGCACCGGCATTCAGCTGGACAGTGAACTGAGCTCCCAGTTGTTGCTGACCCTGTTCTGGCCCCGCACCGAATTGCATGACGGCGCCGTCATCGTCGACAAGCGGGGCCGCATCGCCGCCGCGGCCGTCGTTTTGCCCCTCTCGGCCAGTCGCAACCTCAACAACCCCACGCTTGGCATGCGACATCGCGCCGCCCTGGGCATCAGTGAAGTCAGCGATGCCATCACGGTCGTCATCTCGGAGGAGACCGGCCGGATAACCATGACCGATGGCGGTCGCATTTCCGGTCGCATGGACGGCCATCGTCTCAACACCGTGCTGGGCGCCATCTACGCCACGGACCAACCCGTAACACGCCTGCTGCCGGACTGGCTCGGCGCTCGCCTGCCAACGCCCGGCTGGCCGCGACGGGCGCGGCGCGAAACCTCTTCATGAGCCAGACGCCTGCGCCCGCGCGGGCGACGACAAGCCGGAACCTTGTCTGGTTCCTGACCTCCATCTTTCTTGCCTTTTGCGTCTGGTTCATCGCCACACTGGAGCGTGATCCGGTCAACGAGCGAATCTTTCGCAACGTGCCGATTCTCTTCACGGAAACCGACGGCCTGATCCTCACCAGCCAAAGCCGGGAATCGGCAACCGTGACTGTGCGCGCCCCGCAGACCACGCTTTCCCGCCTTGTGCTGGATGACATAGTGGTACAGGCCAGCCTTCATGGCCTGGGCCCAGGCGAACACAGTGTGACCCTGCAGACCAGCGTGACCCGCAACGCCATTCCCGATACCGCTCCCCGCTCCATTTTCGTGCATCTCGAGCCCCTGCTGCAAAGGGAAGTGCCGGTCAGCGTGGAGGTGACCCTCCCTCTGCCGCGCGGCTTCGAAATCGGCGAGGGAGGCCCGCAGCCAATGGCCGGCAGCGTCATGGTCAGCGGCCCACAGCACCTTGCCGAGGAAGTGATTGCGGCCCGACTGGCCCTCAACCTTTCGCAACGACGCAACGATTTTCGCGACGAGTTGCGCCTGCAGGCGGTCAACGCCGACGGCGACGTCGTCACAGGAGTCACGTTGGCGCCGGCCATGATGCAAATCGACGTGCCGGTCCGCACCCGCTCCGATATCCGTCAGATCAGCGTCCAGCCAAACATTTTGGCGGACACCCTGCCGGAAGGCTATACGCTGAGTTCGGTCGCCTACAATCCGCAGGTCGTTCTGGTCAGCGGGGAACCGGAAGCGCTGGACAACGCGCCGGACACGCTTTTCACCGAGGCGGTCAGTCTGGAGGGTCGCAACAACAGCTTCGTCGTGCAGACCCACGTCATTACCGGCGAAGAAGACCTGTTTGTTTTTGGCGGCCAGGGGATCACGGTCTCCATCGGCATCACGCCCCTGCTCACCAGTCGTCAGTTTGATCAGACCGCCGTCGAGTACATCGGCCTGGCGGAGGACCGCATCGCCAGTCTGTCGCCCGAGACGGTGACGGTGCTGATCACGGGCGCGCTGATTGCGCTGGAAAACATGAGCGCTACCGACCTGCACGTGCTGGTCGACCTGCAGGAACTGGGTGAAGGCAGCCATTCCGTCGTCCCTGACGTCAGCCACAGTCTCGACACCGACGACATTGAGAACATCTCCGTTCTGCCTTCCGGCATCGACGTCACCATCAGCGCCGCGGACCTCGCTCAAGAGACCGGCGGCGATGCCGGGGACAGCGCTTGACAGTCCGCATCGCTTCTGATGTTATCCTGAACCATCACTGACGCAGCAGGAATGCCATGGCGCAGAAACCGCTGGTGGCCCTCGTCGGTCGGCCCAACACCGGCAAAAGTACGCTCTTCAACCGCCTCGTTGGCGAACGACTGGCGGTCATCGACGACATTCCGGGCACGACGCGCGACCGCATTCAGGGCAACTGCGAATGGACTGGTGTGCCCTTCATCGTCGTCGATACCGGCGGCATCGAAGTCTGGCAACCCAAGGGCGGTCGGGACACGCGCCCCCTTGCCGAGGGCAGCGTGGACTTCATTGCGCAAATCGAGGGTCAGGCGCTGCTGGCCGCCAGAGATGCGGACGTCGTCCTCATGGTCGTCGACAGCGAACAGGGGATCACCGCCGCCGACGAACACATCGCCCAGGTGCTGCGCGAAAACTGTGCCGGACGCGCCGTGCTGGTCGTCGCCAACAAGGCCGACAACGACGCCCGTCGTGACGATGCGATGGAATTCTACGGCCTTGGCTTCGCGCAGATGTACGCCGTCAGCGCCTACCACAACCTGGGGATCGGCGACCTGCTGGACGCGGTTGTAGCGGCGATGGGCCCGGACGCGTCGCCAGCGGAAGACGACGATGACGACGATGTGCTCAAAATCGCCATCGCGGGGCGCCCCAACGTCGGCAAGAGCAGTCTGCTCAATCGTTTGCTGGGTGAAGAGCGCGCCATTGTCAGCCCCCTAGCGGGTACCACCCGCGACGCCATTGATACGCACATTCTCTGGCATGGCTCTCCCCTGACCCTGATCGACACGGCCGGCATGCGGCGCCGCGGCAAGATCGAGCGGGGTGTGGAGAAATACAGCGTGCTGCGCGCCATTCGGGCCATCCAGCGGGCGGACGTCGCCCTGCTGGTGATCGATGCCCTTGAGGGGGTCACGGAGCAGGACCAGCACATCGCCGGCGCCATTCTGGAAGCGCGTTGCAGCGTGGTCGTCATCGTCAACAAGTGGGACGCCCTGGCAAAGGACGCGCACACCATGCCGGCCTGGCTGGATGCCATGCGCGACAAGTTCAACTTCCTGCCCGAGGCGCCGGTGCTGTTCATCAGCGCCCTGACGGGACAGCGGATCCACCAGGTGCTGGAAGCGGCCAATCGGGTCTACGAGGCGCGCAGCCTGCGCCTGCCCACGTCTGCGTTGAACCGCCTCTTGCGCGAGGCCCTGCACGCCCATCCACCGCCCCGCAAGGGCACGCGCCAGTTGCGCATTTTCTATGCCTCCCAGGTCGACGTGGACCCGCCGGTCTTTCTCTTCCACGTCAACGACACGCGCCTGGTCCATTTTAGTTACAGGCGCTTTCTGGAGAACCGCATTCGCGCCACCTGGTCCTTCGAGGGCACGCCGCTGGTGCTCAGCTTCCGGCCGCGCGACGGACAGCTTTAGCCGCCTGCATTGCCAGACCGGCGTCCCGTCGTTACACTGTTGCGCGTCCCGAATTCAACTGAAAGTGCTGCAATTGTCTTTTGAGTACCCGCCCCGACCGCGTCTGCACCGGCGCAGCCTGCTTTACGAACTGGCAGAATCGCTGGTACTCATGATCATGATCTATGCGCTTGTTGACATGGCCTCCGTGCGCTTTTACGTGGACGGGCCGAGCATGGAACCCACCCTTTTCAGCGACCAGCGCGTCATCGTGTCACGCGTGCACTATTTTCTGCCCGAACCGCAGCGCGGTCAGATCGCAGTGTTCCAGTCGCCGGACCGCCCAGGGGTGGACCCTCCGCTCATCAAGCGGATTGTCGGGCTGCCTGGCGAGACCGTGACCCTGAGCAGCGGGCAAATTCTTATAAACGGGCATCCGCTCAACGAGCCCTACGTCAACGGCCCCTGCAATGCCGGTCGCTGCCCGGACAGGGAGTGGGTACTGGGCGAGACGGAGTACTTCCTCGTCGGCGACAACCGTAACCGGAGCCGTGACTCGCGCAGCTTTGGTCCCGTCGATCGCTCCATGCTTGTCGGCGAAGCCGTCTTTCGCTACTGGCCGCCGAACGATCTGGCCTTTCTGTCCAGCTTTCGCTATCCGGCCGAAGCCTTTGAATGACGTCCCCTCCGCGCGGCCGGCCAGGTAGCAGCACACTGACTGACCGATATTGCTACCGATACAGCCAGGGCCATGCTATAGTCGCCTGAACGGCTGGTGCCGGCAGCCGGCGGGTGAGCCGCCCTTTTGGACAGCCTCGTTCACAGTCGGTCAGGGTCTCCCCTGATCGCCAGGCTGCCAGGTGTGCGGCGTCCCCGCCAGAGGGCTTCAGGCCAGTACATCCCGGGAGATCATCATGAGACTGGTAATCCTCTTGCTGGCACTTTTGCTTGTCGCTACCCCGCTGAGCGCGCAGGAGGAGTTGCCCCCGGGCTGCAACACTGCGGCCATGGGGACCATCTTTTCCTCGCTGGCTGCCGCCCTGGCACAACAGTCCCTGCCGCTGGACCAGGCGATCTACGTCATTGACGTTTTGCAGGACACGCTGGCCGCCCTGCGCTCGGCCTGTGAGGGCGAGACCTGGTCCGACCCCGCAGCGCCGGATTACGACAGCATTCCCCAATTGCGGGGCGAAGACGGGGCCTTCATCCTGGGCGATCCGGCGGCGCCCGTCACCATCATCGAGTTCTCGGACTTCCTCTGCCCCGCCTGCCAGCGTTACCATGAAACGCTGCGGCAGTTGATTCAGGACTACGTGGTTACCGGCCAGGCGCGCTTCGAGTATCGAATGTTTCCGGTCATCGATACCGTCGCCTCGCCCCTGGTGGCCTCACTGGTCGAGTGTTCGGAGGAACAGATTCCGGGCAGTTTCTGGCACGCGCACGATCTCATGTTTGAACTGGTCAGCGCAGGATTCCACGGCCTGACTCATTTCACCTTTGCGTCCCGCGCCGGTCTGGACTATGAGGAGTTGGGTATCTGCATCAACGAGACAGCCAACCAGGTGGTGGTTGACAGTGAACTGGCGCAGGAACTGGGCGTTTCCAGCACGCCGACCCTGATGCTGCGCTATGGCGATGGCGACATGGAATTCATTCGCGACCAGAACGGAAACCGGGCCCAGGGCGGTCTGCCCTACTTTATTCTGGAGAGCATTGTGCGGGAAGCCAACGCGGAATGAACGAAAGCGAACTGCGCGAACAGATTTGCCATATCGGACGCCTGCTGTATCAGAACAACCTGATCGACAGCGGCAGCGGTAACATCAGCGCGCGTCTGGCTCCCGGGCGCATCCTTTGCACGCCCAGCGGCCTCGCCAAAGGCTTCATGCGACCTGAACAACTCATCATCGTCAACCTGGATGGCGAGCGTATCGACACGCCCAACGAGGCCAACGCCGACCTGGGTCCGACCTCGGAATTGCCCATGCATCTGGAGTGTTACCGCCAGCGCGAGGACGTGCAGGGCGTCGTGCACGCCCATCCACCCAACGCTGTCGCGCTCACCCTGACCGGCCATGGATTCAGTGAGTGCGTGATTCCGGAGGCGATCGTGTTGCTGGGCGCCATCCCGGTGACGCCCTACGCCACGCCTTCAGGTACGGAAAACCGAGACGCCGTCAGCCAGCTGGTGCGCGAGCACGACGCCATCATGCTGGCCTACCACGGCTCGCTGACCGTCGCCGACAACCTCTGGGAAGCCTATCTGCTGCTGGAAACCCTGGAGCACACGGCGAAGATACTGGCCACCGCGCGCAGCATCGGCCCCATCGTTCCCCTTCCCGCGCATCAGGTGAGCAAGCTCTTCGCCCTGCGCAAAAAGCTGGGCAAATACCGCCAGGGGGACGAGGCGCGCTTCGAGGCGGCCTGGGGGCCAGGCGTCGCGTCCGGCGAGGTCATGAACGCCGTGGCCGGAGGGTCCTGACCCCCCGTCACGCTTGACAGTTGCGGCCACGGCCGCTACACTTGGCCCTGTGTGGGGCCCCATCGTCTAGTGGCCCAGGATGTCACCCTTTCAAGGTGAAGACACGGGTTCGAGTCCCGTTGGGGCTACTCTAAAACCGCCGACAAGGCGGTTTTATTGTTTTGACAGAATTCCAGGCTTTTGCTAGCATTTCTGCCGATTTGAGACCCTTGTGAGCGCCGCTCATCCAATGAGGCTTTTGCAGCGGTCTCCGATTGTCCTTGTCTTCATACAGGAGGAATCATGCACCATATTCGTCCACTTATGCTGTTGCTGACCATCGCCCTGGTCATCTCCCCTGCGCTGGCGCAGGATGATGTTCCCACCATCTACATCTACAACAACTCGGGTACCTTGCAATTCGACGCCGGCGGCAGCGACCCCGTAGTGCTGGAAGAAATCACCAATCACATCATTGAGCAGATTGGCGTTCGCCCGGTGACCATTGTGCCGCCCGGCCGGGGCCCCGTGGCGACGGAGAAACTGAACCTGTTGCTCGGCTCAAGCGACCCGATCGACCTTTTCCAGACGCCCGGCCCCGGTTACTGGCACGACTACGCCGATGCGATCATTCCGATCAACGATCTGCTTCAGGAATATGGCCAAAACATTCTGCAGGTCATCCCTGAAAACCAGTGGGCGCAAATGACGGACGCCGACGGCAACATCATGGGCATCCCGCGCAGCACGCCCACCAGCCCCTACATCACCTGGGTGCGCCAGGACTGGCTGGACGAGCTGGGCCTTGAAGTGCCCACTACCCTGGAGGAACTGGAAGCGACCATCGAGGCTTTCCAGGCGCACAATCCCGAAGCCTTCGTCGCCACCCGGCCGCAGGACATCACCTGGTCGACTCTGGCCGGTTTCACGCCCAACGGCCGGTCCAACTGGCTCGACCCTGATGACGGCATGGTCAAGCCCTGGGTGCTGCAGCCTGGCGTCAAGGACTGGCTGACCAAACTCAACGAGTGGTGGAACGCCGGCTACTTCTACCCGGAGACCTTCACCAACTTCGACGCGCCGGAAGTCTTCCGCACCTGCAACCTAGGCGTGTGGATGGCCTGGTACTCGCGTATCACCCTGATCACGCCGCAAATCGAAAGCAACTGCGAGGGCATCGAGTGGGCCCGCACCAGCATCGTCGGCCCTGAAGGCTACATCGCCACCTCGCGGCCGCAGAACGCCAGCGCCTACGTCATTACGCGCAAGGCGCAGAACCCCGAGGCCGTGATGAAGTTCATGAACTGGGTCTATCACGCCGACACCACCGACAACCAGTTGACCGCCCGCTACGGCATCAAGGGCACCCACTGGGACTACCAGGACCCCGAGACGCGCACGGTCGAGGTTTACGACAGCGGCTACGTCAGCGAGTTCATGCTGCCCAACCTCAACATCGAGATTCGCTACTCCGTGCTCGATCCGGCCCGCGCCTGGCACGTGCAGTACCTGGGCAGCACCCTGATCGACCTCAGCGACGCCAAAAAGCCCTTTGACGCGGATATCTCCTACAACCTCAGCCTCATTGCGGAGGAGACGCCCTACCTCGGTGACATTCAGCGTCTGATGGACGAGCAGACCATTCTCTTCATCACCGGCGCCCGCCCGCTGGACCAGTTCGATGACTTCATCAACGAACTGAACATGGCCGGCATTGGTGACTGGGTCAACGCCCTGACCGCGCAGTACAACGCGTTCGCCGGCTAGTCCGACCCTGAATGGCGGGGCGTCGCCCGCGGCGCCCCGTTCCTGCTCATGAGAACGCCCAACGTGCTGTTCATCGCCGTGGACGATCTGCGCACGGCCCTCGGCTGCTACGGCGACGGGGTCGCCCTCTCGCCCAACATCGATCGTCTCGCCGCGCGCGGCATGCGCTTCGACCGGGCCTACTGCCAGCAGGCCGTCTGCAATCCCTCGCGCGCCTCCCTGATGACCGGAATGCGGCCGGACAGCATACGGGTCTGGGACCTCAAGTCCCACTTCCGGGACGAGTTGCCGCCGGAACTGGCGCATCTGCCGCAACACAGTTGCGGTACCCACTTTCGCCAGGCCCGACCGGAGGCGGTTACCCTGCCGCAATACTTCATGGCGCATGGCTGGCACGCGCAGTCGGTCGGCAAGATTTACCACGGCTCGCCCGAAATGCAGGACTCCCGCTCCTGGTCCGCACCGGAGACGCTGAACGTCGTCTGGAAGCGCCAGGACTATCTGCTGCCGGGTAACCAGGCGTCACCATCCAGGCGCTGGCCCGGCCACAAAATGGCCGCCACGGAGGCGGCCGACGTGCCGGACAACGCTTACGGCGACGGCCAGGTCGCGGATGAGGCCTTGCGCGTGCTTGGCGAACGGGCCGCTGCCGGTGGCCCCTTTTTCCTGGCCGTGGGCTTCCGCAAGCCGCATTTGCCCTTCAGCGCGCCCAAACGCTACTGGGACCTCTACGACCCGGGAGAGATCAGCGCGCCCGAACATGCGTGCCGCCCGCGCGGCATTCCGGACTTCGCCTGGCATCGCTCGGCGGAGCTGCGTGGCTACCGCGACATCCCCGACGAGGGGCCGCCGGGCGACGACCTGGTGCGGCGCCTGCGCCACGGCTATTACGCCTGCGTCAGTTACACCGACGCCCAGGTGGGGCGCCTGCTGGACGGCCTTGAGCAGCATGGCCTGAAGGACGATACCATCGTCATTCTCTGGGGCGACCACGGTTATCATCTGGGCGAGAAGGCCATGTGGTGCAAGACCAGCAATTACGAACTGGATACCGCGGCGCCGCTGATCCTGTCAGTGCCCGGCATGGCCAACGCCGGCCAGGGCTGCCAGTCGCTGGTCGAATTCGTAGACATCTACCCGACGCTCGCGGATTGCGCCGGCCTTCCCGTACCGGAGCAGGTGGAGGGCGTCAGTTTGAAGCCCTTGCTGGAAGCGCCGAAACGGCCCTGGAAAAAGGCCGCCTTCAGCCAGTTCCCGCGGCCCTGGAGCTATGTCGGCCGGCCGGCAGTGATGGGATATTCTGTGCGCACGGCGGGCTGGCGTTACACTGAATGGCAGGACTTCAACACAGGCGAGGCGCTGGATTGTGAACTCTACGACCACAGCGAAGACCGCGCGGAGTTGCACAATCTCGCCCGGGATGCCGCCAAAGCCGATGTCATTGCCTGGCATCAGGGGCTCTTGCGGGGCGGATGGCGGGCCTGTCTGCCGGAGTTGCAGCAGGTGAGGAAGGGCGCGCGCGCATGAGCCGGTCCTCCCGCACCCTGCCGCTTCAGCGATCGGGCGAGAGCCGTTGGTCGCTTGCCCGCAAGAAGTTCATCAAGTGGCGCTTTTACTACCTGCTGATCACGCCTGCCCTGCTCTATTTCCTGATCTTCCACTACGCCCCGATGGCCGGCATTCTCATCGCCTTCAAGGACATTTCACCTTTCGGCGGCCTGCAAGGCGTCATCGATGGCCCCTGGGTGGGACTCAAACACTTCACGCGCTTCTTCAATTCCTTTTTCTTCTGGAACGTGATGCGAAACACCCTGGAAATCAGTGTTCTGAAAATCATTTTCGGTTTTCCGGCGCCCATCATTTTTGCGCTCATGCTCAACGAGGTGACGCGCACGGTCGCCAAGAGGGTCGTGCAGACCATTTCCTATTTGCCGCATTTCATCTCCTGGGTGGTGGTCACCGGCCTCATCACGGCCCTGCTGGCCTCCAACAGCGGCCTCCTCACCGGCCTGTTGAACTCGCTTACGGGCGAAAGCTGGAGCTTCCTCACCAACCCGGACCACTTCCGCGGCATACTGGTCAGTTCCCACGTCTGGAAGACCGTGGGCTGGAGCAGTATCATTTATCTGGCGGCCATCGCCGGCATCGACCCGCACCTCTACGAAGCGGCGGCCATCGACGGCGCCAGCCGCCTGCAAATGGCGCGCCACATCACGTTGCCCGGCATCAGCTTCGTCATCGTCATCCTGTTCATCTTTGAAGTCGGCCACATTCTCGAGGCCGGCTTCGAACAAATCCTGCTGCTGTATTCGCCGGCGGTCTACGGCGTTTCGGACATTCTCGATACCTACGTCTATCGCGAGGGCCTCATTCGCCTGCAATACTCTTTCGCCGCCGCCGTCGGCCTCTTCAAGGCAATCGTGTCGCTGATATTGATCATCGGCGCCAACTCCCTGGCCCGCCGCCTGGGTCAACCGGGGATCTGGTAGAGAGGCCGGCCTTGCTGAAACTTTCGCGCAACGAAAAGATCTTTCTCGGCGTGATTTACGTCCTGTTGCTGGGAGTCACGCTGGCCTTTCTGCTGCCCTTCATCATCGTGCTCTCCACTTCCTTCATCAGCGAAGCCGAGTTTGCGCGCCGCGGCGGTTACGTCCTCTTCCCGGAAGGCATCGATTTCACCGCCTACGACATCCTCTTCCGTCGCAGCCGCGTCATTCTGAATGCCTACGGTGTCACGGCCTTTCGCGTGGTTGTCGGCACACTGTTGAACCTGGCGTTTACCGTCACCATGGCCTACGTGTTGGCGCAGAAGCAACTGCCGGGGCGCATACCGCTCACCATTTTCGTCTTCATCACGATGATCTTCAGCGGCGGCCTGATCCCGCGTTTTCTGCTGGTCGATTATCTGGGCCTGCGCAACACCCTGTGGTCGATGATCGTGCCCATCCTGGTCAACGCCTGGTACATGCTCATCATGCGCAATTTCTTCATGAGCCTGCCCGAGGAGCTGAGCGAGGCGGCCATCGTCGACGGGGCCACCGCGCCTGTCATTCTCCTGCGCGTGGTCCTGCCGTTGTCGCTGCCGGTCATCGCCACCATCGGTCTGTTCTACGCCGTGCATCACTGGAACGCCTGGTTTGACGCCGCCATCTACATCGACAGATCGGAGTTGCAGCCGCTGCAAATTATCCTGCGCGGCCTGTTGCGCTCCGCCACCCTCGAAGGCATGGAAGAAATCTCCTTCATGGAGAAGCCGCCGCCGGCAGCCTCGCTGCGCTCGGCGCTGATCATCGTGAGTACGGTGCCGGTGCTCTTCATTTACCCTTTTATCCAGCGCTATTTTGTCAAGGGCATCATGATCGGGGGTGTGAAGGGCTAATGGGCGACAAGGTGGTTCTGAAGGGCGTCATCCCGCCGATCATCACGCCGCTGGATGCCGACGGGAACGTCGACGGGAACGTCGACGTAGCAGCCGTGGAACGCCTGATCGACTTTCAGCTGCGCAGCGGCGTTTCCGGCATTTTCATCATGGGCAGCAGCGGCGAAGGGCCCTGGCTGGATACCGCCCAAAGGGAGAGCCTGCTGCGCGCCAGCGTCCGCGCCGTCGACGGACGCGTACCGCTGCTGGCCGGCGCCATGGAACCGGTCGCCTCGCGCGTGCGCGAGAGGTTGCCGCGTTTGAAAGAACTGGGCGCGGACGCCGCCGTCGTGGCCACGCCCTACTACTTTCAGGCGGACGAGGCCGTCCAGTGCGCCCATTTCGCCGCCGTCGCCGCCGACAGTCCCCTGCCGATCGTGCTTTACAACATCCCCGGCATGACGCACAATGTCCTCTCGCCCGCGGCCGCGCGCCACGCCCTGCAATTCGAGTCGATCATCGGCATCAAGGACAGCGGCGGCGACCCGTCGCTCTTCGCTGAACTGCTCGCCATGCGCGAAACCCGTCCGGACTTCCAGGTGCTGCAAGGTTCGGAGGCGCAGTCGGCCTGGGCCTTGCGCGAGGGCGCAGACGGTCTGGTGCCCGGCTTCGCCAACCTCATCCCTGGCCCCTACCGCCGCCTCTATGAAGACCCGCAAAACGACGCCATGCAACAACTGGCCATCGATCTTGGCGGCATGCGCCGGCACGGTTTCTTTCTCAACACCCTCAAATACGCCATGGCGCTCTGCGGCTTCGGCAGCGGACGCTGCGTCTGCCGGCCGGACACCCTCAGCCGGTCCGCCAAGACCGATATCCAGCGCATGGTAGCGACCCATGCGCCCGAGGCCCTGGCCTGCGCCCCCTTCTGAGAAAGGACATGCATGTATATCGCTCCGCGTTCGGTCGACCACAAGGTCTTCGAGATCTGGCGCAGCCCCGGCCGCTTCACCAAGAATCCGGACCTGATCTCCCTGCCTTCGGGTCGTCTGATGCTGATTTATGCCGACACCGACGCCCACTGGTCGATGAAAAACCAGGTGTTGACTTTGCTCGCTAGCGACGACGATGGCCGCACCTGGTTCAAACACCGTGAAATCGACGAGGCCGACCTGACCCGTGGCGACGAACGTCTGGTGACGCCGCGTCTCAGTCTGCTGAACGACGGGCGCCTGGTGGTCATCTGCGACCATGATGACGATGGCCACTTCCATGAAGAGCAGCCACCCGGCAACTGGCTCTACTGGAGCGAGGACCAGGGCGACACCTGGCGCGCGCAGCGCGAAAATGGCATCGGCGGCTTCGAACCGGACCGCATCCTTGATCTGCCGGACGGCAGCCTGGGCGTGGTCTCGCACCTGATGCGCGGCGAATACCAGGAGTTTGCCGAGGTGCTGTGGGTCTCGACGGACGGCGGCGCCACATGGAAGGAGCGCGCCACCGTCGCCTGCGACGGCTACCATCGCTTTTGTGAGGGCGCGATCGTCCTGTTGCACGGCGGCCGGCGACTGGCCTGCGTGCTGCGTGAGAACCATTCCGGTGGCATTCCCTCCTTCGTCACATTCTCCGATGACAACGGCCACAACTGGTCGGCACCGCAGAAATTGCCCTTCGCCCTCCACCGTCCCTACGCCAAACAACTGGCGGACGGACGTGTGTTGGTCAGCGGCCGCAACGTCAACGGCGGCCTCGGCACTTACGCCTGGGTCGGTGACCTTGAGGCCGCCGCCGGGCAACATGTCATTGGCGGACCGCGCCGCAAGTACAGCGCGCGGATGGAAGACGAGGCGCTGGTCATTGAAAACGGGCCCGAACAGGAGTGCCGCTACAGCCTGCTGCCGCCGCAATCGAGTTTCAGCGAGGTGGATTTTGAGGCCGAACTGCGCGTCGAGGCCTCAGGCGACGCCGACGTCGCCTTTCTTTCCATTTCACGCCTGGGCGTCCTCGTCACTGTGACGCCAGACAGCATTCGCATGCAACGCGGCCGCCATCGTCTGCGGCACGCGGCGGACATGCGCCAGTGGCGTCGCCTGCGTCTGCACCACCGGCGCGGCTGGTTACGCGTCGTGCTGGATGATGAGGTGGTCTTTCACCGCAGCATCTATCGCGAGGAATGGCCCGCCAGCGACTTTCACGGAGGCAACCCCTTGACCCGCACCCAGTTCGGCCAGTATGGCGACAGCGGGCGCAGCCTCTGGCGCAGTATCCACTATCGTCTGGGCAACCCCTCACTGGAAGACCACGAGTGGCTCTGGGTCGCGGCGGACGGCCAGTTGCCGGACCAGGCCCAGCGCGATCATCTCATCCAGATTCACGCCAACCATCCCGCGCAGCAGCCGATGCCCGATCATGGCTATTCGTCCTGGTTCCAGCGCGAGGACGGAGGAATCATTCTGGTGGACTACACCAACTGCGGCGACGTGCCCAACACCAGCCATATCGTCGGCGTATACCTTGAGCCGGAGGACCTCGCCTGATGAAGCCCAATATTCTCTGGATTTGCACCGACCAGCAACGCCATGACACGATTCATGCCCTTGGCAACGAGCACATCCACACGCCCAACGTCGATCGCCTGGTGCAGGAGGGCGTGGCCTTCACTCACGCCTTCTGCCAAAGCCCGATTTGCACGCCCAGTCGCGCCAGCTTTCTCACCGGCATGTATCCCGGCAGTGTGCACGGTTGCATGAATGGCAACGAGCGCTGGGCGGAGGCCGCGCCGCTGGTGACCAAACTGCTGGCCGACGCCGGCGTGGACTGCGGCCTCAGTGGCAAACTGCATCTGGCCGGCGCCCAGGGTCGCGTGGAGCCGCGTCCGCAGGATGACGGCTACCGCGTCTTTCACTGGAGCCACGGCTCCAGCTCGGAGTGGGAGCCGGGTCAGCACGACTGGGCCGACTGGTTGCGCAGCCAGGGGCACGAGCAGCGCGAATTCCTGGAAGACCCGGACAACTTTCCACCGGAGTTACACCAGACCACCTGGTGCACGGACCGCGCCATCGACCACATCGAAACGGCCGGCAAGCCCTGGCTAATGAGCGTCAACATCTTTGATCCGCACGTGCCTTTCGACCCGCCGTCGTCCTACATGCAGCGCTATGACCCGGCAACCCTGCCCGGCCCCCTTTTTCGCGAAAGCGACCTGCAGGCCCAGACTGCCCTCGCCGGAATCGACTTCCAGAATCCCGTGCGACGGCCAGAGGAATTCAACGCGCGACACATTCAGGCCGCCTATTACGCCATGATCGAACTCATCGACGACAACCTGGGCCGCATGCTGGATGCGCTCGACCGGACGGGGCAGCGCGAGAACACGCTCATCATTTTCACCAGCGACCATGGCGAAATGCTGGGGGACCACGGTCTGGTGGCCAAGGGCTGCCGCTTCTATGAGGGCCTGGTCCGCGTACCCCTGATCTTCTCCTGGCCTGGCCACATTGAGTCGGGCCTGGTCAGTGACGCGCTCGTCGAACTGCTGGACATCGCCCCCACCCTGCTCGACATCCATGACCTGCCCGCGCCGGCGCGCATGCAGGGTCGTTCTTTGTTGCCCATCCTGCGCGGAGAGGCGGACCCGGCACAACATCGCGACTTCGTGCGCAGCGAGTTTTACAGCGCGCTCAACTCCATCGAACGCGACCAGTTTTCCTGCTCATACGCCACCATGCTGCGCGACCGCCGTTACAAAATCGTCGTCTACCACGGCTATGAACCGGGCGAACTCTTTGACCTGGAAGAGGACCCGGGCGAATTCAACAACCTCTGGAATGACGTCGAATACCGCGACGTGCGACACGAGTTGATGAAGCGCAGCTTCGATGCCCTGGCGCTGGCCGTCGACCTCGGCCCGCCCCAGATTAGCCGCTACTGACGCCACCGGAGCGAAATCATGACCCGCGAGCCCCACTTCTCCGTCCAGAATCTCTTCACGGCCGGCGACGATGGCTACGCCAACTTCCGAATTCCGGGGCTCTGCGTCACGCCCGGCGGTGCCGTCCTGGTGCATACGGAAGCGCGCCGCGGTCGCGGCGGTGACTGGGACGACAGCGACCTGCTGATGCGTCGCAGCCTGGATGGCGGACACAGCTGGGAGCCGCCCTCACTGCTGGTGCGCGGTGCAGACTTCGGGTCGGGGCCGGTGCACAACTGCAACACCCTGGTGGACAGGGAAAACGGTCGAATTCACGTCGGCTTTTGCAGCGGCTACGCGCGCGCCTTCACCATGGTTTCCAGTGACGATGGCGCCAGTTTCAGCGAGCCGGTGGAGATTACGTCGACCTTCGAGCAGTTCCGACCGGAATACGACTGGGGCGTACTGGCCATCGGCCTGCCCAACGGCATCCGCCTGCGTAGCGGTCGACTGCTTTTTCCGGTCTGGCTCTCCATCTCAAAGACGAAGGCCCACCGCCCCAACCGTTGCGGCACGATTTTCAGCGACGACGAGGGTCGGACCTGGCGGCGCGGAAAACTGGTGCCGGACGTGGTGCCCAGCCTGAACGAGTGCTGCGCGATTGAACTGGAGGACGGACGCGTCCTGCTCAACATGCGCAATGGCGCGGGCGTTCGACGCCGCGTCATCAGCGTTTCCGCGGACGGCGGCGGGGAGTGGGCCACGCCCTGGCTTGACCCTGCCCTGCTTGAACCGACCTGTCAGGGCACGCTGTTTCGTTACAGCGTCGCAGCCGAAGGGCGCAGCCGTGTCCTGTTCAGCAATCCCCACAACGTGGATGGCATCGACAGCAAGGGTTCCGGCAACCTGCGCCGACGCCGCAACCTGAGCGTCAAACTCAGCTACGACGACTGCCGCACCTGGCCGGTGGATCGCGTCGTAGAGTCCGGCAATTCCGGCTACAGCGCGCTGGCGGTGGCCCCGGATGGCAGCATTCTCTGCGCCTTTGAGCGCGGCCGCAGCGGCGGCGACAGCACGGACGATTTCCTCGCCCTGGCGCGTTTCAATCTCGCCTGGCTGACGGGCGGACGGGATTGCGGCTGATGCCGCAGCCACCCAACATCTTGCTGGTCCTCTGTGACGAATTGCGCGCCGACGCGCTCTCCTGCGCCGGCAACTCGCCTGTTCAAACACCCAACATCGATCGCCTGGCGGCGGAAGGCACGCGTTTCAGCCAGTGTATGGTCACCCAGCCCTCCTGTACGCCCAGTCGTGCCTCCATTCTGAGCGGCTGCTGGCCTTCCACCCTCGGCACGCGCATGGTGGGTTGCCACACGCCCGACGATCCCCGCTTTCTGGCGCATGTGTTGCATGCCGCCGGCTGGCGCACGGCCTCCCTCGGCAAGCTGCATTTCGTGCCCCAGGGGGCGGAGCCGCAGGCTCTCGACGCGGCGCTGGACGAACAGGGTCATTACTATGGCTTTCGCGAGGTCGATTTGGTCAACGGCCACGGCGACCGTTGTTTCGGCCCGCGTTACACCCCCTGGCTGGACGAACAATGCCCGAACTGGCGCGAGCGACTGCAGGGGCGGCGGCGTTTAGCGCCGGGAATCGATTGCTGGACCTGGGAACTGCCGGAGCAGGTCCACTCCAGCAACTACCTGGGGATGCGCGCCGCTTCCTTTCTCTCCAGCGCAAGTAAGGACGAACGACCATTCTTTCTGCAGGTCTCCTTCCCCGACCCGCACTATCCCTTCATGGCGCCGGAACCCTGGGCCAGCCTCCACGACCCCGCGGACATGCCGGCGCCCCTGCCCCCGCTGACGAAAGCCAGCGGCCTGCCACCCCTGCACGAACAGGTCTACTTTCGCCGGGACGCGGGGGTCCGACGCGCAGACGGGAGCCCCGCTGACCGCGTGATCGGCGTACCGCCGCACGACTGGTCGCAATTCAGTCTGGCGGACTGGCAGCAGGTCAAGGCGCTTTACTACGGCATGGTCGCCCTCATCGACCACAACGTGGGTCGCATTCTGGACGCGCTGGAGGCCAACGGTCTGTCGGACAACACCATCGTGGTATTCGCTTCCGACCATGGCGAGCATCTGGGCGACCATGGTCTCTATGGCAAGGGCCTGCCTTACGATTCTGCCCTGCGCGTCCCGCTAATCTGGCGCGGCGCGGGCATCGCCCGGGGGCAGTTTCGTCAGGAAGTCGCCAGCACCCTGGACATCGCGCCCACGCTGCTGGACCTGGCGGACATCGCGCTGCCGGAAGGGATGCAGGGACACTCCATGCGCGCGCAACTGGCCGGCGCCGAAGGTCCGCTGCGCGACGCCGTGTTAACCGAAAACGACGATGATTTCGTGCCGATGAAAATGCGCGTGTTGACCACACTGCGCTGGAAGCTGGTGCACACCATGAACGGGCAGCCTGGCGAGCTCTACGACCGCGTGAACGACCCGGCCGAAATGACCAACCTGTGGAACGAAGCGGAGTACGCCCCCTTGCGGGCGTCACTGACGGCCCGTTTGCTGGACGAGGTCATCTGTAGCCAGGAAATGCGCAACGGCCGCCGTCAGTCGCCGGCGCCGCCCGTGCCGCACTGGCTCGCGGGCCCCTCCTGAACGAAACAGGCCGGGCTCTGGCGGCCCGGCCTGCATTCTGTCTGGTGAGCTGAGGTCAGCCCATGTCTTCCATCGCCTCGGCGATGATTTCATTGGCCTCGGCCTCGGCGGCGGCGGCAGCTTCCATGACGTCCATACCGCCGGTGGTCACGTTGGCGATCAACTCCTGGACCACTGGCCCGACCCGGTCCGACCCAACCAGCACCGGCTCCGACCACAGGTTGGTGGATTCGTCCAGCAACACTTCACGAATGCCGTTGAACTGCGGGTTGGCCATCAGGAATTCTCCGCTCAGGCCTTCCAGACCGGCCCGTGTGTAAGGCTGGTACTGAGCGTATTCGGTCCACAGCACCTGCGACGCGGGCGACGCGAGGTGCTTGAGGAAGAGCCAGGTCGCCAGCTGTTCCTCGGGCGAACTGACGTACAGTCCCATGCTGCGCTGGTAGACCTGCAGCGTGCGGGTTTCACCGCTCCAGGGCACGGTCGTGTTGACCCAGGTAATGTCGCTGCCGCTGGCCTCCATGTCCCTTCTGATGAAAGGCACGCCCACGCTGCTGCCGACGGCCATCGGGTTCAACCCGAAGGCGAAATCGGCGGTGTTGACGTAGGGACCATCCGGGATGTAGGCGCAGCCATCGGCGTAGAGGTCCTGGAAGAACTGCAACACTTCGATGGCCTTGTCGTTGGTGAAGTTGTAGCCCATGTCATCGTAGATGTACCCGCCGTTGGCGACGATGAAGGAATACATGTCGTTGTCATTGGTTCGCAGGGGGAAGCCCTGCACGTCCTCACCGGCCGGGCCGGTCAGTTCATTGGCCGCACAGGCCACTTCGCGGAAGCTGGCGAGGTCCGTCGGCGGGCCGTCATGGCCCAGACCTTCCAGCATGCCCAGGTTGACCGACAACACGTTGGCCGACACGCCGACCGGCCAGGCCAGCAACTGGTCGCTGAAGGGTTCGAAGGGCACGCGGTTGATGGCCAGCAGAGTATGGTTGAGGTTCTCCATCTCCATGTCGTCAAAGCCCCACACCGGGTGCTCCATGTAGGCGTCCAGCGGCACCAGCACGCCGTCCAGGTAATAACCCATGGCGTTGTTGGTGAAGACTGCGCCGCTCAGATTGGGCAATTCACCGCTGACGATGCCGGTGCTTAGCTGATCAATCAGGCCGCCGGTGTTGCCCTGGTAGACCTGTTCGACCGTGATACCCCATTCGTTATTGCTGTTGAAGTCATCAATGATGATGTCCATGGCTTCGGCCTGGGCGCCATCCCACTCATGCCAGTAATCGATGGTCAGGCCCATGGGCAATTCGTCGGGGATGCTGACGTCGGCGCCAACGAACCCGACGGCAAACATCAACGCGACAAGGGCGACAAGAACCGCTGTGTACTTCATGATGAATTCTCTCCCTGTTTTCGAACAGTTTCCGGCATTGCCATCGGCCATGGCCGGTTGACTGCCAGTTGCCAACTTTATCCCCTCGTGCCGGTCGTGGCAATCCCGACAGTGAACTGCTTTTGCGCGACGAAGTACAGCAGCAGGATGGGAAGGATCATGATGACCGAGGCCGCCATCTGCAAGTGGAACTCGTCGCCGGCATCCGCCTGCACGAACTTGGTCAGGCCGAAGGCCACCGGCCGCCACTCGTCCGTCTGAATCACCAGCAGCGGCCAGAGCAGGGCGTTCCACGAGCCGATGAAGGAGAAGATGACGACGGTCATGATGGCCGGGCGCGAAAGCGGCACAACCACGCGCAGCAAAAAGCGCAAATGGCCCGCCCCGTCAATGCGCGCGGCATCCCACAGTTCGTCCGGAATCTGTGAGAAGAATTGCCGCAGCAGAAAAATGGTGAAGGCCGAGGCCATGAAGGGGATCGTCAGGGAAGGCCAGTTGTTCATCCATGCGCCGGCCGGCCCGAAGAGACTCTGACTGAGCCGGTTGATCCACACGATGGTCAGAAAGTTGGGGATAAGCGTCACAATGTCCGGAATCATGAGCGTCGCCAGCATGATGGCGAACAACACGTTTCGCCCCCAGAAACGCATGCGCGCGAAGGCGTAGGCCGCCGGGACGCAAAACATCAGCAGGCCGCAGACCGTGATGGCCGTGATGCGCGAACTGTTCCACATGAATTGCGAAAAATTGGCCTTGTCCCAGGCGGTGAGGTAATTCGACCAGTGCACCTGCGCCGGCAAAACGCGACCGACCGTCACCTCGACGTTGGTCATCAGGGACCAGCTCAGCATCCAGAGAAAGGGCAAGACAGCCAGCAGCCCTCCGGCCGCCAGCACCAGATAACCCAGGGCGCGGCCGCGGCCGGGCCGGCGGGCCGGGGCCTGCATCACTTCGATTTGTTGCACCCGCTCAGCCATAAAACACCCGTCGCCCTGCGATGCGGTTCTGGATGAGGGTCAGGACCAGGATCACGGCGAACAACACAAAGGCCATCGCCGAACCGTAGGCGTAGTTCGGGTTGCCGGACTGAATCTCCTCGTAGATGTAAATATTAATGGTGTCCACGGCCTTGAAGGCCCCCGGACGGCGCATCAGGAAAATCTGTGTGAAGGCCTGAAAGGTGCCGATGGTCGCAATCAGGATCAGGAAAAACGTGGTCGGCGAAAGCAGGGGCAACGTGACATGGCGGAACTGCTTCCAGCCGGTGGCGCCATCAATGCGCGCGGCCTCATACAGGGTGGCGGGAATGTTCCCCAGGCCCGCCAGAAAGATCACCGTGCTGTAGCCGGCGTAGACCCACACGTTGTAAAAGATGATGACGACCAGCGCCAGTCCCGGCCCGGCCAGCGCCACGGGCACCTGCTCGCCGAAAATCAGGCGCAGGACGCCGGTCGGTTCCAGCAACCAGTTCTGCGACTCGATGCCCAGCAGGCCGAGAAACTGGTTGGCGGGCGAAGCGCTGCGGTGCGAAAAGAGCAGGGAAAACACGGTGGATGTGGCGACAAAGGGCGTGATATAGGGCAGGAAGTAGAGCATGCGAAAGAAGGACTTGCCGCGAATCTCCTGGAAGAGCAGCACGGCCAGGCCCAGGCCCAGGGTCAGTTGCAGGGGTACGGAGAAAAAGGAATACATCACCGTCACACTGAAGCCCTGCAACATGTCATCGTCGGCTTCCGCCAGGGCCTGCGGCAACTGAACGATCAGCAGGACCGCGCCGATGACCGCCAGGACGACCAGCAGCACGCGCCCGGCAAAGCGGCCATCCATGTAGTCCCCGAGCGCACCCTGCCACAACCACAGGGCGGCGCCGAGCAAACCGGCGCCGGCGCTGATGAGGATGATTTGTGACCAGACCGGCAGTTCGAGCCCGTCCTCCTGCGCCCCGGCGATGGCCAGCCCGATTTCGTCCAGCGTCAACTGCAAGAGCAGCGCGCCCGCCGTCAGGGCCAGCGCCGCGCCCGTCGCCAGCAAGAGCAGTCGCAGGGCCTCCGCCCCTGGCAGGAATCGGCGGGCCAGCAATAGCGCCAGCACGAACAACAGCAGCAGGGTCCACAGGACGTCGGCCGCGGCCAGCACCGCCTCAAAGCGAAAACTGGCGAAGAACTCGCCGATGAAGAGATCGCGCGTCATCTCCTGGCCGCGCAATCGCACCGGCACGTTCAACACGACCGGCAAAAGCGTGAAAAACCAGTTGAAGAGGGCGATCAGCGCTCCCGCGCCAGCCACGCCGGGCAAGATCCAGCCGGCGCGCCCTGGCGCGTCACGGCAATCGCGCCAGAGTCGCCAGAAGGTGTAGGCGGCCAGCAACAGCAGGGCCAGCGACAACCAGAAAAAGACGACGTAGCCGAAATTGCCCATGGCCTTGACGTAACTGTCCAGGCCGCGGAAATCATCAGGGAAGCGGCGCCAGCGATGCAGACTCACGAAGAAGGCGAAGGTGACCGGAAAGATGCCAAAAAGGAAGATGATGGCACCTGCAGGCGCAAGGAAGAGCCAGGCAGTCAGGTTTTCCAGCAGCACACGTCTCCGCCGGACAGTGAATGGGGCCCGCTGCTCCAACATGTCGCCTGTTACCGCTCTGGCTGGCAGGCTGAATTGTAACACAGGCACCGGGTCGACGCAGTTGTGCCGCGCCAAAGTCGTCGTTAACATTCCTGCAGGGAAGAGTGGGCGCGTTCCTGGAGGAAGGGCTTTCCATGCGGGAACGCTCCTGGGGGGAAGGGCTTCCGCCCGGTTTGCAGGAAACACTGCGACATTGTGTGCCAATGGCAACTCGTGACGTAACCAGGCGGCGACGGCGCGCCGGAAAACGAAAGCTGGCCGAACAACCATGCCACTGAACATCGAGGCGCCTGACGAACTTCTGCACTACCTGCTCAGCACCGGCCGCGTCGGTCCGGAGGATGCGCCGCGCATGACGGCCCTGCACGGCGGTGTCTCCAACCGTACCGTGCTGGTGGAACACGAGGACGGCAGCGCCTGGGTGCTCAAGCAGGCCCTGCCCCGGTTACGCGTCGAGGTCGAATGGTTCAGCGACCTCGCCCGCACGCAGCGGGAGGCGGCAGGGTTGCGCTGGCTGTCACGCATGATGCCCGGGGCCGTGCCGGACTACATCTTCGAGGACCCGGCCGAACACATGCTGGCCATGAGCGCCGTGCCGCAGCCCCACGTCAACTGGAAAGAGCATTTGCTGGCGGGCGGGCTGGAGCAGGGGCACGTCGCGGATTTCGCCCGGCTGCTGGCGCGCATCCACAGACTCGGCAACGACCACATTGAGGAAGTTGCCGCCACCTTTGCCAACCGCAACTCCCTCGAAAGCCTGCGGCTGGAGCCCTATTATTTGTACACAGCCAGCGTAGTCACGCCGGCCGCGCCCTTCCTGGAGACGCTCACAGACGAGACGCGAGCCCTGCGCATCGGGCTGACCCACGGCGACTACAGCCCGAAGAACGTGCTGCTGCACCATGAGCAGCTTGTCCTGCTTGACCATGAAGTAATGCATTTTGGTGATCCGGCGCTGGATGTCGGCTTCGCGCTTTCGCACCTGCTCTCCAAGGCACATTTTGTGGCCGGCCAGCGGGGTGAATTCGCGGCGGCGGCCCTGCGCTTCTGGCGCGAGTACCGGCGCGACAACCCAACTCCGGCGGATGAGGGGCTGGCAGCGCGCGCCGCGCGCCACACCCTGGCCTGCGTCCTGGCTCGCGCGGCGGGGCGCTCACCACTCGAATACATGAACAGGGACCAGCGCCGGCACCAGGTCGAGGCTGTGCTGCCTCTGATTCTGGACCCGCCGGCGACACCTGATGAGCTCGTTCCGCGCTTCTGTGAAAGGCTCTGACGTGCCCGTCATCGACCAGCTGCACGCCATCGAAATCCTGGACAGTCGCGGCCGCCCCACCCTGCAGGCAAGCTGTCGCTTCAGGGATGGCAGTTATGGTTGCGCCTCCGTTCCCTCCGGTGCGTCCACCGGCGCCGCCGAGGCCCACGAATTGCGCGATGGCGACCCGCAACGCTATCGCGGCCGCGGATGCCGGTTGGCGGTCGCCAATATTCGCGGTGAAATTAACGACGCCCTGCTGGGGCGGGAAATCGAGGAACAGGAATCGCTGGACCTGACGCTCGTTGAGCTGGATGGCACGCCGCAAAAGACGCGAATGGGCGCCAACGCCCTTCTGGCCGTCTCGCTGGCCTGGGCGCGCGCCAACGCGTCGCGTCAGGGACTGCCCCTGTATCGTTATTTTGCGCAGATGCCCGGATTCGGCCCGCCAGCGAGCCTGCCCCGCCCCACCGTCAACCTGTTCAGTGGCGGCGCGCATGCCGGTGGGCAGGTGCCGCTGCAGGACCTGCTGATTCTGCCCCGCAGGACGCAAGAGATGGCCGAGGCGGTGGAAATTTGCGTGGCGGTTTACGAGAGCGCGGCGGACCTGAACGGGGACAAATACGGCGCCCGACGCCTCACTGCGGACGAAGGGGGCCTGGCGCCGCCTTTTACGCGCTGTGAAGACATGTTCGAAGATGCCTTGCAGGCCATCGAAAGTGCCGGCTATCGCCCGGGGGAGGACGTTTGCCTTGCGCTGGACGTGGCGGCAAGCCAGTTTTACCGGGATGGTCGCTACAACCTGGAAGGGTCGCTGACTGCGGAAGCGATGATCGGGCTGCTGTCGGACTGGACGCAACGCTGGCCGGTCGTCAGCATTGAGGACGGACTGGCAGAAAACGACTGGGCGCACTGGCCGCAACTCAGGCGTGCGCTGGCGGGCCGCGCCCTCGTGTTGGGCGACGATCTGCTCTGCACCAATCCGGAGCGCATTCAGCGCGCCATTGATGAGGGTGCCGCGGACGCCCTTTTGCTCAAGGTCAACCAGATCGGCACGCTCGCCGAGGCCGCCCGTTCCTGCCACCTGGCGCGCCAGGCCGGCTGGCACGTAACGGTCAGCGCGCGCAGTGGCGAGACGGAGGACAACTGGCTGGCGGACCTTGCCGTGGGCTGGCATGGCCAGCACATCAAGATTGGATCGATCACACAGTCGGAAAGACTGGCGAAGTACAACCGCCTGCTGGCCATCGCCGATGCCACGGGCATGCCGATCCAGGGTTAGGCGGTTTCCACTTCCGGCACGCGGGCTTCAAGGCGCGGTACGACCAGGATCCAGAGCAATAGCGGTACGGTGCTGATGCCGGCCATCAACAACACGACGTCGCGGACGCGGGCCACGCCAAAGTAGTCGATCAGAAAGCCCGTGAGCAGGATGCTGAAGGCGCCCACAAACTGAAAGCTGGCCATGTCCAGCGAAAACATACGGCCCAGAAAGCGATCCGGGACGCTCTTCTGGATGATGACCGAACTGTAGGTCCAGCAGATCGACGTGCCCATGGCCCGCAGGGTCAGGGCCAGGGCAACCAGCGGCAGGGTCCCTGCCCCGCCCAGCGTCAGCCAGCCCGCCGACATGAGCAGAAAACCATAGCGAATCAGGCGCCGCATCACCGGTACGCGCCCGTCATGGAAGCGATTGAGCAACAGGGGCCCGCTCACGGCGCCGATGCCAAAGGCCGTGTACATGATGCTGAGCGGGGTGCTGCTGTCCTCGCCAAAGTTGAAGAGTTGCGAGGCGTAAACGATCATCACGGCGTCGATGCTGCCCAGACTGATGCCGGCCTTGACCAGCAGAACGGCCAGGGTAGTCGGCGCATGGCGCAGAAAGCGCAGCCCTTCGCGCAAACCCTGCGAATTGGGTGCTGACGGGCTCCCGCTATCCGCGGGTTCGGGCCTCTTCGTCCCCGTGTTTGTCCGAATGCCGACAATCAGCAGTGCGGAGACCAGAAAGGTCATGGAATCGATCAGCAAGGCCGCCTGCGTCCCCAGTTGCGCCGCCACCAGACCGCCGGCGATGGCCCCTCCCGCCAGCATCGCCGACCAGGTCACACTGCCCAGCGTGTTGGCCAGCACCAGACCCTCCCGCGGCAGCAGGGAAGGCAGCAGGGCATTGCGTCCCGGCTCGAAGAAGGCCGACAGGGTGAACTGCAGCGCCGTCAACAGGTAGACCAGCCACAGCAGCTGCGGCCCGTCGGCCAGCAAGAGCAGCAGCACGACCAGGGCGCGCAGGACATCGCTCATGATGAGAAGCCGCTTGCGGTCCAGGCGGTCGATGAGCACGCCGGCCCAGGGCCCGACCAGCATGGGTGGCACAAAGCGCGCCAGCAGGAAAAGACTTACGGCAAGGCCGGACCCGCCACTGTACTCCTCAACCAGCACGGCCAGCACAATCGTGTTGAACCAGTCGCCCAGCAGGCTGATGACCTGCGCCAGCCACAGACGGGCGAAATCCGGGTTGTCGCGCAACAGGCGCCAGTAGGCTTTCATGCGGTTTCCACACGGCAGGACTCGCCCATTCTGGCAGCAGAGGCGCATACCATGCAAGGTTGTGGCATTGATGCAGGTTACACGCCCGGCTATGCTGGTCGCATGCAGGCATCCACTCTGGTGAGCATAGGCGCGGGCGGTCTGCTGGGCGCCTGCGCCCGCCATCTTTTCGGCGTCTGGTTCGTCAGTCGTCTGGGCCTTTCCAACCCCGTCAGCACCATGATCATCAACATCACCGGTTCCTTTTTGCTGGCGCTGTTTCTCGGCTGGTCGCTGCGACAGGGCCTTCTTTCGCCACAGGTCCGTCTCTTTGTCAGTGTTGGCTTCTGCGGGGCCTTCACCACATTTTCGACCTACGCCTACGAAAGCCTTGCGCTGGCGCGGGAAGGCCAGTGGCTGGCGATGACGGGCAACATCCTCGGCAACAACCTGCTTTGTCTTGCCGGCGTATGTCTGGGTCTGGCACTGGCCAGCCGCCTGTGAGTATCGAAGCGAGCGATGTGCTGGCGGCGATTCTCCTCGGCGTCCTCGAGGGTCTGAGCGAGTTCCTGCCCATTTCCTCAACCGGACATCTGATCGTCGGCGCTTCCTTGCTCGAGCTTTCCCCGGCGCTGCGCGGCAGCTTTGAAATCACGATTCAGGCGGGCGCCGTGCTGGCCCTGCTGCTGCATTACGGTCGCGACCTGGCTGCCAGCCTGTGGGCGATGCGAAACGACCCTCAGGCAAGACAGTTCTGGGCCGGCATCCTGGTGGCCAGTTTGCCCGCAGGCATTACCGGATTTCTGCTGCGGGACTGGATCATACAAACCTTGTTTTCGCCTTCTGTCGTCGCGTTGGCGTTGCTGTCCGGCGGAGTCGTCTTGCTCCTGACCGATCGACGGCCACGTCCGCAGGCGGTGGATGCAGAAAGGCATTTGTCCCTGCGACAGGCCCTGTTCATCGGCTGCGTGCAGACCCTGGCGCTGATTCCCGGCGTTTCCCGCTCTGCGGCCACGATCGTCGGCGCCATGCAGGTCGGCCTCGATCGCAGCAGCGCCACGCGTTTTTCCTTCTGGCTGGCCATCCCCCTGCTTGGTAGCGCCACCCTCTCCGAACTGGTGGACGTTGCCGGCCGCGCCAGCAGGGCGGAACTGGGTGTATTGCTGCTGGGTTGCGCCGTGTCCGCCGCCGTGGCCTGGCTGGCGATCGCCTGGCTGTTGCGTTTCGTCAGCAGGCACAGCCTCGCGCCATTCGGCTGGTATCGCATAGCGTTTGGTCTGCTCCTGCTGCTGGTCACGCAGCCCGGAATACTGCCGGCCGCTCCAGTTGCCTGAATTCGGCCCTGATGCTAGAATCTGTAAGAATCTCGCGAAAGGTTGCTGGCCATGCGCAGTGCAGGTCTTCGTCTGGCAGGATGCATCGGCCTCGCACTGGTAACTCTGCTGGCTGGTTGCTACCAGAGCGCCAACGAGCCCGCGCAGCAGGATTCACAGTTGCCATCCGGCGTCGCGACCTTTACGCCCTCGGCCGCCAACGTGCCGATCACGGCTGTGGCCGCCGTCGATCCCGGGCCCTCCGAGACTCCCGCGCCGGTTCAACCGCCGCTGCAGAACATCGACCCGCTCAATCTGACGGCGACTGCCATCATCGCCCGGGCGACCCAAACCCAGGCTGCCATCGATGCGGGTGGACAGGCGCCGGGCGAACCGGCCCCCGTCGTAACGCCGGCAGTTCCTCCGGCCACGGTCGAGGGCGCAGAGGGGGCCGGTCCACAGGGTGACGATTGCATTCACGTGGTACAGGCCAGTGATGTTGGCCTCAGCTACATCGCGACTCTCTACGGCGTGACGGTGGCCGAAATCCAGCAGGTCAACAATCTTGCCAACGTGGAACTCATTCACATTGGCAACGAACTGGTCATTCCCGGATGCGGCTCGACCGGGTATCAGCAGGGCGAGGCGCCGGGCGAAGGTTGCACACCGGCCGAGTATCGCCTCGTACATACGGTAAGGACCGGCGAAAACCTCTTCCGCATCGCCCTCAACTACGGTCTCGACGTCGACCAGCTGGCCCAGGCAAACTGCATTCCGGACCCCGCCCTGATTCGCGTCGGTCAGCAGATCTACATTCCCTGAGTTGTCAGACCCTTGTTGCGTCCGCCGGCGCCATGTATACTGCGCGCCGCCAGCCAGGATGAACGTGGGCCATAGCGCCGGGGAAAGACCGCATGACCAACCTGCTTGACGAACTGGTCGCGCAAACGCCAACGCGGGACCACTCGCAACTGTCGTCTGGCGATACGGTGCGCGTACACCTGCGAATCGTGGAAGGCGAAAGGGAACGGATCCAGGTCTTCCAGGGTGTGATCATCCGCCTGCGTGGCGGCGGCAACGATGCCAACTTCACCGTTCGGCGCATCGCCAGCCATGGCGTCGGCGTGGAACGCACTTTCCTGCTGAAGAGCCCGCGCATCGAGAAAATCGAGATTCTGCGTCACGCGAAGGTGCGTCGAAAGCAACTTTATTACCTGCGCGAGCGCCGCGGTCGGGCCGCCCGGCTTAAGGAACGGCGGCAGCCCCGGCGGGGCCAGTAAGGCGGCGACGGCAGACTTCAGTCAACCCGAAAATCGAAATCACTTGTCTCCGGCTTCGGCCTGCTTCAATATGTAATAGGTGCCCTTCTTGGTGCCCACCTTGAGCAGGAAGCCCTGCTCCACCAGGTCCACCAGGTCCAGCCGCAAGGTTTCCGACGAGACGCCCTCGCAGCAGGAGCGAAACTCGCGGTTGGTGATGGAACCGTGCCGTTGCAGGTATTGCAGTGCGCGCTGCTGGCGCGGGTTGACGTTTGCCACCCACTCCGGCACCGGCGCCTGTTGCCTGGCGTTGCGCAAGGTCACCGAAAAACTGTAGGGCTGCGCATCGAAGACCGGCGGCTCGTGCCCGGCCTGTTCCATGACCTCAAGCATGCGATCGATGCCCAACCCCAGCTCTTCGATCAGCCCCCACTGAAACAGCCCGCTGACGATGCGCGGGTTGCGGCTGAAATGTTCGCCGACGAAGTTTTCGATGGTGATGAACCCCGGCAGTCCGCCAGGCGACACCACTTCCAGGCGATCCGCGAACATGCGAATCTCGATGCGACGCCCTTTCATGCGATAGTCGCGGTGACAAACTGCGTTGACGATGGCTTCCCGCACGGCAAAGCGCGGGTATTCCAGGGTTTCCTCCCGCTCCAGGTCCTTCACGACGGCGCTGACGGCCATTTCGCTCCAGACCAGATTCCAGGCCGCTTCCACCATGCGCGGCAGGGGGCCGGACAGTTCTTCCCGGCGAATGTAGCCCGCCAGTCCGTCCTCACCGCGCGGCGTGGCCCCGGCGAAACGCACGAAGACCATCCCGCTTTGCGGCAACCAGCGTTGCGGTCGCTCGCAGAACAGCAGCACGCCGGTAACCGTAGGCTGCCCCGCGGCGTCCAGCGCGCCGATTTCCTGCAACAGGGAATCGCTGGCCTCGCCTTCCGGCTGGCGCAGCCGCAGCGCGCGGCGTTCAAGATAGGCGGCGATCATTTCCTCGTTGAAATCGCTGCGACTGGCGCCCGGTACCGCCTCGTTTTCGAAGTCACCGATGTTGCGGGCGCTGACCAAACGTTGTATCTCGCGGCCGCCCAGTGGCCGGTTGCAAGCCCCGCTGCGCACGAGTACGCGGCCGTCCACCAGCGAATGCATGTCCAGACTGCGTGGCACTTCCAGACGCCAGGCGGTGCGCGCTTCCGCCAGCGCGACCAGCGCGGTTTCACCGGTCATGACGGGCGGATCGCAAAGCCCCTGGGCTTCCCCCAGGGCGCCGTCCAGTGCCTCGCGTGTGATGGTCGATTCGGCCGGCTCTCCGTCGGGACGCGCGCCAAACAGCAGACTGCCGCCATCGCTGTTGGCAAAGGCGATCAGGGTTTCGGCGATGCGCTGCGGGGTCAACTCTTCGATGCAGGCGCTGCGCGGTCCGGGCCCGAAGCCGGCGGGTGGCCTGTCCCCATCCATATCCAAACACAATCCTGACCGGCGGGCGGATACTATAGCACAGCCCACTCGCCCCCCGCAGCAAAATCACGGGCTTTGACAATTGCCGTCCACCAGCGAAAAGGGTACGCTGGAATCGGAGGAAATTATGAACATCATGTTCATCCCGGTGCTGGTCAGCATCGCTTTTTTCCTGCGCATCGGGCTGATCATGACCGGGATGCTCAAGGGGCCGATCCTGCGCACCTTTGAGAAGTACGGCGGGGACGAGGAGTTGTATTATCCCCTGCCTGCCCTGTTGCTCTGGTCCGGCGTACTGGTCATCAGCCTGACGGCCCTGCTGGTTGAAAGCGCGAGCATCTTTCTGCCAACGGGGCTGCCCGGACTGGCGCTGTTGATGTTGGCCTTCCTGGCGCGCAACCATCCGGAATTCGCCCGCGAGCACCCGGATATCTTTCTGCACTACCCGCGCTGGTACTATCAGTTGCGGGCGCGAACCTCACGTTACGAGCGCCGACGCCTGTCCTATATGTGGCTGTGGTTGCCACGTCGCCTGCGCCTGATCTACAACGGCAGCGACCGCGCCTTCAACCAGTGGGCCGACCTGGTCATCATGGCGTCCATGCGCTACGACGAGGAAGACCCGTCCCTGTGGCGCGAGAATCCGCCGGAAGACTACGAGACCGTTTACCACGAAAGCGCTTGAATGGAAATATGGCTGGCGGGCGGGCCGCAGCGTCTAACGCTGGCGACGCCGTTGCAGTCTGGCCCACTGGTCGCGCAGGGTGACGCTGCGATTGAACACCAGTTGGCCGGGTCTTGAATCCGGGTCCACGGCGAAGTAGCCGATGCGCTCGAACTGGTAGCGCATGCCGGCCTCGGCCTGGCCGAGGGAAGGTTCAACCAGCGCCTGGGTCAACACCTGCAGCGAGTCAGGATTGAGCTGCGCGGCGGGGTCGAGGCCGTCGCTTGCTTCATTGGGGTTCCGTACGCTGAACAGCTTGTCGTAGAGTCGCACCTCGGCTGGCAGGGCCTGCGCCGCCGACACCCAGTGCAGCGTTGACCGTACGCGCCGACCGTCCGGCGCGTTGCCGCCGCGGGAGTCGGGGTCGATGGTGCAACGTAACTCGCGGATCTCGCCCTGCGCGTCGTACACAACGTCGCGACAGGTCAGCAGCCAGGCGCTGCGCAAACGCACTTCGCGCCCTGGCGCCAGACGGTAAAACTTGCGCGGCGGGTCCAGCATGAAGTCCTCGCGTTCGATGTAAATCTCCCGCGAAAAGGGGACCTCGCGCGTCCCGGCGGTCTCGTCCTCCGGGTTGTTGACCGCCGTCATCCACTCCACCTGGCCTTCCGGGTAGTTTTCGATGACCACCCGCAGCGGGTCCAGCACCGCCATAACGCGCGGTGAGTGCCGGTTCAGGTACTGGCGCTGGTAGTGTTCCAGCATTTCAATCTCGATGAGGTTGTTGCGTTTGCCAATGCCGGTGGCGGCGCAAAACTCGCGAATCGCCTCCGGCGCGTAGCCGCGTCGCCGCATGCCGCGCAGGGTTGGCATCCGCGGGTCATCCCAACCCTTCAAATGCCCCTGCTCCACCAGCCGTCGCAGCTTGCGTTTCTGGACGAGGGTGTGATCAAGGTTGAGGCGGGCGAACTCGATCTGCCGCGGCCGGTAGATGCCCAGCGCTTCCAGCAGCCAGTCGTAGAGCGGGCGATGGTCTTCGTATTCCAGCGAACAGAGGGAGTGGGTGATGCCTTCGATCGAATCCGACTGGCCATGCGCGAAGTCGTACATGGGGTAAATGCACCAGCGATCGCCGGTGCGCGGATGCTCCGCATGCAGGATGCGATAGAGCACCGGATCGCGCAAGTTGATGTTCGGCGAGGCCATGTCAATCTTCGCGCGCAGCACACAGGCGCCCTCGGGGTAGTCGCCCCGTTTCATGCGCTCGAACATGGTCAGGTTTTCCGCCACCGGTCGATCGCGCCAGGGGCTGTTGCGACCCGCTTCGGTCAGGGTGCCGCGATATTCGCGAATCTGGTCCTGACCCAGTTCATCGACGTAGGCCAACCCGTCGCGAATCAACTGCAACGCCCACTCGTAGAGCTGGTCAAAGTAGTCCGAGGCAAAGAACAAACGCTCGCCCCAGTCGTAACCCAGCCAGCGGATGTCCTCCATGATGGCGTCGATGTATTCCTGCTCTTCCCGCACCGGGTTGGTGTCATCGAAGCGCAGGTTGCAAACGCCGCCAAACTCCGCGGCGATGCTGAAATTGATCCAGATGGCCTTGGCGTGTCCTATGTGCGGATAGCCGTTGGGCTCGGGCGGGAATCGCGTGTGAACGGTCGAGTAGCGACCGGCCTCCAGGTCCTCGAAGATTGCCTCGCGGATGAAGTCCGCGCGCTCCCTTGCCGCGCTGGCGACAGCTGCCTTGCCAGGATCGCTCATGTGCCAGGTCGTTCTCCTGCATGGGAAAAGTGAATGTCGCTGTAACGATCTTCTGGGAGACCTGGATTCGAACCAGGATTCCCGGTTCCAAAGACCGGTGTTCTGCCGTTGAACTATCTCCCATTCACCCGCCATTCTAGCATGGCCGCCCGCCCGCATACCAGAGCGGACCGGGAACACAAAAAGCGGCGGCCCGCGGCCACCGCCATCTGCTGGGAGACCTGGATTCGAACCAGGATTTACGGGGCCAGAACCCGTCGTTCTGCCGTTGAACTATCTCCCACCTGGCGGCAATCCTGGCACAGGGCCGCAGGGCTGTCAAGCCTGACGCTGCAGCGTAGCGATGGCCAGGTCGATGCGTTCCAGGCAAGTCTCCAGGCCGAGGATCTCCATCGTCTCAAAGAGCGGCGGAGACACCCGCTGGCCAGTCACGGCGACGCGCAGGCTGCCGAAGAGCTGGCCGACCTTGATGCCCAGTTCCTGAGCCAGGGCCCGCATGTCCCCTTCCAGCGCGGCGCAATCGATGCGCTCCATTTCCTCCAGTCGCAGGCGCGCTGCCTGCAGGGCCCCCAACGTTCCCGCGGCATCCATTCTGCGCTGAATGATCGCGTCGGCTTCCGGGCCCGCAAAGCTGTCGCTGAAGAAGAAGCCGGCCATGGCCGCAAAGTCGTGCAGCGAGCGCATTCGCTCCCGCATCAGGGGGACGACCTTCCGCAGCAGCGCGTCGTCGATTTCCAGCCCGGCCTGCAGCAGCAACGGCCGTACGCGCTGCGCCAGGTCCGCGACCGACAGTTCCCGTATCCACATGCCGTTTAGCCAGTCCAGCTTCTCCACCGGGAAGACGCCGTCGGCCGGATTGACCCGACTGAGTTCAAAGCCTTCGATCGCCGCTTCGACAGGGAAGAACTCGCGTTCGTCGGGCATGCTCCAGCCGATGTTGGTCAGGAAGTTGCCCACGGCTTCCGGCAGGTAACCGGCATCGATGAACTCCTGCGCCAGGACCAGCACCTGCCTGCCATTCTGCGTGAAGCCGGCATGGCGTTTGCTCAACTTGCCCTTGCCGTTCGGATTAAGGATCACCGGCAAATGGACATAAACGGGCTTCTCCTGCCCGAACGCTTCCCACAGCTGCCAGTGCAGCGGCAGCGAGGGCAACCATTCGCTGGAACGCATCACATGCGAGATCTGCATGTCCCGGTCGTCAACCAGATGGGCCAGATGATAGGTAGGGAAGCCGTCGGACTTGAGCAGGACGGCATCCTGCAGCCTCGCATTGTCGAAACGCAATTCTCCCCGAATGGCGTCCCGCACCAGGGTCTGGCCTTCCAGTGGCATGCGAAAGCGAATCACCGGCGTCTCGCCCGCTGCGTCCAGTTCGGCCCGCTGCGCCACAGAAAGATCGCGGCAATGTCTGTCGTAGCCGCTGGCCTCCCCCCGGCTGCGCTTTTCCGCGTTGACGGCCTTCAGGCGTTCCGCGCTGCAGTAACAGGGATAGGCCGCGCCCTCCTGCACCAGCCAACCCGCCCGCCGGACATGCCGCTCGCGTCGTTCGGACTGGACGTAGGGGCCGAAAGCGCCGCCAATGTCCGGCCCTTCGTCGTAGTCGAGGCCGTAGTGACGCAGCATGGCCATGATGTGTTCGGCCGACCCGCTGACCAGTCTGCGCTGGTCTGTGTCTTCCAGACGGAGGATGAATCGCCCGCCTTGGTGACGGGCGTAGAGCCAGTTGAAGAGGGCTGTGCGCAAGCCGCCAATATGCAGCGGGCCGGTCGGGCTGGGCGCGAAGCGGACCCGTACGGGTCGGGCTGGGGACATCGGGGCTCCTGTATGCTCGGATTGCGAAGTGACGGACCTTCAACTCACGCGGCGGCGGCGCGCTATGACGCTCTGTGTCAGGCCTATGCCAGCCATCGTGGACAGCAGCGAGGTCCCCCCCGAACTGATGAAGGGCAGGGTCAGACCGGTCACCGGCATCAGCGCCAGGTTCATTCCGATCGAGGTCACCGTCTGGAAAAAGATAAAGGCCGCCACACCATAACAAAGCAAACTGCCGAAGGCATCGACGGCCAGACGCGCGCCACGCAGGATTCGCATCAACACAATGCCGATCAGGCCCAGGGTCACCAGGCTGCCAATGAATCCGAACTCCTCCGCGATGACGCTGAAAATAAAGTCCGTGTGGCGCACGCGCAGGAAACGCCCCTTGTTCTGGGTCCCGACCAGGTAGCCCTTGCCCAGCAGCCCGCCCGACCCCACGCTGATCAGGGCCTGATTGATGTTGAAATAGGCGTCTTCGTCACTGGTTGGATCGATGAAAAGCGAAATGCGCTGCACCTGGTAACCCTCCAGGGGCCCCTCGATGACTCCAAAGGCCTGCAGTAGCACAACGCCGCCCAGCAGGGACAGAATGAGCATGAAGGTGACCAGATAGCGCAGCGGCAGCCCGGCCCCCCAGACCATGGTGAACCAGATCGCCATCAGCACGGTGACCATGCCGAGGTCGGGCTGAATGAGAATCAGGGCCGCCGGGAGGCCGATGTGCAGCAGCGAGAGCACGATGTTGGGCAAATGGCCGATGCGCTGGTAGCGACGGGCGAGAAAATGGCCCAGCGTGATGATGATCAACAGCTTGGCCACTTCGGATGGCTGGATGCGTATGCCGATGTTTATCCAGCGCTGGGCGCCGGCCACACCCTCCACGCCAAAGTAAAAAACCATCACCAGCAGGCTGAGCATGAGCAGATACAGCCAGAGATGCAGCCCGGCCAGCAATCGGTAGTCCAGCAGGGACAGGCCGGCCATGAGCATCAGCCCCAGCAGGGCAAATCGAATCTGGTCCGGCACGCGGGCGATCAGGGTGGGGTCGATGGCGTCCTGGGTGGCGCTGCCGATCATCAGAATGCCGAATAGAATCAGCAACAGGGAGACGCCGAAAAGCAGGTAATCGAAACGTTGCCAGATACTGCCGGAGGCGATCATGCGTCATTCTACTGCGCGGTAGAGAGGTGCCGAAACGGGCCTGGAATCAGGGTATCACAAATGCAGCGTCAGGGTTCAACCGGTTTCGCGACCCACTTGCCCGGCGCCAGTCTTCTGTTTGGAAAAGGGCACTTCGGCCACAATCAAATTGTCCCGCCGCCGGTGTTCCAGCGCGAAATCCACGCGGTCGCTCTCCACGGCGACATAGCGGGAAATGACCTCGAGGATCTCTTTCTTCATGCGGTCCAGTTCTTCCGGCGAGAGATCGATGCGGTCATGCAGCAGGACAAAGTGCAGACGTTCCTTCGCGCTTGCCGCGCTGCCCCCTCGCCCTGCCCGCTTCAGGAGCCCCAAACGTTCCAGTAGTCCTGCCATAGTTAACCCTGCTTCAGAAGCTGGTTTCCACCGGAAAACAAACGGGTCAGCTTTCTGAGAAACCCGTCTTCTTCTTCGAGCGGGAGGAAGGGGACGTTTTCGCCGTTGAGACGGCGCGCAATGTTGTGATAGGCCAGTCCTGCCCGGGATTCTTCATTCAAAACAACCGGCACGCCCTTGTTGGAGGCGGGCACGACGAACTGGTCTTCCGGAACAATGCCGATCATCTTGATGGCGAGAATGTCGGTGACGTCATCGGCCGAAAGCATCTCACCCTTTTGTACCATGTCCTGTCGAATGCGATTCAACACCAGCTTGCCCGGCCCCTTGCCGGCGGCTTCCAGCAATCCGATGATGCGGTCCGCATCACGCACGGCGGAAACTTCCGGGTTGGTCACAATGAGCACCTCATCGGCCGGCGCGATGGCGTTGCGGAAGCCTCGTTCGATGCCTGCAGGAGAGTCGATCAGCACAAAATCAACCTCCGGCCGCAGCCAGTCCGAGACCTGTATCATATCCGACTGGCTGACTGCCGACTTGTCGCGGGTCTGTGATGCCGGGATCAAATGCAGGTCCGGCAACAACTTGTGCTTGATCATCGCCTGGCGCAACTTGCAACGGCCTTCGGCCACGTCCACCAGATTGTAGACGATGCGGTTTTCCAGGCCCATCACCACGTCCAGGTTGCGCAGGCCGATGTCTGCATCGATGAGCACGACGCGTTTGCCCAGTTGGGCCAGCGCGACCCCTATGTTGGCAGTGGCTGTGGTCTTGCCAACACCGCCCTTGCCCGAGGTGATGGTGACAATCTTCCCCCCCATGCCGTTGTCTCCCGCCATTACCAACTCTCTACCTGTATCCTGCCGTCACGAACAAGGGCGACTTCCGGCGTGGGCGCTTCCGCGTTGTCCGCCGGCGAGGTCGCCACCAGACCGGCAATGCGCAATTGCATCGGCGCCATGTCCAGCGCACAGACGACCGAACCCTCGTCTCCATTGGCGCCGGCGTGCACGGTGCCGCGCAAGTGACCCCACACCATGACGTCTCCGGCCGCGATGACCTCGGCCCCCGGGTTGATGTCCCCGTAGACCACCACGTGCCCGTCACCGCGCACCACACGGCCGGAGCGAATCGTGTGCCGGACCAGAATGCCGCCCGACCCTGAATTGTCCCCGGCAATGGCCTCGGGTTCGTCTTCCTCTTCCTCCACCAGACCGGCCAGCGCCGGACCCGCGCTGGTGCGAATGTCCAGCGCTTCCGTGGAATTGCGCGTGGTCTCGCTTCTGCTCAACACGGCCCACAGGGAAAGTCCCCGCCGTTCCAGCAGGGCCTTGAGTGACGTGAGTTCGTATTTGGGGACCGGCCGTTCCCCCACTTCCAGGATGATGCGGCCGCCCTCATAGAACTTTCCCTGTTCATCAAGGTGAAGGGCAAGATCGCCCGTAGTCGCCGTCCACTCGACGGAAGGGTCGATCTGTATCAACAGACCCTCCCGCACCCCCTTGATGGCGAAGGATTTGCCTTCCATCGTCCCTCCGTCAGGCACAGCGTCCTTTCCGGCCACCTCACAACCTTCAGGACAGCAGCAGTATACACTCCATAGTTAACGAATGCTATTCGACTACAAATGTTGCAGCAGGAGCCAGAGAGGCAACAAGGCGTAGATTCCTGTGACGACCCGGCCCGGCCTGAGCGCCGAGCCCTGCGCCAGGCGTTCGGACCAGTCGCGAATCGCGTGGACGGCGACGGTCATCCAGATGATGCCAATCATATGCAGCGGCAGCAGCAGCACGGCAATGTCCCGCCCAAAGTAGACCAGGCCAAAGAGTGCCCAACAGCTCCAGGCCAGCAGGGTGACGATACCGGTGGCAGGATACCAGCGAGACAGACGCGCCAGACCGAACAGCGCCAACAAACTGCCCGGGATGCTCAACTGGTCGCGCACAGTCTCCAGCAGGGTCAGCCAGCGCGCCGCCTCGCGCCAGCCATCGGCCAGCATCCAGGGGAGCACCAGCCCTTCCTCCATCGCCTGCGCCGCCGGGTACAGCCACCACTCCGAACTGAGATAGCGTGATGCGATGCCGGTCAGTCCAAACAGGCAGGCAAGCAGGAACAGCGGCCAGAAAACGCGTGAAACGCGCACTTTCGACAGGATGAGCGCACTGCAGACTGCCGGTACGAAGAGTACAAACAAACGCGTGTTGAAAATGCCGATGAAAAGCAGAATGAGGATGGCCCAGGCATGGCTTGCCTCGGGCGCCCTGACCCCCCTGTCATCGGGATGCGGCAAGGCACGTTGCAGCAGATCGAGCAGCAGCACCAGCAGCCAGGCACTGGCCAGCGCCGTCAATCTCAGGCTTTCGGTCTGTCCCTGCTGCCACCAGAAAACCAGTGAAAAGAGCGCCAGGGCCACCACAGCCGCCAGCAGCAGGCTGCCACGCCGGCGCAAAAGCAGCAGGGCCACCAGCGCTGCCAGGGTGGCAAGCGCCAGCAGCGGCAGAAGGTCCTGTCGGGAAGCGCCACCCGTTTGAGTCCAGAATGCCGGGCTGAAGGCCAGCACCAGACAGCCGCATAGCGCCAGCGCGGCGCCAAAGCGGCGCAGCAACATCGCCATGGCCACAATGACCAGGGCCATGCCGCAGGCGCGCAATACGGGCGTCTCCCCGGGAAAGAGAAAGACCACGAGAGAAAGCGCAGCGCCGACAAGCGCGGGCGACCACTGGCGCAATCGCGGCATCAGGTCCCCTTCCAGAGGCGGGACCTTCGGTGTCATGCGCCAGCGGGAGGAAATGCCAGCACTCCACCTCGCTGGTTTTGCAGGCGCAACCAGGCTTCCAGCGTTTCAACGACAATGGGCAGGGCCACCAGTGACCCCTCCCCGCCGTTGTACACAAAGGAAATGATCAGGATTTGCGGATCATCCGCCGGCGCATAGGCGGTGAACCAGGCGTGCGCCGGCCAGCTGCCCTGAATGCACAGGCCCAGCGGCCGCGCGATGTCATCGCAATACTCCGCCGTGCCGGTCTTGCCAGCCACGTTGATGATCGGCAGGTCGGCCCGCGTGGCTGTGCCATAGGTCACCGCGCCGCGCAACCCTTCGTGGACGATGTCCAGCACCCCGGCGTCCACAAAGGGAGGTTGATAACGATCGTCAAAGCGCAGGGCATTGCAGACGCGACCATTGAAGGGGTAGTTGAGCGGAATGTGCACGCGATATTCGCGCAACTCCTCCAGAAAGGGGTCCGGGTTGATGTCTACGGTGTTGACATAGGTATCCGGATCGCAACGGGCAGCGTTGTAAAAGCCACTGTCCTCCTCGCAGGTGCAGGCCAGGCTCGCCGGCCCCTTCATGATCATGTCCTCGATCTGGGTCAGGACCAGACGCTCGCCCTCCGGGACTTCATCCAGCACCAGATGTCGCAGCGCCTGGGGCTGGAAGGAGCGCAGGACGGCGCCTTCCGCGTCCAGAAAACTGCTTACGATCGTCGGTTGCCAAAGGGTGCCGCCATTGACGACGGCGGCAACGGACGAGATGAGTTGCAGAGGGGTAACGTTCACGAAACCCTGGCCGAAGGCGGCGTTGTAGGTGTCGCCCGTCGACCAGTTCTCGCCATGGGTGCGGCGCTTCCAGTCCGGGTCGGGCATGATGCCCGCCAGTTCGCCGGGCAACTCTACCCCCAGTTCACTGCCGATGCCCATCGCCGTTGCATAACGAAACAGGTCCGTGATTCCCAGACCGCCCTCTTTCAGGGTCAGCGGGCTGAGGTCCGGGTTGCCCCCGCCCACCTGATAGAAAAACACGTCGGAACTGTTGGCCAGCCCGCCGACGATGTTAAGCAGGCCGAAACCGTCCCGTTTCCAGTCGAAGAAGGTCTGCGCCTGGGCCTCGTCGTTGGGCGCATAGCGATTCGGCAGGGTCAGGGAACCCGGGTTGAAAATTGCAGTCTGTGGCGTGATGACGTCCTCTTCCAGGACCCCCACGGCGGTTACGATTTTCCAGACCGAGCCGGGCGGATACAGCGAGCTGATGGCGTGGTTGTTGAGGGGATTCTGATCCGCGTTGAGGACCTCCAGATAGTAGTCCGCGTCAATGGCTCGCGCGAAACGCGTGTTGTCATAGGTCGGCCAGCTGACCATGGCCAGGATTTCGCCTGTATCAGGATGCATGGCGATCACCACGCCGGACTGGGTCTGGACGCGGCCGGCCTGGGCATTGACCAGGTTGATGCGTCGGGTCAGGGACTCTTCGGCCGCTATCTGTAACTCCGTGTCGAGAGTCAGGCGAATATTTTGTCCCGGCAGGGGTTCACGCCGACTGATTTCACGCAGCACTTCGCCAGCCACGTCAACTTCCCGCAACACAGAGCCGCGCACACCACCCAGCTGGCTTTCCATAAAGAATTCCACGCCGGAATAGCCGATGCGGTCAAAGAAAGGGTTGTAGCCCTGCTCCTGCAGTCGAACGGCCTCTTCAGCGGGGATGGGGCCCATATAGCCAATGATCTGGGACGTCAGGGCGCCGGTCGGGTAGCCACGTACGCCGCGTATCTCTATGTCCACACCGGGCATCCCGATACGCTCTTCAAGGACCTGCATCGCGGCTGTAGCCGGGATGTCCTGCGCCACGACCACCGGTCGAAAGGGCGCCAGGCCCTCACCTTCCAGCACCAGTTCCTCGATGCTGCGCACGTTGCGACCTGCCGCCAGTTCCCTCGTCGGCGGCACGTCCACCAGCGCGGAAATCCGCGTGAAGATTTCCAGGTCCGCCGCCGGATCACCGGGCAGGCGGGCCGGCACGATGGTCACGTTAAAGGCGGGGACATTGAGCGCCAGGGGAGATCCGAAGCGATCGAGGATGACTCCGCGCGGGGCGCCAACCGGCAACTCGCTCAGCCGGTTTTCGTCGGCTCTGAGCAGGGCGTCCGCCTGTCTGACCAGTTGCAGTTCGTAAAGGCGCAGGCCAAAGAGCAGGAATACGGCGAAAATGACGCCCTGAAAGAATGTGAGGCGCCAACCCTGAAAGGGATGCAGCATTTGCATCAGTAGCGGCCCCTTGCCAGCATCAGCGGGCGACCAGCTGGCGCGCTTCAACACGACGTTGCACGTAGCGCAGCACAGCGAAAACCGGCAGGATCAGTGCGAAATTGTAAATCACGGTCGGGAAAATGACATAGCCCAGGTCGTCCAGAAAGTCCACCGTATAGCCCTGGAACGCGAAGAGCGACCACATAAGCAACTGCTGCGCCAACGTGCCGGCTCCCGCGAGCAAAAGCAGGGTCAGCAAGCCGGTGCGACTGAATTGCTCTGTCAGGACGTTCACCACAAAGACCAGCAACACGAGGCCAATGACGGACTGCCCCGTGGGCGCCAGCGACAGCAGGTCCTGCATGATGCCACCCGTGAAAGCCCAGGCAACGCCCTCCGCCAGGGGCGCGCGCAGGGCCCAGGCCAGAACGCAGAGGAACACGAGGTCCGGCCCGCCATCCCACAGGCGGATCTGAGGCACCAGCGTAGTCTGCAAGGCCACGGCCAGCAGAAGTACCGGCAGTCCGACCCAGGGGCCCATTTCTCTCTCAGTTCTCCATCACGTCAAACACAGCGGGGTCGATGGGCTCGAAGCTGGTCATGACCAGCACGACTTCCAGTTCGTCAAAATTGTTGAAGCTGATGACTTCGGCTTCCTGAAACAACTCGAACTGAAACTGGCGCGAACTGGCGACCTGGCCGATAACGATGTCCGGCGGGAAGTTTCCGCCAAGGCCGGAAGTCAGCACCAGATCACCGACGACAATCGATTCGCCTGGCGGCACCAGCGTAAGGCGCAGACTGCCGGAAAGCTGACCTCGCAGACTCCCCTGCACCCTCGTTCCCTGCAGTCGTGCGCTGACAGCGCTGTCCCGGTCGGTGACCAGCAAAATGCGCGAGGCATTGGCGCTGATTTCCAGCACGCGCCCCACCAGCCCCTGGGCCGTCACCACCGGCATCCCGACCGCGATGCCATCGCGTGTGCCGCTGTTGACGGTGATGCTGCGGCGCAGGCCCGTCTGGTCGTTGCTGATGACGTCGGCCGTCACGAACTCCTGGTTGGCGGCCGTGCCGGCATAATCCAGCATCTCGGCCAGACGTTCGTAGTCCCTGGCGATTTCCCGCAGTTCGACGAGTTCCGCCGTCAGGTCCGCCAGGGCGTCTTCAAGCGCTGCGTTTCTTTGTTGCAGGGTTTGCAATTCCGCCAGGTCGCTGACGCCGCCCGTCAGGGACAACACGGCCTGATTCAGTGTGCCGGTCAGCAGGTTGAGTGGAATGGAAGCCACTTCCTCCAGCGGGCCCAGCAATCCGGCACTGCTTAGCCCGATGAGCAGCAGACTCAGCGCCAGACAGAAAACCAGAAACAGTATGCGGTTGGCGCGCCAGGCGCGAACCATCGGCCCCTCCCGCGGGACTGCCTGCGCTCAGTATAGCAGAGCGGCGCGGATGGCCCCGCGAAGTCAGGGGATATCCTGGAAATCAGTGGCGCGTGCTGCCGCGTTCCAGACCGGCCAGCAAGCGCCGCAGGTTGTTGTAGTCTTCCAGCACGCGCCCGGCGCCGCGGGCAACGCAGGTGGCGGCGTCCTCGGCCAGCCACACGCGGATATTGACTTCCTCCGCCATCCGCTGCGGCAGGCCCATCAACTGGCTGGCTCCGCCCGCCATGCAAATCCCGCTTTCCATCAGGTCCGCGACCAGTTCGGGCGGTGTGTCGTCCAGAGCGTCCTTGACCGTGTCCACCAGAATCTCCACCGAGCCGGCGATCGCCTCCCGGATTTCAATCGAACTGACTTCCACGGCGGTCGGCAGCCCGGTCACAAGGTGGCGTCCCTTCACGTTCATGACCCGTTCGTTGGGCAGCGGCGAGGCGGAGCCGATCTCCAGCTTCACCTTTTCGGCGGTTGGCTCACCGATCAGCAGGTTGTGGCGCGCCCGCATGTGCTCCACAATGTCCTCGTCCATCTCGTCCCCGGCGACGCGGATGGAGCGGCTGATCACGATGCCACCCAGCGAGAAGAGGGCGATTTCGGTCGTGCCGCCGCCGATGTCGATCATCATGCTGCCGCGCGTCTCCTGCACGGGCAGGCCGGCGCCGACAGCCGCCGCCACCGGTTCCTCAATCAGCCAGGCCTCGCGCGCGCCGGCGCTGATGGCCGCGTCAAAGACCGCGCGTTTTTCCACTTCGGTGACCCCGCTGGGGATGCCAACCACCACCCGCGGTCGCGGGATCGGCACCCAGACCTGTTCGTGCGCCTTGCTGATCAAATGATGCAGCATGGCTTCCGTGACTTCAAACTCACTGATCACGCCGTCGCGCACCGGCCGCACGACGATGATGTCGCGCGGGTTCTTGCTCCACATTTCCTTGGCGCGCACACCCACCTCGATCGGACGCCGCGTTTTCCGCTCAAGCGCCACGAAGGATGGTTCGTTGATGACGATGCCCTTGCCGCGAACGCTGACCAGTGTATTGGCTGTGCCAAGGTCTATGCCGATGTCAAGGGAGAACAGTCCAAGGAAATAGTCAAGCGGACTGAGCACGCGGGACTCCTGCTACCAGTGAGCGGGGATTATAGCACAGCCCACATTAACGAATTGTTTGTGCTACCATGGGCCCCCTCATGTGACCTTTCGGTCGTGTGACCGCTTCTGCCATGGACCTTCTGCATCACTGCGCCCGCAATCTTGTTGAGCAGTGCCTCGTCGCGCCGGGCAGCCGCCTTTTGCTGGCGGTCTCCGGCGGCAACGATTCACTGGTCATGCTGCACCTGCTGCACCGCTTGCAGCGCGACCTCGGTTTGAAGCTTTACGTTGCCAGTCTGGATCACGGCTGGCGCGGCGCTGCGGGCGCCGAGGATGCCGCCTTTGTGCGACAGCAGGCGGAAGTGCTCGGGTTGGAAGTTACCCTCGGGGCCGCGACAGGGCTGCGCAGCGAAGCCAGTGCCCGCCGCGCCCGCTACGAGTTTCTGGCGAGCAGCGCCAGAGAGGTCGGCGCCCCCTACGTCGTCACGGCCCACCACGCGGACGATCAGGTGGAAACGATATTGCTCAACCTGTTGCGGGGCAGCGGTCTGCGCGGCCTGGCCGGCATGCGACCCCGCGCGGAACTCCCCGGTCACCCTCAACTGACCCTGCTGCGCCCCTTTCTTGATGTTCCCCGCCGTGAACTGCGCGCCTGGGGGCGCAGACAGGGGCTCGAACCGCGCCAGGACGCCAGCAATGACGATCGGAGACTGCGACGCAATCGTCTGCGCCATGACATTCTGCCCCTCCTGCGCGACTTCGATCCGCGGGTGGAGCGATCGTTGCTGCGTTTATCGGAAAACGCCGCCCGCGACCACGACTACCTTCAACGGCAACTGCAGCAGGCCGCGGGGAAGGGTTTGCGCCACAGCGAACAGCGCGTTCGCCTGTCACGTTCGACCTTCAACGCCCTGCACCCCGCCCTGCAAGGGCAACTGGCCCTGAATGCCCTGCGCGACCTGGGCGGCACAGAGGCCGGCGTCGGACACGTGGAACGCCTGGTGTCGCTGGCCGCTTCCGGCCGCACGGGGCAGGCCTGCAGCCTGCCAGGCGGCATCCAGCTGCGGATCGACTACGGAGATCTGGTCTTCGAACGTATTGGCGCCGACGAGGATTGGCCGGGCCCCCTGCTGACAGGGCGGCAGGCGCTGGAAGTCCGCCTCCCGGGCACGACCGCCCCGCCAGACCGGACCTGGAAGCTGGTCTTCAGCAGGCAGCGGATGACCGGCGTGGACGCCTGGCAGTGTCTCTCCCTGCAGCCGGCGGCCGCCGTCACGCTGGATACCCGCAGGCCGGGCGATCGCTTTCGCCCCCCTGAGCTGAACGGTCACTCTCAATCGCTCAAGAAATGGATGATCAACCAGCAGCTTCCCCGCTCCGTCCGGATGAAGATTCCCCTGCTGCGTGTTGACGGTCAGATTGCCGCGGTCTTCGCCGGCAACAAAATCATTCCCTCATGGCGTTTTGTGGCAAGCGAAGCGGATGCCAGCCCATGGTTCTGCGCAATTTGTCAGAATGCTGGCCCAATAACCCCGTAACGTTTACAATTGTCTGACAAAAGGTTAGGCTAGTCTAAAACAGGGTGGACAAGGCAGACAACATCATGAACGCTTTTACTCCGGGTGCAAATGTACTGGTAGTGGATGATGAAGGGGCGATACGCTATTCGATTAGCCGGACCCTGCAGCGCGTCGGCTACCAGGTGAGCCAGGCGGCCGATGGCGAACAGGCGCTGGCATCCCTGCGGCACAGGAATTATGACGTTGTGTTGACGGATATTCGCATGCCCGGCCTCACCGGTACGGAGTTGCTGCGCAGCATTCGACAGCATGCCAGCGACGCCATTGTCATCATGATGACCGGTTACGCCAGTCTTGAAACTGCGATCGAGGCTCTGCAACTCGGCGCCTGCGACTATCTCATCAAGCCCTGTTCAAGTGAAGAGTTGCGCGCCAGTGTGGCCCGGGGCGTGGAACGTGCAGGGACCCGGCAGCGCCGCCAGGGCCTGCTGGACGCCTTGCGCAGCAACCTCGACGAGTTGATCCATGCCAATGTGAATCTCGCGCCCGACCCTCAACAGGACCCGGGACCCGATGACCTGGAGGAATTCGTTGCGGATTCGGAGGCAAGCGCCGGCGGGCGACCCGGGCGCAACCTGAAGCTGGGCCCCCTGACGATCTATCCCGGTCGCTACCAGATTGAGATCAGGGACCGCCCCGTTGACCTGACTCCGACCGAATTCGATTTGTTGCTGTATCTTGCGGCACACCGTGATCGTGTCGTCTCCTGCAAGGAGCTGGTGCGTGAGGTGCGCGGCAACCAGCTGGATGAGGGGACCGCCCGCGACGTCATTCGCCCGCACATCAGCAACCTGCGACGCAAGCTGAAGCAGCAGGACCCGGGCGTCCAGTTGATTGACAACGTTCGCGGCGTGGGCTATCGCCTGAGCAATTCCAGCGGCCAGGCGCACACGCCCGCGGTCCACTGACGACGCTGCAACCGGCGCGCGCCAGATCGGGGACTGGTTGCACAAGTTGCATATATAATGGCTGGCATGTCCGGCGCACTGAATCCTGACCTGCTGGCCAACGATTTTGCCGCAACCCTGAACGCTGCCGCCCAACTTCAGCGGGAGTTTCGCCAGCCCACCCTGATGCCGGAACTGATTCTGCTGGCACTCCTGAGGCAGGGAGACTCGCCGGCAAACGCATTGTTGTCCGAGTTTCGCTCCAGACGCGGACTGGACCTGCAGCAACTTGAGCGACAGGTGCAGCTTGCCTGTGCCAACCGCCGGGACCCCGGTGGCAGGCTTGTCCATGTCCTGGCGGACGGGCGCCGCGCCACGCTTTCCCGACAGTCCATCATTCTCATTGACGACGCCCTGGAGGAAGCCAGGCGCCGCAACTGCGGACGCGTGGACTGCGGCCACATTTTGCAGGTCCTTGCCAGTGACAGCATCAGCACCAGCGGGTTGCTGCGGCCGCACGGGATCACAGCGCGCACAGTGGCCGATGTGATGAACAAGCCAAAAGCGCCAGAGACCGGCGCGCAGACGACGGCTGATCGCTCGGAAGGCGGCTCGTCCCCGCCATCGGAAGAATTTCCCGTTTACGAGCGCGAAGAACTGCTGCGCAGCATGTTGACGATCATCAACCAGGCGGTCAATCGACACCTTGTACTGGTCGGTCCGGCGGGCGTGGGCAAGCGCAGCCTCGCCCTTGGCCTCGGGCAGCTCATCGCCAGGGGAGAAGGACCCCGGGGCATCACCAGGGTGGTGCAGATCGCCGAAGATGAATTGCTGGACGACGACCCTGCTGCCTTGCGCAAGGCACTGGCGCAGGCCCGCGGGGGGATTCTCTTCCTGCCTCACCTGCAGCGCTTTCTGGGCCGGCCAGGGGTGGCGCAATTCAGTCGCTGTTCTTCGCTCGTCCTCAAGACTTTTCTGGCCAACGATCCGGTAATTGTCGCCACCACCGGCGAGATTGACTGGAACGCCCGGCTGGGTCTCGAACCAGGCGTCAGTGAAAACTGCCAGGTGCTGCGGGTGCCGCAACCTGCGAGCCGTGAAACGCTGCCAATCCTGCGCGCGCTCAAACCACAACTCCAACGTGACTATCAATTGCGGATCACCGACGATGCCCTCAAGGTGGCGATCAGCCTGGCGAGACGGCATCTGGCAGCGACTCCCTTGCCCCGCAGTGCGGAGAATTTGCTGCATCGCAGCGCCGCCATGGTCAACACCAGCCGGCAGAGCGGCCCTGCCCGGCGGTCAGAACACGACGACAGCCCGGAGCTGGACGCAGACGATTTACGGCTCTGCGCCAGCCAGATGACCGGTGTCCCGCTCAATCAGTTGGGCGAAGACGAACGTCGACGTTACGCCAGCCTGACCGACTATCTGAAACAGCGCCTCATCGGCCAGGACCAGGCCGTGCAGGCCGTCAGTCGCGCTATCCGTACGGCCCGCGTAGGCCTGAAGGAACCACAACGCCCTGTCGGCGCTTTTCTTTTCCTCGGTCCTACCGGCGTTGGCAAGACCCAGCTGGCGCGCACGCTTGCCGACTTCATGTTCGGCGACGAGCAGGCCATGCTCGCGCTGGACATGAGCGAATTCAAGGACGAATCGAGCATCAACCGCCTCCTGGGCTCCCCCAGCGGCTACGTTGACAGCGACGCCGGCGGCCAGCTCACCGAGCGTGTGCGTCGGCAGCCATGGCTCCTCGTCCTGTTTGACGAGGTCGAGAAGGCCCACCCGCGCATCATGGACCTGCTGCTGCAAATGATTGAGGAAGGTAGACTGACCGATGGCCGCGGCCGCAGCGCCACCTTCAGCGAGACCGTCCTGATTCTCACCAGCAATCTGGGTTCCAGGCACCTTGCCATTCCCGTCATCACGGAGGCGGCACGGGAGGCGGCCATGGAGCAGGTGCGCACCTGGTTCCGGCCGGAACTGCTGAACCGCCTCGACGAAATCGTCATGTTCAACGCGCTGTCCGACGACGATCTGGGCGCAATTCTGAAGCTGATGCTGGCCCGCGAGCAGCAACTGGCTGCGGAACGGGGCCTGCAGCTGGAATTCGGCACAGGGGCCCTGGAGTGGCTGCAACAGCAATACGACGAAATCCAGTATGGAGCTCGTCCCTTGCTGCGGATCATCCGCCGCCACGTTCGGGTGCCGCTGGCCGACTATCTGCTGAGCGCGGATGCGCCGGCCAACAGCAGGATCTGCATCGATGCCGACTCTTCCGGGCTCTCCTTCGTTACAATGGACGCTGACAGCCCCTTGCAGGACTGACGACGCACAACAGTCTGCAGGGTTTCGCTGTGGGCGATTCCCGAGGAGTCATATCATGACCATCAAGCTGGATCCCGGCATTTTTCGCGCCTACGACATCCGCGGCACCGTCGCCGGTGACAGTCCGCAACTGACGCCCGCGCTGGCGGAGCGCGTCGGGCGCGCGCTGGGCACGGCCCTGCAGCGGGACTTCGGCAGTGAAATGGTGTACGTCGGTCGCGACAACCGCCCGTCCTCGGCCGGGCTGCAGGGCGCGATGATCGCCGGCCTCAGCGCGACCGGAATGGACGTCACGGATATCGGCGAGGTGATCACGCCCACGGTCTATTTTGCCTCCGCCAGCCATGGTGATGCGGGGGCGGGCGTCATGATCACCGGCAGCCATCTCGACGTCCGCTACAACGGCATCAAGCTGGCCTATGGCGTGCTGGCCATGGCCGGAGAGCAAATCACCAACATTCTGGACCTGGTGCGCAGCGGCGAATTCGTCAGCGGCGCGGGACGCGTGACGCAGGACCACGACATGATTCGCCGTCACATGGCTGCCATTCAGGGCAAGGTGACAATGGCGCGCCCGCTGACGGTCGTGATGGATGCCGGTAACGGCCTGAGCGGCACCTGGGTGCCCCCCGTGTTGCGCGCGCTCGGCCTGACGGTGCATTGCCTCTATTGCGAGTCGGACGGCACTTATCCCAACCACCTGCCCAACCCCGAAGATCCGGAAATGACGCGGGACCTGGAGGCCATGGTGCTGGAAACCGGCGCCGACGTCGGTCTCGCCTTCGACGGTGACGCCGACCGCGCCGGCTTTATCGACGAACGCGGACACCACGTGGCCGCCGACCGGCTGCTGGCACTGCTGGCCCGCGATCTCTTGCAGCGTCAACCTGGCGCGACGATTGTCTTCGACGTCAAGGTCACCCAGACCCTGCCTGAACTCATCGTCCAGTATGGCGGCGTGCCGCTGATGTGGCGCACCGGCCACAGCCTCATGAAACAGAAAATGCACGAGGTCGGCTCGCCCCTGGGCGGGGAGGTCAGCGGCCACCTCTTCACCGGCGAAGACTACTTCGGCTTCGACGACGCTCCGCTGATCGCGCTCAAGGCCCTGCAGATTTTTGCGGCCTCCGACCGACCGGTCTCGGCCCTCTTTTCCGAAATACCACAGCTCCCCGCCACGCCGGAAATCGTGCTGACTGCGCCGGATGACCGGAAATTCCACATCATCCAGGAAATCCGCGACGAACTGGCGCGCGACTACGAAGTCGTGGACATCGACGGCGTGCGGGCCAGTTTTGAGCATGGCTGGGGTCTTGTGCGCGCCAGCAACACCCAGCCGGCCATCACGCTGCGCTTCGAGGCGCAGGAGCGGGCTCAGGTCGCCGACTACATTCGTCGCTACAAGGCGCTGCTGGACCGCTATCCATCGGTGGACCAGGGCAAGCTGCTGGACCAGCTGCAGGCATTCAGCGAGCCCGCATGAGCGCGGAGCCCGACCAACGGCAAATCTATGCCAGCGAAGCCGCCCGCTACGAGCGACTCGTCGCCGCCGAGGACTACTGTGGGCGATTGCTGCCAGCCATCGCCGACGTCGTGCCGCTGGCCAGCGCCCGCGTCGTCGAGGCGGGCGCCGGCACGGGCCGCCTGACACGCCTGCTGAGCCCCTGTGTGCGACAGGTGCAGGCCTTCGACCGCTCCGGCCACATGCTGCAGCATGCCCGCGAACACCTGCAGCGCGAATGCCCGGCCAACTGGTCTCTGGCCATCGCAGACAACCAGGACTTGCCACTCGGCAACGGTTGCGCCGATATCGCCATCGCCGGCTGGAGTTTCGGTCACAGCACGGTCTGGAACGAAAAGGGCTGGCGCGTGGAGGTCGAGCGGGCGGTCGGGGAGATGTTGCGCGTCCTGCGGCCCGGGGGCACAGCCCTGATCCTCGAGACCCTCGGCACGGGGAGCGACACGCCGCAGCCCCCTACGGAAAACCTGAACGCTTTCTATCTCTGGCTGGAAAGGGAGCGTGGCTTTGCCCGGCGCTGGCTACGCACGGATTTCCGCTTTGAGTCTTTGCAGGAGGCCAGGGAACTGCTGGGCTTCTTCTTCGGCGAGGAATTTGCCAGTCAGGCGCCGCTGTCGGCTTCCTGTGTGCTGCCGGAGTGCACCGGCATCTGGTGGCGACGTACGCCAGCCTAGACCTTGATGAAACGCTCGCAGGCGAGGCGCAAATCCCGCACAGAAAAATCGTCCGGCACCAGAACTGAGAGTTGCAGCGGCCCCGCATTGCAGACGTAAAGCAGACATTGCTCCTGATCCGGGCCGGCCTCCAGCAGGTAAAGCCGCGCAGGGCCGGGACCTGCGCCGCCGTCAGCCAGCGCTCTCAGGCTGGTCTCGGTGCTCTCGTCCAGTTCCCCTGCCCGGGCGATTTCCTCGCCGTCGCGCTCCAGCAGAAGGTAGCGGGCGCCGGTCTCCCGCGCCAAATCGGCCAGCCCGGGCCTTTCCGCTGTATCGTCTCCTGAAGCTGCCGCCAGTTCTGAAAGCCCTTCGAGGGCCTCCTGTGTCTCGGGCTCCGCCGTAGCCTGCCGTGATTCAGGCTCGCCGGCGTCGGCCGGAGCCGCCACCCGCCCGTCGCTGTAGAGTCGCAGGAAGTCCGGTTCGCTGACGTAACGCCAGTTGCTGGCATCGCTCTCGTTTCCGGCCAGCGGCTCAAGCGGCGCGTCGGCCAGAGAGTCGGCGGCCGGTTCCAGACGGGCGAGGGCCGCCTCAAGTCCGGCGCCGCGTGCGCTGCAGAGCACGGGCACGTCGTAACCATATTCGTGCAATTGACGGGCCAGCAAGGGGCCCGCCTGCGCTTCAGGGCTGTCCAGCAGGACCAGTCCCTTGGGCCCCGCCTGCCGCGCCGCGTCCTCGTCCCGCACAATGGTCACCCGCCAGGCCCCGCGTTGCGCCAGGGCGGCGCCCAGGGCCGGGCCGAATTCCCCGGCGTCGCTGATGATCAGGAGTTCCGTACTCATGCAAACACCTCAGTTGCGGGAGACCGTAACTTCCAGCCTGGTGCTGTTGTTGCCTTCATCGCTTTCGTCGACGTCGTCACTGCTGTCCACCGTCACCACCAGAACGACGCTTTCCGCAGCGCTGAATTCCACGACGTGCGAAAACGATATGCTCTCACCAGGACCCAGACCGCTGACGGCATCGACCAGAGGGTCCGAATCAGGGATGCCGCCCAGGCGCACGCGGAAACCCCCGCTGGCTGCAGCACCCCTGTTGCTGACTGTGACTTCGTAGGTGGCTGATACGGAAGCGGAGCCCTGGGCCAGCGTCAGCGAATCCGGCCCGCGCAGGCTGGCCACGATCAGGTCAGGCGTGTCCGACCCCTCAGCGTCGTCGCCGTTGCCAACATTTTCCTGCGGGGCGACGGGTTGCGGAGCCGGCGCTGCGGTCGTGGGCGCGGGTATTACAGGTCCCGCCGGTGCAGGCGTTGACTCGGGCAGGGGCAAAGCCGGAATTAAGGTGCAATCCCCGAAGACGCTGACAAACTGCTCGACGGGATTGTCCGGGTTGCGACCAGCGAGCCAACCGACTGTGCCATCGCGGAGCCGGACCTGCCACCAGGAATCATCCACCAGGCGCCCAAGCACCGGCACCTGGTCGCCGGACGCCAGAGTCGTAATCCGCCTGAAACCAATGCCTGCGTTGACCCGCACGTTGAGCGGGCTGTTGGTCAATACGCGGCAGGTGGGGTCATTGGGGTCGATGACGGGCACCTCGGGCAGCGGCACGGCCGTGTTGAGTACCTGACTGCGATTGGCGCGCACCTCAAGGGTCACGCCCGTCGGCTCTCCCGCCACATTGCCGCGCCAGGCCACGACCTCCAGTTCCAGCTTGCCGGTGACCACCGGCCGGTAGTCCAGGGTGATGGGCATGCTGCGATTTCCGGCGGGCGATTCCGATGACACGGTGCGCACAATGCGGTCGTTGGCCACCAGTTGCACGCGGGTCACGCCCTGGGCATCCCTGGCCTGGCCGCGAATGAGAATGTCCGTGCCAACGACGACTTCGGCGCCATCCACCGGCGCGCTGATGGTCACCTCCGGTTTGCTGGCGCTGGCGGTGGCCACGGCGGGGGGCAAGGGGGTGGGTTGCGGACGCTCGGTGGTGAGATTGCAGGCGCTCGAAAGCAGCGCAGCCACAAGCAGCACGTGTCGGACTTTACGGCTCATGCCGCATCCTTCGACAAAGGGCCGTTGCCGCTCATCCCCGTCACCTGCAAGATGAGTCGTCGCGCTCAGCCGCTGACGGACAGCGCAAGCGGAACGGGCTCCGGTTGCGCCAGGCGTCCCTGCAGGCTCCAGGGGCCAGTCCAGGTGACCTCGATATCGACAACCTGACCGCGACGGTCGGCTTCGTCTTCGAAAAACACGAGGCGATTCTGCGGCGTGCGGCCGCGCCAGCGTCCCTTGCTGCGTTCCTCCACCAGTACGGGGACGCGCTGACCCAGCCAGCGCGCGTTGATCTCCGCGAGGATGCCGGCCTGCAGGTCCTCCAGCGCGCGGTGACGGCGTTTCTTTTCCGCGTCGCTGACATCATTCGGCATTTTGCGGGCGCTGAGCGTATGCGGCCGCGGGCTGTAGCGCGCCAGATGGGCCTTGTCGAGGCGCAATTCGGCCAGCAAGTCAAAGGTGCGCTGAAACTGCGCCGTGCTCTCTCCCGGAAAGCCGACGATGATATCGGTGTTTATCGAAACGTCCGGCACGCGTTCGCGAATGCGTTCAATCAGACGACGATAGTCGTCCGCCGTGTATCCGCGTTTCATGCGCCGCAGCACCTCGTCATCGCCGGCCTGCACCGGGACCTCAATGTGCGGCATGACGCGTGGCAGTTCAGCCACGGTGTCCAGCAGACGGTCCGTCATCCAGTTGGGGTGACTGGTCAGGAAGCGGATGCGCTCCAGCCCGCTCTCCTCTGCAACCCCATGCACCACCCGCAGCAGGCCCGCCAGGTCCGGCCCGTCGTCGACGTCCATGCCGTAGCGATCGACGATCTGCCCCAGCAATGTGACTTCCCTGACGCCCTGATGCGCCAGACTGCGTACGTGGGCCACGATTTCCCCGACGCTGCGGCTGCGCTCCACGCCGCGGCGGAAGGGAATGATGCAAAAGCTGCAGGCATGGGAGCAACCGTACACGACGGGCACGTGCGCGCTGACCAGATTGCCCTGCTCCAGGCGCGGCAGCAAAAGCTCGCCATCCTGCAGGGCGTCGCGACGGGCGCGGGCCGCCTGTTCTTCCGCCAGGACCGAGTCTTCGTCCTCGCGGGCAGCGAGAAAACGGGTCATCGGCGCCGGGTCCGAGGGCGCCATGAACACGTCGACGAAGGGCAATCGTTGGCGCAGGGCAAGGGGATCGCGCACGCCCACCATGCAGCCCATGACGCCGATCACCTTCTGCGGTTCGGCCTCTTTCACCTTGCGCAGGGAAAGCAATCGCCCCAGGCCCTTGTCCTCGGCGCTCTGACGCACGACACAGGTGTTGACCACGAGAATGTCCGCGCTTTGCGGGTCCCTGGCGGCGTTGTGCCCCTGGCGCTCAAGTTCCGACGCCAGGCGCTGCGAATCCGCCACGTTCATTTGGCACCCGAGGGTCCAGATGTGATAGTTCATGCGCCGCCGCCCGCCAGCCCTCGCGCGATTGTAGCCGCTGGCCTGGGGAGAATCAATCCGGCCTCAGCGACCCTGCCCCAAGCGCTCCAGCCTTGCCAGGCGATCCGCTTCTTCCGCCTGAAGCCAGGGGTCGGCCGACAATTCTGCGTGCGCCCTGGCGAACCAGGGCCGGGCCTCGCCCTCCCGCCCCAGCAGCAGCAGACACTCGCCCAGTTCCTCAAACACGTAGCCGTCGGGCTCATCCTCCGCCTGATATTCCTCCAGCAGCACGCGCTGCATGGCCAGCGCCTCGTCCACCCTCTCGAGGGAGCGCAGGCAGCGGGCGATGCACCAGCGGGCAATGCGAATCGTCCCGACGTCGCCCTGCCTTTCGCGCCAGGTATACGCCTTGCGAAAGTGTTCCAGCGCCCGCTCATAGTCGCCCTGCTCGTGCCAGGTCCAGCCTATGTTGTTGTGCAGCGAGCCCGGCCACTTGCCGACGCGTCCGTCGTCGCTGCTTTCGGCCAGCTCCAGGGCCCGCATCGTCCACGCCAGGCGTCCCTCCGGCGCTGGTTCCACGATGGCCAGCATGTGCGCCGCGTCGACCGCGTGAAAGTCCTCGCCGCATTCGCTGGCCAGTTCCCATGCCTCCAGAAAGAAGGCCAGGGAGCGTTCCGGCGAGCCGGAAGAATTGTGACAGCGACCGGTCTCCAGCAGCCAGCGGACACGGGCCCGATCGCCGGCCGCGTCGAGCCGCGCTTCGACCTCCGCCAGGACGGCCCGGGCGTCGTCAAACTTGCGTTGCAGGCCCAGTGTGCGGGCGATTTGCGTCAACAGCTGGACGCGTTGCGACTCGTCTCCCTGGGCGACCAGGTCGGGCAGCAGGTCGCGAAAGCGCCCTTCGCTGGCGACCGGGTCGTCATAGTCCCAAAATTCGTCAAAGGCTTCCATGGCCGCACGCTCCCCTGTGAGGTGTTGCCCGGGATAAAAGGCCCTGTTATCGTAACCTGCGGGTCCCTGCCATTCCATGCGCAGAAGCGGAGGTGTGTATCGTGATCAGACAATCGGCCTCATGGTGGTGTTTCGTCCCGCACCGAATGAAAGCGAAAAACTTTGTGCGAACGGTGGCGGACAACGGCTACGCGGGAGTCGAGCTCGTCGACGAGGCGCACTGGCCGCTGATCCGCGACCACGGCCTGGAAATCGTCGTCATCTTCGGTCACGACACGCTCAACAACGGCCTGAACAAACTCGGCAACCGCGATCGCATCCTGGGTGAACTGGAAGCCAACCTGCGTTTGGCGGAAAAGTGGAACATCGCCAACCTGGTCGTCTTCAGCGGACAGCGCGACGGCCTCGCCGACGACGTCGGTATGCAGGTCTGCGCCGAGACCCTGGCCGCCATCGCGCCGAAGGCGGAGTCAGCCGGCGTCACCCTCTTGCTGGAACTGCTCAACAGCAAGGTCAACCATCCGGACTATCAGTGCGACCATACGTCCTGGGGCGTGCAGGTCTGCCAGATGGTCGATTCGCCGGCGGTGCGACTGCTCTACGACATCTATCACATGCAGATCATGGAAGGCGACATCATCCAGACCATCCGCGACAACCATGCCTGGTTCGGCCACTACCACACCGCCGGCGTGCCTGGCCGCAACGAACTGAATGACGACCAGGAGCTGAATTACGCCGCCATCGTCCGCGCCATCGTCGCCAGCGGCCATGACGGTTACATCGGCCATGAATTCATTCCCCTGGGCGACCCTGCCGCCGCCCTGAAGCAGGCATCCGACCTGACCGCCGCCAATCTTTGACCGCCACTCCGCCTGGTGTTGTCTCGCCATCTGGCCACCGCGCTGCTTGCCGTCGCCACGCTGGCGCGCTGCGCGCCCGCTGAAACGCTGCCGGCAACGGCCACGCCGCCGCCGACGCCATCCACCACGACTCGGCCGGTCCGTCCAGACCCGGCCAGGGGCGAAGCGCTGTTTCGCGCCTTTGTGCCGGCGGCTCGCTACGCCTGTGTCACCTGCCATCTGCCGAACTCGACGCAGGCCTTGCTGGGCCCGGGCCTAGCCGGCGTCGGCGACGGCGTTTCGCCCTGCGATCCGCAGCAGGACCTGGAGGACTACCTGCGTGAATCCATCCTCGAACCGGACGCCTGCCTGACCCCCGGCTTCAGCGCCAGGCTGATGCCATCAGTCTATGCAGAGGTCTACAGTGAACAGGACATCGACGATCTCGTCGCCTGGATGCTCACGCTGCGCCAAACGAACGAGGCTGGTCAATGATGGTATGATCAGGTCGCAGGCGTGAAAGACGGCCGGGACGGAACATGACCGGGCAGGAGCAACAAAAGCAACAGGTCTGGCAGTCTCCGGAAGAGATCGGGCGCGCATTCGGCGAGGAATTCGCGCTGCTCCCGCCTGACCCAAGCCTTGAACTGGCGCCCGTCAAACGGGTGGCGATCATCGCCGAGGCCTTCTTGCCGAAGGTGGATGGGGTCGCCAAAACCGCCTGGCTCACCCTGCGCTACCTGCAGCAAACCGGCCGGGAAGTTCTGGTCTTCGCGCCGGACACCGCCCCGCCGGCCGTGGGCGACAGCGAGGTGATCGCCCTGCCCTCGCTCGGTCTCATCATGGCGCCGGAATCGCGCATGGCCCTGCCCAGCCCCGCCGTCGCCAGCCGCCTGGAGGAATTCAACCCGGACCTGATTCACATGTTCAGCCCGGCCTTGCTTTCGGTGAGCGGCATGTTGCTGGGGCGCATGCGCCATTTGCCGATCATCGCCAATTACCAGACCGACCTGCCGGGCTACACACAGCAATACGGCCTGCACGTTTTCTCCCAGCCGATGCGCGACTGGCTGCGCTTCATTCACAACGGCTGCCATCTGACCCTGGTCCCCTCACGCACGACGCACGACCAGTTGCAGGCCTGGGGCTACCGTCGCCTGCGTTACTGGGGACGGGGGGTCAATTGCCTGCGCTTTTCACCCGACAATCGCTCGGACGATTGGCGCGAAAGACTGCTGCAGGGCCGCGACCCCGACAGTCTGGTCTGCATTTACGTCGGGCGCCTGGCCAACGAAAAGAAGGTCGAACTGTTGCTGGAACTGGCGCGGACGGAGGGCATCGCCTTGACCATCATCGGCGATGGCCACCGGCGCGAGGAACTGGAGGCCATCTTCGCCGGCACGGGAACGCACTTCACCGGCTATCTGCTGGGCGAAGATCTGGCCGGCGCCTTCGCCAGCGCCGATTTGTTCGCCTTCACCGGTCCCAACGAGACCTTCGGACAGGTTGTGCAGGAAGCCATGGCTTCCGGTCTGCCAGCCATCGTCATTGACCAGGGTGGCGTGAAAGACCTGGTCCACGATGGCGAGACCGGCATCATATGCCCGGCCGACCCGCAGGCATTCGCCGCCGCCGCCCGGCGTCTGCGCGACGACGGGACCCTGCGCCTGAACATGGCCGCGCGCGCCCGCGAACTGGCGCTGGAACGCCCCTGGGAACGCATCATGGCCGCTCTGGAGGCCCACTACCATGAGGCCGTCGCCATCAACAGACGTCTGCTGCGCATGTTCCCGCCGCGCGGCGGGTTGAATCTGCCCTTGCCCATCTCATTTGGACGCTGAACGGAGCAGGCATGGCGCGCAAGGGGAAGGGCCGCAAGACCATCGCGTTGATCGCGCATGACGGCAAGAAGGCCGAAATGGTCGCCTTTGCCCTGTCGCATCGCAACGTGCTGGAACGCTACAACCTGGTCGCGACCCACACCACCGGCAAAATGCTGAACGAAAACACGGGTCTCAAGGTGCGTCAGAAGTTGTCCGGCCCGCAGGGCGGTGACGCCCAGATTGCGGCCCTGGTGGCCGAGGGCGGAGTCGCGGCCGTGTTTTTCTTCGTCGATCCGCTCGGCAAGCACCCGCATGACCCGGACATCCAGGGGCTGCTGCGCATCTGCAACGTGCACAACGTGGCGCTGGCGACCAACCCGGCATCCGCGACCTTCATCATTTCAACCGAGGCGCTTTAATCATGTCAGGGCAACCCAACCTGCTCATCATCATGTCCGACGAGCACGCGCCGATGTACAGCAGCGTGCACGGTCACCCCCTGGTGCAGACCCCCAACATGGAGCGCCTTGCATCGCTGGGCACGACCTTCGACAACGCCTACTGCAACTCGCCCCTGTGCATGCCCTCGCGCATGTCCTTCATGACCGGCCGCTACGTCCATCATCAGGACACCTGGGACAACGCCTGTCCGCTGCGCGTGGACGCCCTGACCTGGGCGCATTTGCTGCGTTCCGTCGGCTACGAGGTCGTCCTCTCCGGCAAGCAGCATTTCTGCGGGCCGGACCGTCTGCACGGCTTTCAGCAACAACTGGCGCGCGATCTGCATGCCGAACTGGCCCATCCGGTCTTCGACTGGTCTGAAGGGGTCATTCCGGCCCGGCAGCCCTGGGGCGCGCTGGCGGAAGCCGGACCGGGCCGCAGCACCGAGATCGAGGTGGACGACCTGGCGCAGCAGCGCGCCCTGGACTGGCTGCGCGATCCGGCGCGCGGCGACCGTCCCTGGGCCCTGAACGTCTCCTTCATCGCGCCCCACTTCCCCTTCATCGTGCCGCAGCGCTTTTGGGACATGTATCCGCCCGAGCGCATCGACATGCCGGATATTCCTGCCGGCCACCTGGAGTCCCTGCATCCCGTCCACCAGCGTCTGAGCGCGATGTTCGGCTTTGTGGATTTCGAAGAGGAGCTGGTTCGTCGTGCCCGCGCCGGCTACTACGGCCTGATCACCTACCTGGACGAGAAGATAGGACAGTTGCTCGACACGCTGGAATCCACCGGTCAACTGGAAAACACCGTGGTCATCCATCTCAGCGATCACGGTGAGATGAACGGCGAACACGGCATGTGGCGAAAGTCAAACTTCTACGAGGCTTCCGCCCGCGTGCCGCTGCAGATCGCCTGGCCGGGACAACTGCCCGCCGGCCAGCGGCTGCCGCAGGTCGTGTCTCTTGTCGACGTGGTGGCCACCATGCTGGAACTCGCGGGCGTTGATGCGCCCGTGTCGCTCGACGGCGACAGCCTCGCAGGCCTGCTGCAGGGTCAGGACGCGGACTGGAAGGACGAGGCCTTCGCCGAATACTGCGGCCACGGCGTCACCGGACCCATGGCCATGCTGCGCCGCGGCCGCTACAAGTTCAACTACAGCCTCGGCGACCCGCCCGAACTCTATGACCTGCAGGACGACCCCGGCGAATTCCACAATCTGGCGGGCAGGACGGCGTACGCAGTAGTCGAGGCTGACCTGCAGGCCAGCCTGCTGTCACACTGGGACCCGCAGGAGATTGAGGCCCGCGTGCGACGCAGCCAGCAGGAACGCATGTTGCTGGAGTCGCTGGACGACGGCGTCTGGCGCGGCGGGGCCAGCCGTCCCTTCGCGCCACCGGAATGGCGCAACTAGCTGGCCACAAGGGAATCGGCCAGTTCGACCGCGATGATCCCGTCCAGCTCCGTCAGCGCCCCCTGCCAGGCAGCCGTCGGCAGGGTCACGTCCAGGCCATGGAGCAGATAGTGCACCTGCACCGTCAGTTTCCCTGGCTCCACTTCCGGTCGCTGCAACAGCGCGTTGGCATACAGGCCCAGTTGCATCCCGTAGCGTCTCGCATGGTCCTTCGCCCTGTTGTGCTCAGCCTCCTCACCCAAATGTGAGCTTTTGAAGTCCACCAGCGTCCAGTTGCCGGCCGCATCCCGCATGACCAGATCAATGCTGCCCTGAAGCAAACAGTCGCCATGGCGTTGCATGAAGGGCAGTTCCTGCAGCAGGAGCGGCGCCATCCTCATGCGCTCTGCCAGCGAACTGGCTTCGAACCTGGCGAGCATTGCCGTGGCCTGCCGTTGCAGCGCCGAACGCCGCTGCGGACTCCGCACGCGCTGCTGCCAAAGGAGACTCGCCAGCCGCTCCTGCATTGGATCCGCGTTCAGGTCCGACCCCGGTCGCCATTGTCGCAAAATCTGATGTAAAACGTTGCCCAGTTGTCGTTGCGCTTCGGCATCCCCCGGCGGCGACATCGTTCCCACGCTGCGCATGACCCTTCGCTCGTAATGCTCCGACAAGGTCGTGACGTAGATCTCCCGCAGCAACCCGGGTGGTTTCGCCGGCACGGGGCGCAGGGCGGGCAATTCGACGCTCGCGGCATCCGACGTGAGGACATCCAGCTCATCCTGCGTGCCGGTTGGGCCATCGCGCTCCGGCGCGCGCTCCCTGGCCAACGCGGAAAGATCGCGCCAGACGACCTCGCCCCCGCCGATGCGCCAGGGTACGTCCGCCGGGCGTCCGTTCAGGTCCAGCGCTTCATACAGCCAGGCCAGCCAACCTTCATCGCCTGGCCTGCCATCGTGGCTGGCGCAGACGATCAGGTAGTCCCGCGCGCGCGTCGAGGCCACGTAGAGCAGACGGCGACGTTCTTCCAGACTTTCCTCTTGCTTGTCCGCCGCTGCACGGCGCCAGACGACCGTGGCTTTGTGGCCGCCCTGCCCCATGTCGTACACCTTGCAGGCCAGACCTCCACCCCCGTCAGGCGCAAGCACGGCCGTGTCAGAGGGGGGCCGCCATTTTCCGGCGTCAGCCAGCACGACCAGCGGGAACTCCAGGCCCTTGCTGCCGTGCACGGTCATCAGGATGATCGCGCCCTCGCCACCCGGCGCGGTATCCCCTTCCCGCACTTCGCGTTGACTGAACTCGCGACAACGGGACTCAAATTCTGTGAAGAGCATCGGCTTTTCCGCGGCCTTGAGCAGTAATTTCTCCACGTTGCCGCGGCGTCGCTCGCCATCGTACAGGCCGCTGAGGGTCGCCAGATAGCCGGTCCTCGCCAGCGCCTCGCGCAGCAGCGCGTCAACTGTGACCCGGCCGGCGAGCGCTGCCAGTTCCTGCAGGCAGTCCCGGGCTAAGCCAGCCCCTCGCACATCGGGTCCGGTCAGGTCCGCCGATCGCTGCAGGGCATCCCACAAGGAGGCTTGACCGCCGTCGCAGTCACGCGACATTCGCAGGGTCAGCAGCGCTTCGTCACTGAGCGCGAAGAGGGGCGAGCGCAAGACACTGGCCAGCGACAGATCATCAGGAGGACTTCGCAACGCCCGCAACAGGTTGAGCAGGTCCAGCACCTCCTGGCGCCCGTAGAATCCCCGTCCGCCCAAGGTCACGAAGGGCAA
>JAPOVC010000017.1 GCA_026708325.1 Anaerolineaceae bacterium | reverse complement strand
CTGGCGACGGGGTGGGAGAGTACGCCGCTGCCAACCCCCTGGGGGCGCGTCGCGCGTGAGGTGACGCGCCCTTGATTTCCACCGGGGCCGTGCCAGACTCGCCGCATGCACTGCCCCAACCCAAAAACGCAAACTCCATACCGACCTGACAAATGAAGATCTTTGCTGTTCTGGTCCTGTTGCTGGCCTTTCATTTGCGCATGGACGCTGTCGGCGACTGGCCCCTGCGATGGGATGAAGCGTTTTCCGTCTGGTTCGGCCAGATGGGCCTTGTCGAAGGTACCATCAAGACTGCGGACGACATTCACCCGCCCCTCTATTTCTGGCTCCTTCACGTATGGCTGCGCCTGGTTGGCATCAGCGAGTTTGCCATCCGTGCCCTGTCGGTATTCCTCAGTCTGCTAACGATAGCAGTCGTCCATTCACTAACCCTGCATTTGAGCCGGCGCAAACTTGCCGCAGCGCTGGCGGTATTGCTCATCACATTGTCTCCCTTCCACGTCACCTGGTCGCAGGACGCGCGCATGTACCCGCTGGTGACGTTATTCGCGGCCCTCCTGATTTACGCTTCCTGCAGGGGATGGACGCGTTTGCAGGCAATCAGCGGCGCCGCTGCGGCGCTAAGCCATCCATTTGGCGTCTTCGTCCTCGCCATCCTCGCGCTGCACCGGGCCCTTCACTGGCGCGGATTCCGCGGCAGCAACCGGCGATGGATTGTGGCCAACCTGGTTACCGGCATTGCGTTGCTCCCCTGGCTCGCGTTCACCATTGGAACGATCAGGACAGACCCGGGACCCGCCACATTTGAACCGCTGTTTGCCTACCAGCTTATGGCGACATTGTTCGCAACCGGTGTTTCCGTCCACGTCGACGACTGGATCCTGCCGGTGCTGCTCATCAGCGCGGTCTTCATCCTGGGGCTGGCCCTGAACTGGCGTCACAATCGCCGCGCCACTTCCCTGATCCTGCTCGGCTGTGCATTGCATCCCCTGTTGATCACGTCGCTGGGTCTGCCCTTTGTCCCTTTCTATATCAGTGACCTGCAGGAACGTCACTTCATCGTCTTTGCTCCCTTTGTATTCGCGGGCTTCGGCATCGGTCTGGCGGCCATGTTGCGGCATCCCTGGCTGCGCCTGCCAGGGGCACTGGCATTGGCCGGACTCCTGGTCCTGGGCAGCGTCAGGACCCTGGAAAAAAACGACATGCGCTATTTCAGGGATGATTACCGCAGCATGATGGCGGCTGTCACGGCCCTGACAACCGCGGACGACAAGATATTCTTTGTCTCCGGCGGTCGAAAGCCCGTCGTCTACTACCATCTGGACCGGGTCGGATACGACGGGCCAAGAGACTCCTGGGCCGAGCCACTAAACGTTACGGGAATACCCGGATATGCAGACGACTTGCCGGCCATGATGGCTGAGATCTTCGCTACCTTTCCCCGCTTCTGGCTGATCGAGATCGAGGCGCACCTGGATCACCCGCCGGGAGCCCGCATCAAATGGATTGACGACCATTACCACCGGATTTACCACATCCCTGTCGCCCACAATGGCATCAGCTACTACAGCAGGGATGAAAACGAGGCGCTGCCCGACGTCCGGACGCTGGTCCCGCCCGTGATCAGGGAAGCCCGGCCAGGCGACCAGGTGCGGATCGGAGTCCCTGCCGGCGCCTCGGTAGACCTTGTCCATGCCGGGGTTACCCTGGAAACCAGGCGCGCCGATTCATGGCAACTGCTTTCCTTCGACATTCATCCGCATTATCCGAACGGCGAATATGCGTTGCGAGTGGCGGAAGACAGTTTTTCCTTCATCGTCACCCACAGCCAGGCCTGATCCTGAATGACGGGGAACCTGATTCAGGTTGGATCGACCGGGGAATCCGGCCCTGGCGGGGATGCCAGACGACGGGTCGGAAGAGCGCGCCACAGACGCCGCGCCGCGGGATTCAGGGCGGTCCGTCGCGAACGCAGGTTGACGATGGCGATGCCGGCGATGATCAGCGCGCCACCGGTAACCATCACCATGCTGATCTCCTCCTGCAACATCAGCGCGCCCAGTGCCACACCCACCGCCGGGAAAACATAAGTGACCAGCGAGGTGCGCGCCACGCCCAGCTCGCGCACCAGAAAATAGTAAATGCTGTAGCCGACAAAGGTGTTCAGCAGACCCAGCGTCAGCACGGCCGCCAGCGCGTCCGCACTGACGTCCTGCAGCGGCGTCAGTCCATAAAGGAGGGCCATGGGTCCGGTGACGACCGCGCCGACGGCCAACGTGGCCATGGCCACCACAACGGGCGCTATGTCGCGCTGAATCAGCTTGCGGCCCCAGGACGTAAAGACCGCGTAGCAAAGCGAGGCCGCCACCAGCGCCGCCATGCCCGCCAGACTCTGCTCGCCGCCCAGGTTGCCCTGAAACAGCAGAACGACACCGCCGAAGCCGGTCAAAAGGCCGACGACCTTGCGCAGGGTGATGCGATCATCGGCGAAAAGAAAATGGGCGATGACCAGAGCGAAGAGCGCGGTGCTGGCCTGCAGCACTGCGGCCATGCTGCTGCTGATGTACAGTTCACCCCAGGTGATCAGCAGGAAAGGCAGCACGACATTGCCCAGGCCGATGAGGACCAGCGCGCGCAGCGTCTCAGCGTCCCGCGGCAGGGCGTGACGACCCCTGAAGACCATGGCGCCGAGGCCAAGCGCGCCAATCAGGGTGCGGATGAACACGATTTCAAAGATTGAGAATCCGCCGCCGTCGCCGCTGTCAAAAAGCCCGCTGCCGGTGATGCTGATGCGAATGAACAGGTAGGATGAACCCCAGATCAACCCCAGCGACCAGAATCCGGTCCAGGCCTTGATATTGCCCTGCAACAGGGGACCTCACTTCCAGTCTGGCGATCAGGCCCGCCATTGTACTTTGCCGAAAGCGCTGCTGTATACTGCCGGCGATGACCCGCAGGGGAGAAGCCGTGACGACGCTTTCGCTCCGCCGACCCCTGGCTTTGGCGGGGATGCCGGACCTGCCTGCATGTTTCGGCGTGGCGCGGCCGGCCTGCCTTCGCAAGTGATCGCCCTTCCGGGATAGCGGATGAAGACTTTCAGGTCGATACGCCCCGGTCTGTTCTGGCCGACGGTCATTTTCGGCGGCATCCTGCTGCTGGCGGCCTTTCTCCGCCTGAGTCACGTGGAAATCGCCCACTTCCAGCTCGATCAGGCGCGAATCGCCCAATATGCCTGGGAACTGGCGCGCGAGGGCGTGTTTCGCACACATTTCTTCGCCCTGACCGGCGGCTACGACAACTTTCCCCTTTCCATCTATCTTTACGCGCCGCCCTTTCTGCTTTTTTCGCATGTTCACGCCCTGCTGCTGTGGAATGTCGGCCTGAACCTTGCAGCGCTGGCGCTGTGTTGGCAATTCGCGCGCCGCTATTGGGGCTGGCCGGCGGCGGCCATCGCCACCACCCTGCTGGCCACGGCGCCCTGGGACGTCTTTTACGCCAGCCGCATCTGGAGCAACACGCAGATGCCCGTCCTGGTGATGATCTGGGCCTGGGGTACCGCCCTGGCCTTTCACGAGCGCCGCCGTCGCTGGTGGTCGCTGAGCTGGGCCGCCGCCGCCTGGCTCTTTCAATTGCACCCCGCCGCCGCCATTTTCCTCATCACCTGCGGCCTGCTGAGCGTCGCCAGCATCCGGGCCGGGGTGTTTTCCTGGCGGGCAGCCGCCCTCGGTCTGACGTTGGGCCTGGCGCCGGCCCTGCCCTGGCTGGCCGCGTTCCTCGAGGGAACGACGGCGATTGACCAGGAGCGTCTGCCCTTGCTCAGTGAGGGCAAACGTGAACTGTTTTACAACTGGCGTCCGCTGGTGGACTTTCTGGCGGCGGCAAACCTGGAACGCTGGTTTCGCGGCGACGGTGTGGAAGCGCTTCGCGCGCAGTTCGCGCCGCTGGACACCCTGGCGCCCGTCGTGATGACAGTCTACGCCCACGCCGCCCTGTGGGTTTCCTGGAAGGCCCTGCGCGCGCCGCAGCGGGCCCCCTGGCGCGTGCTGGCGCCCTGGTTGTTCTTGCCCCTGGCATTTCCCGTCGTGTCCTACGCTTCCTACGCCATCATCTATTACCTGCCGCTGTTGCCGGCGCCATTCCTCGCGCTGGCCGCGGGCTGGTCTGCGCTGCGACTCCGCTGGCGCAGGCTGGTCGCCGTGGCCCTGCTGGTCTACTGCGCGCTGAACGCCAACGCCGTTTTGCAAAGTGCGCAATTCGTGCGCGCCGGCGTGGCGCGGGATGACGCGGAGATCTGGGCGGTCGGCGGCGGCGCGCCCCTGTCGACGCAACTGGCGATCGCCACAGCGGCGCAGGAGGCCATCGAAGGAGGCGTCGCGGCTGAATTGATTGTGGCGCTGCGCCCCGTCTACGGCCTGGAGTACGAACAGCTGGCCCACGCCATACCTTTCCTCGCCCGCGACGCTCCCACGCGCATCCTGAATACGGATGAGCCGCATCTCGTCTACCCGGCCCAGCCCGCCCTGCTGCTGCTGGACGCCAGGCAGACGACGCTGCCGCCGGGATATGGCGAGGCTGTGGAATGGGCGCGCGACACCCGTTACCGTCTCCATACACTGCCGGGCGGAGCGGCGCCCGCGCCCCAATATCCCCTGCCCGGGCAGCCGGGGTTCGCCAATGAATTGCGCCTGACCGGCCACGATGCGCCGGACTGCGGCGCCGGCCGCATCCGCCTGCACTGGATACCGGGCCCGGCAGCTGATACCCCCTTCCATTTCTTCAACCATTTGCTGGATGCGGAAGGGAATCTGCTGGCCCAGCGCGATATCCCCGCCTGGGACTCCTCGCAATGGCGCGCCGGCGACGTGGTCCTCTCGACAGTGGACTTCGGACTGTCGCTCCATGACGTGCCTGTCGAAACCTGGCGCGTCGGCATGTACGAATACCCTTCGCTCGCGCCCGTGAACGCGCTCGATGCCGGGGGCCGTCCCTGGCAATATGCCATCAATATTCCCTTGTCGGGGCTCTGCGCGGGATGATGCGCGCGCGGGGACATGGACGAGCGCGCCGCGCGCCCGACAGTTGGCGCTTGCTGTACATTGTTGCAGCCCAGGCCTATACTGGCGCGCAAGTGCAACCATGGATTCAGCTGTGAACGCCATAGAACTCCCCTGCGCCCTGGCGCTGGTCGGGATGCCAGGCGCCGGCAAAACGCTCTGCGCGGACCATTTGCGCCGTCGCGGTTATCAGGGCTTTCGCTTTGGTCAGATCGTCGTCGACGAGGTTGAGCGTCGCGGCCTGCCGCGAACGCAGGACAGCGAACGAATCGTGCGCGAGGACCTGCGCGCCCTGCAGGGAAGGGAAGCCATCGCCCGGCTGGCCCTGCCCCTTCTGCGGCAGTTGTTGCAGACCTCGCCCGTCATTTTCATCGACGGACTTTACAGCTTCTCCGAATACCAGTTGCTCAGGCGCGAACTGGACGCCAGTCTGCTGGTGCTCGCCATCGTCAGCGCGCGGCAGCGTCGCTACCGGCGCCTCGGCCAACGTCCGCAGCGTCCGCTGGCTGCCGCGGCCGCCGAGGCGCGCGATCTGCGGGAGATCACCACGCTGGAGAAGGGCGGGCCGATCGCCATCGCCGACCACACCCTGCTCAATGACGGAACACCCGCCGCCCTGACCGGCGCGCTGGACTCTTTGTTACGGCATCTTGGGCTGGAATCGCGTACAATCCCGACGGATGGCGGCAATTCCTGCAAAAGCAGGCTATGATACACTTCCGACCTTAACGTCTGCGGTCGCGCTGGCGACCGGCGTCGCCATGGTGGTGCGAGCATGAACCCCAGCAATACCATGCAGGAATACCTGGCGGAAGCCTGGCGCCTGGCCCACTACCAGCAGGGTGACCCCAATGTAGCCGGCGCCGCCCTCGCCGAGGTCATGCAGGTCTCGGCACCGGCGGTGACGCGCATGGTGCAACGCCTCAAGAAGGCCGGTTACCTGCATCCCGGGCGCGGCATACAGTTGACCCCCGCCGGCGAGCGGGTGGCCCTGCAAAATATCCGCCGTCACCGTCTGGTGGAGGTCTTTCTGGTCGACGTCATGTCGTTAGGCTGGCACGAGGTCCACGATTCGGCTGATGAACTGGGTGCGGTGGTCAGCGAGGTCGTGCTGGACCGCATGGACAGTCTTGCCGGTTTTCCGCGTCGTTGTCCCCATGGCGAGCCCATCCCCACGCGCGACGGACACATGCCGCGCATCCGCGACCAGGCGCTCAACGAGGTTGAGACCGGCGGCCAGCTGCGCCTCAGCCGCGTTCACAGCCATGACGGACACATGTTGCAATATCTGGACAGCCTGGGGCTGCGGCCCGGCGTGCGCCTGACGCTGGTGGCGCGCGCGCCTTTCAGCGGGCCGCTGCACCTGCGCCTGGGCGAACGCGACTGTTTCATCGGCCCCGAACTGGCGAGTGTGCTGCGCGTTTGCGCTGAAGACGAGTTTGCCCTGGTGTGAAACGCCAGTGTGCAGCACGACAGCCCGCGATGTTCGCCGGCGTGGACATCGGGGGCACCTTCACCGACCTCGTGCTGGCTGAGGACGGCCGCCTGCGCATCCACAAACGACCCAGCACGCCCGACAATCCTGCGGATGCCATGCTGGCGGGCCTGGGGGCCATGGGGGTCGCGCCGGACGCGCGCATTTCGCACGGCACAACCGTCGCCACCAACGCCATCCTTGAACGCAAGGGCGCCCGCACGGCGCTCATCACGACCCGCGGGTTTCGAGACCTGCTGTTCATCGGCCGCCAGAGCCGACCCATGCTCTACGCCTTGCAACCGACCCTGCCGCCGCCCCTGATTCCGCGTGAGCGCTGCCATGAGGTGCCCGAGCGGCTCGACCACCGCGGCGCGGTGCTGCAGCCGCTGGACCTGGGGGCGCTGGACCGGGTCCTCGACGCCCTTGTCGAACAGCAGGTCGAGTCGGTGGCGGTCTGCCTGCTCTACAGTTTCGTCAATCCGCAGCACGAAGAGGCCATTCGCGCGCGCATTCTGCATCGCGGGCTGATGCAGGCGCAGCAGATATCGCTCTCCAGCGAAGTGCTGCCGGAATTCCGTGAGTACGAACGGGCCAGCACCGTGGCGCTGGAGGCCTGGGTGCGGCCGGTGATGAACCGCTATCTGCGTCGCCTGGAAGAGGCCCTGCCGGGCGAGTCGCGACTGCTGGTGATGAAGTCCGACGGTGGCGTCAGCGCGGCCGACGAGGTGCGCGAACAGGCGCTGCAGACCGCGCTGAGCGGGCCGGCGGCGGGCGTCATCGGCGCTTCCTGGGTCGCCCGCCTGGCCGGCCACGACAATATCATCACGCTGGACATGGGCGGCACATCAACCGACGTGGCGCTCTGCCCGGGCGGGCCGGCGCGACGCGCGGACGCGGAAATCGACGGCATGCCGCTGCGGCTGCGGGTGCTGGATATTGAGACCATCGGCGCGGGCGGCGGATCGCTGGTGCGCCTCGACAGCGGTGGCGCGCTGCGCGTGGGGCCGCAAAGCGCCGGCGCCGACCCCGGCCCCATGATCTACAATCGCGGCGGGCGCCAGCTCACCGTCAGTGACGCCAACGCCCTGCTGGGCCGCATCGACCCCGGCCACTTTCTCGGTGGAGGCATGCGTCTGGAACTGGAGGGGGCGCGCCGGGCGATGGCGGAGCTGGCGCGCGCCATGGGTCTGTCGCCGGGTGCGGCCGCGCGCGGCGTCATCGACGTGGCCGCCGCCAATATCGATCGCGCCCTGCGCCAGGTGTCCATCGCCCGCGGCCACGACCCGCGCGACTTCACCCTGATGGCCTTCGGTGGCGCCGGACCGCTGCACGCCTGCGACGTCGCCGAACGCATGGAGATGCGCCGCATCCTCGTTCCGCGCTGGCCGGGCGTGCTCTGCGCCCTGGGTCTGCTGGTGGCGGACGTGTTGCGCGAGAGCAGCAGGTCGGTGCTGGCGCTGGCCACGGCGGATACGTTGCAGGGCTTGCGCGCCGGCCTTGAGGAGATGACGCAGCGAGCCCGGGCCCAACTGGCCCGCGAAGGCATCCCGGACGCCGCCATGCGCTTCCACGCCCTGCTCGACCTGCGCTACGCCGGCCAGTCCTACGAACTGACCCTGCCCTTCAACGACGACCCGACGGCCGCCTTTCACGAGGCCCACCGACAGAAATACGGCCATGCCCTGCCGCGACGCGAGGTCGAGGTGGTCAACCTGCGGCTGCAGGCCATCGGCCTGGTCGACAAGCCGCTGCTGGAAGCGGAGCCCGAAGGAGCGGAGACGGCGGCGCCCCTGCTGCACGAACGGGACGGCATCGCCCATTACGAACGCGACAGTCTGTTGCCGGGTATGCGCATTGAAGGGCCGGCGCTGCTCTTGCAACTGGACAGCACCGTATGGGTCGCGCCCGCCTGGACGGCCAGGGTCGACCCCTGGCGCAATTTGCTGCTGGAGCACAACGCCGATGACTCCCGGGTCTGACACGGTCACCAGGCAGGGGGAGGGTCTGCGGCGACAATTGCTGCGGGCGCGCGAGCAGGTGTTGGCGGAAATTCGCGCCTTCCCGCCGGCCATCCCCGCCTGTGACGCGCAGTTCAACCATCTGCTGCAGCGGCGCGACGCCCTTGGCCGCGACCTGGGTCGTCTGGACGACATACTTGCGGCGGCGGTAAGCGAGGAAGAGAAGGCCCGGCGTCTGACGGCCTTTCGGCGCGACTCCGCGTTTCCGGAACCTGATCCACAGGGCGCATGACGCGTCTGGCCCTGCTGGCCGACATTCACGGCAACCTGCCGGCGCTGGAGGCGGTGCTGGCGCGCGTCGACGCCCAGGCCGTCGACCGGATCGTCGTCGCCGGCGACGTCATCAACTGGGGCCCCTTCTCGGCCGCTGTGCTGGAACGGGTACAGGAGCGCGACTGCGTCGTCATCCGCGGCAACAACGAGTACTACCTGCTGGAATATGGCACGGCGCGCATGCCGGCGCACTGGAGCGACTACGAATTGCTGCCCTGGCTCTTCGATCAACTCGGGGAGCGCTGGCGGCGGGAAGTCGCCTGCTGGCCGGACGAACTGTCGCTGCGTTTCGCGGACGCGCCAGCGCTGCGGGTGGTGCATGGCGCGCCGGGCGACCATCTGCGCAGCCTGCACCCGCTGCTGTCGGAGACGGAGCTGGTCGCGCTGCTGGAGGACGTGGAGGAGCCCTTCGTCGCCGCGGCCCATTCGCATTTGCCGCTGCAGCGGCGCGCGGGGCGTTGGCAAGTGATCAACCCGGGCTCGGTCGGTGTGTCGCTGGACGGCCGGCCGGGAATCGCGCGTTATGCGCTGTTGCAGGGCAAGCCGGGTGGCTGGCGCGTCGAGCCGCAATGCGTGCCCTACGATCCGGCGCCGCTATTCGCCGAATTCGGGCGTCAGCGCTTTGTCGAGCAGTATGGCATCACGGCGCAACTGGTCGTCGAGGAGTTTCGCCAGGCGCGCCTGCAGGTGCATGCCTTCAACCAGTGGCGACGGGCTTGCTGTCCGGGGTCGCCCCTGGATGCCGAGGCACTTGCGCAGTTTCGGGCGGCGGACATCTGGCAGTTCACCCCGCCGGAGTACCACATCGGGCGCGGCTGATCGCCGCGGCGCTGCATCGCGGCATGCTTCGAGCTTGCGCTCTCGCTATCCCACGGGATGCTTCGGGCTGGTACCCTCGCTATACTCGCGCGGGCAGGAGAAGGGGAGGAGAGCATGCGCAGAAGCCGGGTGATGGAGAAGATTCGCGCGGGCGAGGCGATACGCATCGCCATGACGGGGCACGTGCTGCCGCCCTTCCTCGCCTACGCCGCCCACAGTAATTTCGATTGCATCTGGCTCGACATGGAGCACCACCCGCTGGACGACAGCGAGGTGCGCACCATGCTGGCCTTCGCGCAACTCTTCGACATCGACGTTCTGGTGCGCCCCAACACGCGCGAGAAAATGAGCCTGGGCCGCTACCTGGAGGACGGCGCCGCCGGCCTGGTCATCCCGCAGGTCTCCACCGCCGACGAGGTCCGCGACCTGGTGTCAAAGGTGAAATACCCGCCCCAGGGCGACCGCGGCATGGGTCAGCCCAACCTGCAGGCGCGCTACGGCCTGGGTGAGGGCGGCGACCACGTCCGCATGGCCGACCATGCCCTGCGCGAGACCTTCCTGCTGGTGCAGCTGGAGACGCCGACCGGGCTCGCCAATCTGGACGAGATGGCGGCGGTGCCAGGCTTCGAGGGCTTCTTCGTCGGCCCGACGGACCTGGACCTGCGCATGCGTCTGGAACCGGCGGAGCGCCGCGTCAGCTACATGGACACGCTGGGCCTGCTCGATGAGGCCTGCCGGCGCCACGGTCTGGTCTGGGGCTCCAACCCGGCCAGCGCGGAGGAACTGCGCGTCTTTCACGACATGGGCGCGCGTCTGCTGATGTGGGGCGCGGATACCGGTCTGCTGCGCGCGGGGCTGGCTTCCTGCGCCGGCGAGCTGGACGAGATCACGGGCGCGTCCTGATGGAGACGCTGCTCACCCTGTTTTCGCCCCGTTCAGCGTTGGTGCGCGCGCTCTATCGCCTGCCCCTGCTGCTGTGGCGCATGGGGCTGGGCTGGATGTTGCCCCGCAGCATGCTGGTGCTGACGACGCGCGGACGCGTGAGCGGATTGCCACGCCATACCATGCTTGAGCAATTCGTTCACAAGGGCCAGGTCGTGGTCGGCAGCGCCTGGGGCGATCGCTCGCAGTGGGCCCTCAACCTGGCCGCCAGTGACGTCGTGAGTGCGGAGACCTGGTCCGGCGGAGTCACGCGCGCCCGCGCCCGCGCCATCAGGGATGAGACAGTCCTGGCCGACCTGCGAAAAAAGCTGCCGTCTGGCAGCGAAGAATCTGACGGTCGGTCCCGGATTTCGGACTTTCTGTTCTGGACCATTGAAGCGGCGGACGTCGCGGCGCCGGCTCCCCTGAGACGCGATCTGCGTCATGTGCCGCTGTTGCTGCTGGCACTGTTCATTCTCTTGTTTGTCCTGTCGCGCGGATTTGCATCGTGAGCGTCGACGCCATCTCGCTGGAGGTCTTTCGCAGCCTCTTTTCCTCCATCGCGGACGAGATGGGCGAGACGCTGCGCCGCGCCAGCTTTAGCCCCAATATAAAGGAACGCCTCGACTTTAGCTGCGCTGTCTTTGATGATCAGGCGCGCATGGTGGCCCAGGCGGCGCACATCCCCGTACATCTGGGCAGCATGCCGGCCTCGGTCGAGACGGCCGTGCGCGCCTTCGAGGAGATTCACGAGGGCGACGTCATCGTGCTCAACGACCCCTGGGGCGGCGGCACGCATTTGCCGGACATCACCATGGTCTCGCCGGTCTTCGCCGGCAGCCGTCTGGAATATTTCGTCGCCAGCCGCGCCCACCACGCCGACGTCGGCGGGATGACGCCCGGCTCGCTGCCGCTCAGCACCGAAATCTACCAGGAAGGCATCATCATCCCGCCGGTCAAGCTGATGTACAACGGCTGGCTCAACGAGGGCCTGCTGGCGCTGATCACCGCCAACAGCCGCAACCCCGAAGAGCGCGTCGGCGACCTTGAGGCGCAACTGGCCGCGCATCGCGTGGGCATGAATCGCATGCGGGACCTGATGATCAAGCAGGGCCTGGAGCGCGTGCGCGAGCATGCCGACGCCCTGATGGCCTATTCGCAACGGATGACCGAGGCCGTCATCGACTCCATTCCCGACGGCGAGTACCGCTTCGAGGACGCGCTGGAGGGCGACGGCCAGCGCGAGTACCGCATCCCGATCTGCGTGACGCTGCGTGTGCAGGGCCGGCGCATGAGCGTGGACTTTGAGGGTAGCGCGCCCCAGGTGCGCGGCAACCTGAACGCCGTCAGCGCCATCGCGCGCAGCGCCACCTGGTACTGCATCCGTCTGCTGGCCGGCGAGGACGTGCCGGTCAACCATGGTTGCTTCCAGCCCGTGGCGGTGACCACGCCGGCGCACAGCCTGCTGGAACCCGATTTTCCGGCAGGGGTGGCCGTGGGCAACACCGAGACCACCCAGCGCGTCGCCGACACGGTGCTGGGCGCCCTGGCGCAGGCCCTGCCCGGGCGCATGCCGGCCGCCAGTTGCGGCACGATGAGCAACGTCCTCTGCGGCGGCCTGCTGGAGGGTCAGCAATTCGTCTACTACGAGACCATCGGCGGCGGCCACGGCGGCGGACCGGCCGGCCCGGGCATCAGCGGGCGCCACGTGCACATGACCAACACGCTCAACACGCCCGTCGAATCGCTGGAGCAGGAATTCCCCTTCCGCGTGCTGGAATACGGCCTGCGCGAGGACTCCGGCGGCGCGGGCCGTCATCCAGGCGGCGAGGGCATCCGCCGTCGCTACCAGTTTCTCTGTCCGACCACGCTGACCATCAACAGCGAGCGGCGCATCTATCCGCCCTGGGGTCTGGCCGGCGGCGAGGCGGGCGCCCGCGGCAGCAACCGTTTGCTGCGCGACGGCCAGGAGCGCGACCTGGGCGGCAAGTACGTCGGTGAACTGCAGGTCGGCGACGTCGTCATCGTGGAGACGCCCGGCGGCGGTGGCTGGGGCGCGCCGGAGCAATGATGAAAGCGACGGGTGCGCGGAATAGGTGAGAGTATGGACAAGCTTGTTCTGACGGCGGCCATCACCGGCGCCATGACCCTGCCGACTCAGACGCCGCATTTGCCGCTGACGCCTCAGCAACTGATCGACGACGCCGTCGCCTGTGCCGAAGCCGGCGCGGCGTCCATTCACATCCACGCGCGCGACCCGCAGACGGCGCGACCCTCGCATGACCAGGAGGTCTTTGGCGCGGTGCTGCGCGGAATCCGCGAACGCTGCGACGCGGTGGTCGTCCCCACCACCGGCGGGGGCGTGCTCATGACGCCGGAGCAGCGACTGCAGGTCGTCTCCACCTGGCGGCCGGAAATGGCCACCTGCAACATGGGCTCGATCAACTTCTCGATTCATCGCGTGGCGCGTCGTTACAAGAGCGAAGACTGGATTTACGACTGGGAAGAAGACTACGTGAAGGGCACGGAGGACTACATCTTCCCCAACACCTTTCACAGCATGCGCCGCTTCATCGGCACCATGAACGCCAACGAGACGCGCCCCGAATTCGAGCTTTACGACGTCGGTCACATCTACAACCTGGAATACTTTATCCGCCAGGGCATCGTGCGCACGCCGATCTGGCTGCAGTTCGTTATGGGCGTGACCGGCGGCATCCGCGCCAGCATTTACGACCTGGTGCACATGCTCAATACCGCCGACCGCGTCATCGGCCGCGAGAACTACAACTGGTCCGTGATCGGCGTCGGCTATCCGCAGGAGTTCGAACTGGCCACCACCGCGATGTTCCTCGGCGGCCACGTGCGCGTGGGTCTGGAGGACAATCTCTTCGTGAAGCGGCGGCAACTGGCCACCAACGTCGAGCTGGTGACGCGCATGCGCGACATCGCCGAAGAGTTCGAGCGCGAACTGGCCACGCCCGCCGACGTCCGCGAATTCCTCGGGCTGAAGGGCCTCGACGCCGTGGGCTACTAGCCCCGCCCCCCCGTGAGGCGCGAGCGCAGGGCGCTCACCCGGCGCCGCACCGTGCGCCCGCTGAGGTCCAGCGCGGCGCCAATGTCGCGGTAGCTGCGGCCGGCGGCGACACCCAGACAGATCTGTCGTTCTTCATCGCTGAGCAGGACCTGGGGCGGGATGCCGCCGCTGACCGCAGCCGGCGCGCGGGTGGAGGGCGGCAGGCTGTCCAGCAACTGCCTGGTGATCTCGCCGTCAAAGTCGAGGTGCTGCACATGCGCCAGGGCGTCGAACTGATGCCCCTGCAACGCCAGCGGCAGCACCGGCCGCCCGTAGCGCAGGGCGATGCACAGTTCCATTTCCACCCAGGGCGAAGCCTCTGCCGCCGGCGACATCAGCAGCAGCAGGGCCGCGCAGTCCCGCGCCGCGCGGCTGAGGCGCTGCAACCAGCGTTGGCCGGGCTGCAGTTGACGGTCGTACCACAGCGCATGGCCCCGCGCCTGCAGGCCCTGTGCCAGGCGCTCTGCCATGACGCTGTCGGCATGGCTGTAACTCAGGAACAAATGGCTCATGCGCCCCTCCCGTCCCTTCAGTATAGGGCCGGGTGGCAGGACGGGCGGGCAAGTCGTCACATGGCTTTGGCTGTCAGACGCCTGCGTCCAGGGGTTGCAGCTGCAGGTCATAGAAGGCCGGCTGCAAGGTCTGTTCGTTGATGGCCGAGACGGCGAACACGATGAGTTCATCCGGCCGAATGCGGAAGTTGCCTTCAGCGCGGTTGGTCATGTCCTGCGGGCCGATGAGACGTCGCACGCGCGGAGGGCCGGCGCTGTGACCGCTGGAAATGTATTGCAGCAGGAAGCGTTGCGGCACGAAGTTGTCGCGCCGCTGCCAGCCCAGCAGGGTCCAGCCGGCCTCGTTGCCGGCGTCGTCGTGGAATCCGGTTTCGGGGATGCGCAGGTTATCGAGCGCCAGGCCCTCGTCCTGCACGTCGGGCGGCGTGACGTATTCGAAGCGCAGCAGAATCTCCTGGCCGGCCCAGGCGCCCAGATCGATCTCGTGCGGGAGCCACAGGGGTGGCCGCGGTCGCTGCCGCGCCGGATGCGCGCCGAGGGTGAGCGGGATGATGAGGCGCTCGTCGCCGCGCCGGATGCTGAGGTCCAGCGTGTCGCCCGGCTCGTGGCGGTCCAGCATCGGGTAGATGCCGTCGCCCTGCGCCCAGTCCGCGCCATTCAGACCGACGACCACGTCGTCGGGTCGCAGGTCGCCGTCAAACGCCGGCCCTCCGGCAACGATCTCGGTGATAGTCTGGCCATCGCTATCCAGCATCACCCCGATGTAGGGGAAGGGCCGTATCGGCTCCGGGTTGCTGACGCCGGTCAGGCCTGGCCCGTAGGCGAGGCCGTGGCGGTTGCCGCCGGCGTGGGCACCGTCGAGAATCTGCCAGCTGTCGCCCCCGTCGTCGGAGACTGCGACGTAGACGTAACTGCGCTGCTCCGCCAGCTGGTGCAGGCTGTCAAAATGCAGGGTGGCCTGGTCGACGCCGCGCAGGTCCACCTTGCGCGTCAGCGTGTGATCGCGGTTGCTGCCCTGGCCGCTCCAGTAGAAAAGGTTGCCCGGGTCATCCTCCTCCGGCAGCGCCAGCAGGGCGCTTTCGTCCGCGCCATGAAACTGCAGCCGGAAACTGGCCGGCTGGTCGTTGTAAATGTAGAAGTAATGCGTGGCGAACTGGTCCAGCGGGATGTCCTGCACGGCGGCGTTGAGGCGGTTTTCGAGGACGATCCCGTTCGGCAGTTCCCCTTCCGGCAGGTCCGGGGTCAACAGGGTGTAGCGTCCATCCAGCAGGGGGCCCGGCGGAAACAGGTCGCCGGCGACGGCCACGGTGAAATCAGCGAAGAGGTCCAGCCCGGTGAGCGGTCGCCCCGTCAGCGCGTCCGTCAGCTTCAGGTCGGCGAGGGCCGCGTCCACTGCCTCCAGCCCCGGCTCCGGCTGAAGGAACAGTTGTTGCAGCAGGCGGATTCCGTGGCGCTGCAGCAGATACTCAAGAAAGAGGGCCTGGCCGCTGCTGACTTCAGGCTGGTCCAGGCCGCCCGCCCGCGTGAGGGGGACGGCGCGCGCTTCCAGCCAGGTCTGCGCTTCTGTATCGAGTACGGGCTGCAGGCCGAGCAGGCGCGCGGCGACGTAGTGCGCCTGGGCGCGTCGCAGCCACAGCGATTGCTGCGGCGCATGGGTCTGTGACAGGAATTCAAAGTGGGCCGCCGTGGCCAGCGTCAACCAGGCCGGGGAGGACAGCGGCAGGTTGCCGAGGGCCGACGCGTCCAGCAGCAGCAGTTCGCGCTGGTTGCCGCTGTTGCCGGGCACCAGCGCCGTCGGCAACAGGTCCGCCTGGTTGATGGCGGCCGCCTCCAGTCCGGTGCCTTCGGCGAAGAGCAGAAAGAAATGCGGGTCGTCATCGACGTCGGGCAGGGGCAGCATGCTGTATCGTTCGGCGACGGGCCCGAACCCCGGCAGGCGCGTGGCATCGCCATGCACGGCCCTCATCTGCAGGGTCAGGGCGAAATACTGCAGGTCTTCGAAGGTCGCGGCCACCTCGCGTGCGCTGTAATCGAGGCCTTCCTCCACCCAGACGTAGGTCAGAGGTGTGGCCGCCGCCAGGGTGGCGGTGATGCGCTCCGGCTCGGCGGCGTCACTGCGGCTGACGTAAAACTGCTCGCGCTGGCCGACGCGGTAAAGAGGCGTGAGGGGCGCCAGCAGACTTTCGCCCCCGTAGTCGCCGAATCGCTGCGCCAGATGCAACGGGTCCCGAGTGCCGCCCTCCTGGGCAGTGGCCGACCCGACGAGGGGCAGCGCTGCGGCCAGACAGCCGAACAGTATTCGTCTGGCAAGTGTCATCGGCGGCTCTCCGGGAGGCGCGTCGCTGGCCGCCAGTGTAGAGGGCGCGCAGCCCACGCGCCAGCGACTCTCACGGCCCGCTCACCCTGCCGCGCCGAGTACGGTCAGCCCTTCCACGCCGTCCTGCTGCGCCGGGGGCCTCATCACCTGCAGCCAGGTGCTGCCCGGTTTGAAGGCCAGGGTCGCGCCCTGGTCATCGCTGAAACGCAACATGCCCTCCGCGGCGGGGCGCGCCCAGCGCAGGGGGTACTGGCGACCGTCGCGGAAGAGCAGCCCCGCTCCCCCGCTGCCCAGGTCGATGGCGATGCTGTAGTGGATGATGCCCTGCCACACGCTTTCGACGATGTTGCTGAAGCGATGGTCGGCGTAGAGCGCGACGACGTTGGCGGCGTACAGGGGATGCCCGCTGCCGGCGTCGAGGTGGGGCTCGCCGTCGGCGTAGCGGTAATAGAGGCCGCTGTCCTCATGGTAGACCCAGGTGACGCGCGTGGCCAGATAGCGCAAATCGATCAACTGCGCCGGACCCGTCTCGCCGGCTGGCGGCTGCGCCAGAAAGAGCGGCCCCTTCAGCGACGCCGCGCCGGTCACGCCTTCGCTGGCGGCCAGGTCGGTCAGCGCCGCCACGTTGACGAAGAGGTTGTGCGGCGAGGGAATGCCGGGCTCGCGCCAGTAGACGGGCCACTCATACTGCACGCCCATGTAGAGACGTTCCGGATGCGCGCTGGCATTGAGCAGGGCCAGCACCCCGTTGCTGGCGCCGGACCAGGCCAGCAGTCCCCCCAGCATGGGCAGCAGTTCGAGGTCGATCAGGCGCGCGCTGCGAATCGAGCCGACCCGCGTCGGCCGCTGACCGTAAAAGACCGCCGAGAAACGCGTCAGGCCGCCCTCTGCGTAGTGCTCGAACACGAGGTCGGCGGCCGCCAGGCCGGCCTGCGGACGTACCTCGGCCGGCGCGTTGGAGACCTTGGCGATCACCGGGTTGCGCTGCAGGTTGGCGGGATTTTCGACGTGCAGGCCGGTGAGGGGGTTGGTAGCGACGGCCTCTTCAACCTGCAGGCCGGTGAGGGGGTTGGTGGCGACGGCCTCCTGGGCGCGGCCGACCCTCGCTGGCAGCGTCAGTAGCAGCCAGAGCCCCGCCAGTGCAACGGCGCGTCGGCGCATGCGTCCCTTCCTTGCGAGTGCCAGGGCAGCAGTGTACCGTAACCCGACTGGCCTGAAGCGTGAGGGGATGGGGATGAACGCGGGCGCTGACGCGCTGGTCTTCGCCAACGGGGTTCTGACGGCGGAGCCGCTGCTGTCGGAGACGCGGGCCGCCATGCCGCGGGCGAAGATCATCGCGGCGGACGGCGGCGCCCGTCTGGCGCGCCAGTATGGCCTGCGCGTCGACGTCGTCATCGGCGACATGGACTCGATCGACTCGGGCGAGCTGGAAAGGCTGCAGGCCGGTGGCGCGCAAGTCCTGCGTCATCCCGCCGACAAGGACGAGACCGACCTCGAACTGGCGTTGAAGTGGGCCGCCGCCCGCGCGTACCGTCGTCTGCGGGTCTTCGGCGCTTTCGGCAACCGGCTCGACCAGACCCTGGCCAACGTCCAGTTGCTGGCCCTGGAGGAATTGCGCGACTGCGACCTGCAAATGCTCGACGGGCGGCAGCGCGTCCGCCTGCTGCGCCCCGGCGCGCACGAGATCAGCGGCGCGGCCGGCGACACGATTTCGCTGCTGCCGCTGCAGGGTGCGGCCGGGGGCATAGCCAGCGAAGGACTGCGTTGGGAACTGAAGGACGAGACCCTGGCGCCCGGCCCGGCGCGCGGCGTCAGCAACCGCCTGACCGGGGCCCGCGCCCGCCTGCGCCTGCGCGAGGGACTGCTCGTGCTGGTGCATACCCGGGGTCGGGCATGAACGACGTCGTCGTGCGCAAGCTGGACCACGAGGGCCGCGAGGTCTTTCGCTATGAGGGACAGCTGCTGCAGCGGGGGGACCGTTTCGTCTGTCTGCGTGCCGTGTTCCAGTTCGGCGACGTCGACCTTGGCGGCGTCACCTTCAGACGCGGCGACGTCTTCACCGAATGGTTCTACAGCGACCGCTGGTACAACGTCTTTCGCATTGAGGATGGCGCCAGCGGCGCGTTGAAGGGCTGGTATTGTAACATCACGCGCCCGGCCTGCATCGACGACGGGGTCGTCAGCGCCGACGACCTGGCGCTGGACCTCTTCGTCGCCCCCGACGGGGCCACAGAGTTGCTGGATGAAGACGAATTCGCCCTGCTGGACCTGCCCGCAGCCGACGAGGCCGCGGCCCTGCGCGCCGTCGCCGAACTCCGCGCGGCGGTGGCGGAGGGCTCTGCGCCCTTTGACGACCTGCGCGCAGCCCGCCACGCTTGACAGGGTGGACGGCTCTTTGTACAATTTTGCACAAGCAACCCCCTGAAGGTCGCATGGGCCTTTCCGTTCTACGCAACCTGAAATACGGCCTCTTCCACCTCGGCTCGGGCATGGCCGACGTGCTGACCACCGGGTTGTGGAACCGCGTCATGATCAGCGATCTTGGCTACAGCGCCACGCCGGTCGGGCTGTTGCTCGGCCTGCGCTATTTTCTGGCGCCGCTGGGCCTGTGGGCCGGGCGCATGTCGGATGCGCAACGCCTGGGCGGTTACCGCCGCCTGACCTGGATCTGGGCGGGCCGCATGTTGATGGCCCTCAGCCTCTTCGCCCTCGGCCTGGCGACGGCCTCGCTGGCCCGCGGCACGGCGGACGGGGCGCTCATGTGGCTGGTGATCACGCTTTCGCTGCTACTCTTCAGTTTCGGCATCTCGGTTTCCGGCAGCACCTTCCTCGCCCTCATCCATGATCGCGCCAATGCTTCGCAGCGCGGCCGCGCCGTCGGCCTGGTGTGGACCTTCCTGCTATTGGGCTTCACCCTCGGCGGCGTGCTGTTTTCGGTCCTGCTGCCCGCGGGCGAAGGCGCCAGCGGCCTGGACCCGGATGGCCTTGCCCGGCTCTTTGTGATCGCGGCGCTGTTGCTCGGCGGCTTGTGGTTCTTCGCTTTGCTGGGTGAGGAGAAACGGCACCGCGGCGGCCGCCCCGCAACGCCCGCAGCGCAGACTTCCATGCGCGCGGACCTGCAACGGGTCTGGCGCCAGGCGCAGACGCGCTGGTTCTTCCTTTACCTGGTGCTGTCCATGGTCTTCGCCTTTGTTCAGGACCTGGTGCTGGAGCCCTTCGGCGCCGAGGTCTTTGACATGGGGGTGGAGCAGACGACCCGCTTCGCCGCCTGGTGGGGCGGCATGTCGATCGTCGGGTCACTGCTGGCCCTGGTCCTGCTGCGCCGTTTTCGTCCTTTTAACAATACGCGCCTGTCCGTCGGCGGCGTCCTGCTCCTGATGCTCAGTTTCGCGCTCTTCGCCTTCGCGTCGCTGACCGGATCGCGCCAGCTGGTCACTCCCGGCCTGGTCCTGATGGGCCTGGGCCTGGGCCTGTGGAACATCGGCACCCTGGGTCTGATGATGGACCTCAGCCCGGAGGGCCGCGCCGGCACCTTCCTCGGCTTCTGGACCCTGGTCGTCACCCTGGCGCGCGGCGCGGGAGTCGCCGGCGGAGGCGTGCTGCGCGACCTGGCGCTGCTCTTCGGCGCGGGCGAGGCCCTGGCCTACGCCGCCGTCTTCCTCATTGAAGTGGCCGGCCTGATGCTGGCGCTGCACGCGCTGTCGCGGGTTGGCGCGCGCGATCTGCGCCAGGTCCCCGCGCAAGTCCTGGCCGAGGCCGGCTCGCTCGACTGAGAGTACTAATCCCGCCATCTGACAACATTTCGGCGCGGCTGTGTCAACGCATGCCGCGGCGCTTCCCGTGCAGGCCATAATTCGCCGGCAGACATGGCTACCCGTTCGCGGGCGGGTTACACTGCGGCGCGCTTCCTATGGCGGTGAAAGGAAAAATCATGAGCGGCATCACGCCCGCAGTGCTGGCCCGGTTGCAGGAATTCGATACGCCCACGATCTGCAACATCATCGAACTCTTTGAAGTGCGGCCGCGCAACCAGGGCTTCATGGACAGAAGCATCGTGGCGGCCTTTCCGGAGATGAAGCCGATGGTCGGTTTCGCTTCCACGCACAGCTGTCGCACGACTTACGATCCCGGCATGAAGGGCGCGGACTACGCCGGCCTGGATGACCAGATCCGCGCCTTTGAGGAGCTGGACGGACCGGCCATCGTGGTCTTTCAGGACCTGGACGACCCGCCCCTGGCGGCGACCTTCGGCGAGGTGATGTGCACCAGCTACCAGAAGTTTGGCGCAGTCGGGCTGATCACCAGCGGGCCGGGGCGCGACCTGGACCAGGTGCGCGAGATCGGCTTCCCGGTGTTCACCGATGGCGCCAACTGCTCGCACGGCTATATCACGATGAGCGCGGTGCATGCGCCGGTCATGGTGGGGGGCCTGGCGGTCCATGCCAACGACCTGCTGCACGGCGATCTGAACGGGGTGACCAGCATCCCGAAGGAAATCGCGGTTGAGGCGGCGGAGATTGGCCAGGAGTTCGTGGACTGCGAGCGGGTTGTGCTGGACGCCCTGGCGCAGGACGACCTGACCCTGGAGCAATACGCCGAGGCGCGCCAGGAGATGGGGCGCATGCAGGCGGCGCTGGGGCAGCGGGTGACGCGACGGGTGGGATAGGGTCTTCCCGCCCCCTTTGCGCGCCGCTCTCCGGCGCGTGGGCCATGCCACAAAAAAAGAACCGGGTGAGCGCTCTACCTGGATTCGCCCTTGCAAGTCCCTCTTTCGCGGGTTAACCTGTCTTGTACCTACAGGTTGATACAGTTATTTTTGAATTAACGGGTGTTCATGGCCGATTCCGATCAACTTCAGGTCGACCACGACAGTCTGGTCCCCTTGCATACCCAGTTGCAACGGCAGTTGCGCAATCTCATTTTCTCCGGGCAATGGAAACCGGGCACCCGCCTCCCTTCCGAGAACCAGTTGCATCGCAATCTGAACATCAGCCGCAGCACGGTGCGGCAGGCCTTCAGTGAAGCCCGCCACGAGGGGCTGATTGAGCGCATTCCAGGGCGCGGCACCTTTGTGGCCGAACCCGCGCCGGAAAGCCGCCAGAAACGGTTGGTGGCCTTCATCATCAGCGACTTTGAAAGCGAACGCGAATGGGAGTTGCTGAATGGGGTTGAAGCGGCGGCGAGCAGTAACGAATGCCACGTCGTTTTTTACAACACGCGTGGAAGTTGCCGCGAGGAACGGCGCGTGCTCGGCCAGCTGTCGGCGCAACAATTCAGCGGCGCGCTGCTCTGGTCCTGCGTCGATGCCCGCGACGAAGGCGCAGGCCGGTCTCTTGATGGCGCCAGCCTGCCGCCCCTTGTGCTCATGGACCGTGACTCACCGGCGCTGACGGGCGACGTCGTCACCAGCGACAATTATGGCGGCGCTTCGCTGGCGCTGGGTCACATGCTGGCTCTGGGGCACCGGCGCATCGTCTGCGTGACGCATGAGATGGCCGCCCTGACGACGGTGGCCGAGCGCATCCAGGGTTATCAGGATGCCTTGCAGGCGACCTGCGACGCGGAAGGCAAGGTATGGGTGATGCCCACCAGGGTCGAACTCTCGACCGAGAGAGCGCTGCAACTGGGCAACGACCCCGCCAGCCCGCCCATGCGTTATCTGATGGAGCGCCTTGGGGAAGAGCGGCCGACGGCGATTTTCGCCATCAACGACCTGTTGGCCCTGCTTGTCCTGCGGGCGGCCCAGGCGCTGCAAATCCAGGTGCCCGACGAGCTCTCCGTCGTGGGTTTCGACAACGTCGAATTCAGCGCCCTGATGGCGACGCCGCTGACGACAGTGGCGCAGGACTTTCAGACGATCGGCCGCAGTTCCTTCGAGTTGCTGCTGGAACGCATGGAGGGCATCAGCGTGCCGCCGCGCACGCTGCGCGTTCCGGTCACCTTGCAGGTGCGCGGCACAACCGGCAGACCGGCAGATCCACCACGATCTGATCTTGCTACCAACTGGTATCCACGCAGGAGGTGAATCGCTGAACAACCAAACCCAACCGTGTTTAACGCAAGCTTAGACAGAGGAGCAGGAAACACCATGAGAATCAATCGTGCACTTTTGTTGCTGCTGACCCTTGCGCTGCTGGTCACCCTGACCGTCAGCATGGTCTCCGCGCAGATGATGGAGGTCCCGCGTGAGGACACCGTGATCTTCGACGTGGACGGCAGTAACCCGACCAATCCGAACCCCTTCAACCACAACATCTTCTTCGGCCACAGCCTCGGCGCGGCCGGCGGCAACACCGGCACCGGCCAGTCCGTTTACGAGCCGCTCTTCATCCTGAACTACGAGACCGGCGTCATCCAGCCCTGGCTGGGTGAGAGCTTCGTCGCGGATGAGAGCCAGACCGTGTGGACGCTGACGCTGCGCGACGGCGCTTACTGGCAGGACGGCGAGGCCGTCACGGCCGATGACTTCGTCTTCACGCTGCAGATGCTGCTGGACGACGAGACCGCCCGCCTGTATCGCGCCGGCGCCTTCCAGGACTGGGTCTCGGGCGTCGAGAAGATCGACGATCTGACGGCGCAGGTCACCCTGAACCGTCCCAACCCGCGCTTTCAGCTGGACTTCTTCTCGGTGCGCATCGGCGGCAGCTTCCAGATGGTGCCCGAGCACATCTGGAGCATGGTCGAGAACGTCTACGAATTCTCCAACTTTGACCTCGAGAAGGGTTACCCGCTGGGCAGCGGCCCCTACAAGATGGTCAGCGCCAGCGAGAACGAATTCGTTTACGATCGTGACGACAACTGGTGGGGCGCCGCGACCGGCACCTTCCCGCTGCCGCAGCCGCAGCGCCTGATCTGGGTGCAGACCGGCAACGACGACATCCGCTCGCTGCTGACGATCAACAACGAGCTGGACAGCGTGATGGACATCACCCTTGGCGCTTTCGAGGCCATCCAGGCCCAGAACGACAAGGTGATCGCCTGGCAGGCCGGCATGCCCTTCGCATGGCTGGATCCCTGCCCGCGCCGCATCTCCGTCAACCACGCCGTCGAGCCCTGGGGCAGTGCCGACATGCGCTGGGCGCTTAACCACGCCACCAGCCGCAACGACGTCGTGCGCATCGCCTACGAAGGCACCACCATCCCCTCGCAGAGCATGTTCGTTGAGTACGGCGGCATCATCGACCCGTACATCAACCGCCTCGCCGAGCTGGGTATGACCATGAACTTCGACGCTGACGTGGCCGCCGCCCAGGCGCTCATCGAAGGCGCCGGTTACACCATGAACGACGCCGGCATCTACGAGAAGGATGGCCAGGAGCTGGCGATCGACATCCAGACGCATGAGGGCTTCATCGAGAAGCGCCGTATTGCCGAGAACGTCGTTGAACAGTGGCGTGCCGCCGGCATCGCCGCCACCCAGACCAACGTGGCCGGTGGCAGCTGGAACGACAACAAGGCTCTCGGCAACTTCGAGGCCACCGGTGACTGGGACCAGTGCGGCAGCGTCAACGAGCCCTGGGCTTCCATGGACCGCGACAACGGCAAGTGGTACGCGCCGGTTGGCGAGCGCGTGGTCGGCAACAACCTCCTGAACCGCTGGCAGGGTGAGGGCAATGCCCGCTACAGCGAACTGGTGGACCAGATCGGCGTGCTGCCGCTCGGCGATCCGGCGATCCTGCCGCTCTTCGAGGAAGCCTACGAGATCTGGTACAACGAGCTGGTCTCGCTGCCGATCACCCAGGCCAAGAAGCTGATCCCCTTCAACACCACCTACTGGGAAGGCTGGCCGACGGCCGAGAACAACTTCAACCATCCGGCGACCTGGTGGCACTCCACGCACCAGATCATCCAGAATCTGCGCAAGGCCGGTTCGTAATTCGGCTGATTTGCGATAATCTCCGGGAGAGGGCGACCGCAAAAACGGCGTGCAGCCCTTTCCCGGGCCCGGCGATCGGGGCGCGGTAGCGCCCCGATCCGCCACAAGGAAGACGCAGGCGCAGGGAGGCCAACATGGGCGGCCTGACACTCAACTACATCATTCGGCGTGTTGTCATCTTTTTACTGACGATCTGGGTGTCGATTACGATTATTTTTCTGGTGGCGCGTTTGGCGCCGGGCGACCCGATCTCGGCGATGGTGGCCCAGGCCTCGGCCAGCATGGGCGTCGTGGAAAACCAGGATGCCATCATCGAGGGCTGGAAGGAATACTTCGGCCTCAACGATCCGATCCCCGTTCAGTATGTGAAATTCCTCGGCAACCTGCTGACTTTCAATTTTGGGCCCTCGCTGATCGCCTTCCCGGCGCAGGTGAACGAACTGATCGCACGGGCGCTGCCCTGGTCCATCGGCCTGGGTCTGGTGACGCTGCCGCTGATATTCTTCATCGGCAACCTCTTCGGCGCGTTGCTGGCCTGGCGGCGGACGCCGGGCCCGCTGAAGGCCTTCATTCCGATGACGATGATCTTCACCTCGCTGCCTTCGGTACTGGCGGGGCTGGTGTTCATCTTCGTCTTCGCCTTTCGCATGAAACTCTTTCCCATTTCCGGGCCTTTTGGTCGCGGCATGCAACCCTCCTTCACCATCGAGTTCATCTCCAGCCTGATTCATCACGGCATCCTGCCGGTGGCCTCGCTGGTGATCGTGTCCTTCGGCTTCTGGACCCTGGGCATGCGCGGCATGATGGTGACCACGGAGGGCGAGGACTACATGACCCTGGCCGATGCCAAGGGTCTGCCGCCCTTTTACGTGCTCTATCGCTACCAGGTGCGCAACGCCATCCTGCCCCAGGTGACGGCCCTGGCGATCGCCCTGCGGACCCTGGTGGCCGGGCAGATCCTGGTGGAGGCGATTTTCTCCTACCGCGGCATCGGCACCCTGATTTACACCTCGATCCGCAACCAGGACTACAACACCATCCAGGGCACCTCCTTCGTCGTCATCCTGTTCACCGCGGTGTCGGTGCTGGTCATCGACCTGATCTACCCACTCATCGACCCGCGCATTTCGCTGGAGGGCAACTGACATGGGCGCCGCCACGGGACAAACTGCATCGCTCGCCGCACCCCGCAAGGCGGGGCGCCTCAATCGCTTCGACAACCCCTGGCTCAACATCAAGCTGGTCGTCGGCGTCATCATGGTCGGCAGCATCATTCTGATGGGCATCTTCGGCCCCATGCTGCGCGACATCGACCTGGCCTACGTGGGCCGGTCGCCGTTGAACCTGCCGCCCGTGGGCTTTGAAAACATGCGCGGTGAGGGGGGCGACCCCCTGCATCCGCTGGGGACGGACAACAGCGGACGCGACATGCTGTCGCTGATCATTGTCGGCGCGCCCAACTCCCTGCTGGTGGGTTTCGTGGCGGCCGGCTTTGGCATGCTGGGCGGCATCGTCCTGGGTTTCACCTCCGGCTTTCTGGGCGGGACGGCGGATGACATCATTCGCCTGAGCGCGGACATCACGATCACGATTCCCAGCCTGCTGGTGTTGATCGTGATCCAGTCCCTGATTCCGGTGCAAAGCCTGCTGGTGATGGCCGTCTTGCTGTCGCTCTTCGCCTGGCCGCAACCGACGCGCCTGATTCGGGCGCAGGTGATGAGCATGCGCGAAAGCGGTTACGTCAAGATGGCGCAACTCAGCGGCGTGCCGACCAGCAGCATCATGTTCCGCGAGATGATGCCGAACCTGCTGCCCTATCTGGCGGCCAGCTTCATCGGCAACACGACCGGATCCATTCTGGCGGCAGTCGGCCTTGAAATTCTGGGGCTGGGGCCGCAGCGACTGCCGACCCTCGGGCGCACCATCCAGAACGCGATCGACAATTCGGGCATTCTGCGCGACATGTGGTGGTGGTGGGGCCTGCCGACGATCATCCTGATCGTGATTTTCATCGGCCTGCTGCTCATCAACCTGGGGCTCGACGAGGTTGCCAACCCGCGCCTGCGCAAGGCGACGCGGCAGTAGCGGGCGGACAGGAGACGACATGGCCGAAACCCCCGCGGAGCAGGTTAAGCGTCGCCAGCGCAAGGTGCTGGAAGTCCGCAACCTGCGGGTCCATTACGAAACGCCGACCGGCGACGTCATCGCCGTGGCCGGCATCGACTTTGACCTCTACGACGGCGAGACCCTGGGCCTGGTCGGCGAATCGGGTTCCGGCAAGTCGACGGCGGCCTACGGCATCCTCAAGCTGGTGCAACCGCCGGGGCGCATCGTGGATGGCGACGTGACTCTGGATGGCGACGAGCTGGTCCACATGAGCGACAGCAACTTTCGCCAGATCCGCTGGACCAAGCTGGCCCTGATCCCGCAGGGCGCGATGAATTCACTGAACCCGACGATGCGCGTTCACCGGCAGATCACGGACGCCATCGAGGCGCACGAAGGCAAGCAGGACAAGGAGACCTTGCGCGAGCGGGTGCTGGAGTTGTTCCGCATGGTGGGCCTGCCGCAGCGCGTCTACAATATGTTCCCGCACGAACTGAGCGGCGGCATGAAACAGCGCGTGTGCATCGCCATGGGCATCGCCCTGCACCCGACGGTGGTCATCGCCGACGAATCGACCAGCGCGCTGGACGTGGTGGTGCAACGCGTGGTCGCGCAAACGATGTTGCGCGTCAAGCAGGCGCTGGGCGTCTCCATGATCATGATCGGCCACGACATGGGCCTGATGGCCCAGATGGTGGACCGCATCGCCGTGATGTACGCGGGCAAGCTGGTCGAGGTGGCGCCGGTCGAGACGATCTTCGACGAGCCCATGCACCCCTATTCGCAGGTGCTGATTGAGTCGATCCCCTCGCTAAAGGAGCGCAAGCCGCTCAAGATTACCGAGGGAATCACCCACGATCCGCGCAACCCGCCGCCAGGCTGCATCTTCCAGTTGCGCTGCCCCTATGTCATGGAGCGCTGCCGCAGCGATGCCCCGCCCCTGCGGGAACTGCTGGCGCGGCATGAGGTGGCCTGCCATCTCTACAACGATGACGGCAGCCTGATCGAGGATGCCACAATGGAGGCAGCGTCGTGAAGAACAGGGCCCCGGGCCCACGCTTCAGGCAGGGGCAGCGCTGCATCCGCAAGCGGGGAGGGCAACCTCGCGCTGAAGTGAAAGGGAACTGAATCATGGCGCCGCCCGTGCTGGAAATTCGCAACGCCACCAAGGTCTACCGCACGTCCGGCGGTTTTCTGAGCCCGAAAAAGGAAGTCGTCGCGCTGCAGGACTACAGCCTGACGATCGACAGGGAACCGGCCAGCATCACCACGATCGCCGGCGAAAGCGGCAGCGGCAAGACGACCCTGGCCAATGTCGTGCTGGGTTTTACGCCCCTGACGTCGGGCCAGATCCTCTTTCATGGTCAGGACCTGGCGACGATGAACAGGCGTCAGCTCCTGCATTACCGACGAAACGTGCAGGCGGTCTTTCAGGACCCCTTCGGGGTGTACAACCCCTTCTACCGCATCGAACACGTCTTCCACACGGTCATTCGGCATTTCAAACTGGCGGATAGCGAAAGCCAGATGCGCGACATGATTGAGGAGGCCCTGAACGTCGTTGGCCTCCACGGCGTGGACGTGTTGCGCAAGTACCCGCATCAGTTGAGCGGGGGCCAGCGTCAGCGCATCATGATGGCCCGCGTCTACCTCATCAAGCCGGAGGTGATCGTCGCTGACGAGCCGGTCTCCATGGTGGATGCCTCGCTGCGCGCGGCCATTCTGGAGGCCATGCTTGGCCTGCGCGACGAACTGGGCGTTTCCTTCCTGTACATCACGCACGACCTGAGCACCGCCTATCAGGTGGGCGATCGCATCAACATCCTCTATCAGGGCTCGGTGGCCGAGACGGGCACCACGGTGCAGGTCATTGACCAGCCGCAACACCCCTACGTGCAACTGCTGGTTGAATCCGTGCCCGCGCCGGACCCGAGTGAGAAGTGGGACACGGAGATCGAGTTGCCCGACGAGGAAGTCCTGCGCTCGGCGACGTCGACCGGCTGCCGTTTCTATCCGCGCTGCCCGCAGCGCATGGACCGTTGTCTGGAAGCGCTGCCACCCCTCTACGACATCGATGGCCGCGGGCATGAGGCAGCCTGCTACCTCTACGAGGACGAGGCGCAAATGGCGCCTGCCCCCTGAGGCCTCCCTTGCTTTCCTGGCGGCTGTGGCGCGCCCTGCGCTATCCCCCCGTCAGTCCCTTGCTGGGAATGCGCGTGACGACTCTGCCGCGGCAATCCCTGTGGCCCTCGAGCTGGCAGTTGTTCCGGCGAGGCCGCTGGCCGAAAGTCCTGCTGACCCTGTTGCTGCTGCTGTTGACCTGGCGCCTGGGCATTGCCGGCCTGTTTCTGGGCCTGTTTGCCGTGCCGGGCGCGGTCATTCTCATCTTTTTGGGCCTGCCGGTGCTGCTCCCCCTGGCGAGCATCGTTCTCGGCAGCTACTGGTCGGCGGATATCAGCCGCAACATTCGCCGTGAACGAGCGGCGCGCACCTGGGACCTGATTTGCGCGGCGCCGCCTGGCACGCCCGGCGCCAGCCACGTGATCACCAGTCGCTGTCTCTTGCGCGGCGGGGTCTTTTCCTTCTTTCAACTGCTGCAGTTCATCGCCCTGGGGCTGTGTCTGGGCGCGTTGCTGCTGATGGCCGCGATTTTCGTCGTCATGTTGCTACATGGCGTGCCGGAAGAGGAACTGCTCCTTGCGCTGCGTACCTTGCTGGACATTGCCGCCATCGTGGCGGCGCTGTGGCTGCACTGGCTGCAGACCGTGGTGCTGGTGGCCCTGACCGGGTTGCTGCTGGCCGGCGGCGAGGGTCGCGAAACGCCCTGGTTCGCGCCCCTACTCTTTCCGGCGATTCAACTGGGCAGCTGGATGCTGTTTGTCCTGCAACTCTTCCTGCTGCAACCCCTGACGGCGCGCCTGGCGCCGGAATCCTGGCTGGCCTGGACCCTGATGCCGCTGCTTTACCTGGCGATGTTTCTGCTGCCGCGCGAGGCGCTGGTGCTGGCGCTGTTGCGCTTCGCCGGGCAGCGCTTGCAGACCAACGAACTTTTCAGTTCCCGTTCGTGGCAAAACGCGACAGTTCAAACAGGCTGATATCCACGTCGGTTTCGCCCACGCTGACCAGGTCGGCGAGGATCTTCCCGATGCCTACGCCAAACTTGAAGCCATGACCGCTGAAACCGGCGCCGATGGCGATGTGCGGATGCTCCGGGTGGCGGTCCATGATGAAGTGTTCGTCCGGCGTCATGGTGTAGAGGCAGACGCGGCCGGTCTTCAGGGGGCTGTCCGCCAGCGGCAGGTGGCGCCGGAAAAAGGCGCGCAGGGTCTCGCAGACTGAATCGTCCACAGTGCGCAGGGTGTTGTCGGGGTCGGTGGGCTCGCCGTTGGTGTGGATGCTGGCCTTGAAGCCGCAGCCATCGATGTTCGGGATGCCGTAGAAGTGCAGCAGGGAATCGAGTTCATGGCGCGAGCCGTGCTCCCTGAAGTAGGGCATGCGCCCGGGCAGAAAGGCCTCCGGGTCCTGCGTATCGAAAAAGAACAGTTGCTCGCGCGTGGGTACCAGGGGCAGCTCAAGCCCGATTGTGCGCAGCAGCGGGCCGGACCAGCCGCCGGCGCTGATCACAAGACGGGCCGCGCTGAAGCTCTCGTCGGCGGTGCGCACGGTGACGGAGTCTCCCTGTGGCTCGATGGCCGTGACGCGGGCGCCGGTCTGCAGGGTGGCGCCGTGTTTGAGCGCCATGCGGGCGGCGGCGACGACGCAGCGCGAGGCGTGGAGCGCGCCGCCATCCGGCTGATAGAGTCCCATCATGTGTTCGTCGAGACGGAACTGGGGGAAGCGCGCGCTGACTTCATCCGGCGTCATCCAGTCGTAGGACATGCCGGCCTCCGCCAGGGTGTCGCGGGTGGCGATCAGGGTGGCTTCTTCGGCCGCTCCAAAATCGAGGCCGCCGACGATTCGCAGCAGTTGCTCCCCGGACTCGTCTTCCAGTTCGCGCCAGAGGGCGTAGGAGCTGTGGGCGAGGGGGATGTAGGCAGGGTGATCGTAGGCGTAGCGGATGATGCGCGAACTGCCGTAGGAACTGCCGTTCTGGTGATCGAGTTCGAATTGCTCCAGCGCCAGCACACGTTGGCCGCTGCGCGCCAGGTGCCAGGCGGCGCTGCTGCCCATCACGCCCAGTCCGATGACGATTGCATCGTAGTGCCTGTCCATGCGAACTCCCCGCCACACTCTGCGAAATCCGCGCCATTATAGCGAGAGCGGAAGCTCGAAGCATCCCGTGGGATAGCGAGAGCGGAAGCTCGAAGCATGCCTCAGGTATGGCGAGGGCCCCATTCCGAAGCATCCCGCAGTGGTAATCTGCCAGATCATCCGCATTCAAAAAAACGCAACGCCACTGTAGGGGCGTTTTATCAAATCGCCTGCCGTAACCTGCAACGCCCGCGGGCGACATGATATGTCGCCCGTACATCATTCGCTGCAGGGGTAGCGAGTGCGCAAGCTCGAAGCATCCCGTGGGATAGCGAGAGCCCCGGCCCGAAGCATCCCGCAGGTATAGCGCGGCCGGAGCCCCCGGGTAGAATGGCGCTGGAGGAGGGACCATGGTCTATCGACAATTGTTGCAAAAAGGTGACGGGCGACCGGTCGTGACCGGCGTCATCGGCACGGGGCATTACGCCACGGCGATCATTACCCAGGCGCAGGCCATCCCGGCGCTGGCCGTGCCGATCGTCTGCGACGTGGACGTGGAGGCCGCCTGGCGCGCTTGCACGCTGGCCGGCCTGGCGGAGGAGGACTGCGTCATCTGCGAGAGTCCGGCGGCCGTGAAGGTGGCCCAGGCACGCGGCAAACGCGTCATCGTGCCGGATGCGTCGCTCTTTCAGGCCCTGCCGCTGGATGTCGTGGTTGAATCGACCGGCGTACCTGAGGTGGCGGTCAGGCATGCCCTGCTGGCGCTGGAGCAGGGCGCGCACCTGGCGATGGTCAGCAAGGAGCCGGACGCCCTGGTGGGGCCTTTGCTGCGCAGGAAATTCACCGAGGCCGGCCTGGTTTACAGCGCCGTGGATGGCGACCAGCACGGCCTGCTGATCGGCATGGTGGAGTGGGCCCGGGCGCTGGGGCTGGACGTGGTCTGCGGCGGCAAGGCGCGCGACGTCGAAATAGTCTTCGATGAGGCCGCAGGTCAATTGCGCACGCGGCGCAAGTCCCTCGACCTCACGGCGGCGCAGCAGGCGCTCTTCGCGCCCGCGCCGGCGACGGAAGCGCGCGACAAACTGGCGAGTCGCATGGAATTGTCGTGGGACCTGTCGCGCCTGATGGGTTACGACCTGGGGGAACTGGTGATTGCGGCCAACGCCACCGGGCTTGAGCCGGACCTGGACACACTGCACGGGCCCTTGCTGCGCATCCCGGAGATTCCGGAAGTGCTGGCGCCGCAAGAGGATGGCGGCATCCTCGGCCGGCGCGGCGTCATCGACGGCGTGACAGTGTTGCGCGGGCCCCACGAGGCCGGCATGGGCGGCGGCGTCTTCATCGTCGTGGCCTGCGCGAACGACTATTCGCGCTACATCCTGACGACCAAGGGGCTGATCCCCAACGCCGGGGACACGACGGCGCTCATTTTCCGGCCGCATCATTTGTGCGGGGTGGAGACGCCCCTGACCGTGCTGCTGGCGGCCCTGCAGCAGATCCCGACGGGCGCGCTGGACTTTGAGCAGCGCTTCGACGTGCTGGCGGAGGCGACGGTGGACCTGGCTCGTGGCGAGACTGTGGAGGACGATCACAGCCCGAAGTTGCTGGCGCGCATGCGTCCGGCGGAGCCGATAGCGCCTGGCGCCCCGCTTCCCATCCACATGGCCATGGGCAAGACGCTCTTGCGCGACGTCCCGGCGGGCACGATATTGACGACGGACATGGTGCCCGAGCCGCCGGACGCACCGCTGTGGGCGTTGCGTCGCGAACAGGACGCGTGGATGGCGGAGGGGGCAGTGATTTGAAGCTTGCCTGCCCTCACCCCCGGCCCTTTCCCGCCCGGTCGCGGGAGCCTTTCCCACCTCCGGTGGGAGCCCTTCCTCAGGGAGAGGGGAGTCCCTTTTCTCTGAGTCGCGGGAGCCCTTCCTGAGGGATAAGGGAGGCCCTTCGCTCTCGGTCGCGGGAGCACTTCAGGGAGAGGAAGCCCCCTGGAAAGAGGAAACACGCTCACTGCCTTGCAAGGAGGAAGGTCAATTTGCGCGCGCTGTACATCCTGGGCGAGAGAGGCTACGGGCGCATCTACGGCCCGCAAGAACGCGCCGACGTCGCCGGCCTGGTGGACGTGTACGCGGAGTTGCAGACGCCGGAGTCGATCGCGGCAGCGCCGGAGATGCTGGCGCCCGTCGAGGTCATGTTGACCGGCTGGGGCGCGCCGCGCCTGGACGCCGCCTTCCTGGAGGCAGCGCCGCATTTGAAGCTGGTGCTCTACGGCGCCGGATCGCTGCGCCGCGTGGTGACGGAGGAGTTCTGGGCCAGCGGCGTACAGATCAGCAGCGCGGCGGCGGCCAACGCCGTCATCACCGGCGATTTTGCCTGCGCGCAAATCCTGATGGGCCTGAAAGGGACCTGGCGTCACGCGCTGCGCTTGCGGGAGCAGCGGATCTGGTCAAGGGAGCCGGTCGCCGCCGGGCTGTATGGCTCGGTCGTCGGGCTGGTATCGCTGGGTGCGGTGGCGCAGCGGGTCGCCAGCCTGCTGCGACGCCATGACCTGAAGGTCATCGCCTGGGACCCCTACGTCGACCCGGCAGTGGCGGAGGGCTTGGGCGTGACGCTGGTTGAGTCGCTGGACGAGGTCTTTCGCGAGGCGGACGCGGTCTCACTGCATACGCCGCTGCTGGACGAGACGCGCGGGCTGATCGGCGGCGCGCAGTTGCGGGCGATGAAGTCTGGCGCGGTCTTCATCAACACGGCGCGCGGCGCCCTCGTGCGTGAGGCAGAACTGGTGCAGGTGTTGCGCGAACGACCGGACCTGTTCGCGCTGCTGGACGTCACCTCGCCCGAGCCGCCGCCGCCGGAATCGCCCCTCCATACGCTGCCCAACGTCGTACTGACGCCCCACATCGCCGGCGCGCAGGGCGTGGAATGCCGGCGCCTCGGTCGCAGCATGGTCGACGAACTGCGTCGCTTCCTGCGCGACGAGCCCCTGCAACACGCCCTCACGCGCGCCAGTTACGCGCGCATGGCCTGAGGCGCGACGATGTTGCACGCGGGACTGGTCTCGATCACTTTTCGACAGCTGGAACCCGCGCGCATTGTGGCGTTGGCGCAAGAGGCCCGGCTGGCGAGCATTGAGTGGGGCGGGGACCTGCACGCGCCCCCTGGCGACGAGCGGCGCGCGCGTCAGCTGGCGTCGATGACCCGTGACGCCGGTCTGCAGGTGAGCGCCTATGGTTCCTACTACCGTCTGCGCGACGGGGCGAAGGAAGAAGCGCCCTTTGAGGCCGTGCTGGCGACCGCGCTGGCTTTGGGCGCGCCGGTCATACGCGTCTGGGCCGGAGTTGCCGGGCCGGATGCGACGGCGCCGAAAGAGCGCGAAGCAATTGTGGAGCGGGCGCGGCGCATCTGCGCCATGGCGGGCGCAGAGCGTACAAGGGTTCACTTCGAGTTCCATCGCAACACCCTGACGGAGACCAGCGCGATGGCCGGTCTGCTGCTGCGGCAGGTGGACGCGGCGGGCGTCTATTGGCAGCCGCGTAACGGCTGGCTGCCGCAGGAGAATCTGCTGGCGCTGGAGGCGGTGTCTCCCTGGCTGGGCAACGTGCATTGCTTTCACTGGTGGCCCACGTCGCGGGACCGCCTGCCGCTGCGGGAGGGCGAGGCGGACTGGCGACTCTATCTGGACCGGCTGGCGGCGTTGCCAGGCGAGCGACAGGTGTCGCTGGAGTTTGTGCGTGACAATTCGCCGGAGCAATTCCTGCGCGATGCGGCTACGCTGCGCGCCTGGCTGGCGCGATACGCATGAGCGACTGGAGCGAAGACTTTGTAGTCTCGCTGGCCCGGACCGAAAGCGGACCGGATCTGTACAATCAATACGCTGAAACGTCGGCGCACAATGCATTGCGGCGCGCCAACCTGGGTCGTTATCTGCGCGACATGGAGCGACGGAGGCCGGAAGCCCTGCTGCTCTTTGAGGCGCCGGGCTACCGTGGCTGCCGCCTGACCGGCATCCCGGTGACCAGCCGGCGGGTGCTGCTGGAGGGTCTGCCGGGTCCGGGGCTGTTCGGCCGGGAACGGGGCTATGCGGACGTGCCGGAGCCCGGCTTCGAGCGGATTCAGGGCGAACAAAGCGCGACGATTCTCTGGCGCGCTCTCGCCGACCTGGGCGTCGCGCCCCTGATCTGGAACAGCGTGCCCTTTCACCCCCATCGGGCGGGGCGGCCCCTGAGCAACCGCCCGCCGCGCGCCGCCGAACTGTCGCAGGGCCGCGGCTTTCTGCGCGAGTTGCTGGCGCGCTTCAAACCGCGTACCCTGGTGGCCGTTGGTCGTTCGGCGCAGGGCAGTCTGGCGGCGCTGGGGCTGGAGCATCACCCGCTGCGTCATCCGGCGCATGGCGGCAGCGGCGAATTCGTCACCGGCCTGCGGGCGCTGTATGAGTAATCAGGGCTCGACAGGTAAGTAGCCAGGCTACCTGTTGCAGTGTTACACTGAGGTCATTCGAGGCAGGCGCCCGCGCGTTACACACGCGCCCGGCGCAGAAAGGGATTCCCCATGAGCACAACAGAAGAACGCCTGGCCCGGCTTGAGGAGGGCTACGCTCACGTCGCCACCCAAGCCGGTCTGGAAAGTGTACGCGGTGAATTGAAGGAACTGCGCGGCGAGTTGAAGGCAGATATCGTCGCCGTGCGAGGTGAACTGAAAGATATTCGTGGTGAACTGAAGGCGGACAATGAAGTCCTGCGCGGTGAGATGAAGGCGATGGCCGGTTCCTTCAGGGTCTGGATCATCATCGCCGCCATAATTCAGGCGGGATTCGGCGCGCTGTTGTCGCTGGCGCCCTGGGCGTCATGACGCGAAAACCAGGTGGCCAGGCACCTTTCCCGCCGGAGCAGACCGGGACTTCCCATGAGCAAAACAGAAGAACGGCTGGCAAGGTTGGAAGAAAGTTACACGCATCTGGCGACGAAAGCTGACCTGGAAGCCTTGCGCGGTGAGGTGAAAGCGCTGGCCGGGTCCTTCAAGGTCTGGATCATCATCGCCGCCATTGTGCAGGCGGGTATTAGTGCGCTGGTGTCGCTGGCGTTACGCTCTCCCGCATAGATGGCAACAGCCCGGATTCAACAACATACAGTTGAACAGGAAGGGCCGGAACTTTTCCAGGCCTGTATTTTTCGCGATTTGGAAGCGGGACTGACCGCGCCTAGCCCTTGACGCCGGTGAGGGCGATGCCCTCGATGATGTAGCGCTGGAAGACGACTACGATCGTCAGCAGGGGCAGCAGCGAGAGGGTCGCGCCGGTCATGACGAGGTGCCAGTCCGCCGTGAACTCGCTGGAGAAGAACTGCAGGCCGACGGGCAGGGTGAACATGTCCAGCGCGGAGGTGACGATCAGCGGCCAGATGAAGGCGTTCCAGTTGCCGAGGAAGTTGAAGATGCACAGGGCGCCGACGGCGGCCATGCTGAGCGGCAGGGCGATGCGCCAGTAGAGGCCGAATTCGCTGACGCCGTCGATGCGGCCGGCGTCGAGCAGTTCGTCGGGCACGCCCTGCATGAACTGGCGCATGAGGAAAATGCCGGCGGCGGTGATGACGCCGGGGAAAGCGATGCCCCAGTAGGTGTCAACCCAGGTGCTGCCGATCGGTGGATTCACCGACATGATGTACCAGGGGATGATGAGCATCTCGGTCGGCACCATGAGCGAGCCGAGAAAGGCGACAAAAATCACGCGCTTGCCCGGGAACTGGTATTTGGCGAAGGCGAAGCCGGCGATCGAATCGAAGAAGGCCACGCTGATCGTGCTGAAGATGGCGACGATGAAGGAGTTGACGTACCAGCGCGGCAGGGCGGTCTCCGTCAGGACGAAAGTGTAGTTTTCCAGCGTCGGGCTGTGCGGCAGGAAATTCGGGAAGAGGATTTCCTCGGAGGTCTTGAATGAGGTCGCGATCATCCACAGGAAGGGCACGACCATGGTGATGGCCAGCAGGATGAGCAGGGCGTAGACCAGAACGCGCAGGGCCAGGTCGCTGCTGCTGCGAACGGGGCTGGCCTGCTGCAGTGGCAGGGCGGGCTGCGCGCGTTCGACGCTACTCATCGTCTCCCCTCCCTCAATTGGTGCGGCGCGTGGTGACGCGCAGCTGGAAGATGGTGACGAGCAGGATGATGCAGAAGAGCACGACCGTCAGCGCGGCGGCGTAGCCCATGTTGAGGCGCTGGAAGGCCTCGCGATAGACGCGCAGCACGACGGTGGTGGTGGAATTCAGCGGGCCGCCATCGCCCTGGTCGGTCATGGCCAGCACCGGCGCGAACATGCGCAGGAAGGAGATTGACTGCAACACGACGAGATAGACGATGCTGGGGTTGAGTAGCGGCAGGGTGATATTGCGGAAGGTCTGCCAGCGGGTGGCGCCATCGACGCGGGCGGCCTCGTAGTAGACGCGCGGGATGTGTTTGAGGCCGGCGAGAAAGATAACGACGGCGAAGCCCAGTCCCTGCCAGATGACGACGGCGAGGATGGAGGCCAGGGCCTGTTTGGGATTGTTAAGGAAGGGCTGCTGCGGCAGTTCGAAGGCCTTGAGCAGGACGTTGAACAGGCCGAACTGGGGCTGGTAAAGCCAGCGGAAGACCCAGGAAACGGCGATTGTGGAGGTGACGAAAGGCAAAAAGAAGGCCAGGCGGAAGAGCGTGACGAATGAACGTATTTCGTTGAGCATCAGGGCGATCAACAGGGCGATCAACAACTGCAGCGGCATGCCCAGGATGATGTAGCCCGCGGTGTTGATGAAGGCCGCGCGGGTCACGGAGCGCGGCTTGTTCATTTCCGCAAGCAGGGTCTCGTAATTTTCAAGGCCGACGTAGGGCTGGTCGATGGCCAGGGGATTGTAATCGAAGAGGCTCATCGCGAAGGCGAAGAAGGCCGGATAGATGCGGATGACGGCGAAGAAGACGATGGGGATGGCGAGGAAGATGTAGGCCCAGAGCATCTTGCGCCGCGCCACCGTCATATGAAACAAGGGCCAGGCCTCCTGCCGTGTGTGCGGACCTCAGGCAGCCTGACCGCGAAGGTCAGACTGCCCGAAGCATTGGAGTTGCGATCAGCCGCGTCCGGCCCAGAAGTCGTCGAGCAGGGCCTGTTCCAGCGCGGCGCCTTCGGCCAGCGCGTCGCAGGCGTCCATGCCGCCCAGGCGGATGAGATCGAAAGCGTCGATCAGGTGCTGACGCTGCTGCGATTCATCGGCGAAGAAGGTCGCGTGCGCGTACTCCAGCCCGGCGGCGAAGGGCCCGAGGCGTGAATCGGCCACCAGATCGGGATCACCGGCCGACTCAAGCTGGGCGGGCAACTCACCGACCATGTCCACCCACAGGGCGCCGGCCTCGGCGGTGGTGATGAACTGCAGGAAGCGTGTGGCGGCGTCCATGCGCGCCTCGTCACCGGCGGCGCGACGGGTGATGCCGTGCGTCCAGTAGGAGCCGAAGGTGCTGCGCTCGCCATTGGGGCCCACGGGCAGTTCGGCCACGCCGTAGTTTAGTTCGGGGTTGTTGCGGGCGATGGTGCCGAGGCGGAAGGAACCGTCGATGTGCAGCGCGGCCGTGCCGGTGATGAAGGACTCGGTCGCGCCGTTGAAGAGATCGTTGCTGCCGGTCTTGTGCTCGGTTTCGAAGCTGGCCAGCCAGGCGAAGGCCGCGCAGCCCTCGTCACTGCCCCAGAGGACTTCGGTGTTGTCTTCGTTGTAGGGCACGCCGCCGTGCTGCCGCAGCAGCACCTCGCGGAACCAGTGATGCGCCTGGCCGGAGAGTTGCGGCGCGTAGCCCTGCTGCGTGATGTTCATGATCTCGGCGTCGCCGTCGTAGGTGGTGGTGGCGATGGCGATCTCCACGAATTCATCCAGCGTGGTGGGCGGCGCTTCGGGGTCCAGACCGGCGGCCTCGAAGATATCCTTGTTCCAGAACAGGGCCAGCGAACGCACGGCCGTGGGAACCGCCCAGTAGGAACCCTCAAACTTCGAATTGGCGACCATGGGCGAGAAGTGACTCTCGATCCATTCCTCGGGGAAGTCCTCGGCCGGCAGCGGCACCAGATAGCCCGCATCGACAAAGGCCGGGATCCAGCCGTAGAAGAGCGTCACGACGTCGGGTCCCACGCCGGCGGGCGCCGAGGCGGCCAGTTCGTCACGGAAGTTGGCGTAGGGGATGTCGCTGTTGTGGACGACGCGCACGTCGGGGTTGGCCTCGTGGAACTGCTCGATGAGCGCGTTCATGGCGTCCACGCGGGCGCCGAAGTTGTACTGCCAGTACTCAATCTCGACGACGTGCCCATCGGCGAGCGCGGCGCCGGAAAGCGCCAGCAGGCCGACAAGCATCAACATCAAACGGACCTTGTTCATCTTGAGTCTCCTGTTCCCTGTGTTACAGAAAAACACACTGTCGAGGGCGATTCTAGCGTCTGCGGCAGGGCGGGGCAAAAAGAGGGCGTTGCATGTTGGAGGCTTGTTGGTCCCGGGCCCACACCCCCAGGCCAAAAGCGCCCTCACCCTAAATCCTTTCCCGCGATTGAGCGGGAAAGGGGTCAGGGGGTGAGGGCAGACCCTGCAACTCGAACAACATCGCCGCGTTCACGCTGAACATCGCGCGCAACAGTTAATCGACAATGCGAGCAGCGCTGCGTTTGAGAGTTTTGGCCCCCTCTCCCCGAGGCGGGCCTGGACAAACGTCGGCTATTTGCCCAGCTTCAACAGGCGTGCAGCGTTCGCGCTGAAGATGGCGCGCAACTGCTCGTCTGTGAGGCCCAGTTCGCGACAGTCGCGGATCTGGTCCTGCAGGTAACGGATGGCGAAGCCGCGCGGGAAGTAGCTGGAGTCGCTGCCGAAGATGATGCGCTCCGCGCCGATCGTCTCCACGTACTTGCGGAAGAGCTTCTTCGTGTTCCATTCGCCATCGACCCAGCGCACCCACTGGTTGGAGCCGGAGGTATCGATGCAGACGTTGCCGCAGGCCCAGCAGAGCTGCAGCGTCTCGCGGATCCAGGCGCAGCCGAAGTGCGGAATGACGAAGGTGACCTCCGGGAAGTCGCGGGCGACGGTGTAGAGCTTGAGCGGATTGATGTTCTCGTGCCAGGGGACGCCGCCGCCGCTGCCGAGGATGCCGAAGTGCACCAGCACCGGGATATTCAGTTCGCCGCACATTTCCCAGACGGGGTAACCGGCCTCGTCCTCAATGGGCCGGTCCAGCGCCGGGGCCAGCAGCTTGTAGGCCCGCAAGCCCAGTTCCTCGACGCCGCGCTTCACTTCCTGCGCCGCGTTCTCGCCGAAGAGGTAGTTGTGGGCGAAGCCGACGAACCTGGCCGGGTGGCGCGCGACGATGCCGGCCAGGTGGTCGTTGCCGCCGCCGGTGACGAAACCGACGGCGCGCAGGCCGTAGCGCTCGAGTTCGGCGGCCCAGCGGTCGGCCTGGGTCTCGTCGTCCGGCGGGTCGCTCTCCGGCGGGTCGAAGCCCCAGGTCAGGCGCCAGTGCCGGTTGTAGTCCATGGCCAGTTCGCGGGCGATTTTCGCGCGTCTTTCGCCACGGCGCTCAACGTATTCGCTGCGCCGATCGGGTCCCGGGCCGTGCGGGCCGCCGAACATGGGTTTGCGCGTCGGAAAGTGCACGTGAAAGTCGATGATCTCCAGGCCGAGGTACATGGGGCATCCTGTCAGTTCATGGTCGCGTTCCGTCAGTATAGCGAGGGCCCCGTCCCGAAGCATCCCGCAGGATTGTGATCAGATCGCCCGGATCCACAAGATGCAACGCTGCTGTAGGGGCGATCTATCAGATCGCCCGCCGTAACCCGAAATGCCCGCAGGCGGCATCCTGTATCTGCGGGCGACATGGTATGTCGCCCGTACAACAATCCCCATTCTGTGTAAGGGTCGCGAGAGCGCAAGCTCGAAGCATCCCGCAGGGACGGCGCGTCGCTTGCGGCGTAGCCGGGGATGCAGGAAAGCGCGTCGGTGCCGGGCAGTTGGCTTTTCCCGCTAAGTCGCGGGAGCCCTTCCCGCTCAGTCCAGGAGCTTGGTACGGGCGACATATCATGTCGCCCGCCTTGTTCCCGATGTTTGCCATGCCTTGTGCCCTGCGCGTGAATGCAGGATAGTTCATACTCATTGAACGCAAGACTTCAGCCAGGGGGAAAGAGAAGGGTCATATGGCGAGCAAACGACTGGGCGTGATCGGACTGGGGGACATGGGCCTGGCGATGGCGCGCTGCCTGTTGACGGCGGGCTATCCGGTGACGGGTTACGACGTACGGCCGGAACGGGCGACGATGCTGGAGGCGGAAGGCGGCGTCGGCGCGGCGAGCCCGAAGCTGGTAGGGCAGGCATCGGACACGGTCATCGTGATGGTCTTCAACGGCCAACAGGTGCTGGACTCGCTGCAGGGCGAAGAGGGCCTCGCGGCGGGTATGGCATCGGGCGGGACGGTCATCATCACCTCGACCATCGAGCCGCGCGAGGTGCGCGCGGCGGCGGCCCTGCTGGCGGAAAAGGGCCTGCGCGCCATGGACTGCTCGGTCAGCGGCGGGCGCACGACGGCGCCGATCGGCCAGCTGGCCTTGATGGTCGGCGCGGCCAGCGAGGACCTCGAGGCGCAGCGCGACGTGCTGGAGACCCTGGCGCACACGGTGCAGCACGTCGGCGAGGAGCCGGGCATGGGCCAGACGGCCAAGGCGGCGTTGCAGGCCTTCATGTACACCAGTTCGATCGCCATGCTGGAGGCCCTGGCCCTCGGCGCCAGCGCCGGCATCCCCGGCGACATCCTGCATGACGTCTTTCGCCGCAGCGCCATCCAGTCGGGCGAGACCGGCTTCTTCCGCAAGTTGGTCGACTTCGTCTTTGCGCGCGACTTCATCGACACGGGCAGCCAGATCAGCGTGACGGCCAAGGACGTCGGCATCAGCGTGGCCATGGGGCACGAGTGCGGCACGCCGCTCTTCACCACGGCGGCGGCCTATGAAATGATCAAGGCGGGCTTCGCGCGTTACCCGGATGAGGACAAGCAGAGCGTGATCAAGATGCTGGAGGCGGTCACCGGCGTGACGGTGGAGCGGCAGACTCCGATGCCGGAATTCGACTAGTCAGGCCTTCACTCTGAATGCCGTTCCTGTCCGGAGTAACGGGAGAGGGGGAGGATGACATCAAGGCTACCTGGCTAAAGTCCCTCTCCCTGAGGGAAGGGCTCCCATCCCCCGGGATGGGAAAGGATTTAGGGTGAGGGCGCGGGCCCGGACTGGTGATTTACTCCCTTGTCCCGCTACCCGGGAGACAGGTCCCATCGTCGCCATGGTTTACTACTGTGCCATGCACCGGATTCAGGAAAGATGAAAGGCGAAGAACATGAAACGCGTGGGGCTCATCGGCCTTGGCGAGATGGGCATGGGCATGGCGCGCAACCTGCTGGCGGCCGGCTTTCCGCTGACGGGGCTGGACCTGCGCGAGGAACGGGTGACCATGCTGGAAGGGGCCGGAGGCGCCGTCGCTGACAGTCCGGCGGCCCTCGGGCGCGCCTCCGACGTCGTGGTCCTGATGCCCTTCGATGCTGACCAGTTGCTGGACGTGCTGCAGGGCGCGGACGGCCTGCTGGCGGGGATGCGGCCGGGCGGGACGGTCATCGTCTGCGCGACGGTCGGGCCGGCCGCGATGCGCAGGGCGGCGAAGTCGCTGGAGGCGAAGGGCCTGCGCTGGCTGGACTGCCCGGTCAGCGGCGGGCGCCGCTTCGCCGAGGCCGGCGCGCTGGGCCTTTTTGCAGCCGGGCTCGCGGCGGACCTGGAAGCGCAGCGGGACGTGCTGGCAGCGATCGGCGACCACACACTGCGGGTTGGTGTGCAGGCGGGTCAGGGCCAGGCGCTGAAGCTGGCCTCGCTGCTCTTCTACGCGGTGACCAGCGTGGGGCTGATGGAAGCGCTGTCCCTGGCCAGGCGCGCCGAAGTTCCCGACGCGGCGCTGCGTGAAGTCTTTGGCAGCGGAGAGGGGGACGACGGGGCGGACCACTTTCGCGAACTGGCGGACCACGTCCTGGCGCGGCGCTTCAGCGGCACGGACAACCAGGTTCGCTACACGGCCAAGGACCTCGACCTGTGCCTGCAACTGGGACGGGAGACCGGCGCGCCGCTCAGGGTCACCGGCGCAGCCTTCGAACTGGTGAGAGCCGCCGCCGAGCGCTTCCCCGATGAAGACAAGCAGAGTGTGATGGTGCTGCTGGAAGATTTGTAGGGTTCTGGGGCAGAGGGATAGATACCCTCCCTCACCCCCCAACCCCCTCTCCCTCAGGGAAGGGCTCCCGCGGCTGAGCGGGAAAGGGGACGGGGGGTGAGGGCGTATCTCCCGAGACAGAACCCGTACATTGTCCCCGTAATTCCTTGCGCTACGTAGCCGGATGCAGGATAGTCCGCGCGGGTACCTGTTTTCTTTAAATCTTTACAAACGGACTATGACACATGGCGACGAAACGGGTGGGCTTTATCGGTCTGGGTGACATGGGTATGGGCATGGCCCGTAACCTGCTGGCGGCCGGCTTTCCGCTGACGGGGCTGGACCTGCGGCCGGAGCGCATGTCCATGCTTGAGGAGGCGGGCGGAAAAAGCGCCGCCAGCGCCGCTGATGTCGGACGCGCCTCGGACACAGTCTTCATCATGGTGATGAACGGGCAACAGGTGATGGACCTGCTGCAGGGCGAGGATGGCCTGCTGGCGGGCATGGCGCCGGGCGGGGCGATCATCGTCACCGCGACCATCGAAGCGCGCGAGATGCGCGAAGCGGCGGCGCTGCTGGAGGGCAGCGGCCTGGGTCTGATCGACAGCCCGGTCAGTGGCGGACGCTCCGGCGCGGACGGCGGCACGTTGACCCTGATGGCCGCCGGTGCCGGCGACGTATTCGCGGCGCAACAGGACGTGCTGGCGGCGGTGGGGGAGAAGATTTTCCACGTCGGTGAGGAACCGGGCATGGGGCAGACGGTGAAGGCCTGCCTGCAGTCCTTCATCGGGCTCACTTTTGTCGCCATCTTCGAGTCCTTGGCCCTGGGCGCCAGCGCGGACGTTCCGGGGCAGGTCCTCTTCGACGTCATCAGCAACACCGCCGCGGGCAGCTCGCCCTTCTACAGGGAAAACGCCGAGCTGGTTCTGGAGCGCCGCTTCGTCGATACCGGCAGCCAGATCGGGACGATGACCAAGGACCTCGGCATCTCCATGGCCCTGGGGCGCGAGACCGGCGCGCCGCTCTTCGCCACCGCCGCCGCCTGGGAACTGTTCAAGGCCGGCATCAGCCGCTTCCCCGACGAGGGCAACACCAGCGTGGTCAAGATACTCGAGTCGATTTCCGGGGTGGAGGTGCAACGATGAAGCTTGGGGTGATCACGGACGGCATCAGCCGCAACCCGGAGCATGCCTTCGCGGTGATGAACGAATTCGGCCTGGAATACGCCGAGTTGCAGTACATCGACGACCTTGAAGTCGGCGACCTCAACGACGCGCAGACAGGGCGCCTGCAGGACCTGCTGCATGCGCACGGGCTGAAAGTCCCCTGCATCTCGCGCCACATCTTTGCCGGTCTGGTCACGGGCGACCTGGAGCGCGATTCCAGCGTCTACCGGCAGCAACTGGACGCGTTGCGGCGTTGCATCGACTTCGCGCAGGCGCTGGACTGCCCGCTGGTGCGCGTGATGAGCTTCCGCAAGGAGATGATCCTCTTCGGCGCCAACGGTGCCGACGAGTGGATCATCACCGCCGGCGCCTGGGACAAGCTGCTGCATCTGATGGCGCCGGCGGTCGAAATCGCTGAAGAAATGGACGCCAACCTGGTGGTCGAAAACGGCAACAACGCCATGATCACCTCCGCCTGGCTGGCGCGCAAACTAATCGGGGAACTGGGCACGACGCGTCTGAAGCTGCTCTGGGACCCCGGCAACGGGCTCTACTGCAACGAGCCCGCCTGGCCCGACGCCTACGAGGCGCTGCAGGGGCCCGAGGGCAGCCTGCTGGGTCATGTGCACATCAAGGACGTGATCGTCAACATCGCACACGCGCGGGCGGACTTCGTGCCCTTCGGCCACGGCGACATCGGGCCGCGCCTGCCGACGATCGCCGCGGCGCTGCGCCGCGACGGCTACGAGGGCGTCGTGTCGCTGGAGAGCGTCTACCGTCCCCCAGGCGGGACCTTCGAGGACGGCTTCCGCGCCTCGGTGGGGCGCTTCGTGGAGTGGTACGGGTAAAGGGGGATTGGGGAAAGGCATTGCAAGCGGCCCTCACCCCTAACCCTTGTCCCGCGACCAACCTGTGGCGCAGGGGCGACAGTTCATGTCGCCCGCGGCGTCCCCGGCGATATGCGGTCCACGTCTGGCGGGCGATTTGATAAATTGCCCCTGCGCGGGAGGGGTTGCCGCGACTCAGCGGGAAAGGGGGGTTGGGGTCCCTACCCGCTCTGTTCCTTCACGTCCGGCGGTGTCGCCGGTCGCCCTCACCCTAAATCCTTTCCCGCTCAGCCGCGGGAGCCCTTCCCTCAGGGAGAGGGACTTTTGCTTCAGGCGAAACATTTCCCTGGCAATATTGAGGTTAACATTGACTTTCTCCCCCTCTCCCTGAGGGAGAGGGGGTTGGGGGGTGAGGGCCCCTACCCGCTCCGGACCGCGCCCGTCATCGCATAATCCCACTATCGCAGAAAAGGAGTAAGTGATGAGTACCGGAAACCACGAAGTCAGCAGCACAGAAGGGCAGGGCCAGGTCCAGTACTTTCGCGGGGACATCATGACAGATTCTGCAGAAGCCATCACAATCCCCGTAAACATCGGCGGTGTGATGGGCGCCGGGCTTGCGGAACAGATGCGAGTGCAGTGGCCGAACCGCGCGAGGCAGTACGAGACTCTCTGCTACAACCGCGTCCTGAAAATCGGCGAGCCGATTTACTTGCCGGCCGAGCCCGGAGACGGGGAGCCCGGAGTTCTTCTGTTCCCGACAAAGACTCACTGGAGCAAGACCTCCAGGCTGGAGTACATTGAGCAGGGGCTGGACTACCTGGTCGCCAATCACAGGAAAGAGTTCGGCTTTGGGTCCCTCGCGATCCCCGCTTTGGGCTGCGGGTACGGCAAACTGGATTGGCGCGATGTGGCGCCTCTGGTCAAGGTCGCTGCTCTCAGGCTTGAGATTCCGGTTCACGTGTACTTGCCGAACAAGGAAAAGGAGATGGAGTGGTGAGACAGCCGATGAGATTCCTGGGCCCCTACCCGCTCTGGCCCTTGACGCTCCAGACCGAGCCCGTGGTATAGGTGTTGCGCTCGGAGCAGAGGAACTCAATCACCTCGGCGACCTCTTCGGCGTCGGAATAGCGGCCGATGGCGGTCGGCGGGTTGTCCAGAAACTCCTGCGAGAAGCGCGGCACGACCATGTCGGTCAGGGCGCGGCCCGGCTCGACGCCGTTGACGAAGACGTTCTGCCGCGGCCAGGCGTTTCCCAGGGCCCGCACCATCGACCAGACGGCGCCCTTCGAGCAGGAATAGGGCACGACGTGGGTGCCGCCCATGCGCGCGCCGGAGGTGATGGTCACGCAACGGCCCCAGCCGCGCTGCAGCATGTGCGGCACGGCGGCCTGATGGGCGTAAAACACGCCGTACACGTTGATGCGCATGACGCGATCGAAATCGGCCGCCGTCTGTTCCATGAAGGGCACTTCCGCGCCCAGCACGCCGGCGCAGCAGACCAGGATATCGAGACGGCCCAGTTGTGCGACGGTCTGCGCCACGGCCTCGTGCACGGCTGCCTCGTCCGTCACGTCGGCGCGCAGATGGATGGCGCGCTGACCCAGGGCCTCGATGGCGCCCACTGTTTCGGCGCCCTCGTCGTCCAGCAGGTCCAGCAGGGCGACGTCGCGTCCCTCGCGGGCGATGCGCAGGGCCGTGGCGCGGCCGATGCCGCGCGCGCCGCCGGTGACCAGGGCGACGCGCCGTTCGACGGGCGCGGCGAAGCGCAGGTCGCTCATGCCGGCGCCTCTTCGTCGGCGTCGAGCAGGGGCAGTTCCAGTTCGGCGGCGATGCCGTGGAAGAAGGCGCTGACTTCGGGCAGGTCTTCGGTCTCTGCGCCCTCAATGATGACCGGGTAATCCGGCGACAACTCGTGCATGCGGCGGCAGAGCGTGCGGAAATCGACCAGGCCGCGGCCGGCGCAGCCGTCGCTGATGTGAATCACCAGGCGCGGTTCGACGAAAACGTCCTTGGCGTGGCAACTGACGATGTGTTCGCCCAGCAGGTCAAAATGGTGGTTGAGGGCGCTGCCGCTGTCCCAGGCACTGCGCAGGTCGAGCCAGTTGGCCGAGTCGTAGTCGATGCGCACCCAGGGCGAGTCGACGGCGTTGATCACGTCAAGGGCGACTTCCGGCGATTCGAGCGTGACGGTCTGGTGGCATTCGACGCTGAGGTAAACGCCGGCGTCTTCGGCGGCGGGCGCGGCCTCGCGCAGACTGCGGATCAGCTGGCGGCGGGCGAGGGGCGTCCAGTTGTCGGGATGCGGCGCCCAGGGGCCATGGGGACTCATCGAGCCGGGGCCGGTGTCGATGCCGCGCGCGCCGAGCCAGCCCGCCAGACGCAGGGCGGCCTGCAGCGTACGCACGCTTTCGCGGCGCTGATTTTCGTCGCCGGTGATGAGGTTTTGCCAGTAGCCGGTTCCCTGGAAGAGGCGCAGATTCTCGTCGGTCAGCAGGTCGCGGAAGCGTTGCGCCTCCGCCCGCGTGGCGGTGTGCGGGTCGTTCTGGCGCGTGCGGACGAAGACGCCGCTGAAACCCAGGTCGCGTACGCGCCGGCAGATTTCCGGCGTGAAGTCGTTGATGTTTTCCGGCAGGAAGGCGCTGCACATTCCCAGTCGCATGTCGTGCCCCCTCTTATGGCAGTTGCGAACCGCGAGTCTTGCGCCTGCTGCGCATTGGCGCAAGTTCCGTGCACGCATATAGAATGGGCCGGGCCTGTCGAACCCAAGGGGAGCGCACATGAAGGTCTTGCTGGATACGGACATTGGCTCGGACATCGACGACGCGGCCTGCCTGGCCTATTTGCTGGCTCAGCCGGACTGCGAGTTGCTGGGGATCACGACGGTCACCGGCGAGGGGCAGCGCCGCGGCATGCTGGCCAGTGCGCTCTGCCGCGAGGCGGGAAAAGACATCCCGATCTACATCGGCGCGGAACAGCCCCTCCTGGTCGAACAACGGCAACCGATGTCGCCGCAGGCCGACGCCCTGGGCGACTGGTCGCACGCGACGGACTTTCCCCGCGGCGAAGCGATCGAGTTCATGCGACAGACGATTCGCGCGCATCCGGGCGAGGTGTGGCTGTTGCCCATCGGCCCGCTGACCAACGTGGCGCTGCTCTTCGCCACGGACCCGGAAATCCCCTCATTGCTGGGCGGGCTGATGCTGATGGGCGGTTCCTACTGGAGCGGGGTGCGCGACTTCGAGGAATGGAACGCCATCCTCGACCCCCATGCGACGGCGATGGTGTACCGCGCGCCGGTGCGGCCGCATCGCTCCGTCGGGCTGGACGTGACGACCCAGGTGCGCCTGTCGCCGGACGAAGTGCGGCAGCGCTTCAGCCAGGGGTTGCTGCGGCCGGTGATGGACTTTGCCGAAGTGTGGTTCACGGAACGCGCGGTGATGACGCTGCACGATCCCCTGGCGGCGGCCTGCCTGTTTGATGAGGCGATCTGCGGCTTCACGCGCGGCCAGGTGACGGTTGACCTGGAGGAGTCCCCTGGTAAAACCGGCTGGCGGGAAAGCGCCGACGGCCCGCACGAGGTGGCGACCTCGGTGAACGTCGACCGCTTCTTCGAGCACTACTTCGGGACGCTGGGCGTGTAGGGGCGATTGATCAAAACGCCCTTCAGGCGCGGACCACTTGTCGCCCCTGCAACACAGGTCGGTTCAAACCAACCGGTTCGTCAGCCGGCCCAGGCCATCGACCTCGACGCTGACCACGTCGCCGGCCACCATCCAGACGCGGGGGTCCATCCCCATGATGACCCCTTCGGGCGTGCCGGTGGAGATGACGTCGCCGGCCTCGAGGGTCATGTAGCGGCTGGCGTAGCTGACGATCTCGGCCACGCTGAAAATCATGTCCGCGGTGTTGGAGTCCTGGCGCAGTTCGCCGTTGAGCCAGCAGCGCAGACCCAGCGCCTGCGGGTCGGGCACCTCGTCACTGGTCACCAGCCAGGGGCCCAGTGGCAGGAACTTGTCCAGCGTTTTGCCCAGCAGCCATTGACCGGTGAGCATCTGCAGGTCGCGCGCGCTGACGTCGTTGCTGCAGCAGTAGCCGGCGACGTGATTGAGGGCGTCCTCCACGCCGACGTCACGCGTCGTCCCGCCGATGACGGCGGTCAACTCGACTTCGTAGTCGTACTCGACGGCGCCGGCGGGCAGGGGGACGTCCTCGTCCGGGCCGGCGAGGCTGTTGTTGAACTTGGAGAAGAGCACCGGCGTTTCGGGAATCGCCTGGCCGCCTTCCGCGGCGTGTTTGGCGTAGTTGAGGCCGACGCAAATGATTTTGCCTGGCTGCGGCACGCAGGGGCCCAGCGTCACCTGGTCGGCGGGCAGCAGCGCGGCTTCCGGCGGATCGGCGGCCAGGTTGCGCAGCGAGTCCAGGGCGGCCGCGCCGCCGTTGAGGGCGTCGGCCATGGTGCCGGGCATGCCGGCGATACCGGCGGCGGAGGAATCGACCACCGCGTCGTCAAGCCAGATGCCGAGGCGCATGTCAGGGGCGATGGATACGAGTTTCATGGGAAATCCTTGTGGGGCCGGCCCTCACCCTAAATCCCTTTCCCGCTCAGTCGCGGGAGCCCTTCCCCCAGGGTGAGGGACTTAAACACCAGTGGGAGAGGATGTAAGTGCGAAACCCTAGGATAGCGCGCTGCGAGGAAGGTGGCCAGGCGTTTAACGCAGGGCGGGCAGAAGCAATGGCCCTCACCCCCAACCTCTTTCCCGCTCGGTCGCGGGAGCCCTTCTGCTGAGTCGCGAGAGCCCTTCCCGTGCAGGGGCGATATGTCAAATCGCCCGCCATCCCAAATTCGTCGATTTGGGCAGCATTCAGCGCAGGGCGGGCAGAAGCAATGGCCCTCACCCCCCAACCCCATTCCCGCTGAGTCGCGGGAGCCCTTCCGCTCGGTCGCGGGAGCCCTTCCCTCAGGGAGAGGGGGAGAAGCGGGAGTTGCCAGGCGCGATCGTGGAAGGCTGTCCTCCTGGTTTGTACGTGACCCCTGCAGGAGTGGGTGGTCGGGCGCTCAACGCAGGGCGGGCAGAATGTCTTCCACCAGGATCCCGATGACCTCTTCGTCGCTGAATTCGAGGATCTCCAGAATGAAGCGGCTGACGCCCAGGTCGATGAAGCCCTGCATCTGCTCGATGACCTGCGCCGGAGAGCCGATGAAAGCGCCTTCGCGTTCCCAGGAGCGGCTGTTGCGCTCGCGGGCGGCCCGCTCGGTGGCGCCGACGCTGAGCCGGCCGCTCCAGGAGATCTCCATGCTGGCGGGGTCGCGCTCCAGTTCCTCGCAGTGCTGATGAAAGATGGCGAGGCGCTCGCGGAAGGGGCCCGGCGTGAAGACCGCCGGATTCCAGCCGTCGGCGTACTGCACGGCGAGGCGAATGGTCTTGCGTTCTCCCGCGCCGACCATAACGGGCGGGACGGGCTGCGGCCGCGGCTCGCAGATGGCCTCCGTAATGCGGTAGTGGCGGCCCTGCCAGGCTACTGGCCCTGGTTCGCGCCACATGCGCGTCAGGATTTCCAGCGTGTCCTGCAATTGCTCAACGCGGATGCCGGCGCGCGGGAAGGGGTAGTCATAGGCGCGGTATTCGTCTTCCTTCCAGCCCGCGCCGATGCCCATGGTGAAGCGGCCGCCCGACAGGGATTGCAACGTGGCGCCCATTTTGGCCAGCAGGGCCGGGTTGCGGTAACTCTGGCAGAGGACAATCGAGCCGATGCGGTACTGCGGCCAGCGGGCCGCGAGATAGCACATGACGGTCCAGGCCTCGTAACAGGGGTCGTCGTCCCAGATGAAGTGGTCGCTCATCCACAGGCCGTCGACGTGGCCGGCCAGCTGCGGCAGGGCGAGGTCGAGGTCGTCCATGTACCTGTTGATTTTTCCCTTGTCCGGGCCGGGCGGCAAAAAAATGTCAACGTGGCAGGTCATGTCATTTGACTCCCGAATGCGAAGGTCAGGACGTTGGGCGCAGGGCTGGCAGGACTTCCTCGATGACTGCGCCGAGGACGTCTTCGTCGGCGAAGTCCATGATGTCGAGCATGAAACAGCTGACGCCCTCCTCAACGAAAGGCTGCATCATCTCGATGCACTGCGGCGCCGTGCCGACGAAGGCGCGGTCGCGTTGCCAGCGGCCATGGCTGCGCGCGATGGCCGCCCGCTCGCTTTCCGCGATGCTGAGGCGGCCGAACCAGGAGAGTTCGATGCTGGCGGGGTCGCGCCCCAGTTCCTCGCAGTGCTGCTGCAGGATGGCGAGACGCTCGCGAAAACGCTCAATCGGGGAATCGGAGAGGTTCCAGCCGTCGGCATACTGCGCGGCGAGGCGCATGGTCTTGCGGCCGGCGCCACCGACGATGATGGGCGGCACGGGGTCCGGGCGCGGCTCGCAGATGGCCTCCACAATGCGGTAGTGGCGCCCCTGCCAGCTGAGCGGGCCGGGCTCGCCCCACATACGGGTCATGATCTCCAGGGTGTCCTGCAACTGTTCGATGCGGATGCCGGCGCGCGGGTAGGGCCAGTCGTAGGCGCGGTATTCGTCCTCCTTCCAGCCGGCGCCGATGCCCATGATAAAGCGCCCGCCGGAGAGATGTTGCAGCGTGGCCGCCATCTTGGCCAGCAGGGCCGGATTGCGGTAGCTCTGACCCAGCACCATGGGGCCGATTTTGAACTGCGGCCAGCGGGCCGCGAAAAAGCCGATGACCGTCCAGGCTTCGTAACAGGGATTGCGGTCCCAGATGAAGTGATCGGTCATCCACAGGCTGTCGAAGTGGCCGACCAGTTGCGGCAGGGCGACGTCGAGGTCCTCCATGAACTTGCCAGGCGAGCCAGTGACGGGTCCGGCGGGCAGGTTGAGGCCGAAGCGCAGGGTCATGGGCATGCTCCTTGTGTGCAGGTCCGGGGAGGCGGCCGCCCTCACCCCCGGCCCCTCTCCCTGAGGGAGAGGGGAGTCTAACAGCGCTTGTACTGTTTTTCCGCAGAAATCAGTCAAGGAATTCGGTCGTTTCAATTGTCTCGCTGTCCTCACTTGCGTACTCTGGCACCAGGATCACAAGTGTTCTCGTTGTTGGCGTTACAGAATGTGCTCCCCTCTCCCTGAGGGAGAGGGGCCGGGGGTAAGAGCGCTCCATGCCGCCACGCTATACTGCCGCTATGGAAGAGCGCAACGTCTACCTGGAGGATATCCCGGCGGAGCAGGCGCGGGCGCGGCTGGAATCAGCGCTGCGCGCGGTCGGACGGGACGGGCCGCTGCCGGGCGAGCGCGTGCCCCTGGCGGAGGCGGGCGGGCGCGTGACGGCGGAGGCGGTGTACGCGCGCCTGTCCGCGCCCCACTATCACGCGGCCGCCATGGACGGCTACGCGGTTGCTGCGGCGATGACCCGGGGCGCGACCGAGACGCGCCCGCTGACCCTGGCCGTGCCGGAAGAGGCGCGGCCCGTGAATACGGGCGATCCCCTGCCCGCGGACCGCGACGCCGTCATCATGATCGAACACACGCAGGAACTTGACGAGGGACGCATTGCGATTCGCAGCGCGGTCGCGCCCTGGCAGCATTTGCGTCCGATGGGCGAGGACATGGTCGCCAGCGAGTTGGTGCTGCCGCCCAACCACCTGTTGCGGCCGGTGGACCTCGGCGCGCTGGCCGGCTGCGGCCATGATAGCGCGCTGGTGCGGCGGCGGCCGCGGGTCCTGATTCTGCCGACCGGCAGCGAACTGGTGGCGCCGGGCGTCGAACCGGCTCCGGGCCAGGTCATCGAGAGCAACAGTCTGGTGCTGGCGGCCCAGGTGCGGGATGCCGGTGGCGAGGCCTTCGTGCTTGAGAGCGCGGCGGATGAGCCCCTGGCGATTCGCGCTGCGCTGCTGGCGGCGCTGACGCAGGAACCGGACCTCATCCTCCTGCTCTCGGGCTCGTCCGCGGGCAGTCGCGACTACAGCGCGGCGGTGCTGCGCGCGGAAGGGGAGTTGCTGGTTCATGGCGTGGCCGTGCGGCCGGGTCACCCGGTGATCATGGGCATGCTGCGGGGCTTGCCGGTGATCGGCGTGCCCGGTTATCCGGTCAGCGCCGCGTTGACCGGTGAACTCTTCGTGACGCCCTTGCTGCGCCAGTGGCTGGGCCTGGGCGACCTGCCGCGCGATGAGGTGCAGGCCATCATGACCCGCAAGCTGGTCTCGCCGACGGGTGACGACGACTACGTGCGCGTCACCCTGGCGCAGGTGGACGGGCGCTTGCTGGCCTCCCCCCTGGGGCAGGGCGCGGGCGTGATCAGCTCGCTGCTGCGCGCCGACGGTCTGGCGCTGGTGCCGCGCTTCAGTGAGGGGCTAAACCGCGGCGCCCAGGCCACCGTGCAACTCCTGCGGCCCCTGGCGGAAGTGCGGCGCAGCCTGCTGGCCCAGGGCAGTCACGACCCCCTGCTGGACCTGCTGGCGCAGTGGCTGGCGGAGCGCGGTCAACGACTGGTCTCGGCCAACGTGGGCTCGCTGGGCGGGCTTGCGGCCCTGCGCCGCGCGGAGTCGCATCTGGCGGGCACGCATTTGCTCGATGAGGCCAGCGGCGAGTACAACGTGGCGGCGCTGCGCCAGTGGCTGCCGCAGGAGGCGCTGCGCCTGGTGACTTTCGCGCATCGCGAGCAGGGCCTGATCGTCCAGCGCGGCAACCCGCTGTCTGTGCGCGGCCTGCAAGACCTGCCGCGCCTCCGCTTCATCAACCGCCAACGCGGCTCCGGCACGCGCGCGCTGCTGGACTACGAGTTGAAACGCCTGGGCATCGCGGGCGCCGACATCGAGGGCCATGACCGGGAGGTCTACACCCATCTGGCCGTGGCGGCGGCGGTGGCCTCGGGCGTGGCGGATTGCGGCCTCGGCCTGCGACGCGCGGCGCAGGTGCTGGAACTGGACTTCGTGCCGGTGGGCGAGGAACGCTTCGATCTCTGCATCCCGGAGCGGCATCTGGCGCTGGCCGGTATGCAGGCGCTGCTGGAGACCCTGGCGGACAGTCGCTTCCGCGCGGCGCTGGGTCGCGAGCCGGGCTACGATTCGCGGGAGACGGGTCAGGAGGTGCTGCGGCAGTGAGGCGGCGGCAGCGGCGGGCCTCGAGGGTTTGTCGTGCCACTGTGCGCCGGGTGGTCCCTGTCAGTACAGATGCCAACCCTGTGCCGGAGCGACCTGATTGACCCGCCTGGCCGGGCGTGTTATATCTTTGCCCCAGCGAACACGTCCCCGAGCAAATGTAGATGAGCCCCCGGCAACATCCTGCCGCATCCGCCTGGACAGGCGATCCGGCGACCCATGCGCCCCCCAGGCGTGACCGGCCTGGCGGCGGACACGTTTTCATCAGCTATCGCAGCGACGACGGCGAGTTTGCGATGCTGCTGGCGGCGACCCTGCGCCGCGCCGGCATCCGGCTGTGGATGGACCGCCTCAACATCCTGCCCGGCGAGGACTGGCGCAGCGTCCTGCAGGATGCCCTGCACAGCGCCGTCGCCGCCATCCCGGTCATCTCCCGCGGCTACGTGGCATCGCGTTACTGCCAGCGCGAACTCTCGCGCGCGGACCGCATCGGCTGCCCGCTGGTGCCGGTGCTGCTCGAGCCCATCGATGAGACGCAGTGGCCGATGGAGGTGGAGCGGGCGCAGTATTTCGACTTCAGCGACTGGCGCAGCCCCAACCGCTTCCGTCACCGCGCCGAAAAGCTGGTGGCCGTGTTGCGGCAGCACTTTGGCGAGCGCATCCGCTATCAGCCGGACGCCATCGATACGCAATTGACCGACCTGGCGGTCGACCTCTACACGCGGCGCGGCCTGCAGGAGTATCTGGAGCATGCCAGCCCGGTGGACCGGGTTATCAGCCAGGACCAGGTGCGGCCCGAACCGCCCGGCGTCCGCGCCTGGATGGAGCAGGCCACCTGCGTGCTGATTGACCACGAGCCGACACTGGCCGAAGGGGCGCCCCTTGCCGGGCGCCGCAGCCGGCCGCAAACCCTGGCGCAGGTCCGCGAACGACACCCGCGCCTGGTGCTGGTCGGCGAGGCGGGCAGCGGCAAAACGACGGCGCTGCACAATCTGGTGCTGAACGACATCCATCACTGGCAGTTGCTGCGCAGCGGGCCGCTGCCCCTGCTCATCGACCTCGTCGACTGGGAAGACCCCATGACCGTGCAGGACCTGGTCCGCGCGCACTGGGACCTGCCCGGCGATCCGCTGCGCCTGCTGGCGCGGGGAGAGGTCGCGCTCTATCTGGACGGGCTGAACGAGATCCGCGGGCACCGCCACCACAAGATCGCCCTGTTGCGCAAGTGGCTGGCCTCGGCCAGGGCGCCGCAACAGGTCGTCATCACCTGCCGCGCGCAGGACTATCGCTTTGACGTCAGCCTGGGTCTGCCGCTGGCGCAGACCGGCCCGCTGTCGGCGGAGAACATCCGCTTCTTCGTGCGCAGCTGGCTGGGGCCGCAGGCCGCGCCCACGATGCTGGGTGGCCTGCTCGGCGACGCGTCGGCCGATCTGCGGCCGCAGCGACTGATGGCGCGCAACGTTTTTCTGCTGGGGGCCCTCTGCCTGCTGCACAAAAGCCGGCCCGGCGAAGAGGCGGTGGAGAATCGCGGCGCCCTGTTGCGGCGGGCCACCGCCGAGATGTGGCTGCGACAACCGGACGACAGCCTCTTCACCAGCCTCAGACTGGCGGAAGTGGAGGCCGGGCTGGGCGCGCTGGCCGATGCCATGCTGGCCGGGGAGACGGGCGTCTACGTTTCACGGAGGGAGGCGCTTGGTCACGTCGGCCGGCGCGACTTGCTGGAGGCGGCCCTGCGCGCCAACTTTCTGCAGCAACGGGGCGAGCGCCTGCGCTTCACCTGGCAGGCGCAGATGGAATACTTCGCGGCGCTGACGCAGCGGGATGGCGCGCTCTGGCGCCAGGTGCGGCCACCGGTCACCGGGGAAGGGGGCGACCGCCAGCAGGACAGCCGCGAGTCGATGATCATCACGGCGGCCTGCCTCAGCGCCAACCCTGAGGAGACTCTGCTGGGCATCAACCGCGTCAATCCCTTCCTCGCCCTGCGATGCATCGCCAATGGCATCGACGTGCCGGAGCGCAGCGTGGAACCGATCATCGGCAACCTGATCCGCGTGGCGCACAGCGCGCAGCATGACGCCCGCGTCGCCACGGCCAGCGCCCTGGCGGAAATCAACCTCGAGCTGGCGCTGCCCGTGCTCCTGGCCGCGATGCGCGAGGGGACTCCCGCAGTGCGCCGCGCCGCCGTGCTGGCGCTGTGGCAACTGGACGTGCCCACCCTGCCGTCCTTGCAGGACAGTCTGGCGGCGTCAGGGACGGCGCTGACGGACGCGGCGCGCGTGGCCATTCACAATCTGCGCGAGCGGGGTCTGCCGACCTTGCTGATGTTGCTGATGAACGAGGACGCGCGCCTGCGCCGGGGCGCCTGTCAGGGTCTGGCCTGGTTGCAGGACGTCGCCGGCGTCCCCGGTCTGATGCAGTTGCTGCACGACAGCGACGACCTCGTGTGTATCGAGGCCAGCGCGGCGCTGGGCGGGCTCGGCGACGCTGTGGCCGCGCCGGCGCTGGTCGCTGCCCTGCGTCACGACAACTGGCGCGTCCGGCGGGCGGCGGCCCTGGCACTGGCGACCCTGGGGGACGCGGCCCTGGCCAGCCTCACCCCCGCGCTGGAGAGCGACGAGGCCAACGTGCGGCGTCTGGCGACCGCCGCGCTGTCCCGCATGGAAGCGCCCGAAGCGGAGGCGGCCCTGCGCCGTATGCGCCGCGATGCCGATGACGCGGTGCGCAAGACCGCGCGCGAGGCACTGCGGGCGCGGGGTGGCGCCCGGCCTGACCCGTCACGGGCGCCGGCGGATGCGACGGGCAAGGCCTCCCCCGCAGCAGCGCCTGATACCCTCGACGCGCTGCTGGAGCGTCTGCGCAACAGCGCCTGGGGCGAACGCGAGGAAGCCGCGCGCAGCCTGACGGCCTGGGCGCAGCACTTTCGCGGCCGGCGCAACGGGCACATTGTGGCGCGTCTCTGCGAAGTCTTGCGCGAGCCGGACTGGATGCTGCGCTGGGCGGCGGTGGAAGCCCTGGCGGCCCTGGGCAACCCGGCCGCCAGCGATTCCCTGGCGCCACTGCTGCAGGACGAAAACCAGCCCCTGCGCGTCGCTGTCCTGCGCGCCCTGCTGGAGTGCGGCGATGCCGGCGCGGCGCGGCATCTCATTCCCCTGGCGCGGGATCCCGACCCTCTGCTGCGCGAAGCCGTGGCCGAAGCGCTGGGGCGTCTGGTGCATCCGGCGGGCATCCGGGCCCTGGGCGCGCTCTGCCAGGACGCTGAGGCGCTGGTGCGCCTGGCGGCCGTGGTGGCCCTCGGCGAGGCCGGGCGACGTGAGGGCGAAGCCTACGCTATCGCGGCCCTGCAGGACAGTGACGCAATGGTGCGCTGGTACGCCGTCGCGACGCTTGAGCGCATCGGCACGCGGCGCTGCGTGCCCGCCTTGCGCGCCCTGCTGAATGAGCACAGCCATCCGCACTGGGAGCCGCGCGAGACCGGTGAACTGGCCCGTCACGTGTTGCAACAGCTGGGCGCGGAGGCCGGTCCGCTCCCGTGAAACTCTTCGTCAGTTATGCGCGCGTGGACAAGCCCTATTGCGTACAAATCGTGCGCGCCCTGACGGGCCACGACATCTGGTACGACCAGCGGCTCTTCGCCGGCACGAACTGGTGGCACGAAATTTACCGGCGACTGGAGTGGTGCGAGGGCTTTCTCTGGCTGCTGTCGCCGGAGTCCGTCCGCTCGACGGCCTGCCTGCGCGAGTTCAACCTGGCCCACAGCCTGGGCCGCATCGTCTTTCCCCTGCTGATTCACCCTGAGACGGAGGTGCCGGAGGCCCTGCGCGACATTCACCACGTCGACTTCAGCCGTGGCCTGCAGCAGGATGCGCTGGATTCGCTGCTGCGCTCGATAGAGGCCGCGGAACACGTGGCCGTTCAGCCGCCGGCCAACGGGCCGCGCAGCGTTGACATCGTCGACGCGCCGGTCAAGGACCTGGAGCAGAGCATTCGCGAAGCCACGCGGGCGATGCAGGGTGGGCAGTTCGACGAGGCCGTCTATCTGCTGCGGCGCGCGCGCGCGGCCGGCCACAGCTCGCGCTTTGTGGACCTGGACGCCGTCCTGGCCGAAGCCGAGGCAAGGCTGAAGCGGGTCAGCAGGCAGCGCGAGGCCGAGCGCGAATACCGTCAGATCGCTGCTCTGGTGGGTCTGGACAGCACGCGTCGCCTGGGTTGCGAGGCCTTTCAGGCCTTCCGCGAGCAGTATCCCGGTCACGACCCGGAAGATTTGGCCAGCCTCTGCGGCCCGGACCTGCTGGCCCTGTCCTTTCCCTTGCCGGGAGAAGGCGAGCCGCCGCAGGCGGAAGGCACGCGAGCAGCCGGGGTTCCCCTGTCGGCGTCGGGGGCGGGCGAATCGATGCGCGACGACGATCTCTTTCTGCAGGGTGTGGGAGGGGAAGTGTTATCGGAAAGGCCCGGCGCAGCCACAGAAGGGGCGCGCGCCCTGGCGCCTGTCCGCGGTGGTCGGACGCAGCCCTTCAGCCTGCCCCTGCTGGAATGGTGTGAGGTGACGGCGGGTCACCTGCACTGGAGCGCGGCGGGAGAAAACGGTGGGTCGGGCCCGCAGCAGCGCCGGGTGGCGGCCTTTCGCATCAGCCGCTATCCGGTGACCAACGCGCAGTTCGCGGTTTTTGTGCAGGACCCGCAGGGCTACGCCAAGGGGCGCTGGTGGCCGCCTGCGGCCGGCGACTGGCGGGTCCAAAACCCCGGCCCGCGTCCCGCCACCTTCAGCAACGCGCAGCGCCCGCGCGAGCAGGTGACCTGGTATGAGGCGATGGCCTTCTGCAACTGGCTGGGCGACCGTCTGGGCCTGGGCGTTTCCCTGCCGACCAGTCTGCAGTGGATGCGGGCGGCGCGGGGCGATGACCAGCGTCGCTTCCCCTGGGGCGACGAGTTTGACCTGCTGCGCTGCAACGTGCGCGAGAGTTTCATTCGCATGACCACCCAGGTGAGCCGCTATCGCGAGGGGGCCAGCCCCTGCGGCGCGCAGGACATGGCCGGCAACGTCTGGGAGTGGTGCCGCGACGCGCAACCCGGCGGGAAGGGCGCGTCAGGCAGCAAACGCCTGATCCATGGCGGTTCCTTTCTCAGCGAGGCCGAGCGGGCGGTGATCGACTTTCGCTATGCCCTGGCGCCGGAGCGCCACCACGCCTCCATCGGCTTTCGCCTGGTGCAGATGACCGGCCCGCTCAAGGGCTGAGCGGTCGCAGGACCGCTGCGCTGCCCGATATTCCGAACTCACCCGGCGCTGACCTGCCTGGCGTCCTTCAATGCCCGCCCGCCAGGCGCACTGCCCTGACTCTCGACCATGGACCTCCCGGCCTCCCGACGGCGATAGTGGCGTGGACGGGATACAATTCATGCGCGGCGGGGAGCTTTTGGAGAGAACATGGATACGCGTTGTCTGGACTATATGTTGGGCGAGGCCGAACGCGAGGCTTTTGAAAGGGACGGCTATTTCATCGTTGAGAATGCCCTGACGCCGGGACAGCGGGAGCGGGCCGAGGCGGCCTTCGATCGCCTGGTGGACGCGCGGCGTGAGGAGCAGCAACTGGGCCCGGGCGACCGCGTCGCCGTGCACGACTTTGCGGGGCGCGACGAGGCCCTGCTGGAGCTGGTCGATCTGCCGAAGACCATCGCCCGCGTCTTCGGCCTGCTGGGCTGGAATATCCAGCTTTACCACTCGCACCTGAACCTTTCTCCGCCGGAGGGCCCGGAAAAGGGCCACGGCTTCGGCTGGCATCAGGACAGCGGTCGTCTCAACCAGGAGCTGGAGACTGACCCGCAGCCGCGCATCTCGCTCAAGGTCGGCTTCTTCCTGACCGACTGCTCAATGCCGGGACGCGGCAACTTTTTCGTGGTGCCGGGCAGCCAGTTGCAGAAGACCATGGTCTTCCCCGGCGGCAACCACCGCTGTGAACTGCCCGGTGGCGTGCCGGTGCTGGTGCCGGCCGGCTCGGCGGTCTTCTTCGACCGGCGTTTGTGGCACTCGACCAGCGCCAACCACTGGCACAGTCCGCGCAAGGTGCTGTTCTACGGCTACAGTTATCGCTGGCTGCGTCCCCGCGACGAGGTCACCCTGGACGAGCGTCTGAATGCCCGCATGGACCCGATCCGGCAGCAACTCTTCGGCGCCTCGCCGACCGGCAACTACGGCTACACCTCGCCGGAGGACGTGGACGTGCCGCTGAAGGGCTGGATCGAGACCCACGTCAGTGCGGAGGCCGCCGCTGTCTGACATCCTGACGGGAAGCGAAAGCGTTTAAGCGACGCAGCCGCCATCGTACGGTCTCGCCAGGCGAATGGCGTAATCCAGGGCGGCGCGCAGACTGCCCGGGTCAGCGACGCCCTGGCCGGCGATGTCGAAGGCCGTGCCGTGTGCCGTGGTGGCGCCGATGACCGGCAGTCCCATCCACAGCGTCGCGATATCCGAACGCGCCAGCAGTTTGCGGGCAATATTCAACTGGTCGTGATACATGCAGACCACGCCGTCGAAGTCGCCATCCAGCGCCCGTTTGAAGACGACGTCGCCGGGGACCGGCCCGCTGACGTCGACGTCGGCGGCCTGCGCCTCCAGGATGGCCGGCGCGATGACGTCGATTTCCTCCCGGCCCATGAGGCCGCCCTCGCCGCCATGCGGGTTCAGCGCCGCGCAGGCGATCCGCGGCGTGGCACAGCCGAGCCGGCGCAGGACCTGATGGAGACTGCCGATGCTGCGCCGCACCCCTTCGCGGGTGATATGGTCGGCGATGTCGCGGAAGGGGAGGTGTTCGGTGACGGCCACTGCCCAGACGGGCCCCGCTGCCGCCAGAATGAAGGGCTCGTCGCAGCCGGTGATCGCGCCGAGGTACTGCAATTCGTCAAGATAGTCGTAACCGGCGGCGCGGAAGGCCTCCTTGTTCATCGGCGCCATCACGACGCCATCGACGCGGGCCTGCCGCGCGAGCTGGTAGGCCAGTTCGAGGTAGCGGGCCGCCGCCTCGCCGAGAGCGGGATGGACCCCTGGCGGCGGAAGGGGGCCCAGGCTGTGGCCGGGCGGATTGAGCACGTCGATCTGGCCGGGTACGAAAGCGGCGGCGTCGAGGTCCTTGATCGCCTGGAAACGCAGCGGGGAAGCCAGGCCGGCGGCCGCGGCGCGCATGACCGCCAGGTCGCCGATGATGAAGGGCCGGCAACGCCCCTGCCAGCCCTCTTCGGCCAGCACCTTGACGATGAGTTCGGGGCCGATGCCGGCGGGGTCGCCCATGGCGATCGCGATGACCGGAACTGTGCACATGGCCTCTCCTGCGCGCCTTATGGCGACGCCTTCCTGGCAGAACGGGGGGCGCGCTACCTGGGCAGTGGGACCGGAGTATACAATTGAGCCCGGTGTCGCGCAGGTCGGTCGGATCATCCGCCTGGGTCGGCGCGACGCAGACAGCGGTCGGCGGGGAGGCCGTCACCTTGTGACCATGTTGTTTCTCGACAGGCTGCAGCAGCACAGTCTCACTCAGCCGGACAAGGTCGCCATCGAACTGCTGACGCCGGCGGGTCCGCAGTCCCTGCGCTATGGCGAACTTGAGACGCAGGTGGGTCGCTGTATGGCCTGGCTGCTGGCTCTGGGTCTGCGGCCCGGCGCCTGCGCCGCGACGCAGTTGCCGACCGGCCTGGCTTTCGTGCAACTGCACCTGGCGATCTGCCGACTTGGCGCGGTCCATTTGCCCTTGAACCCGGCCTTTCCGGTCTCGGAACTGCGCTATTTCCTGGCCGATTCCGGCGCGACGCTGTTTTTCCATGCAGCGGACCAACCGGGCGCGGCATCCATCGCGGGTGCCAACCCGGATCTGCCTTGCATCGCCCTGCGCGACGACGACTCCTTCACTCGGCAGATCGAGGGCTACGAGCCCGTAGCACCGCCGCCGCCGCGCGACCCGCAGCAGGTGGCGATGATGCTCTACACCAGCGGCACGACCAGCCGGCCGAAAGGTGCGCGCATCACCCATGGCAACCTGACGGCCAACATCGAGGCCCTGCACGAGGCCTGGGGCTGGCGCCAGGATGACGTGCTGCTGCACGTCTTGCCCCTGTTTCACGTGCACGGCCTGACGGTGGCGCTGCACGGCGCCCTGCGCGCCGGCGCCACGGCCGTCCTCACAACGCGCTTCGACGCTGTAAGCGTGCTGGAGCTGTTGGAGTCGCGGCGCTTTTCGGTCTTCATGGGCGTGCCGACCATTCACCGACGCCTGTACCGGGCCGCCGCCGGGCGCAGTCACGACCTCCGTCACCTGCGCCTGATGACCTCCGGCTCGGACCGCCTGCCGGATGACCTCTTCGAGGGCATGCGGCAACGCTTCGGCGTGACCCTGCTGGAGCGCTATGGCATGACCGAGACTGGCATGAATCTCTCCAACCCCCTGCGGGGCGAGCGGCGGCGCGGCTCGGTGGGGCTGCCGCTGCCGGAGGTGGAAGCGCGGGTCGTGGACCGGCGGACCGGTGCGCCATTGCCCGACAACGTGGTGGGGGAGTTGCAAATCCGCGGGCCGCACGTTTGCGCCGGCTACCACAACCAGCCGGAGCAGACGGCGGCGGCCTTCACGGCGGATGGCTGGCTGCGCACGGGCGATCTGGCGGAGCGCGCGCCGGACGGATACTTCACGCTGCAGGGGCGGGCCAGGGACCTGATCATCAGCGGCGGGATGAACGTCTATCCGCCGGAGGTGGAACGCGCCCTGCTCGAGCACCCGGACGTGCGCGCCGCAGCGATCATCGGCTGCGCCGACGAGGAATGGGGCGAACGCGTGGTCGCGCTGGTCGTGCCCGAAGCCGGCGCGGCGCCGGGGCAGGCGCAACTGGAGGCCTGGTGCCGCGCCCGTCTGGCGCCCTACAAGGTGCCGCGCGTCTGGCATCTGGTGGACTCCCTGCCGCAGAACGCGCTGGGCAAGGTGCGCAAGGCCGAGCTGCGCGAGGCGTTTTGCAGCCAGGCTGTTGTTGGCCGGTGAACGCGATCTGCGGCCTCTGGCGCCCCGTTGGAAGGTGAGGGCGTGAGGGCGCCCCGCGACCGAGGGGCGCCGCAGGGGCGACATATCAAGTCGCTCGACGCGTCGCCGGCGACATGCGGTCCGTGCCTGACGGCGTTTTGTGGTTGACCCGCATCGCCGGCCCTCACCCCCCGACCCCCTCTCTCTCAGGGAGAGGGGGAGAAAGCATATCTTGTGAAAGTCACGTGAAGGGTAGTAACCGGAAAACAGGACTGCCAATCAATTCCGGGAGACTGGCGTGTCCAGGCCGCCAGTGCAAAAAGTCCCTCTCCCTCAGGGAGAGGGATTTAGGGTGAGGGCGCCCCGCCCCCCGACCGTCCTGTGCCGTAGGGGCGACATATCATGTCGCCCGCCGCGTCACCGGCGACCCGCGTTCCGTGCCTGACGGGCGATTTGATAAATCGCCCCTATATACGAAAAGGGCTCCCCGTCGGCCGCCCGCATCGCCGCGTAACCAGGCCCGACGCTTGCGACCGGGCAGGCCTGCCGCGATAATCACCGCGACATTACAGGCTGCTGCAGGACGGGAGGCCCATGAGCCGGACCGGCGAAGGTCAAAGCGCGCTGAGCCGCGACATCCATTTGCTGGGCAATCTGCTGGGCGAAATGATCGTCGAGCAGCACGGAGCGGAGGCCCTGCGCCTGGTCGAAACCATCCGCAAACTGGCCATCCGGCGCCGGGACGAGGATGACCCGGCGCTTCTGGATGAGTTGTGGCAACGCGTCCTCGCGCTGGGGCCGGAAGAGCGGGAGATTCTCGTCCGGGCCTTCAGCAATTACTTTCAGTTGATCAATATCGCCGAGGACATCCAGCGCGCCCGCGTCCTGCGGCAACGCGAGCGCGGCAGCATCGTGCGCGAGTCGCTGGCCGATGCTGTGCGCAGCCTGCACCGGGCCGGCCTGCAGGCGGAAGACATGGCCGCCATTTTCGACCAGTTGCGCGTGCGTCTGGTGCTGACGGCACACCCCTCCGAGGCCAAACGCAAGGAGATGCTGGTCAAGTTGCGGGCCGTCTCCGAGATGATGGACCGCCATGACCGTGAGGACTTTCCGCCCCGCGAACGCGCGGTCTTCCTGGAGGCGCTGCGCGAACAGATCGAGGCGTTATGGCAGACGCCGGCCAACCGCAGCACGCGCAAGACGGTGATGGACGAGGTCGACTTCGGCCTTTACTATCTGACCAGCGTCATCATGGACGTGGTGCTTGACGTCTACGAGGACCTGATCCGCAGCCTCGATGAGGAATTTCCGGAGGCCGACTGGTCGCAGCCGCAGGGACTGCTGCGCTTCGCCTCCTGGATCGGCGCGGACCGCGATGGCAACCCCAACGTCACCGCCGACATTACGATGCAGACCCTGGCGACCCTGCGTCAGACGGCGCTGGAGGTGTGGCTGCGTGAGGTGGCGCTGCTGCAGGAGCAACTGACCCAGGCGATCAGGCCGGACCATGACCTGGTGGACCTGCAGGAGGCGCTGGCCCGCCAGGCGGATGCAGCAGCCCTGGAGGCGCTCTGGCCGGGCCAGCCCTGGCGACAGTTGCTGGAGGGAGTCCGGCGCCGCCTGCAGGCGACCCGCGACGACCTGCCGGAGGGCTACCAGGACAGCCGCGAACTGATCGCTGAACTGGAGCGCATCCGCAACAGCCTGCTGGCCAATGACAGCCGCCACGTCGCCAATGGCTCCCTGCTGCGTCTGATTCGCAAGATACGGCTCTTTGGCCTGCATCTGGTGCCGCTGGAACTGCGCGAGGACGCCGGCTTGCAGCGCGCGGCGCTGGCCGAGCTTTTCCGCCACTATGGCATCGAGAATGATTACGAGGGCCTGGATGAGGAGGCGAAGCAGGCCCTGTTGACGCGCGAGATCGCCAATCCGCGCCCCTTCTTCCCGGTGGACATCCGACCCTTTTCCGAAGACACGCAGCGCGTTATTCGCGCCTGGCGCATGGTGGCCCAGGCGCATACGCTTTATGGCACGATCGTCATCGACACCTTCATCGGCAGCATGAGTCAGGCGCCGAGTGACATGCTGGCCATGTTGCTGCTGGCCAGCGAGGTCGGCGTCGACGAGGACCTGGAACTGGTGCCGCTTTTCGAGACGATCGACGACCTGCGTGACGGCCCGGCGATCATGCGCGCGCTCTTCGCCAACGAGGCCTGGCAGCGTCACCTGCAGGCGCGGGGCCGACGCCGCGGCCTGCACCAGCAGGTGATGGTCGGCTATTCCGACAGCAGCAAGGATGGCGGCTACCTGGCCTCCAACTGGCATTTGTACCGCGCGCAGCAGGAGTTGACCGAGACCTGCGCCGAACGGGGCATCGCCCTGCAACTCTTTCACGGGCGCGGCGGCAGCATCAGCCGCGGCGGCGGCCCCACCAATCTGGCGATTCGCGCCCTGCCGCCCGGGTCCCTGACCTACGGCACAAAGATCACCGAGCAGGGCGAGGTCATCGCCTACCGCTATGGCAACCGCGACATCGGTCGGCGGCATTTGCACCAGGTGATGCACGCCATGATGCTGGCGCTGGGCGCGCCGCAGGAGACCCAGGTGGAAGCGGTCTGGATGAGCGCCATGGACGAACTGGCGGAACTGGGCCAGCAGGCCTGGCGCGATTTCGTCTACGGCAGCGAGGACTTTCTGACCTTCTGGCAGCAGGCCACGCCCATTGGCGAACTGGCGCGCCTGCCCATCAGTTCGCGCCCCGCCAAACGCAGCGCCGCCGGCGGATTCGGCGCGATTCGCGCCATCCCCTGGACCTTTTCCTGGATGCAGAGCCGGGCGATTGTGCCCAGCTGGTTTGGCGTGGGCCATGCCCTCGAGACCTGGTGCAAACGCGAAGCGGGCGGGCTGGAGCTGCTGCGCGAGATGTACCGCAGCTGGCCCTTCTTCAACGCCGTGCTGGAAAACGCGCAGCTGGACGTGGCCAAGGCGGACCTGGGCATCGCCGGGCTCTATGCGCGCGAACTGGTGGCGGACGCTGCGCTGCGCGAGCGTTATTTCCGGCGCATCGAGGTTGAGCACGAACGCACGCGGCGCCTGCTTTGCGCGGTCAGCGAGCAGGACAGTTTGCTGGACAGCAACCCGGTCATCCGCCTGTCCATCGAACGCCGCAACCCCTACGTCGACCCGCTGAATTTCATCCAGGTGGCCCTGCTGCAGGAACTGCGCGCCGAACCGGAGGGGCCCGGCCAGGAAGTCGTGCTGCGCGAGGTGCTGGCGACCATCAGCGGCATCGCGGCCGGCATGAAGACGACGGGCTGAACGCCGGGTCATGGCGTCCGAACCCGTCAGGCACACAGAAGCGGCGAACCCGGCCAGCCGCGGCCTCGACCGCATGTCGACGCTGGACATCGTCACCCAGATGAACGCGGAAGACGCAGGGGTCGCCGCCGCGGTGAAAGACGCGCTGCCCCAGGTGGCGCGGGCGGCCGACTGCATCGCTGCAAGCCTGCGGAACGGCGGACGGCTGATCTACGTCGGCGCGGGCACCAGCGGTCGCCTCGGCGTGCTGGACGCCGTGGAATGCGGCCCGACTTTCAGCGCGCCGGCGGAGCAGGTGCAGGGGGTGCTGGCGGGCGGCGCAGGCGCCCTGACGCGTTCCGTGGAAGGCGCGGAGGACAGCGCGGAGGACGGGGCGAAGGCCCTGCAGGCGCTGGACCTGACGGCGCGCGACGCGGTGGTCGGCATCGCCGCCAGCGGACGCACGCCCTTCGTGCTGGGCGCCCTGGCGTATGCGGGGGAGGCGGGCGCTTTCACGACGGGCATCAGTTGCAGCGCGCCGGCGCCCCTGCTGGACCTGGCGGAGATCGGCATCGCCGCCGTGACCGGACCGGAACTGATCGCGGGCTCCACGCGGCTCAAGGCCGGCACGGCGCAGAAGATGGTGCTCAACATGCTGAGCACGGCGGCCATGATTCGCCTTGGCAAGGTGCACGACAACCTGATGGTGGACCTGCGCGTCAGCAATGCGAAACTGGCGGCGCGGGCGCGACGCATGGTGGCGCAACTGGGAGGCGTCGGCGAGGAGCGGGCGGCGGCATTGCTGGAAGCGACGGGGCAGTCGGTCAAGCAGGCGGTGCTGATGGCGCGCAGCGGCCTGGACGCCGAGACGGCGCGGGTGCGGCTGGAGGCCTGCGACGGCGTACTGCGCGCGGCGCTGGAGTTGCAGGGGGAAAGAGGGTAGCGATGCCACGGGTCAGCGCGGAGCAACTGACGGACTTTTCAGGTCGCCTCTACCGGGCCACCGGCGCGCCGCCGGACATCGCCGATTACGTGGCGGAAACGCTGGTGCGGGCCAACCTCACTGGCCATGATTCGCATGGCGTCCTGCGGCATGAGGCCTATTTGCGCCAGGTGAAGGGCGGCGCCATTCAGCCCGCGATGCGGCCGCGCATCAAACATCGTTACGGGGCCATCGCAGTGATCGACTGCCGTCGCGGCTACGGCCAGGTCGGGGCGCGATATGGAATGGCGCAATTGCGCGGTCTTGCGCGCGAACACGGTGTGGCGGCGGTCGCGCTCACCAACTGCAATCACATCGGACGCCTGGGGGAATATGCCGCCTGGCTGGCCGACGAGGGCCTGGTGGGCCTGGTGATGGTGGGCTGTCCCGGGACCCAGGTGGTGCCCTGGGGCGGGCGCGAACCCGCTACGGGCACGAATCCGATGGCCTGGGGCGTGCCGACGGGGCGCGGGCCAATGGTGCTGGACTTCGCCACCTCGATTGTGGCGGCGGGCAAACTGCTCGTCTACAGCGACCGTGGCGAGCCCATCCCGGAGGGCTGGGTACTGGATTCGGAGGGACAGCCGACGCGCGATCCCGACAAGCTCTTTGAGGGCGGCATGCTGTTGCCTTTCGGCAGTTACAAGGGCTATGGCCTGAACCTGATGATGGCCCTGATTCCGGTGTTGCTGGCCGGGACCCTGCCCTCGGGGGCGGAGGGCGCCGACCCGGCTGTCAACCCCACGTTGATGCTGGCGCTGTCGATCGAGCATTTCGGCGAGCTGGAGGACTTCATGGCCCTGGCCGACGAGCTACGCGAGAACGCGCACAGGATTCGGCCGGCGGAGGGGCAGGACCTGGTGTTGCTGCCCGGCGAGCCGGAAGAGCGGGTCACGCGCCAGCGTCAACGCGAGGGCATCCCGCTGCCGGAGGGCACCTGGTCGATGTTGCAGGGGTTGGCGCAGGAATGGGGCGTCGAGCCGCTGGTCGCGGACCACTAACACCCGCCTCCAGGGTGGCCACTGCCGTATGGCAAGAAGTTCTCGAGAGATAAACCCTGCTCAGACAAATCCACGTCCGCTTGACTTAACCCGTCCGCTGTCCTGAATTCTTTATTCGCTGATGGCCACCAGCGACTCGTGAATCCAGCCGTTGGCGCCGTAGCAACTGGCGGGCAGCCAGCCGTTCTGCGCCGGCGGCCAGACTGTCAGGTTCCAGCCAATCCCGCACCAGCGCAGATGCGGATGTTCCTGCCCTGGCCCGCTGCGAATGTGTGCCGGGCCGCTGATCACCACGGCCTGCTCTCCGCTGACGGGCGCGCTCACCTCGCTGGTGCTGACGGGCGCAGGTCCGGGTTGGGTCGGCGCGTCATCGACCTGCACCAGGGATGCGTGGATCCAGCCGTTGGCGCCGTAGCAGCTGACGGGCAGCCAATTGTCCAGGGCCGGCGGGAAAACCGTCAGTGTCGCACCGGTTGCACACCAGGCGAGGCCGGAATGTTGTAACCCGGGCCCGCTGCGAATGCGCGCCGGGCCGTCGATCACCGTGGCCCGCTGCCCGCTGACGGGCGCGGTCACCTCGCTGACGCTGACGGGCGCAGGACCGGGTTGGATCGGCGCGTCATCGTATTGCACCAGAGGCGCGTAAACCCAGCCGTTGGAACCGTAGCAACTGGCGGGCAGCCAATTGTCCACGGCGGGTGGAAAGACCGTCAATGCCGCGCCATTGGCGCACCACGCCAGGCCAGGATGCTGCAGACCGGGGCCACTGCGGATGCGGGCAGGGCCGTCGATCACTGTGGTCCGCTGGCCGCTGACAGGGGCAGACACCTCGCTGACGCTGACAGGCGCAGGACCGGGTTGGATCGGCGCGTCATCGTATTGCACCAGAGGCGCGTAAACCCAGCCGTTGGAACCGTAGCAACTGGCGGGCAGCCAATTGTCCACGGCGGGCGGGAAGACCGTTAATGCCGCGCCGTTGGCGCACCAGGCCAGACGCGAATGCTGCAGGCCCGGCCCGCTGCGAATGCGCGCCGGCCCGTCCGTCACGACAGCCGGTTGCCCGCCAGGGACGGCGGTAGAATCATCGGACTTGCCCGCCTCCAGGCGATAGATGCGCGTGCCCATGACCGGCTCGTTGGAGGCGGAAATGTAGAGGATGCAGGAGTTGGGCATATCGGCGATCCAGCCATTTCCCAGTCCGACCACGGCATCCATGTTCAGCCGCCGCTCCAGCGAGCGGATCTCCTGGTTCAGGAAACTAATATGGTTCGGGTCGGTCGCAAAGATGAGTTCTTCACGAAGAAACGCGAGTTCACTCGCGAATTGAGAGCTGTTTGGAATATGAGGCCTGTTCTGAACGCATCGCTCCTGGGCCGCAACCGGCAAAAGGGGAAGCAGCAGCAAAGCGGTGAGCGCCAACAGGTAAGATTTCAACGCCAGGCCTCCGTAAAATCAATTATAGATACAGCAATAACCTATCGCCTTAATGCTTGTGGCACAAATACGGCACTTGTGTGATGTTTGGGACAGGCGGACAGACCTTTGGCGGGAGATTTGAGGTCCCTGGCGCTGATTTGACGCTGCCGCCGGGCAGAGGCATCGGCAACCAGGTATGTGGCGGCCCGCCAGGCCGCGGGGGGGGGGATCGACGGGTACCTGGCGTTTTCCCAGGCGGGCGCTTCAGGCGGCGCGGGGCGTTGGAACTGGACTGCCCTTCAGGTTACCTGGGCCGGTTTCCCGGAGGCAGTCTCCACCACCCTCATTTGGACGCCGATGTCGGGAATCTTCAACAGCGTGTCAACGCCGGAACTTCTGGAGGCCCCTGCGACTCCTCACGAATTTGTGGACCGTATGCGCCAGCGAGGCTGGCGGGCTGCCGCGCCCCTGTTCCTGGTCAGTTGGCAGCGCCGATTTGCACCAGAGACTCGTGAATCCAGCCATTGGCGCCGTAACAACTGGCGGGCAGCCAGCCGTTCTGCGCCGGCGGCCACACAGTGAGGGACCAGCCAATCCCGCACCAGCGCAGGTGCGGATGTCCCGCCCCAGGTCCGCTGCGAATGTGCGCCGGTCCACTGATCACGATGGCCTGCTCCCCGCTGGCGGGCAGGGCGGCGTCGCCAACCGGAACGGGCGCAGGGGCGGGTTGGGTCGGTGCATCGAATTGCACCAGGGAAGAGTGAATCCAGCCGTTGGCGCCATAGCAACTGGCGGGCAGCCAATTGTCCAGGGCGGGCGGGAAGACCGTCAGCGACGCGCCAATCGCGCACCAGGCCAGGAGGGGGTGTTGCTGCCCGGGGCCGCTGCGGATGCGGGCGGGGCCGCTGACCACTGTCGCCTGCTCTCCGCTGGCGGGCAGGGCGGCGTCGCCAACCGGAACTGACGCCGGGGCGGGTTGGGTCGGCGCATCGACTTGCACCAGAGCTGCGTATATCCAGCCATTGGCGCCATAGCAACTGGCGGGCAGCCAATTGTCCAGGGCGGGCGGGGATGCTGCTGCCCGGGGCCGCCGCGGATGCGGGCGGGGCCGGCGATGACAGTGGCGCGCTGCCCGCTGGCGGGCCGGGAGGCGTCGCCAGGCGCAACCGGCGCCAGGGCGGGTTGGGCCGGCGTGTCGTCGTATTCCACCAGAGCCGCGTGAATCCAGCCATTGGCGCCGAAGCAACTGGCGGGCAACCAGTCGCCCACGACGGGCGGGAAAACCGTCAGTGGCGAGCCGTTGGCGCACCAGGCCAGGCGGGGATGCTGTTGCCCGGGGCCGCCGCGGATGCGGGCGGGGCCGGCGATGACAGTGGCGCGCTGCCCGCTGGCGGGCCGGGAGGCGTCGCCAGGCGCAACCGGCGCCAGGGCGGGTTGGGCCGGCGTGTCGTCGTATTCCACCAGAGCCGCGTGAATCCAGCCATTGGCGCCGAAGCAACTGGCGGGCAACCAGTCGCCCACGACGGGCGGGAAAACCGTCAGTGGCGAGCCGTTGGCGCACCAGGCCAGGCGGGGATGCTGTTGCCCGGGGCCGCCGCGGATGCGGGCGGGGCCGGCGATGACAGTGGCCTGCTCACCACCGGTAGGCAGTGGCAGGTCGCCGGGCACCGTGATCTGCGTATCGGGTCGGGCCCTTGCGTCATCGATCTGCACCAGGGACTGGTGTATCCAGCCGTTGGCGCCGTAACAACTGGCGCGCAGCCAGCCGCCTTCCGCCGGCAACCAGACCGTCAGGGACAGGCCCTGGTCGCACCAGATCAATCGCGGGAAATCCAGCCCCGGCCCGCTGCGAATGCGCGCCGGTCCGTCGACTACGGTGGCCTGCAGCGCGCTGCCGGTCGGTGCATCCACCCTGTCAGCAAGCAATCGTGGACTGTAAATCCGTGTGCCCAGGACAGGTTCGCCCGAAGCCGAGATGTACAGGACACAGCTGTCTGGCCCGTCGTCGAACCAGCCGTTACCGGCGCCGACATTGGCGGCCCAGCCTGGTTTGGTCTCCAGACTCCGGAGTTCTGCCTCCTCTTCCGGGGAGAGATTGCCAAACCCACGCAATTGTGCGATTCTTGCCAGTTCGGCAGGCGAATGCGTGGATTGTGGATTCTCTACACAACGTTCCTGGGCGGAAACGTTAACAATGGGTAGCAAGAGCAGCGCAAGCACAGCCAGGGCCCAGGTCTTCATAGCCGGTCTCCGTACAAACAACTTACATTTCCGCCATTATCGTAACGCAGTCTTAACAGGCGTACAAATCACATTCGACACTTAAGCAATTGATAACGTGCCTTATCGTTAGTAATAGTGCGCTTTGCGTATTGTTGCGTAAGACGCCCGCCCTGGTCAGTGAAATACTCATGCCTTCGCACAGGGCGCAGGTTGCCGATCAGAAGCTCAGGTCCGCACGGCTTTCAAACTTGCTCTCGTCCAGCACAATGCCGAGCCCGGGCAAGGTCGGCAAGGCCAGATGACCGTTCTGCGGCAGGTACTTCGGACTGTGAAAGTGTTGTTTGGGCGGCTGGTGATAGACCAGATACTCCACCCAGGGCACGGTTGCGGGCGACTGCGAGGCGGCGACGTGCAGCGCGGGCAGCAGCGAGTGGCCATGGGCGATGAAAGGCACTTCGAAAGACGAGGCCAGCGCGCAAATCTTCAACAGTTCGGAGATGCCGCCGGTCCAGTCCGGGTCGTTTTGCAAAACGTCGACGGCCTCGTTGACCAACAGTTCCTTCGATTGCCAGCGCGTGTAAACGTGCTCGCCGGTGGCGATCGGCACGCGTGACGCCTGACGCAGCTTGCGGAACTCGCTGACGCGCTCCGACGGAATCGGCTCTTCCATCCAGGTGGGGTTGAGCGGCTCAAGCGCGCGCAGCATTTGCCGCGCATAGGGGACGGTCCAGCTGTTGAAGGCGTCGAACATCAGCGGGTAGTGCGGGCCGACGGCTTCCCGCAGGGCCTGCGCCAGGGCGATGTTTTTCTCCAGCCCACCCTGACCGGCGCCGGGTCCGTAGGGGAAGAACCACTTTTGGGCGGGAAAACCCTGCGCCTGGAAGTCCAGGGCGCCCTGCGCCGCTTCATCCGGTTCGATCGAGTGACCCAGCATGCTGGCGTAGGCCGGGACGCGCTCGCGGGTCGGCCCGCCCAGCAGACGATAAACGGGCTGGCCCCAGGCCTTTCCCTTCAGGTCCCACAAGGCGCAGTCGATGGCGCTGATGGCGGTCATGAAGACGCCGGAACGCCCGTGCCGGTCGAGGCGCAACATGAGGTCGAAAAGCAGTTCGGTCGCCAGCGCGTCCTGACCCAGCAGCAGCGGTCGCAACTGGGTGTCGATCAGGAATGCCTGTCGCGCCTCGATCGCTCCGAAGTGGCCGGTCACGCCTTCGTCTGTCCGCAGTTCGACGAAGATCTGTTTCATTTCCCTGACGCGCTGGTTGGGCGGGTAGGGATGGACCTGGTCGGGGTAAAGGTCCAGCGGCAGCGCCACCCGCCGGCGCTCCGCGCCTTCTTCCCAGGGCGCGCTCAACTCGAACAGCACGATGTCTGTGATTTTCACGGGAGGGATACCTTCCTGAGTCAACCGCTGCCTGGCAGGACCCTTGCGTCAGCCCTGACGACAAGTATATCGGCGTCCACGTTTCACGACCTTAAGGGAGATGGCTTTCCTCCAGGCCCTTCCGGGGGGTATGGTCTTGTCCATCAGCTGATTGAACGGAGCCGCTGCTCTGGCCCATGACGATCGTGGATCACCCCTGCCCCGTCACGCGCATCACGAATGGACCCTTCCACCACTTTTTCGGCTATTACGACAAGTCGCCCTGGGACTCGACCGGCCGCCACATCCTTGCGCTGCGGATCCCCTTCATGGATCGCCCGCCCGCGCCTGATGACAGCGCCATCATTGGCACGCTCGACAGCGAGGACGACTTTCGCTGGCAGGCGCTGGCCGAGAGCCGGGTCTGGTGCTGGCAACAGGGCAACATGCTGCAGTGGCTGCCCTCTGATTCGCGGCGCCGCATCCTCTTCAACTCCCGCCGTGAGGATTCCTTCGTGACCTGCGTCCTTGAGCCGGCAACTGGCGGGCGTGAACTGTGGCCCTGGCCGGTCTATTCGCTTGGGGCGGACGGTGCGGCAGCCGTGACGCTTAACTTCGCGCGCCTGGCGCGCACCCGTCCCGGCTACGGCTACGTCGGCCTGCCCGATCGCAGCGAGGGAAAATGCACGCCGGAGGATGACGGCGTCTGGCACCTGGACCTCCATACCCGCGACTCCCGGCTGATTGTCAGCCTGGCGCAGCTGGCCGCAATCGAGCCGGTCGACTCCATGCGGGGGGTCGAACACTGGGTGAACCATCTCGAGTGGAACCCGGGGGGCAGTCGCGTTTCCTTCCTGCATCGCTGGCCCTCGCCGGGTGGCTTCCATACGCGTTTGTTCGCCGTTGACCCTGACGGCGGCAATCTCACCATGCTGGAGGGCTCGGGCGTGGTCTCCCACTACGACTGGCGCGACGACGGACACATCCTGGCCTGGACCGGGCACGGGGGCGCGCGTCATTTCCATCTTTACAGCGACCAGGGCGCTGAAACCGCGGTGGTCGGCGCCGATACGTTGACCCGGGACGGGCACAACTCCGTCAGCCCGGACCGGCGCTGGTTGCTGACGGACAGCTACCCGGACCCGTCCCGTCATGAGCGCCTGCTGATGCTCTATCACCTGGAGAGCGACACGCGCTTCGACGTCGGGCGCTTCCATTCCGATCCGGCGATCGGCGGGGAAATCCGCTGCGACCTGCATCCGCGCTGGAAGCGCGACGGCAGCCTGGTGTGCATCGACTCGATTCACGAGGGGACGCGCCAGATGTACGTCATCGACGTGTCATCGCTCACGGGTTGAAGGGCGTGAGGTAAAGGGCGCCCTCACCCCAAACCCCTCTCCCTCAGGGAGAGGGGCGCCGCACGCTGACGGCGTGACGCTGGACAGCGCCCGGCAAGGAGCGGCAAGTTCTGTTTTCCGGTTTCCGGGACGAATCCCTTGCCTGCAAGTTTTCTCCCCCTCTCTCTGAGGGAGAGGGGGCCGGGGGGTGAGGGCTCCCGCTTCACGCGTGAGGAACTGGCCGCTCACACCCCCTTGCCCCCTTTTCCCGCTCAGCCGCGGGAGCCCTTCCCTCAGGGAGAGGGGGAAAATGGCGCTGAAGCGTGATTCGGCCCTCAAGGGATGCAGGCGCGAGGATTTGGAAACCTTGCCCTGATTGGTGTCGCGGACCCGGAGTGAGGGAATCAGGTCAACACGAACTCGCGCAGGATGTCGGTCGGGGGCTGGCCGAGGGGGTTGTGGCCGTGACGGTCCTGGCCGCGCACGAAGCAGGCGCGGAAGGTCGGCCAAAGCTCCGCGTCGACGCGCACCTCACCGGCGGAGTAGCGCAGGGTCAGGCCGCAGCGCAGGCGGTCGGAGTTGTTGGGCGCGGATCCGTGGACGAGGTTGTCGTCGTGGAGGCTGACCTGGCCGGCGCGCAGGCAGAGGTGGACGGCGTCACTGCGGCTGAAGTTGCCGCGCTCGAGACGCATGTTGAGCACGTCGTGCTCGTCGTGCTCCCCCGCATGCTGCAGGATGCCGGCGCGGTGCGTGCCGGGGATGACCTGCATGGCGCCGTTCCCGACGTCGCTGTCCTCGAAGGCCAGCCAGACCGTGACCGTGCGATGCGGGGTCAGCGGCCAGAAGGCGGCGTCCTGGTGCCAGCCGGCGACGCTCCGGTCTCCGGGGTCCTTGCTGAAGAACTGCGATCCCCAGAGGTAGAAGTCGGGGCCCAGGATGGGCTCGAGCAGGTCGAGGATGCGCGGGTTGCTGCCCAGTTGCCAAAGCTCGAGGTCGAGGTCATGCCACTGCTTCATCTCCTGGGTGGAGGTGTCGGGTGGCAGCAGGGCGCGCAGGCGCCAGTAGATGGAGCGCAGCCAGGCCAGTTCCGCATCGCTCTCGAAGATGGTGAAGGGAAACAAAAAGCCGTCACGATGAAAGCGGTCAACGTCAACTGCTGCTGTGGACATCGCGATCATCCTTTCATGGTTGATTCTCGTCGACAATGCTATCCGTGAATTCCGCCGAAGGTGATTCCCTGCACGAAGTAACGCTGTACCAGAATGTAAAGAATAACAATTGGCACCGTCATCAGCACGACGCCGGCCATGATTTCGCCCCAGGGGCTGTCATAACGACCCAGCAGACTCCGAATGACCTGGGTCAGCACCCATTGCTCCTTGCGCTGAAGATAGATGATGGGCAGGAAAAAGCCGTTCCACATCCCCGTGAAGTGGAGAACGCCCAGGGCCACGAAGGCAGGTTTGGACACGGGAACGACAATACTCCTGAAGGTGCGCAGGGCCCCCGCCCCGTCAAGGGTGGCCGCGTCCTCAAGTTCGCGCGGGAAGCTCAGGAAGAACTGGCGAAAGAAAAAGGTGGCAAAGGGGCTGCCGAAGAAGAAGGGAATGATGAGCGGGTTGGGCGTATTAAGCCACCCGAGTTTGCGAAACAGGACGTAGGTCGGGATCAGGGTCACGTGGCCCGGCACCATCATGGTGGCCAGGAGGCCGTAGAACCATAACCTGCGCAAGGGGAAGCGCCAGCGCGCCAGGGCGTAACCTGCCAGCGAGCAGGACAGGAGCAACCCCAGCGTGGACAGGCCGGCAATGCGCAGGGTGTTGAAGGTGTAGCGCGCCAAGGCTGTGAATTATCGTCTAACTACCTACAAACTCATGAGCATTGTCAGGCGTGGGCTCGTCAGCGATCTCGGGGATAATGAAAGAGGCGAGGTCGAATGCGCTAACGCTGCTCTCTTCAGCGCCTTGAGCACCAGATGGCCTGTAATCAACAAGCCTCCAGTTTCCGCAAGTTTCTTGCTTGATCGGACAATTCGTTGGACTTTTGCGGCAGCAGGTCCCAGTACATGTTTTCTCGTAGTCGCAATTCCCAAGGATCCCGCCGATTAAGCACTGCTCTGTCTTTCTTACTGTCCTGCTGTAGGAATCTATCCGCTGGCATTCCGGCACTGGCGTGTTGGTCGGTGGATTGGGCCGTGGCGGATCAACCGGCTCTTGCTTCGGCTTCGGTGTGTTGGTCACCGTCGGCGTTGAGGTTGGCGTCGGCGTAGGAGTTGGCACTACCAGGGTGGCTGCCGGTCCATGAATGAAGCCGTCAAGATTCTCTCCGGTAGCGCTCACCGACAGCACGGTCCCTCCCGGATGCGCGCCCAAGGTCGCGCACCAGCGTCCCTCGCCGGCATCCCAACCATCATGGAACTGGAACATCACCACCCAGGCCAAATAGCCAACTGCGTGCGCCACCTCATTCCAGCAGAGATCGTCACCATCGTAGGTCAACCCGGTCGGCCGCACAAGCGGTGGCAGAGGCGTCGCGGAGGGCGTCGGCGTCGGGGTTGGGGTAGGTGTCGGAGAGGGAGTTGGTGTTGGCGTGGGTGAAGGCGTTGGCGTTGGAGTAGGTGTTGGTGTCGGCGTGGGCGATGGTGTGGGCGTGGGACTGGGTGTTGGCGAAGGGGTCGGCGTAGGTGAAGGCGTGGGCGTGGGACTGGGTGTTGGCGAAGGGGTCGGCGTAGGTGAAGGCGTGGGCGTGGGACTGGGTGTTGGCGTCGGTGTAGGACTAGGCGTTGGTGAAGGCGTGGGACTGGGTGTTGGCGAAGGGGTCGATGTGGGGCTGGGCGTTGGTGACGGCGTGGGTGAAGGCGTGGTCGTCAAGTTTACCGGGTCCCACGTGATGAATCTGCCTCCTGGCCCGTGCAAACGCCAATCCGTGGTGTGCAGCGCGCGCACGCGCACCTGCCAGGTTTGCGTCTCGTCAAAGTCCGGGATCTGGTAGCTGCGGTTGGCGTTGGCGGCCACAAAATGGATGGTGTTGGGTGGCGACGTGCCGCGCCGCCAGATAACCCGGTAGCCCCTCACGTTTCCGGCTACTGCATCCCAAGCCACGCTGCCACTGGAATCAGTGAAGCGCACGTTCTTCACTTCCGCGAGTCGTGTTTCGTCTTGGGCCTGCAAATCTGATGAATGGACCAGGACAAACACAAATGCGCTGCAGAGCAAGAATGCCCACACGCCCTTGTTCCGGAACAAGGGAGTCAGGGACATGATTTTCCCAAAGCCGACTTTCCCACGAGGCAAACGACCAGTGCCACTTGTCATTGCCAGGCAAAAAAGGGCAAATTTGCCATTTCCGCCAGGAACTGGTCGTTAGAATAACGTAATATGCGCCCGGTTGCAAGTCATTTGTTGTAAGTCCTCAGAGCGGCCCGATCGCCACTTCATCGCAGCCGATGCGCCCTTCCTCGCAGATCAGCGCCACGCCGCCGCTGCCCAAGCTGGCGTCACTGTCCGTCGCCTCAATGATCACCTTGCCATCAATGCTGCCCACCGCTGTGTTGGCCGCGGCGCTGCTCCTGAATCGCTGCCTTCACCCTTCCCCGCCCCATGTCCTGTAACGGGGGTTTAAGCGGCAGGATCACATCTCCTCGCCGGCCGTGACCTGGCGGTACGCGCGCATCAGGTCGCTCGGCGGCGAACCGGCCGGATTGTGCCTGTAACGGTCGGCGCCGCGCACCTGGAAGGCCTTGAAGAAGGGCCAGACGGAGAGGTCGGCCTTGACCTCGGTGCTGGAGTAGCGCAGGGTCAGGCCGCAACGCAGCCGGTCGGAGTCGTTGGCGTCGGAGCCGTGCAGAATGTTGTCGTCGTGCAGGCTGACCTGCCCCGCTTTCAGTTCCAGATGGACGGCGTCGTCAAATGAAAAGTCCCCGCCCGTGGCGCGCGAGGGCAGCACGTCGCTGTCGCTTTCCGTGTCCTCGTGCGTGATGTGTTGGGCGCGGTGCGTGCCGGGGATGACCTTCATGGCGCCGTTGGCCGCGTCGCTGTCCTCAAAGGCGACCCACACAGTGACGGAATTGTGCGGCGCGAGCGGCCAGAAGAAGGCGTCCTGATGCCAGGGGGTGGTCTTCGCATCGCCGGGGTCCTTGCTGAAGAACTGCGAGCCCCAGATGTAGAAGTCCGGCCCGAGGATGGGCTCGACGAGATCAAGAATGCGCGGCTCGCAGGCGATGGCCCAGAGCTCGCGGTCCTCGCCGTGCCACCAGTCCATCTCCTGGGTGGAGACTCCGGGCGGCAGCAGTTTCCGCAAACGCCAGTACAGCTGGCGCAGAGGCTCAATCTCCGCCGGGCCGTAAACCGGGAGCGGGCAGAGATAGCCCTGCTCCTTGAACCTTGCCACGTCAATGGTCACGGGTTGCTCCTTTCAGGCCGCTTGCGTCAGCGGACGACGATGGGTCTGATGTCCAGCACGCGGCAGGTCTCCTCCAGATGCGGGATGTAATCGCCATACACCAGGCTGAGGTGGTTGCTGCGCAGTTCGCGGGCGACGGCTCGCGGGTCGGCGTCCAGCCGGACGAAGGCGTGTGGCGAAAAGTCCCAGTGCGTTTCCCCCAGTTTCTCGTGCGGCACGTCGAGGCACTCGCCGCCGGTGATGAGCATGACGTGCTCGCCGGCCTGACGGGTGATGCGCGCCAGGGTGACGCGGCCGGGCCGGTTGACGGCCTGGGGCGCCGCGCCGCCCAGCTTCCATTCGAACTCCTGGAAACCGTGCTCGACCCAGTGCACCTGACTCCGGTCCTTCGCCAGAGTCGTGGCCTGCGAGCCGCAATTGGAGATCCAGATCTCGCCCTCGACTAGGCGGATGGTGCGCACGTCGCCAAACATGACCGGCGCGCCGCCGAGGTGCTTGAGGATCTGCATGGTGAGGGCGCCGTTGGAATCGGATTCGCAGGAGCAGCAGATGGCTTCCTTGTCGCCGTCGGCGTCCGAGCTGTCGTTCAACAGGGCGATGGTGTAACAGAAGGTGGTGAAGAGCACCGGCGTCTCCGGCAGGCAGCGCACGGAGACGAAGTCGAAGCCGCGCTCGGCGATCAGGCGGCGCGAGGCGAGGTACATCTTCATGGCGGCGCGCATGACCTCGTCCTTCACCTGAATCGAGCCGAAGACTTCATGGCTCCAGGCGAGATGGGCCTCGACTTCCTCATCGGGCATCTTCTGCGCGAGGTCGATGATCTCGCTCTGGTCCCAGGATTCGATTTCGACGCCGAACTGGCGCCGCCACTGGTTGGCATCCACGGCGGCGGTCAGCATGCCCAGCGAGCGCGAGCCCATCAGGCCGTAGACCTGGCCGCGCAAACGGCTGCCGGCGGCCGCGCCAAGGCAGCGCACCTCCAGTTCCTGCAGGGCGACGGGGTCATCGAAGTCGCCGTAGACCAGACAGTTGGTAACGCCGGCCTCATCGAGCGAGCCGCGCACCACGCTGGCCCCGACAATGCCGACCGCGGCGATGTCCGTGTTGGTCCAGACGACGACCGGCACCTCACACTCGAGGGCGGTCTCGACGACGCTGGTGCCGTAGCTCCAGCGGGCGACGTAGACGACCAGCACGTGGATGTCCGCGTTGCGCAGCATGCGGCCATGCGCGCGCGCCTGTTGCAGGGAGGTCGTGAATCCTTCGGGCGCGATGACCTCGACGCCGAAGCCCTCGAGAATCTGGCGCGCCTCGCTGAACGTCTCGCGGGCCGGGCCACGCACTTCCTCGCCCCAGACGTCGTGCAGTTCGGGCGACATGCTGCAGATCAGGCCGATGCGTGCGGCTTTCATGAATGCGGCTCCCCCTCCGCCAGGGCGCGGAGCTGGCTCCAGGCGCTTTCGCTGACGAAGATGCCCTCGCGCTGGCGGCGCGCCATTTCCCGCGCCTCGGGTTCACCGGGGATGAGGATTTCGCTGAAGCCCGGTCGCAGGCGGCTGCTGCGGATGTAGTCCAGCAGGTCGCTGACCTCGGTCGCGAATGTTTCCTCTGTGACGAAGGCCGTCGGGTTAATGGCGATGATCAACGTGGCGTTGTGCCAGTCGGGCGGGTCCGGCTGGCTGGTGCCGCCCCCGCTGAGGGCGCCGGCCAGCACGTCCACGACGACGCCCAGCGCGAAGCCCTTGTGGCCGCCCACCGGGAGCAGGGAGCCGGCGGCGAAATCGGCGGCGTCGGTCGTGTCATTGCCCTCGCTGTCGATCACCCAGCCGATCGGCAAGGGCTCGTCGCGATACTGCTTGATGTTGACCTTGCCGCCGGCCACGACGGTCGGCGAGATATCGACCATGATGTCCGTCCCCGGCGCGGGGATGCCCCAGGCGAAGGGGTTGACCGAAAGGCGCCGTTCCACCCCGCCCCAGGGGGCCACCAGCTGGGCGCCGCCCTGGCCGTTGACGGTGACGAAGCCGATCAAACCGGCGGCGGCGATCTGCCCGGCGTACTCACCGAGGCGACCGATGTGGCTGCAGTTGCGGATGGTGACGGCGGCGATGGCGCCCGCGCGGGCCTTGTCGATGGCGATGTCCGCGGCGCGCCATGCCATCACCTGACCGAGTCCGCCGTGGGCGTCCAGCACGGCGTGAGAGGGGCTTTCGCGCAGGACCTCCAGTTCGGCGCCGAAGGCGATATCGCCCTTGCGCCAGAGACCGACGTAGTTCATCAATACGTGCACGCCATGGGAATCGTGGCCGCGCAGGTTGCTGCCGACGAGATGGTCCTGCAGGCGCGAAATCTCCAGCTCGCTGGCGCCGAGCGGCCCACAGATGTCGGCGACGGTCTGGCGCAGTTCGGCCTCGCTCAGTACGGGCATGGGGTCTCCTGTCTGGTCATGGTCTGCAGATACTCACTCCCCTGCCCTTTCATGTGTCCGGGCAAACATCTACGCATACTCCAGCGCCAGCATGGCGAAGGTCTCGAAGGGTGGCACGGCGATCTCTGCCATGCCGTCGACGACGCTGAACTCCAGTTCCTGCCCGTCAGGCAGGAGGATGGCGCGCTGCGGGTCGCGGCCTTTGAGCGCGAGGCGCAGGCGCGCGTCATGGACGGGCACCTGGGGAAAGACTTCCTGGAAATTGACCAGGTTGGCCAGCAAGCGGCTGCGCTCCGGCTGATCGAAGAGCGTGACCTCGACAACGGGCGGCGCGTCGGCCCCGAAGGAGTAATCGTCGCAGAGTTCACGGACCAGATTGAGGAAGATGTCGTGCAGGTGCTCGTGGCGCTCGATGCCGCTGGTGACGTATATGACGCTGCCTTCACCGTATTCATGGCGGATGATGCCTGGCATGTCCGTGCGGAAGCCGGGCGGGTCGTTGTGCAGTGAAGTGAAGGTGATCGAGTCGGCGGGCACGGTGTAGGGTAGCGTGATGGTGGCGAGGGTCCTGGTGTCCGCTACCGGCCTGACAATGTGCTGTGATTCCTTCAGTCCGGCAGGGTGCTGGCGCGTGGCAGGCGCGAAGAGTTCGTCAGTCGCCTCCACCGGCGCGAGGTAGGTGAAGGTCTCCTTCGTCTCGCCGGAAAAGTGGACGCCGAAGACGTCGGCCAGCATGAAATCGTTCTGGCGATGGCCGTCCCGCGTGATCAGCGAGGTGTTGCCGCTGGCGTAGAGTTTGCCGCCCTGGCGCACGTACTCGCGAAAGGCCGTCACTTCGTCCTCGTTCATCATCAGCACGTCGGGCAGGATGATGACCTTGTGGCGCGACAGCTGGTCGAGGCTGGTGTCGGTGATAACGCCGAAGGGGATGTGGTTGTCGCGCAGGGCGCGGCAGGCGCCGACCACCGCGTCAGTGTGGGACGAGGAGGGCGCGAGTCCCGGGCCTTCCACGTGCTTGCCGTTGTCGGCCAAACTGCATTTGGAGTTGAGGCTGTAGTAGACGGCCACGTCCTGCTGCAGTTCGCCGCCCATGTGCGGCTCGTAGTGTTTGGTCCGCCCCCAGATTTCGCCCATGCGCTCGTAGGTGGTGGGCTCCAGCGTACCGATCGGGTCGATGCAGGTGATGTAAATGAAGGCGCAGCCGTCGGCGATGGCGGAACTGGCGGCGGCTTCCAGCAGACCGCGGGACTTGATGGCGGTGTAGTTGGCGAGTGAGACGGAGACGCAGGTCTCGAAGCCGATGGGTCGGTTGGGGCTGAGATTGTAGAAAAGCTTGCGCACCAGCGAGCCCTGAATGGTGCCGCCGTAGAAATCGCCCTGCAGGTAGGTGTTTTGCAGCGCCAGGCGGCTGTCCACGCCGAAGCGCCAGCCGGCCTCGTGGGGGATGGAGGAGGCCTGGTGCTCGACCGAGAGATTGGGGTTGGCAGCGAGGGCCGTTTTGGTCTGGCGTTCGGCGAATTCGGCCATCCAGCGCTCGCGGCAGCGCTGGAAGGCGACCCAGCGCGGGTCCTCCCAGTTGATAATCTCGGGAATTTCGCCGCCGACCTCTTCGGCGTAGCGGCGGCGGCAATGGCGACAGTAGCAGGGCCGCGGCCAGAAGGTCATGTCCATGCGAATGCCCTCGACGTCGAAGGTCTCGCAGATTTCCCGGGTGAGGTCGCGCGTGTAATCGCGGTAAGGTGAGTTGACGCAGCAGAGTCCGGCGCGTTCGGTCTGCGTGCTGCTGATGTCGTCGGCGATGCCGCGGCCGTGGGTGTCCTTGACCTTCCAGTCGTCGTGATTGCGGCAGGCCCAGGTATCCCAGACGAGGCTCATGTAGAGCACGACCTTGAGGCCATGGCGGCGGGCCTCGTCGATGACCTCCTGCGGCAGGTTGCGGCCGTTGAGGTTGGCGTGGACGGGCGCGACCTTTGAGGGGTAAAAGGCCTGCCCGACCACCGACTGGGCGTACATAAACATGGCCTGGGCGTTGGATTTGCGGATCATGCCGACGTAGTGTTCGGCGTCGAAGCTGGCGAGGAAGTCCGCGTTGACGTCGGTGATGTGCTGGTCGACGACGGCGCGACGGTAAATGTTTTTGTACCAGGGCTGGGTCATTTTGGCCTCGCTAAAGAATGAAATGGTGCAGGCATAACGTCATGCAGGGGCCGGCCTCTCACGCTCCCGTCCCCCGGGACGGGAAAGGGGCCAGGGGGTGAGGGCTACACCCATCACTATTCGTACTCCAGCGTCAACATGGCGAAGGTCTCAAGTTCCTCCAGCGTGAAGCTGACGCCGTCGTCGTGGCGCTCGAAGGGCAGTTCCCGACCGGCGGGCTGCTGCACCAGACGCAGGGCCCGCTGCGGGACGCGCAGGCGGACCGTGATATCGCGCACCGGGATGTTGGGCAGAGCCTGCTGGAAGTTGATCAGATTGATCAGCCAGCGCGACTCCCGCGGCTGGTGAAACAGGGTGATCTCCACCGCCTTGGGCGCGTCGGACCCGAAGGACCAGGTCGCGCCCAGGCGCTGCAGCAAATTGATGAACAGGTCGCGGCAGTTTTCGCTGCTCTCGATGTCCCCGCCGACGTAGATGGCCTGGCCGGCGCCATAGCGATTGTGCGTGATGGCCGGCTGCCCGGTGTAGCGTCCGGGCGGGTTGTTGTGGATGGAGGCGAAGCGCCAGGGATCGGCCGGGTCGGTCCAGGGCAGCGCAAGTTCACCGGGGACCTGCGCTTCCGGCCTGGCGACGATGCGGACCTGCGAGTCCTCCAGGCCGGGCGGGTGGCTGCGGGAATAGCCCTCGCCAAAGAGCGCTTCATGACCAGGGGCCGGCGCGATGTAGGTGAAGGACTCCAGCGATTCGCCGGCGAACTGCGCGCCGAAGACGTCGGCCAGCATGAAGTCCTCGTGGAAATGACCGTCGCTCGTCACCAGCGACGTATAACGGCTGGCATAGAGCAGGCCACCGTTCCGGACGTATTCGCGGAAGGCGGCGCACTCTTCTGCGTCCATCATCAACACGTTGGGCAGCACGACGATCTTGTGACGGTCCAGCCGGTCCAGATCGGCGCTGGTGATGACGCCCCAGGGTATGTTGTGCTCTATGAGCGCCTGGCATGCGCCGAGGGCGGCCTCGACGTGGGGGGCGCGGCTGTGCAGGTCTGCAGCCTCGCCGACTCCCCTGCCGTTGTCGGCGAAGTCGCCCTTGGAGCGGGTGCTGAGATAAATGCCGACGTCCTGTTGCAGATCGCCGCCCAGCCAGGGTTCACAGGCCTGCGTCTCCCTGAAGATGCGACCCATGCGCTCGTAGACGAGGGGATTGATGGTGCCGACGGGGTCGACGGAATCGATGAAAATGAAGGCGCAGCCGTCGGCCAGGGCGGCGTAAGCCTTGCAGCGCAACAGGGCCTCGTCCTTGAGCGCTGTGTAGTTGCTCAGCGTGGCGGAGACGCTGGTCTCGAAGCCGCCGGGCCGGTTGGGCGACAGGTTGTGGAAGAGTTTGCGCACGAAGGAACCCTGCAGGATGTCGCCGTAGAAATCGCCCTGCAGGAAGTCGGTTTGGCCGGCGAGGGGCGTTGTGACGCCAAAGCGCCAGGGATGGGCGAAGGTCGAGGACTGGTGTTCCACGCTGATGGTCGGGTCGACCGCGCGCACGGCGTCGGTGCAGAGGGCCGCGAATTCGACCAGCCACTCCTCACGTTTGCGGGCGAAACGCGTCCAGCGCGGATCAAACCAGTCAATGACCGTGGGCAACTCGCCGCCGACCTCGTCCATAAAACGCCGGCGGCAATGGGCGCAATAACAGACGCCCGGCCAGAAGGTCATGTCGAAGCGGATGCCATCCAGGGGATAGCCCGCGGCCAGTTCCGTGGCCAGCGACGCGGCGTAGTCGCGGTAGGGCGAATTGGGGCAGCAGACGCCGTAGCGACCGGGATTGCTGTGGCCCTGGTAATCGGAGTGCGTGATGCGCCAGTCCGGCCGGGCGCGCCAGGTGAGCGTGTCGTAGATCAGGCTCATGTAGCCAACGACGGCGATGTCGTTTTCGTGGCAGAGGGCCACGGTCTCGCCGAAGATGTCGCGGCCGTCGGGGCCGGCGTGCACCGGGGCGATCAACGAGGGATAGAAACAGCTGCCGACGTGTGAATGGGCGTAGAGGACGACGGACTGCAGGCGCGCTTCCAGCATCAGGTCGACGAAGCGCTGCGGATCGAATTGCGTCATGAATCGCGGATTGTCTTCGGTGATGTGCATGTCGAGCACGCCGCGACGCCAGGCGTTCCGGTACCAGGTCATGCCATGACCTCCTGTCCGCGAATGAAGGCTTCGACCTCGGCCCGTGTGGGCGACCCTTCCATGGGACCCATGCGGGTGACCGCGAGGGCGCCGACGGCATTGGCGAAACGGCCGGCCTGCGCCAGGGGCATGCCCTCCAGCAGGGCGACGGTCAGGGCGGCGGCAAAACTGTCGCCGGCGCCGGTGGCATCGACTTCGTCAGCCGGGAAGGCGGGCACCTGAAGGCGTTCATCGCCCTGGTACAGGGTGCAGCCGGCCTCACCCTGCTTCAGGGCCACCAGCTTGCCCTGCCCTGCCCATTGGCGACAGCCGCTCTCGTCGTCCGCGGCTCCGGTGAGCATGGCGGCCTCGCCGGCGCTGGGCAGGATGAGGTTGGCGCGCTCGATCACCGGCTGACAGAGTTCACGGATTTCTTCGACGCTGAGCACTTCGGGACGGATGTTGGGGTCGAAGCTGAGTTGGGCAGCGGCCGGCAGGGAGTCCATGGCGTGTAAGCAGGCCGCGCGTGCCGACTCGCAGATGGCCAGGTTGCAGCCACTGAGGTGCAACCAGCTCACGTCGGCCAGGGCTGCCGTATCGACGTACTCGGGCGCCAGTTGACCGGAGGCGGCGTGGCGCCAGTGGAAGAGAAAGCGTCGACCACCATCGCTGAAGCGGGCATTGAAGGCCACGCCGGTGCTGTATTGCGGCAGGACCCGGACCTGCGAACAATCGACGCCATCGGCATGGAGGCGACGCAGCTGGCAATCGCCGAAGTCGTCGTCGCCGACCGCGCCGATGTAACTGGCGGGCAGGCCGAGACGGGCCACCTGGCCGATGTAGATGACGGTGTCGCCGCTGGGAAAGGGGCCCTCAAAGGCGCCGGGCTGATCGAGCGGCGCGTCAAGTTGCGGGCGCATGATCTCGACCAGCATGTTGCCCATGGAGAGCACGCGCATTGCGGCCACGGTCAGTCCGCCTCGTAGTTGGCCAGGGGCGCGCCGACCTCGACCGTTTCACCGGCCGGGACGAGGATCTGCTCCAGCCTGCCGGTGAAGGGTGATTCGACCTCGACGTTGGTCTTGTCGGTCTCGATCTCGCAGAGGATGTCTCCGCGGCGCACCTGGTCGCCGGGCTGAACGCGCCACTCGGCGACGGTGCCTTCCTCCATCAGATGGCCCAGCATGGGCATCATGAATTGTGGCATACGCCCTCCGCAGTCAGGCGAGCACGTCGCGCACGGCGTCGCCAATCCAGGAGGCGTCGGGCACCACGGCCTTTTCAAGATCGCTGCCGTACGGGATGCCGGTGCGCATGCCGCAGACGCGGCGAACGGGCTTGCGCAACTCCGCAAAGCAATGCTCGTGAACGACGCTGGCGGCCTCGCCGCTCCAGCCGCCCTCGGCGGGCGCCTCGGTGACGACGACGCAATGTTTCGTCCGCTTCACCGAGTCGATCAGGGCCTGTTTGTCCAGCGGCCAAAGCGTGCGCGGGTCGATGACTTCGCAGGAGATGCCCTCGTCGGCCAAAGTCCTGGCGGCGGCGAGCGCCTGCAGCACCATCCAGGAGGTGGCGATGATGGTGACGTCCTCGCCGGCGCGCTTGATATCGGCCACGCCGAAGGGAATCGTGTAATCGCCCTCCGGCACCTCGCCGCGCGTGAAATAGAGCGACTTGTGCTCGATCAGCAGCACCGGGTTATCGCTGCGCACGGCGGAGCGCAGCAGGCCGCAGAGGTCGGCGGGGGTGGAGGGCATAACGACGATCAGGCCGGGCACGTTGACGAACCAGTTCTCAAGGCTTTGCGAGTGCTGCGAGGAGTTGCGCATGCCCACGCCGCCCTGGGTGCGGAAGACCACCGGCACGCGCACCTGGCCGTTGGAAAGCTGGTGGTACTTCACGCCGTGGTTGATCATCTGGTCCATGGCGATGGTGATGAAGTCGATGTACATGATTTCGGCGATGGGGCGCATGCCGTAGAGCGCACTGCCAATCGCGCAGCCGGTCATGGCCGCCTCGGAAATCGGCGAGTCGCAGATGCGCTCCGGCCCGAATTCCTCCAGCAGGCCGGCGGAAGCGCCGAAGAGGTTGCCCCAGCGGCCGACGTCCTCGCCGATCAAATAGACGCTGTCATCGCGGCGCAGTTCCTCCGCAGTGGTCTCGCGGATGGCGTCCCGGTAACTCATGCGTGCCATGGCGTTCAGTCCTGTCCCAGGGGGATCATCACGTGGTCGGTGGCCTGCTCAACCGTGGGGAAGGGTTGCTCCAGCGCCCATTCCATGTCACCCTCGATTTCCGCCTGCACGCTGGCCTCCAGGTCGTCGAGTGTCTCCTCGCTGTAGCCGCGGGCCAGCAGACGGGTGCGCGCCAGGGTGAGCGGATCGCGATTGCGCCAGACGGCGATTTCCTCGCGGCTGCGATAGGTGTGCTCGGGGTCGCCGCCGTAATGGCCGCGGAAGCGGTAGGTCACCATCTCGATGAAGACCGGACCCTGGCCGGCGCGCAGCTGCTCAAGGGCGTCGGCAGTGGCGTTCAGGACGGCCTCGACGTCCATGCCGTCGACGGAAACGCCGTTCAGGCCGTAAGAGGTGGCGCGCTGCGAGATGCGCGACACCGGCACGAATTCCTGCACCGGCATGGCCTCGCCATACTGGTTGTTCTCGCAGATGTAGAGCGCCGGCAGCTTCCAGATGGCGGCCAGGTTCATCCCCTCGTGGAAGGCGCCGGTGTTGGATGCGCCGTCACCGAAGAAGCAGACGGCGACGCTGTCGCGCGCCTGGCGTTTGAAGGCGAGGGCCACGCCGGCGGCGATGGGCAGGCCGCTGCCGACGATGCTGCCGCAGAAGAAGTTGTGGGGCTTGTCGATCCACTGCATGGGGCCGCCGATGCCCTGGCTGACGCCGCCGCGGCGTCCCAGCATTTCGCAGAAGACCGCCCGCGTACTGCTGCCCTTGGCGATCGAGTGCCCCTGCGGGCGATGCGTGGAAAACACCACGTCGTCCTCGCGCAGCAGCGAACAGACGCCGACGGCCACGGCTTCCTGCCCGCTGTAGGGGTGGAAGCCGTTCATGATGAGGTCCTTCATCTTGAGGTCGTAACAGAACTCGTCGAAGTGACGCAGCACCAGCAGCTGCGTGTAGAGTTCCATCAACTGTTCATTGTCGCTCACGAAATGTCTCCTTCGGGGAAGGCGATGATGCGCACCGGACAGGCCTCGACCCCGACGATGGGCAGGGGCAGGATGAAGACGGTGACGCGTTGCTCGCCGACGGCGGCGAGGTTGGTGCAGGATTCGACCATGGCGAGGCCGTTCCTGAACATGGTGAGGTGGTTGGGCTGGTAGTCCGTGCCGGGCACCTCGAATCCGGCGGCGTCCGTGCCGATGACCGTCGGCCCCTGCGCCACCAGCCAGTTGAGCGCTTCCTCGGTCAGGTAGGGCTGGTCATTCCAGAGCTCGCCGAAGAAATTCTTGTCCATGTCGGTGCGCAGGAAGATCATGTCGACGTCCTGCAGGCGGTCGGCGTGGGCCTGTACCTCCTCGAGCGTGATGGCCTCCAGGTGTTCCTTGTGCGAGAAATCCAGCACCACGGCCGTGCCGATCAGGTTCTGCAGGGGGTAGTCGGCGAGGTCGTCGCCGGTTTCCCAGTGGTGGAAGGGCACCTCGATGTGGGTGAATGTGTGGGTGCTGAACTGCACGTTGCCGATGACGTACCAGATGTCGTCGCGATGCACGACCTCGGGCAGGATTTCGGTGACGTCGCGCACCTGGGCAGCCAGTCCGAAATAGCCTTCCCCCGGCGTCATGCGATGGCTCAACTCGATGATGCGGTCCCTGCGCATGGCGTATCCTTACATTCGTATGGCGCCGGACATCATGCCGCGCACGAAGAGCCGGCTGGTGAAGGCGAAGAGCAAGAGCATGGGTATGGAGGCGATGACGTAACCGGCGTTGAGCGGTCCGTACTGGGTGCGGTAAAGGCCGGTGAACTGCATCAGACCCACCATGATTGGCTTGAGAGCGGGGTTCACGTTGATGGTGGTGGCCCAGATGATGTCGTTCCAGATGCTGTAGGTCTGCAGCAGGGCCAGGGTGCCGACGATCGGCCTGGAAAGCGGCAGCACAATGGACCAGAGAATGCGCGCCTCGCGCGCGCCGTCGACGCGGGCCGATTCGAAGAGGTCTTCCGGCAGACCGGCGAAAAAGGTGCGCAGCACGAAAATGGCGAAGGGCAGACCCCAGGCGCCGTAGGAGAGCCAGAAAGCCTGACGGGTGCTGAGGATTCCGAGGTCGATCACCAGGTAAAAGGCCGGCAGCAGAATCAGGATCCAGGGGATCATGAAGAGGCTGATGACCATATAAAAAAGGACGTTTCTGCCAAAGAACTTGATACGCGCAAAGGAATAGGCGGCCAGCACCGCCGGCACCATGGTCAGTAACAGGCCGCCGAGGACGTAGGCCACCGAGTTGATGATGTAATAGAAAAGGTTGCCACCCCATGCGCGCGGAAAGTTGGAGAAATGCAGCGGGAAGGACAATTCGTAACGTTGCACGACGAATTGCGTGTTGTCCTTTACGGAAAAGAGCAGCATCAACACGATGGGATAGAAGGTCAGCGCCAGCAGGACGCCGAGCGTGACGTGCTGCGTCCAGCCGGCCTTGCGAAGTCGTTCCCGCAAGGTGAGTTCTCTTTGCAACATTGCGGTTGAAGTCATGCAAGGACCTCCTGCGCCGGGCGCCTATTCAGCCACGTACTCGGCCGGGGAGCGGAAGCGCTGCAGGATAAACATGGAAAGCATGAGGATGAGAATGAACATGACGGAGCCAATCGCCGAGGAATAACCCATGCGATAGTAGTTGTAGCCCTGAATGTACATCCACATGCCGGGCACCATGGTGGCGTAGCCGGGGCCGCCGCGCGTGAGAATGAACTGGGCGTGGAAGCCCTGGATGCCGTTAATGACGGCGAGGATACCGATCAGCTTGATCTGGCCGAGCAGCAGCGGCAGGTCAATGTACAGAAAACGGCGGAAGCCGGTGGCGCCGTCCAGCTGGGCCGAATCGCGAATCTCCTGATCAATGGCCTGCAGACCGGCGAGGAAAATGAGGACGTTGACGCCGGAAACCCAGGGGAAGCCGATGGCGACCAGGAAGAAAATGGCGTATTTGGGGTCGCCCAGCATGCGCGTCTGCAACTCCCAGCCGTTGGCGTCAAAGATGGTTTTGACCAGGCCGATGTCCGGATCGTAAATGAAACTCCAGACGTTAAGGGTGACGACCAGGGGGACGACGATGGGGGCAACAAAGAGCAGGCGATACCAGTACTGGGCGCGGTCGCTGCGCAGGGAGTCGATCATGACGGCGACCAGCAGGGCCGGAATCACGGAGGAAAAAAGCGACCAGACCATCACGATGGCCATGTTGTTCATGGAGGCCCGCACCGTGCGGTCGCTGATTAATTCTTCAAAGTTTTCCAAAAGAACGAAGTTTTCTGCGGGGTAGAGCCCTGTCCAGTTGGTGAGTGAATGATAGAGGGCTGACACCGCGGGGAAATAGGAAAAGAGAAAGAGCAGGACGAAAGTGGGGACCAGGAAGAGCCAGGCCGTGAAGGTGTTGCGCCAGAAGAGTACGCGTCGGGTGGATGGCTGCGGCATGCTGGTGGCCGCTGCAGTCTGCTTCTGCACGGGAACCCCCTGTCAGATAAGGGGCCGGCACCGGCTCCGCGACACGAAGGTCGCGGAACCGGTGCGACCGGTGTTGCAGGCGCCCGGGGGACGGGGCCAGGCCCCGCCCCCTGGGCGCCCTGTTGGCTACGCTCCGAGCGTGTCCTCGGCCGCCTTGACCAGCTCGGCCTGCAGATTCTCGGTGAACTCGTCCCAGGACATGGCGTCCAGCAGGACGAGCTGCCAGGTGCGCGCCCATGCGTCGCGCGCTTCCTGGGTGATGTGGGTGCCGCCCCAGCTGTTGACGTACCAGTAGGTGGCGTCGTTGGGCACGGCGAAACCGGCCAGCGTGGACGGCAGCGGCGTATTCTTGATGTTGGGCACGAAGCCCTTGAACTCGGCGATGAAAGGCGCGAGGTTCTCCGGCACCGACATGTACATCAGCAGGTCGGCGGTGGCATCGCGTTTGGCGCCGCTGTTGTAGGCCGGCAGGGTGAAGAGCGTGGCGCCGGCGACGAAGACGGCCGCCGTGGCGTGGCCGGTCGCGTGTTCGGAAAGTTCCGAACCGACGACCGGGATGGGGAAGGCGCTCCAGCTGAAGGGATTCTCGGTACCCGGCATGTCCAGATCCAGGTTTCGGTTTTCCCAGATGCCGGTATAGCGGGTCGCCGCCTGGCCACCGAGGAACTGACTGTAGGGGATGTTCGCGTCGCCGCCACCGTGGGCGCCGGCGCCGGCGTACTGCCACCATTCACTGACCAGCTTGATGGTGTCCTGATAGGGCCCCTGGTCGATGCCATAGCGACCGTCGAGCACGCCGGCGGCCACCTGGGCCGGCAGCGGCTCGCGCTCGCTGGCCTCGGCGAGGTCCTCGAAGACGGTGTGCAGCACCTGGTTGCCGACCATGTCGAAGCTCCAGACCGCGTAGTGCGGAATGGGGTTGTAGTGCGTGGCCAGCGGGATGATGTCGGTTTCGGCGATCTCCTCGTAGAGCGAGATCTGTTCGCTCCAGGTGGTCGGCACGGACCAGCCGTTGGCGTCGAACATATCCTGGTTGTACCAGGTCCAGAGCGTGGTGTTGTCGAGACCCAGCCAGGCGCTCTGGCCGTTGGATTGGCGCTCACCGGGCTTGATGAACTGGTCGACCCACTTCTCGTTGCCCTCGAGGTAGGGATTGGGCGATTCGAGATAGGGGTCCCACCAGCCGACGAGGTCGCCCTTCATCCAGTCCTCGATCAGGTAGGTCCAGTTGCCGAAGAGCAGGTCGGGGCCGTCCTCGGCCACGAGACGACGGGCCACCCACTGCTGAATGTCCCCCCAGGCGCCGGGGTCGATGGGCGCGTGGTTGACGGTCACGTGGGGGTGCATCATCTTGTAGGAATCGAGGAAGGCTGCCAGCGCCATGCCCTGCTCCGGGTTTTCTCCGGTGGCGTCAACGCCGTACTGGCGGAAATCGATATTGAGGACAATTTCGTCCTGCGAAGGCGCCGAGGCGCCAACCATGCCGGCCGGCAGCGCGGTCGCTGCCGCGCCCGCCGCACCGGCCGCGCTCATCTTGAGCATGTCGCGCCGGGAAATCCTGTGTTTGGTGTCCATTTTCCTTTCCTTGCCTCCATAATTCATTCTTCGACCGGGGGACTGTGACAGCTCCCGTCCTCTCTTACGTCAGGCGCTCCTTTCTCCCGTTCCCCTGGCTGCGGGCCACGGCATCGGCAGGGACAGACAGTTCAGCCGACACCCTGTGTATGGACGATGACTGGTCGCGCCACAGCGACTCCGGCGGCGGCGCAGCGGTGGACTGGCGTGTCACCAGGCGCGTGGGCAGCGAGACGCGCTGCGCGCCGGCGGCGCCACTGACGAGCATGCGCATGCCCTCGCGCCCCAGTTCCCTGGTGGGCACGTGCACGGTCGTCAGGGGCGGCGCCATGTGGGTGACGAAGAAATTGTCGTCAATGCCGGTAATGGACAGGTCATGCGGAACGGAGAGGCCCAGCAGGTCGGCCGCTTCGTACGCGCCAAGCGCCATCATGTCGTTGCCCATCACAAGGGCTGTGGGGCGCCGGTCACGGGGCTGGTCCAGCAAGTCTTCGGCGCAACGCCGACCGCTGTCGGTCGAATAGTCGCCGTCGCGCTGCAAACGCTCGTCCAGGTGGATGCCGGCACCTGCCATCGCCCTGCGGAATCCCTTTTCGCGCTGGACGCTGGAGGAACGACCGGGGATGCCGCCAACGAAGCCGATGCGTCGGTGACCGAGACCGATGAGGTGCCCGGCAGCCTGCTGGCCGGCCATGAACCAGTCAAAGCCGATGATGCTGGCGTGTTCTTCCACGGGCGGCTGATCGCGGTCCATGATAACGACCGGCGTGCGGCCAAAACGCAACTCACGCCAGACTGATTCCGGCAGGGGCTGGGTGGCGAGGAAGATGCCATCCACCCAATGTTGCTGCAGCACCTGCACCTGCCGTGGCACATCCTGGCAGTCGTCTTCGGCGCAGGCGATCAACAAACTGCAGCCGGCCTCGCGCGCGATCTCGCCGGCGCCCTGCACGATGCCGGCGGTGAAGGGGTTGAAGATGTTGGAAACGACGAGGCCGAAGCTGCGCGTGCGGCCCGTGGCGAGGCTGCGGGCGATGGCGCTGGGGCGGTAGTTGCGCTGTCGCATGACCCGCAGGACGCGTTCGCAGGTTTCGGGCGAGACGATGGCGGGCTCATTCAGCACGTTGCTGACCGTGCCGACCGACACCCCTGCCTCTCGCGCCACTTCACGAATGGTGGTCATGTACGCCCGCGAATTGAACCGGTTCAATAGAGCATAGCGCGCCCTGCCAGCCTGTCAAATATTGAGTCCGCAACTGCCCGCAAACCGTCTGCTCCCGCCGCGATTGCAACTTCAGGCTGGCCGCGTTGCACTCGAGCCCTGACGATCAGGGGGGAGATGCGCGATGCGGCCCGGATATTACACCGACTATTCGGAAGAGACGGCGGCCTTCGCTTCGGAGACCGGTTTCACCTCGCTGGAGCTTTCCGCCTGGCCCGACTCCGCCATCAATCCCGACACGGTCAGCGAGGCCCGGCTGGAAGAGATCCGCACCGACCTGCAGGCGCGCGACATCGAAATCTCCGCGCCGGGTTACTACCCCAACTACCTGGCGCCCGAGGCTGAAGAACGCGCCGAAAGCAAACGTTACTTCCTCAAGGTGCTGGACCTCGCGCAGTGCATGGAGGTGCCCGTCGTCTGTACCTTCGTCGGCCGCGACCCCTGCCGCAGCGTCGAAGAGAATCCGGGCGCCTTCCCGACGGTCTTCGGCGAATTCTGCGAGAAAGCCGCTTCCCCCTCACTCCGGCGTTACGTACGCCGCCGTGATTCCGCCATCGACGAGGAAGGTTGCGCCTGTCATGAAGGAAGATTCCGCCGAAGCCAGGTAGAGAGCGGCCTGTGCAATCTCGGCCGCTTCGCCGAATCGCCCCAGCGGGATATGCACCAGCCGCCGCTGCCGCTTCTCCTCCGTATCCAGGTATTTCATCAGCAGTTCCGTGCGCAGCGGCCCCGGGCAGAGGGCATTAACCCGGATGTTCTCCCGCGCATGGACCACCGCCAGCTCCCGCGAGAGGGCCAGCACGGCGCCCTTGCTGGCGGTATAGGCGAGTTGCGGGGTAGCCGCGCCCAGCGTGGCGACGAAGGAAGCCGTGTTGACGATACTGCCGCCGCCGGCCCGCCGTAGTGCCGGGATGCCATACTTGCAACCCAGGAAGACCCCCTTCACATTCACTTGCATGGTCAAATCCCAGACAGTCTCGCTTGTTTGCACAGCGTCGTCGTCTTCCGTGTGGCTGATGCCGGCGTTGTTGAAGAGGACATCCAGTCTGCCGTAGGTCGCTTCCGCGGTCGCAACCATCGCTTCGCATTCCGCAGCCCGCGAAACATCGGCGCGCACAAAGATCGCAGCGCCGCCGGTGGCCTCGATTTCGGCGACTGTCGCTGCTCCGCCCGCTTCGTTGATATCGACGGCGACGATGGCCGCCCCCTCGCGCGCGAACAGAACGGCGGTCTCGTAACCGATGCCGCTGCCCGCGCCGGTGATCAACGCAACTCGCTCTGCCAGTCTCATCGCATCACTCTATTCTTTCCCGTGTCAGTGCACCACGCGGAAATGGCCCGGCGCGCGGCTAGATCTGTTCAAAATAGCGCGCCCGTTCCCAATCCGTAACCGCGGTGCGGAAGCTTTCACTTTCGCTGCGGAAGAAATGGCCGTAATGCTCGACGACCGGCGCGCCGAAGCTCGCCGCAGCGAATTCACTGTTTACGAAGTTGTCGGTCGCCTGCTCCAGGGTGTGCGGTACACGCGGCAAGTGGCCGGCGGCGTAGCTATCGCCGCTGAACATTTCCGGCGGTTCGATCTGGTTGCGGATGCCATCCAGCCCGGACGCCAGAGCCGCCGCGTAGGCCAGGTAGGGGTTGCAATCGGCGCCGGGCACGCGGCACTCGATGCGCAGGCTCTCCCCCCGACCGACCACGCGAAAGCCGGCGGTGCGATTGTCGTAACTCCAGGCAATGCGCGTGGGCGCCCAGGAGCCATCCTCATAGCGCTTGTAGGAATTGACCGTTGGTGCGTAGAAGACAGTCAGCTCCGGCAGGCGGGCCAGCCAGCCGCCGAGGAACCAGCGGAAGACATCAGAGCCGGCGACGGGGCCCATCGCGCGCTCGCCAGCGAAGGCATTGCTACCGCCGGTGAAGAGGCTGAGGTGGATGTGGCAACTGGAACCGGCCTGCCCGGCGTAGGGTTTGGCCATGAAAGTAAGGCTGGCGCCCTGCGCGTCGGCGATTTCCTTCAGGCATTGTTTCATGATGCTATGTCGGTCTGCCATCGTGAGCAGATCAGCGTAGCGGATGTTGATCTCATGTTGCCCCAGGCCCCATTCGCCCTTGCTGCTCTCGACGGGGATGCCAGAGCGCGCCAGATGGCGGCGCGCTGCAGCAGTGAAACCCTCTTCGCGTGTGCCCTGCAAGAGGTGATAGTCCTCAAGGTACCAACCAGAGGCCTGGAGCCTGGCGTAACCCTTCGCTGCAGCCTCCTGATAGGAATCCCGGTAGAGGTAGTATTCGAGTTCCGAAGCGGCGTTGACCGAGTAACCCAGGTCACCGGCCGCCGCCAGTTGTCGTCGCAGGATGGAGCGCGGCGCGACGGAAACGGGCTGGTGCGTCTCCTCGTCTTCGACATCCGCCAGCACCAGGGCGGACTTTTCCAGCCAACTGGCCAGGCGCAGGGTATTCAGGTCCGGCACGAGGTGGAAATCGCCATAACCGCGCTCCCAGTTGGCGAAGCGATAACCTGGCACGGGTTCCATTTCCATGTCGGTGGTGAGCAGATAATTACAGGCGTGGCTGCCCCGCTGCGCCACCTCCGCCCCGAAATACTCGGCGGCAAAACGCTTGCCCAGCAGGCGGCCGTAGTGGTCGCTGAAGGCGAGGATGACGGTTTCGACCTGCTCTTCCCTGACGCGTTGCGCCAGTTCGTCCAGGCTCAACATGCCTCGAATATTGCCCCCTCGCCTTGCTCACACTCCTGTGCAGGAAGTGGTAACACAAGGCTTTCGAAACGGCAACCAGCGCGGAACAGGCACCACCTTCGGGAGTCCGACGGCGCCGGGGACGGGGAAACTCATCGCTCTCGCTTTTGCTTGCCCCGGTCGGTCGCGCTATCTTCTCCTTGATGAGGATGGAGGAGGGTGGCGATGCGACTCGGATACTACACCGACTATTCGGAAGAGACGGCGGCCTTCGCTTCGGAGACCGGTTTCACCTCGCTGGAGCTTTCCGCCTGGCCCGACTCCGCCATCAATCCCGACACGGTCAGCGAGGCCCGGCTGGAAGAGATCCGCACCGACCTGCAGGCGCGCGACATCGAAATCTCCGCGCCGGGTTACTACCCCAACTACCTGGCGCCCGAGGCTGAAGAACGCGCCGAAAGCAAACGTTACTTCCTCAAGGTGCTGGACCTCGCGCAGCGCATGGAGGTGCCCGTCGTCTGTACCTTCGTCGGGCGCAATCCCTACTGCACGGTCGAGGAAAACATGGGGCCCTTTCAGGAACTTTTCACGGAATTCTGTCAGGAAGCCGAAGAACGCGGCCTGCGCATCGCCATCGAAAACTGCCCGATGGTCGAACTCAAGACCGGCCACAGCATCAACCTGGCCTTCAGCCCGGAAATCTGGGATCGCATGTTTGAAATGGTGCCCTCGACCGCCCTCGGCATCGAGATGGACCCCTCCCACATGGTCTGGCAGGGCATCGATTACATCAAGGCCATTCGCGACTACGGCGAGCGCATCTATCACGTACACGCCAAGGACATGGAAATCCGCCACGACGTGTTGCAACGGGTCGGCATCCTCGGCCAGAGCTTCGGCGAGGTCTTCGGCCTCGGCCACGGCTGGTGGCGCGGGCGCGCGCCGGGCTGGGGCGAGGTGGACTGGCCGGCCTTCATCAGCGCGCTGATCGAAGTCGGTTATGAAGGCAACATCGACATCGAGCACGAGGACGACGTGCTGGCCTTCAGCGAACTGCGCGACTTCAAGGCGGACATGGAATCGTCGATCGTGATGGCCTACGGGCGCGAACACAAGGGCCTGTTGCTGGGGTACCAGACCCTCGCGCCGCTGATCCCCGGTCACAAACGCTGATCATCAGAGACCCGGCTGAAGCCGGGGCCGGACGCCGGTTCTGGAGGGAGATGCAGCCGCGGCGCCGTTGGATGCGGCATGTCTTCCCGCCTCAAAAACGGCGGAAAGCCTTGCAGCAGGTGATGAGTGGACTGCCCTTCTGATTTGCCACGCCATTTCCGGCGCGCTAGATTCGAGTTTCCCGCATGACAGGGGTTGACGATGCGCCTCGGCTTCTACAGCGACTATTCTGAAGAGACGGCAGCCTTTGCCGCGGAGACCGGCTTCACGTCGCTGCAGCTCTCCGCCTGGCCCGATTCCGCCATCAACCCCGACACCGTCAGCGAGGCGCGCCTGGAGGAAATCCTCGACGACCTGCGGCGCCGCGACATCGAAATCTCCGCGCTGGGCTACTACCCCAACTACCTCGCGCCGGACGCCGGCGAACGCGCCGAATGCCGGCGCTATTTCCTCGCCCTGCTCGATCTGGCGCAGCGCATGCAGGTGCCGGTCGTCAGCACCTTCGTCGGCTGCAATCCCCATTGCACGGTCGAGGACAATCTGGGGCCCTTCCAGGAACTCTTCACTGAATTCTGCCAGCAGGCCGGGGAGCGCGGCCTGCGCATCGCCATCGAGAACTGCCCGATGATCGAGCGCAGGACCAACCACTGCACCAACCTGGCCTTCAGCCCTGAAATCTGGGAGCGGATGTTTGAACTGGTGCCCTCCCCCGCCCTGGGCCTGGAGATGGACCCTTCGCACCTGGTCTGGCTGGGCATCGATTACATCCAGGCCGTGCGCGACTTTGGCGAGCGCATCTACCACGCCCACGCCAAGGATACGGAAGTGCGGCGCGACGTGCTGGCGCGGGTGGGCATCTACGGCCAGACACTCGGCGAGGTGAGCGGCTTCGGGCTCGGCTGGTGGCGCGGACGCGCTCCGGGCTGGGGCGAAGTGGACTGGCCGGCCTACATCAGCGCGCTGATTGAGGTGGGCTATCAGGGCAACCTCGATATCGAACATGAGGAAGACCTGTTCGACTTCAGCGAACTCGTCGATTACCGGCCGCAGGAAGAAATGCCCCTCGTGCCGGCTTTCACGCGGGACAGCAAGGGGCTGTTGCTGGGTTACCAGACCCTGGCGCCCCTGGTCCCCGGTCATCTGCGAAAATAGAAGACAGGAGGTTGCCAGAACCCCCAGCCGGGCCGCTTGTATCTGATAATTGGAGGCAGTAATGCGTGCGAAACTCGTAGCATTCGTTCTTTTGACCCTGTTACTGGTGGCGGCTTCGGTCTCCGCCCAGGGCGATATCGGGGAAGTGCCGCGCGAGGCGACAGTCATCATCGAAAACGAATTTGGCCGCGTGGCCGTTCCCGACAACATGAATCCCTACATCGCCGGTCAGTATCTGGACTGGGGCATGTGGCAGGCGACCCAGGAATCGCTCTTTTATCTCAATTACGAGACCGGAGAGTTGATGCCCTGGCAGGCGTCCGGCTACTCGTTCAATGATGACAAGAGCGAGGTGACCATCAACATCCGCGAGGGCGTGAAATGGGCCGATGGCACCCCCTTCACGGCCAATGACGTCGTCTTCACCATCAATATGCTGAAGGCCAACCCCGATCTGCAGTATTCCGCCGATATGGAGCTGTGGGTGGCGGACATCAGCGCGCCGGATGACAGCACGGTCGTCATGACCCTGACGCGACCGAACCCCCGTTTCGTATCAACCTACTTCGGTGTGCGCATCTGGGACACGATCCTGATCGCGCCCCAACACATCTGGGAAGGCGTCGATCCGAATACCTTCACCAACTACGACCTGGAGGCCGGCCTGCCCATGGGCACCGGCGCTTACCGCCTGGTGCGCTCGACGGAGACGGAGACGGTCTTCGACCGGCGCGATGACTGGTGGGCCGCCGAGACCGGCTTCCATGCCTTGCCGGCGCCGGAGCGGGCCATCTGGCTGGGCGCTCCCGGCGAGGACCTGCGCGCGGCCCTGATGTCCAACAATGAGCTGGACGCCGGCTGGACCTTCAGCCGTTCGACTTTCGAGCAGGCGCAGTCGCGCAACCCCAACATCATGGGCTGGACGGCGGACCTGCCCTATGCCTATCTCGATCCCTGCCCGCGCTATCTGGCTTTGAACAACAAGGCGGCGCCCTTCGATGATCGTGAAGTGCGCTGGGCCCTCAATGCCGCCATCGACCGCGACGTCCTCGTGGCCATCGCCTATGAGGGCATGACGGATCCGGCCGCCACGCTCTATCCCACCTATGCGCCGCTGCAGGCTTTCCTTGATCGCAACGCTGCGCTCTTCGAAGAGTACGACGTGCTCGGCAGCGACGACATGCTCATCAACAGCGTGATGGAGGGCAAGGGCTACTCGCGCGATGCCGACGGCCTCTGGGTCGACGGTGATGGCGCCCGCATCACTTTCACGCTTGTCGCCCGTGCCGGCCAGACCGACAAGGTGCGCATGGGCAATATCCTGGCCGAGCAGGTGCGCGCTGCCGGTTTCGACGCCAGCTTCCAGCCGCTGGAAGACGGCATCTTCTATGGCGACGTCTCCACTGGTTCATTGCAGGCCTGGATCACGGACCTCTGCGGCAGTGTGAGCGACCCCTACGAGACCTTCTCACGATTCCACAGCCGCTTCTCGGGGCCGATTGGTGAATCCGTGCCGGGCGTGAACGCCAGCCGCTTCGAGAATGCCGGGTATGACGAGGTCGTGGACGCCATGGCCGTCCTCGCCGCCTCCGACGAAGGCTTCGACGCGCTCGCGGACCAGGCGCTGGAGATCTGGCTGCACGAGCTGCCCGGCATCCCGCTGGTGCAGGCGCGTTTGCTCACGCCCTTCAACAGCACCTACTGGACCAACTGGCCGTCTGCCGACAACAATTACATCCATCCTGGCCACTGGTGGGTGACCGGCGCTGTGATGCTCCATAACATTCAACCCGCCGGCTAGTTTTGCAATCCGGGGTGTGGCGCTTTCCGGCGCCATGCCCCGACCTTTCGCCCGCCACAATCCAGGCAGACCATGAATCCCCGCTATATAGGGCGGCGTCTGGCGACCTTTCTGCTGACGATTTTCGTCGCCTCGACGCTGAATTTCGCCATCACGCGCCTGACGCCGCAGGACCCGATTGCCGCGCTGCTGGGGCGCATGGCGAGCCGCGGCCGCACGGTTGAAGATGGCGGGGAAATCGTCGCCCGTTATCGTGAGCGCCTCGGGCTGGACGCCCCTTTGGCGCAGCAGTATGTGAGCTATCTGCGCGATCTGCTGCAGGGTGACCTGGGCTATTCGCTGGCCTTCTTCCCCATCAAGGCCGAAGCCGTCATCCTGCGCGCGCTGCCCTGGACCCTGGGGCTGCTCTCGCTGGCCACCCTGCTGGCCTTCGCAATCGGCAACCTGCTGGGCGCGCTGGCCGTCTGGCCCCGTGTGCCGGCCGGCTTTCGCTGGCTGGTGTATCTTTCCATGCCCTTCAGCGCGATTCCCTACTACCTGCTGGCCCTGATTCTCGTCTATGTCTTCGCCCTGAACTGGTCGCTCTTTCCGCTAGGCGGCTCCTTCACGGTGGGCAGCGATCGCGGCCTCAACCTCGAGACCCTGGCCGACCTGCTGCACCACGCGGCGCTGCCGGTGCTTTCGGTGGTGCTGGCGGTCGTCGGCTTCTGGGCCCTGAGCATGCGCGGCATCATGGCGACGGTGCTTGGCGATGACTACCTGATTTACGCGCGGGCCCGCGGTTTGCGCTCGCGCCGCATCTTCAGCCACTACGCGATGCGCAATGCCATGCTGCCGCAGGTGACGGCCCTGGCCATCGATTTCGGGCGTCTGATTTCCGGCCAGGTGCTGGTAGAGATCATCTTCAATTATCCCGGCGTGGGCTGGGTGCTCTACAATGCCTTGCGCGCGGCCGATTTCTTCGTGATCCAGGGCGTGACGCTCTTTATGGTCTTCACCGTGGCGGTGGCGACGCTGCTGCTGGACCTGGTCTATCCCTTGCTGGATCCGCGGATCCGCTACCAGAGCTAGCGACGCCTGTGATCAGCCGCCTGCGCGCTCGCCTTTCGCCCACCATGTGGCTGGGGTTCGTGCTGCTGGCGCTTGTACTGGTGCCGGGCCTGTTCGGGCAGTTTTTTGCCGACCCGGACCAGCTCCGTCTGATGGCCGGCGGCATCAGCGCCCCGCCCAATGCGGACCATCCCCTGGGCACCCAGAATGAAGGGCGCGACCTGCTGACCTATATTTTGAAAGGGATGCCCAATACCCTGCTCATCGGTCTGGTGGGCGGCGGATCGGCCGTGCTGCTGGGCACCGTGCTGGGCATGCTGGCCGGCTACGTCGGCGGCCCGCTGGACGCGCTGGTGCGCAACACGGTCGACATCGGCCTGACGATTCCGCCGCTGGCGATCCTGATCATGATCGCCGCCTCCTTCCCGGTGGTCACGCCCCTGATCATGGGCCTGGTCATCGCCCTGACTTCCTGGATGCACCCCACGCGCGTCATCCGTTCGCAGGTGTTGAGCCTGCGTGAACGCGAGTTCGTGCTGCTCTTGCGCCTGTCGGGCGCCTCGCCGCAGCACATCGTCTTCCGCGAGCTCCTGCCCAACCTGATCCCCTTCCTCGCCGCGACCTTCGTCAACGCCGTGGCGACGGCCCTGCTGGCCTCCATCGGGCTGGAGGTGCTCGGCCTCGGCTCCTTCCAGACTCCGACCCTCGGCAACCTGATCTACTTCGCCATCATCGGCAACGCGATGTGGCTGGGGCTGTGGTGGTGGTGGCTGCCACCCATCGTCGTCTTCATCGTCCTGTTCATGGGCCTCTTCTTCGTCAGCACGGCACTGGACACGCTGGCGAATCCGCGTCTGGAGCAGGGTTGATGGTGGGGCCGGGCAGCGAGGTCGTGCTGGAGATTGAGGCGCTCCGCATTCACTACGAGATGCAGGCGGCGACCATCCGCGCCGTCGACGGAGTGGACCTGAAAGTGCGCGGCAACGAAGTGCTGGGCCTGGCCGGGGAGAGCGGCAGCGGCAAGAGCACGCTCGCGCTGGGCGTCCTGCGCCTCTTGCGGCCGCCCGGCCGCGTGGTGGAGGGGCGCGTGCGCTTCGGCGACGTCGACCTGCTTGCGCTGGAGGAGCGCGACCTGCGCGCGCTGCGCTGGCGACAGTTCGCCTACATTCCGCAGGGGTCGATGAGCGCGCTCAATCCGGTGATGCGCCTGCGCTCGCAATTCGCGGACACGCTGGCGGCGCATGGCGAGCGCATGCAGCCGGCGGCCATGCAGGAACGCTTTACGGAGGTCCTGCATGGCGTGGGGCTGGAGGCGGACATCCTGCCGCGCTATCCGCATGAATTGAGCGGCGGGATGCGGCAACGCGTCTGCATCGCGCTGGCCCTGTTGCTGGGGCCACGTCTGATCATCGCCGACGAGCCGACCAGCGCCCTTGATGTCATCTCCCAGCGCGTCGTGCTGGAGACCCTGGCCGCCGCGCGCCAGGCGATCGGCGCTTCCATGCTGCTGATCGGCCACGACCTGGCGCTGCTGGCGCAGGTGACCGATCGCCTCGGCGTCATGTACGCCGGTCGCATCGTGGAGCTTGGCGCGACGGGCCAGCTTTTCGCCAATGCGCGACATCCCTACACACAGCGCCTGATTTCGTCGATTCCCGACCTGCATGACCGCCGCACAATCAGCAGCGACGCGCCGGAGGCCGAGGCGCAATGGCTGCTGGAAGGGCCCTTGCAGGAAGTCTCGGCCGGGCATTTTGTGCGCCCCTGGCAGACTGCGGGAGAGACGGCCTCATGAGCGCGGACCTGCTGGAACTGCGCGGCATCCACAAGAGTTTCAGCCGCGGCTTCCGCAAGCGCGTGGACGCGCTGCAGGGTGTGGACCTGCGCGTAAGCGCCGGCGAGGCGCGGATCATCACCATCGCCGGCGAGAGCGGCAGCGGCAAGTCCACCCTGGGCATGCTGGCGCTGGGCTTTCTGGCGCCGGATGCCGGCGAGGTGCGTTTTCGGGGCCAGGACGTAGGTCAACTGCGCGGCCGGTCCCTGCGCGAATTCCGGCGCTCGGTGCAGGCCATCTTTCAGAATCCCTTCTCGGCCTTCAACCCCTTCTATCCCGTGGACCACGTCCTGCGTTTGACCCTGCGCAACTTCGCGCCGCAGCAGGACCGCGCCGGCGTGGAGGCCAGCATCAGCGAAGCGCTGAGCGCGCTGCACCTTGATCCTGCCGCCATCCTCGGGAAGCATCCGCACCAGTTGAGCGGCGGACAGTTGCAACGCGTGATGCTGGCGCGCGCCTTTTTGTTGCGGCCGGAGCTGATCATCGCCGACGAACCCGTCTCAATGATCGACGCCTCGCTGCGGGCCGTGGTGCTGGCCAACATGCTGGAGCTCAAGGAGCGCCACGGCATCTCGCAGCTCTACATCACGCACGACCTGTCCACGGCGCGGCAGATCAGCGACAGAATCCTGATCCTCTACCGCGGCCGCGTCGTGGAAGCCGGGTCGATGGACCATGTTTTGGACGCCCCGCAGCACCCCTACACGCAACTGCTGATCCAGGCCATTCCGCAGCCCGACCCGACGAAGCGTTGGCAAGCGCCGCTCGACTGGCAGCGCGGTGAGGCGGCGGCGGAGACCGCTGAGATGGATGGCGGCTGCCCCTTCTATTCCCGCTGTCCCCAGCGGATGGATCGCTGTCTGGCAGCGGTGCCGCCCCTCTACGCCACGCCGGCCAACACACAGGCCGCCTGTTACCTGCATGAACCGGAGTCCACCAGCACTGCATAGAAGGCATGCCCCGTCATGCCAGGGCCGGGACGGCAATTGCCGGCGCAATCACTACTGTCAGGGAATGTGAAGTTCAGGAAGGGGTTGTCCGCCCGTTTCTGACACCGGGAACCACGCCTTCGTAAGCGCCAGACTTTTCAACTCCCCAAAAGTGTCGGGCGCCGGTACCCCGGATTCATGATAAAATGTTGTAAGATTCATGTGATTCAAGGTGAGAAATTATGACTTTCACAAGTTGGTTTGTTTCCAAAATCGGGCGGATCGTCCGCTTCGCCCTACTCCTTGCCCTGTTTGCCGCCCCGATGCTTGCAACGAAGGCGCAGGATGACGACCGGCCCGGAGCCCCGCACAAACTGTCGGTCGAATCCAGAGACACTGGCATTTTGCTCAGTTGGGAAGCGCCGGTGAAGGTGGAAGGCGAGATTACCAACTATGTCATTTCCGGGTCTCACGTACGGCGGGGAGTCGGCATCGTGGAGCGTGTGTCGGGTGCTACCGGCGGCCAGTCCACCTCCTGGCTGGACCGGCAGGCCACTGATCCCGATCTCCTCTATGTGTACCGCGTCAGGGCGCTGTTCGATGGCGTGCCTGGTCAATGGTCCGGCTTTGTGATCACAGGGTTCGAACGCGTGCCGTTGCAATCCACACCTGCTGTCGAGTTTGAGCCAACCGCAGTTGTACCCGAGCCTGCGGTTGAACCCACGGCTGTACTGCCGCCACCCGAGCCAACGGCGGCCGGGCCGGAGCCGGAACCAACAGCCGCTCCCCCCTCTGGCGGCGAAGGGCAGGGCGAGGAGGAGCCACCCGCCCCCACGGCCGTGCCGCCACCGGCCGAAGCGACCGCGGCGCCTCCCGTGGTCGAGGTGCAGCCCACGGCCGTGCCGCCGCCACCCGAGCCGACGGCAGCCAGACCGGAGCCGGAACCGACCAGTGCTCCCCCTCCCGCTGATCAGCAGCAGCAGGATGAGGACGATTCCGGCAACGAGGGCCAACAAGGGCAGGCCGCGGAGCCTACAGCCGTACCGCCACCGGCCGAACCGACCGCGGCGCCTCCCGTAGTAAAGATTGAGCCCACGGCAGCGCCGCCGCAACCTGAACCAACGGCAGCCAGGTCGGAGCCGCGTGCGACCGCCGCTCCTCCCCCGGTCAGCGAGGAGCCCACGGGCCAGCCCGAAGGAGGAAACGCGGGCACGTGAATCGCCGGCCTTCATACCGGTAGCGGAGCCGCCTCAATCCCTCCGGGCATTCTTGCCGCGTCCGGCGCGACTGGTATAGTAAGCGCCGCCGTGTTGCAACGAGGGAATCCGGGACGATGCCTGACGCGATGGAGCGCTATCTCTTCGATCTGAACGGCTATCTGGTGCTGCGCAACGCGATCGACGGGGAGCACCTGCGCGCGCTTAACGAGGGCATCGACGCCCTGCTGCCGATGGAAATCGGCGAGTGGAACGGCTACGTGCACGGCCACAACTACGGCGATGACGACGGTTTCAACCTGCAGCAGATCTATGAAGGTGGCGAGCCCTTCGAGCGCCTGATCGACCATCCCGCATGGATCGGGCACGTCAAGCACTTCGTCGGCGGTGAAGGCACCTTCGACTGGCATCACGGCCCGGTATTCATCGACGAGAACTTCGTCACCCTGCGTGGCCCGGGCGAGGCCATCGGCCTGCACTCCGGCGGCCATACCGGCACCAAGCGAACGCAATACCGCTTCTACAACGGTGAGTTCCATTGCGGGCAGATCGACATCCTGATGGCGCTCACCGACATCGGTCCGGGCGACGGCTCCACGATGGTTATTCCGGGCAGCCACAAGGCCAATCTGGACCATCCGGAATTCGAACGGCACCGGATGTACAGCGAGGAAGATTCGGTCGACAAGGTCACCGGCGCCATCGAGGTGCACCTGGCGGCTGGCGACGTCCTGCTCTTCGTGGACGCCATTTCGCACGGCTCGGCCCGGCGCGTAAACCCTGGCCTGCGGCGCACCATCGTCTACCGGTACGGGCCCTCCTGGGGCAATTTCCGCCACGGTTACCAGCCCTCGCCGGAGTTGCTGGCGCGCCTGACGCCGGATCGCCGTCAGATCGTGCAGCCGCAGCAACTGATCCCGCGCGTGCCGCAGAAACAGACGTGACCAATATGTGACGGCATTGTCCTTCGGTATTTACATCCACGACTTATGGTGTAGGCTTGTGGGTGGCGCCGCCCGCAGTTCGCAGGCAATCGCCTGCAGGGTGATTTTGGCGCCGGAGCTATTCAGGAGAGCAGTAGAAATGGCAGAACGTACGCGCGGTACCGTGAAGTGGTTCAGTAACGAAAAGGGCTATGGCTTCATCAGCCAGGAAGATGGCCCGGACCTCTTCGTTCACTATTCCGAAATCCAGGGAAGCGGTTACCGCTCACTGGACGAGGGCTCGTCCGTCGAGTTTGAGATCACCGATGGCAAGAAAGGCAAGCAGGCGAGCGCCGTCATTCAGGTCTGAACCCCTCGCAGGTTCTATAACAAGCCCGCCACTCTGTGAGTGGCGGGTTTTTGATTCAGAATCAGGTTTACCGCTCTGTGAGAGGCGGGTTCCTGATGTCAAAAAACTTCGATGCTGCCGATGAAGTGCAGGTTGTCCGCGGCGCCGGCCACGGGCAGGCGGGCCATGCTGCGCTGGTCGTAGACGGCGATGAAGACCTCGTAAAGGCCGGCCTCCGGCGGCAGGTCCAGCCATTTCTCGTCGTCGAAGTGGTATCCCGGCAGCAGGGAGAAGGTCTGCAGGGCGCCGCCGGCCGGCGGGCTGTCGACGTTGCCGATGAATTCACCCTCGCGAAACAGGAAAACGCCGATGGCGTAAGGCGCTTCGATTTGCTGCGCGCCGCTGCGCCAGGCGCTTCGAAGCGCCACGCGCTCGCCCGGCGCGGCCCGGGTCGGCAGGTCCGCGCCCAGCAAATGCAAGGCATCGCCGAAGGCAACTTCCCGGTCGCCTTGCGAGACCTCAGCGCTGCCTGGCGGCAACAAAATGGCCGGGCGCGCGAGGACCGGTCGCCCCTGCCTTGCGCCATCGTTGTCGTAGGGGTCGAAGCCCGCCTCGGGGTCGCTCTCCGGGTAGACGTCCAGCACGATGCGGCCGGTCTGTTCCAGGGGGCCATGAAACTTCCTGTAACTCAATCCAATGTGTTCCACGTAAAGGGGGCCGACCTGCCAGTCGCTGCTGTAGTCCCGCGGGAAGGCGACGTAGCCAAGCGGCCGGTCGTAGGTGATGACGGCCCTCTCGCCGATGAAGTATTTGAGCGAGAAGCTGTAGTCGACCTCGCTGGCCTGTGTGAGGCGCCAGTAGAGGCTGACCACCCAGGGATGGAAGGGCCGGATGCTGTTGCGCGGACTGTACTGTTCGCGCACCTGCCAGCCGACGAGCTCCAGCCTGTCGTCATAGATCAGGTTGGCCGCCGTGGCCTCCCCGGGCAGTTCCGCCAGGGTGACATCTCGCGGCAACTCACGAACGCCGGCCTCAATGAGCAGCAGGACGGCGGCGATCGCCAGCAGCAAGCGCCAGTTGCGCAGCAGGTCTGCGGTCAGGCTGCCCTGGCGCAAGGTAGCAAGACCGCGGTCGATGGCGAAGCCGGCCGCCGGCAGCATCCAGGCGATGACCGGCGTCTTGATGCGCGACTCCACCCAGAGAAGCAGGACCATCAGCAGGTAGGTGACAGCGCCGGTCAGAAGCAGCAGGGCCAGGGGCCGCTGACCGGCCCGCCAGAGCATGACCAGGCCGGCCATCGTCAGGGCCAGCAGGACGGAAAAGTTGAGCGGGTTGCGCGCCAGCCAGGGCGAGACGGCCTGGCCTGATATGGCGAAGTTCAGGTTGTTGCCGGCTTCCAGACTGCTGAGAAAAAATGCCGCCTTGTGCAAAATCAGTTGACCAAATCGCACCGGCTCCAGCGCGATGTCCTGCAGCAGCCAGTGCAGATAGTCGTCGTGGGTCGTGGCGGAGGCGTTGGAAGGGCTGCGCAGGCCATCCGCATCGCGGTTATTGCCGCGATACATTTCCCGCGGGCCGGCAGCCGAGATGAGATAGTCGGCACCGCCCTGGCGATTGTGCAGGGCGACAGGCGCGATCAGGAGCAGCGCCGCCAGCGCCAGCACGAGGACTTGTCGCCAGGCGCGGCGCAGACCCTGGGTGGCGAACAGCCAGCAGGCGCTGGCAACGCCCGGCCCCACCAGTTCAAAACGGGTGACGGCCCCTGCGCCGAGCGTCAGGCCGGTCAGGGCCGGCCAGACAAGGGTGCGCGGCCTGCGCCAGGCGAGCCACGTGGCGCCGGTCATCAGGGTTGCCAGCGCCAGCGACTGGGAAGTGATCACGAAGTCCGTGTCGTAAAAGGCGCCTGGCGGGTAGAAGGCCAGCAGCAGTCCCGCGGCGAAGCCGGCGCCGCGTCGTTTCGTCGCCAGCCAGGTGATTCCGGCCATCAGGCCGCAGTTGAGTGAGGCGATGACCACCAGAACCAGGCGCAGGGAATGCAGATCGTCGCTGCCCGTGATGGCGCTGACCAGGCCGAGAAAGTAGATGAAGCCGGGCTGATAGTGGAAACGCCCTGGCGGATAATCGCCTGACTGCAGGGCCTGCAGACGCTCCAGATAGACCTTCTGGTCCGATCCGCCGGGCAGCGGGTCCCAGGCGGCGACTGCGGGCGAAGCGGCCGCGCGGTCCGCCATGATGAGCAGGCGATAGCCAAGGGCCAGCAGGATGATGACGAGCAGGGGCCACAGGCTGCGCGCCAGACGGCGGGTGGTCACGGCGTGTCGGCCGTCCAGGAGACGCGCAGGATCAGACCGTGGTCCCACTCCACGATGTAGAGCGCGCCGTCAGGCCCGACGGCCACGTCAACCGGCCGGTAGGCGGGCCTGAAGTCGGCGAAGACCCTTGCGACGGGCGGGCCCTGCGCAGTGCGGTCGTCGGGCGCGACGAAGACCACTTTCTTGCCCTGTTTGTTGAATCCGCCGAACTGGGCGAGGTACAGGCCGTCGCGCCAGTCCGCCGGAAAGTGTTGCGCGCCATACCAGGTCAGGCCGGAGGAAACCGAAGAGGTCGGCAGCAGCAGCAGGGGCGGCTCGGTCTCCCGCTGGCCGGGGCGGATGCGCATATCGAAGCCGTAGACATCCGGGAAGCCGTAGTCCAGTCCCTGGCGCACGAGGTTGATCTCTTCCGGCGGGTAGAAAGGCAGGGTCGCGTCGAGCACGTCGGGGCTGTTGTCGGCGGTGAAGAGGCGACCGTCCGGCGCAAAGGCCAGGTCAAAAGGATTGCGGAAGCCGCTGGCGAATACTTCCGGGGCGCCGCCTTCGGGGTCGACGCGCAGGATGCCGGCTTCAAGGGGATCGCGCAACGGACCATGATCGCTGGTCGAGCCGACGGCGATATAGAGCAGATCGTCGGGACCGAAGGCGATGCCATTGTTGGAGTGGAAGGGATACTGACGACCCGGCAGGCCGGTCACCAGCAGCCGGTAGCGGTCCGGCAGACCGTCGCCATCGTCGTCGCTGAGGCGGCCGATGCGGCCTTCATCCGAGATGTAGAGCTCCGCGCCGCGCAGGGCCATGCCAACGGCCCAGTCGAGGGGCGGGACGACGACTCCGTCGTTGAAAAAGATCTGCCGTTGCGAGTCGGCGTGTCCGTCGCCGTCGACATCGCGCAGGCGGAAGATGCGGCCATCCAGGGCCAGGGCGATCAGGTCGCCGTCCGGCGCGAATTCAATGTCGGCGATGGTGGTGGGCGCCTCGCGCAACCAGGCGAACACCTGCAGTCTGAACCCGGGCGGCAGGGTCAGGATCTCGTCAGGGTGTGGGGCGGCCGGCGTGGCCGTGGGCGCAGGCGTGGGCAGGACCGCGCTTTCGAGGATGAATTGGCGCGCAGGCGGCGCGGGCGCGGGCACGGACTCCACCTGACCGTCGCGTCCCTGAATCACGGCCACGGACCAGAAAAATTCGCCGGCCTCCTGCTGCGTCAGCCAGTGCGTCAGCGGGAAACGCCGTTCGCGCGTCCAGGTGATGCCATGCTCCGGCGCGCCGGGCCGCCAGACCCGCAGGTCGAAGTACTGGTCGCTCGCCAGGGCGCGGCCCCAGTCCCATTCCAGGGTGACGCCGGCCGGTGAGGCAAAGCGGGCGCCGTCCGCCGGCCCCAGCAAAGTCGGTTGCCAGAACTCCTGGCGCAGGGCGCCGACCGTGGCGGCGACCCGGGTGGAGACGGCGGAGTCGTTGTCCGCCGTCTGGCAGGCCGTCAGCAGCAACAGCAGGAGGAGGAAATGAAGCGACGATTTCACGGCATCAGCATAGCCCTCGCCGCCCAGCCCCGCCAGAACAGCGCGCGCCTGTCTGGAGCGGGCCGCATGGCGGCGCCTGGCAACCCTGCCGAGCCGGCGGGCGACGGACGACTCTTGTCCCCCCCAACCCGGCTGTGGTATGAAGGGCGCCGGAATACAGGAGGCAGTCCATGAGCTGGCGCGGCATTTTCCCCATTGTGGTGACACCCTTTGACGACGACCTGGAACTGGACGAACAGGGCCTGGCGGACCTCGTCGAGTTTTGTATCGCCAATGGCGCGACGGGCCTGGTGGGCCCGGCCAACGCCAGCGAATTTACGATGCTGGACGACGGCGAGCGACTGCGCTGGCTGGAGGTCGTCTGCGCGGCGGCGGCCGGACGCGTACCGGTGGTGGCCACAGTCAACGCGGGTCACGCGTTGCCCGCGGCGCGCCTGGCGCAGCGCGCGGAGGCCCTGGGCGCCGGGGGCATCATGGCGTTGCCGCCCTACGTGGTGCATCCGGACGCCGCCGGTTGTTACGATTTCTACGAGACTCTCGCGGCCGCGACCTCCCTGCCGGTCATCGTGCAGAACTACATCGCGCCCGTCGGCACGCCCATGAGCGCGGAGCTGATGGCCCGCATGTGTCGCGAGATCGAGCACGTGGACTACATCAAGGAAGAGACGACTCCGGCCTCGCGGCAGGTAAGCCGCACGATCGCGGCGGCGGGGACGCACTGCAGGGGCGTTTTCGGCGGTCAGGGCGGCGTCTACATGCTGGACGAACACCGACGCGGCGCGGTGGGCAACATGCCGGCCTGCCAGGCCATCGACCTGCATTGCGAAATCTGGCGCCTGCTCGACGAGGGCGACGAGGCGGGCGCGCGAGCGCTCTTCAATCGCCTGTTGCCGCTGATCAATTACGAACGGCAGTACGGCGTCACGCTCTACAAGGCCGTGTTGCAGCGGCGCGGCATCCTGCGCAGCAGCGCCTGCCGGCATCCGATGGGCGCGCTCGACGTGGAAGACCTGGCCGAACTGGACGCCTTGCTGGAAGGGCTGTTTTAGGCCCTCACCCCCCCACCCCCTTTCCCGTCAGGGGGGACGGGAGCCCTTCCCAAATGGAGAGGGGGAGACCAGAGTTTGGTAAGGGTTTCACATTTTCAGGGCGACAAATGATTTGACATCCTGTTTCATGTGAGAACGGTCAGACCAGGGCCTTGACCGACTCGCGGGCAATGCGCAGTTCCGGGCCTGGCGCCAGCTGGCGCTGCAGTTCGGCGAGGGCGAATTCGCGCTGCGGCCCCGCATCGCTATCGAGAATCTGTCGGCAGTAGTCCAGCAGGTCGGCGACGATGCGCTCGCAGCGGAAAAAGGCGATGGCCGGCGGATCGGGCTGCAGCGGGCCGTAGCCCTCGCGGAACCAGGTGTATGCTCGGGCGGACTGCCAGTGCCCGGCGACGCCCGCCCCAATGAACATCAGGTCACGCTCCCGCGGCGCCAGCTGCAGCGTATCGAAGTCCACCAGGTAGAGGCGATTGCCGGAGTCGACCAGCACGTTGCCGGCGTGGATGTCGCCGTGGCAGGCTACGCAGGGCAGATCTCGCTGGCGTAACTGCCGCGCGAGCGAGTCACTCCGGTCCATGAGCCAGGAGAGCGACTCGCGTTTGTCCCGCAGTAGTTGAGACAGGTCCCTGAGCAATGGATCGTCGCTGTTCGCGAAAATTCGCGGCAGGGTACCCCGCAGCGCAGCACAGGACCGGGTACTGAAGGGTTCCTGCGGCAGGGTGCGACGCAAGTCGTCGGGCAAAGGCGCGTCATGCAGAGCGCGCAGGGCCTGACCCAGCTGGCGCCAGGCGTCGGCATTGAGCGGGCGTTCGAAGCCATTGTCGCCGTCGATCCGGGGCAGGAGCGCCAGATACCCGCCACTGACTGCCACCTGGAGCTCTCCGTCAAGCGTCGGAACGGGCGCCAGAAAGGCCTGCGCGCCGCTCTCGCGCATGAAGTGCGGCAGTCGCAGCGCGCCGTGATTGACCGGGCCGGCGCGCCACTTGAGGATCCAGCGCGCGCCAGCGGAATCGCGGACCTGGTAAAGGCGGGAGGCCCGGTCGGCGCCCTGGGCTGTGGGTTCAATTTGGGGCGACGGAAGGCCCCAGCCGTCGCTCAACAGTCTGGCGAGTTCGTCCACAATGCTGGTCAGGGAGTTGGCCTGAGTGCCGTTTGGACCGGCTATCTTGCGATGCGCGGCTTCTGCCAGAACACGCCCAGGCGGCCTTCGGTGACCACTGGCGGCTGTGGCAACAGCGGCGCCAGTTCTGCGGCGACGAATTCAGCCGCGCTTTCGGTGGAGGCGTGCATCGCTTCCGGGGTCGTGAAGATGGTGAGCGAACCCAGCACGCGGTCCATGGCGTTGAGGGTGACGTAGAGGCGGAAACCGGGCGAGTCGACGAAGACGGGGATCAGGTCTTCAACCACCAGGCGTGTGATCATGGGGGTGTCCAGGGCATTGAAGCCGGTGTAGCGGCGGAAACTGAAGAACAGCGGCTGCGTCTCGTCGTTAACGTCCAGGCCAATTTCCTGCCCGGGCAAGGCGAGGGCGTAGGCCGTCCCGGCCGTGATTTGTGGCCGGTCGGGCATGAACTGCGCCAGGCTCTCACCGACGAAATGCGCAGCCTGCTCGTTGGAAGTCAGCATTTCGGCCTCGCTGTCGAAGACATTCAGCACCAGCACCACGTCCGGTTCGCAATTGCCGAGGGCGTACAGGAGAAACCCCGGAGATTCCCGCAGTACCGGCAAAAAATTGTCGTGGATGATCGTGTTGATGGCTCCGAAATCCGCGGGGTCGATGCCCTCATAGCGGCGTACGCTGACAAACATGATTCTTTCCCCATTTCGCGCGAATAATCTGGACGCCCGCTGCCGGCGGGCGCCCGTGAGAGAGGTTTCAGTGTTGCCCGTTTCCCGGCTCTACTCGCCGGCTTCCTCTTCAGCGTCCATCGCCATCGGGGACTCCAGGTCGGCGACGTGGAAGATGGAGGCGTCGCCGGAAATGATGGTCGGCGCTACCGGCAGCAATTCGGCCAGGGCTTCGGCGACGAATTCCGCTGCCTGTTCGTTGGAGGCCGTCATCTCCTCCTCGCTGGTGAAGACGCTGATCGAGGCGTAGACCTCCCCGTCATCCGCGGACAGGTTCAGGTAGAGTCGGAAGCCATCCGAGTCCGAGATGACCTCGACGAAATCCGCGGCGACCGCGTCGGCAATGGCGGCGGCATCAGCCGGGTCAACGCCGCTGTAGTGACGGAAGCTGAGGAAGAGCGGCTGCGTGTCTTCCATGGCATCCGCGTCATCCATTTCGCCCTCGTCATCGCCCATGGACTCACCGTTTTCGTCGATCATCTCGTCTTCGCAGTGGCCAGGGAGCGCCAGAACGGTGACGTCACCGGCTGTAATCTGCGGGGCCTCCGGCAGGAGAGTCACAAAATTCTCGACGACGAATTCCGCCGCCTTTTCGTTGGCGGCCTGCATATCTTCCTCGCTGCGGAAAATATTGACCGCCAGCAGCTGGTCGGGCAGAACGCTGGTCATGGCATAGAGGACGTAGCCGGGAGAGTCGCTGATGATGGGTATGAAGCCCTCGCGGGTGCGCTCGCTGATCGTGTCATAGTCGTCTGGATCGACGCTCTGGTAGTGGCGAACGCCAATGAACAGGTCGCCGCCCAGGTCGGCGAGTCGCAGCGCCGGGCATTCCGTCATGTCCTCGTCGCCGTCGGCGTGCAGCGGTGCGGCGACCGCGGACAGGAGCAGCAACAGGGGCAGAAATGCTCGTGCAAAATTCATCATGACAACACTTTCTTTCGTTCCGGCCCAGGTGGTGTCAGCATACATTAATATCCGCCTTCGGTGAAGGCGTGGGTGTTCCCTTCCACCTGCGGGATTTGCGGGTATGGCGGCGCTTTGGGTTCAGGGACTGCGCTGTGCTTTCAATCCGCCCTGCAGCAGGGGGCCAGCGTCACACTGGACTGCGGCGGGCCGGCCTTCATCTCCCCAGCCAGCGGGCGGCATCCTTCGCGAAGTAGGAAATCACAAAATCGGCGCCGGCGCGGCGGATGGCGAGCAGACTCTCGAGGGCTGTGCGGCGCAGGTCGAGCCAGCCATTGGCGGCGGCGGCATGCAGCATGGCGTACTCGCCACTGACCTGGTAGGCGGCCAGCGGCAGGTGCGTGTGCATCCGGGCGGCGGCGAGCACGTCCAGGTACGCCAGCGCCGGTTTGACCATCAGCATGTCCGCGCCCTCGGCCTCGTCGAGTTCGAGTTCCAGCATGGCCTCGCGCCAGTTGGCGGGCGGCAGTTGATGCGTGCGACGGTCGCCGAAGGCCGGCGCGCTGTCCGCGGCGTGCTGAAAGGGGCCGTAGAAGCCGCTGGCGAATTTGGCCGCGTAACTGAGAATGCCGGTCCCGGTCAGGCCTTGCGAATCTAGGGCATTGCGGATCGCCGCCACCATGCCATCCAGCATGCCGGAGGGCGAGATAAAGTCCGCGCCGGCCCGGGCATGGACCACGGCGGCCCGCGCCAGAATGTCGAGACTGGCGTCGTTGAGCAGATGACCTTGCGGCAGCTCCGGCTGATAGTGAAGGCTTCCCGGCTGGTTGATGATGCCGCAGTGGCCGTGGCCGGTATAGCTGCAAAAGCAAAGGTCGGAAAAGACGAGCAGGTCCGGCGCGGCGTCCTTGAGTTCGCGGATGGCGCGGACGGCGATGCCGTCGGGATCGTAATTCTCGCTTCCCTCGTCATCCTTGCGCGCGGGAACGCCAAAGAGCAGGACGCCAGGTATCCCGAGGGACTGCAGTTCCCGCGCCTCGGCCGCCAGTTGGTCCACGCTGAGTTGCGCCTGGCCCGGCAGGGATGGAAGGGGCCGGCGCTGGCCGGCGCCATGAATGACGAAGAGCGGGTAGACGAGGTCGGCAGGGCCCAGGTCAGTTTCCGCAAGCAATTGGCGCAGTGCGGGGCTGCTGCGCAGACGCCGCGGCCGCCGCCGCAATTCAGGATTCCCGCTCAAGACCACCCTCCCCTGCCCGTTCAGGAGTCAGTATGCCAGTGCCGCGCCAGCGCGTCCAGCAGGGAGGCCATCGAGTGGTCTTCGGCCAGTTCGACGGCCTGGAATCCGGCCTGCTGCGCGGCGTCGGCCGTCGGCCGCCCCAGGCAGGCGACGGGCAGGGCCTGCAACAGCGCCAGATCACCCCCTTCATCGTGGAGGCGGGTGAGGGCGTTGCGCAGGATGGAAGCGCTGGTGAAGAGCAGGCCGTCGACTTCCCCCGCGCGCAGCAGGGCCGGCAGATCGACGCCACCCTGCCCCGGTACGTTGCGCCAGGCGGCGACGCTGGTGACCCTGGCGCCGGCAGCCCGCAACGCGTCCGCTGTGTCCGGGGGCGCGACGTCCGATTGCAGCAGCAGCACGCGCGTCCCCGCCTTCACGCCCATCGCCGACAGCAAGCCGGCGCGATCGCCGGCGGCCGCCTGGGCCCTGGGCCGCACCCCGGGCAGAAGCTCGGCCGCCGCTGCGATGGCGGCGCCCATCAACGCGAGTTTCGTGCGCGTCAAACGGATTTCCGGATTGCGCAGGCACTCTGCCAGCGCGGCGACGCTGTTGCTACTGGTGAGCAGCAGCCAGTCAAAGCGGCGGGCCATGGCGGCGTAAAGGACCGATTCCAGCGCATAGAGGTCGGGCGCGGGCTCAACGGCGAGGCAGGGATATTCCAGCGGCAGTGCACCCCGCTCGCGCAGCAGATCGCATAGCGGCCCGGCCTGATGCGCCGCGCGCGTAACCAGCACGCGTTTGTTCTGCAGGCTCATGACCCGTCCACCAGGTCGGAGGCCCCTTCACGCAGTGCCAGCTGCGCCATGCGCTCACCCAGGAGCCGGTCGTTTGTGGTGGATTCCTCAAGCGTGAGTTCGATCATGCGTGATCCTTCCAATGCAAGCACACGGCCGCGGAGTTGCAGCCGGTCGTCAACCGCTGTCGCCAGGGATGCTACCGGCGCGCTGCAGCCGCTCGCAAGGCTGGCCAGGAAGCTGCGCTCGGCATTGACAGCCTGACGCGTCGGCGCATGGTCAAGTGGGGCGAGCAGGTGCAGCAGCGAGTCCTCGTCACGACACTGCAGCGCCAGTGCCCCCTGCCCCGGTGCTGGCAGCATGAGGTCCAGCGGCAGACGCTCGCTGATGCAGGACTCCAGCCCAAGGCGCAGGAGGCCGGCCTCGGCCAGCACGAGGGCATCGCAGGGGCTGTCGGCCTCCAGCAAGCGCTGGACGCGGGTGTGGACGTTGCCGCGCACGGGGACGAACTCCAGGTCCGGTCGTTGATGGCGCAGCTGGGCGACCCGCCGCGGACTGCCGGTCCCGATGACGGCGCCCATCGCCAGGCGGGCCAGCGGCAGGCCATCACGACTGATCAAAACGTCAGCGACAGCGCCGCGACGCGGGATGGCGCCAACGACCAGACCTGGCTGCGGGGCGGTCGGCAGGTCCTTGAGGCTGTGCACGGCCAGGTCGACCTCGCCCTCCCGCAGGGCATCCGTGAGCGCGGCGGTGAAGAACCCGCCGCCAGGCGGGGGTACGATCGCCCCGGGCTGGCGGTCGCCCTGGCTGCGAATGACGACCAGATTCGTATCGAGGCCGGGCCAGGCGCGTTGCAGCAGCGCGTGCGCATGTTGCGCCTGCCACAGCGCCAGGCGCGACCCGCGGGTGCCGATGCGCAGGGAGGGGGTCATGGACAAACTATAAGGAATATCAGCCCCTTCGCGCCAGTCACCGGCAAATGCCACCTGGCCCTGCCGGTCCTGCGCGGCGCTGCAAGGCGAGCCAGGTGACGGTCCTGGTTTGTCGTCACAGCTCTTGTTGCAGGCAGGCGCAAGG